>NZ_CP126158.1:0-707112 GCF_030127145.1 Halobaculum halobium
ACTTCGGCGATATCCTCTCGGGATACCGCGCCTTCACCGTCGACTCTTTCAAGCGCCTCCGCCTCTCGGCGGACGGCTTCGGTATCGAGACGGAACTGGCCGTCGAGTGCGCGCGCCACGGCGTCCGCACGACCGTCGTCCCGATCACGTACCTCCCGCGTCCGGACGGCTCGAACACGAACCTCCACCCGGTGCGCGACGGGGGGATCATCCTGATGGCGATCTACCGGCAGGCGAAGACCTCGAACCCGCTGTTCTACTTCGGGAGCGCGGGCGTGGCCTCCGGGCTCGCGGGCGGACTCGTCGCCGCGTACGTCGCCTATGACTGGTTCGCAAACGGGATCTCCCACAACGTCCTCGCGATCGTCGCGGGCGTCGGGGTCATCCTCGGCGTGCAACTGCTCATCTTCGGCGTGCTCTCGGACCTGCTTGTCACGCTCCACGGCGAGACACTCGACCGAGTCGAGGCGCTCGAACGGGAGATGCCGGCCGGAGCGGACACGAGTAGCGAGGAAGCCACCGAAAAAGGGGTGACACCTACGAAAGACGAGGGATGTGTGGGCCCCCCCGAGCAATAGCCTCTCCTGTGTAGTGCTGCCTCACTAGATCCGGAGGACGAGTAGACTGTTGCCCGAGGGTAGCCCCCCTCGCTCAGAATCACAGAAGCGCAGGTTCGAGCAACGTCGAAGGAACCTCTACCGCGGTCAGCGTACCTTCACAATCGATTCAGCTCCCCGGTAACAGGCGTTTGAACAAGTGTGTGGGTGATTGTGGCGTTCTCGGTTCGGGTACGATCGTCGGCCACGATCGCTCACTACATGGCGTCTATCGGCCGATACCGCGCGGAGCAAGAAAATACGGGATGACACGACAACTCACTCGATACAGGACTCCCAACGGTGCTGATGAAAACCCGTAGACTGCGACCAGGTGTGACCGCTCCTGTGCTGTGATGATGTCCCCCGGCAGCGCTTCTTCGAGGCACTGCTTGCGGCTACACGCTGATCACCTCGGCCGCAGGCACCCACAGTCTGCCACTCGTCTATTGATACGACTCTTTCCGGAGGTCCATCGCTGCTGTGAACGCCGCCGGACGTCCGGTGTGGCTTCGATACCCCCTTTCGGACAACAGGAGCGAGCGAGTCCGATTCGGGACAAGAGGGCCGGCCGATAGTGTTCGACCGTTCGGAGTAGACACTCGGATGATGGAAACCGGACCTGATCGGATATGGTCAGAACGGTAAGAGTGCGCGAACCCGCCCGAGCAGTGACCCCGCGCCGCTGCGCCGCCGGTCCTCGAAGATCGGATGGAGACGATTGAGCAGGTCGCGCTCGGTCTCGAACCGTTCCTCCGGGAGCTCGCGGAGCACCTCCGCCAGATCGAGCGTGTTTCCCGCGGCGTCGTAGGGGACGCTCGTGTTCCGCATCGACGCGATCAGCTCCTCGGTCGTCGCCGGGAACCGCACGCCCGCTCGGTCGAGGCGGGCGTCCAACGCCGCGATGCCGAACTCGATCGACTCGGGCTCGCTCGTGTCCCCCTGCGGCGGTCTGGCTGCCATTACGCCGAGTTGCCGCCCCGGGGACTAAAGCGGACGGGCCCACGGACGCGACGCAGGAGTCGGTGGCTCGCACGACGCAGACGGCGTGTCGCCGGCGGCGGCTCCGTCGCGCTTATCGGTCGCGCGCCCGTTCCCCGAGCCATGACCGACTACACCACCGTCTCCATCCCGAAGGACCTCGCCGAGCGCGTCGAGGAGACGCTCGAGGGGACGAGCTTCTCGTCGACCTCCGATCTCGTGCGCTTTCTCCTCCGAAGCATCGTGATCCAACACCAGAAACAGGGGTCGCTCTCGGAGGCACAGTTCGAGGAGATCACCGAGCAACTCCGCGACCTCGGCTATTTAGAGTAGGGACGCAGCCGACTCTCACTTATCACGACTCAGTCCTCGACCCGCTCCTCAGGCGGGTGCGCGTCGACGACGACCAGTTCCCGCCGACGCCCCCGGCGGTCGTACGCGGTCACGTTCTCGGAATCGTACGGCGGCACCGCCACCAGCACCGCGGCCGCGAGGTCGTCCTCCTCGGTGAGCCGGCGGTCGCCGTCGGGATGCGAGAGAAAGCGTGCACGGCCCGCAGGTCGACCCAGATCCATCCCGAACACAGCCGAGACGGACCCGGCGGCCGCCGGGAAGTAGAAGTGCGTGAGAACCGGCGTCGACGGATCCAGATCCGCAGGTCTGTCGACCAACTCGCCTCCGGGCGTCGCGTCGAGGACGACGTTCTCGGCTTTGGGGTCGGCGTCGGCCGCACGTTCGACCAGCAGCGAGAGCAGGTCGGCGGTGATGTACACTGGCGCGGGATCCTCACGGCTGGGAGTGGCGTCCATTCCAACCGATCCGTCCGTCGTCGCGTCGGCGGGACCGTCGCCGCCGGGGCCGCCGCCGGTTGGGGGGATCACGACGGGGCGCTCACCCGAGGAACTGCCCGATGGCCTTCGCGTACAGTCCCGGCGCGTTTCCGCGCGAACTGTCGAGCGCGGCCGCGAGCTCGCGTCCGGCGTCCTCCATGACGCCGGCGCCGTGTCCACACAGCACCCGCTCGGGGTCCAGCCCGGACAGCGCGCGCCGCGGCGGGAACAGCCGGAGCATCGGGTGAACACCGAGGGTCTCGGCCCCCGTGCGCATGTACGAGGAGGCCCCGACGGACTCGGGGACGTACAGCGTGCCGCCGTCCTCGTCGTACAACCCGACCTCCTGCCACGGCGGGATCGACGAATCGCGGATCGTGATCGCCTGCAACCCGCCGAGTTGGCGTCCAAACCGCTCGACGGGCGCGTCGAGCTTCGTGGCGACACCAGTCATCCAATCGGGCACGTACACGGGCACGTCGTGGCGGGTCGCGATCGCCGCCGCGTCGCGCTTGTGGCGATCGAGACAGACCACTACCCCGGTGACTTCCCCCTCCAGATCAGCCAGGAGGTCGTCGACACCGTCGGCGTCCACCGGATCCAGTACCCACACGTCACCGTCGACGGACAGGGCGTGGCTCGCGCGCTCCATCGTCTCGTCGGGATAGGCGATCCACCCAACGCCGTCGGTGAACTCGTCGATCACGGTGAGGTCGGCGTCGCCGGAACCTTTCATCGCCATCGGAAGACGAAACGGGCGCCGCGGGCTTAAGTGGGGTGCCGCCGGAAGGGTGGACGAGATGACGACGCGACCCGCGGCGACGCAGCCGCGCCCGGCGCTCGCGTCGCTCGCGCTGGAGGTGTCCGACCTCGGGCGCGCGGCGACGTGGTACGCCGACACGTTCGGTCTAGTTCCGACCCGTCGAACCGCTACCGAGTGTGCCTTCGACGTCGGCGGCACCGAGTTCGTGCTCCGTCGGCCCGACTCGGTCCCGCGCGGCGGCCTCCACACGCACTTCGCGTTCGAGACGCCCGCCCGCGAGTACCCCGCTTGGCGCGCTCGCTTCCCCGACGCGCCCGAAATTGATTTCGGCACCTTTCGCTCGCTATATCTCGAGGACGACGACGGCCACGCCCCGGAGATCGGCGGGACGGCCCCCGACGGGACCGGAACCGGTCTCGTCGGCGTGTTCGAGGTGGTGCTGGAGGTGGCGAACGTCGACCTCGCGAGCGACTGCTGGTCGGCACTCGGGTTTTCGGCGGTCGACCGCGGCGACGGGCGGCGACGGATCCGGATGCGCGGCCCCGCCGGCGCCGACCGACAGTTCGACGTGGAACTGTGGGAGCCCCAGCTGGGACTGGCGGGCGCCCGTGGTGGCGTCCACGTCGACCTGGCGTTCCGGGTACGCGAGCCCGCGGCCGTCGCGGAGCACGCCTACGGCGACCTCCCTTCGGTGACAGTCCAAGAGGCGCCCGATGGGTCGGTCGAGCTGTACGACCCGGACGGCCACCACCTCGTGTTGCTGCCCGACGACGAGAGTACGGACACGGCAGAGGAGGAGCCGTGACGGAGATCCGGTCTGGTCCGACGCCGACGAAGGCGGCGTCGCCGGACCCACCGAGCCGGCCGAGGGCGATTACCGGCACCTCGTGACCGGGGACGTGGCGAACACGCCGAACCCGACACGCGCGAAACGCGAGTTGGACGTGACGATCGGCGCGTCGCTGTTCGGGCGTCAGTAGTTCTGGCGGTCTCAGTCTCGTTGCTATTCGTCTATGCAGCAAGATCTCGGGTGAGGTGAAATCTCACCGAAGTGCCGGATTTCTCACGATGAGTGAGAAGCCTTGTTGAACCCTATTGGTCGGACCCGATTCTCGATGAACTAGCCGTTACCGCTGAACGCTCTTCCAGTTCGACATGTTGTTCATAGAGCCATGCTGAATATCCGGCGCAAATCCCCTTTTGGTGACCCGGCGACGACGAATAGCAAGCCACCGAGAGCAACTTCCGAAGAACACCAAGTGCGGCGTAGTTCGCCGATGCTCTTCGAAGATATGGATCGAATCCACACTACCGGATAATTGACCGGAGATGCGTGCAGAGGTCTTTTACCGCCTGTGTGACCCGTCGCCGGCGACGTGAGTTGACATCGACTTCTATGCCGTGGCTCTCGATCCAGTTCCGCATTTTCCTCCGACCGACTTTCCGCTTGATTCCGACCTGCCGGAAGTGTTTGATCGGGTGTCGCAGCCAGCTGTATTCCTCGTGGGCGAACACGTCGATATACTCCGGGGAGTGGGCGATGAGGATGACGTGGATCTGTCTGTCGGCCAGCACGGTCCGCCGATACGTCCAGCTCCCGTTTGGCTCCGACCCAACTGACGGCTGATGATACCACGCCAGTGGGTCCCACTCGAACCCGTGTTTCCGGAGTGTTTCTGTGAACTCGTCCAGCGGCTGTTGAACGGTGCCGACATATTCGGTATCACGAAGGCGATACTCGGGCTGTCCGAGAGCTCGGCCGAGTCGGGTGATCAACGGACCGAGCCGCGTTCTCACGCGGGAGGGAACATTGGGTTCGAGAGTCTCAACGATAGACTCCATTCGGCGCCCGTTGGGGTTCCATCATCTCGAATGTGTCGAACCGGCGAAACGTAAGTGAACTGAGCGATATCCCGCAACCGTGTCCCGACCGAGATCACCCCGTGCTGACTACACCCTCTGTACGTAGCGAAGCTACCCGCCATATGGAGGGGGATTCTTACGGTCTAATCTAGAGTGGAACAGCCGCTGAGTGAATCTGCGAATTGATCGTAACTGTTCCTACAACTCGGTGACTGATCTCTGGAACGATCTGGCCAGATTTCGCGTGATAGTGCCCAACCACGACGTTGATACGTGTTACACGCGAATTTTTGTGTTATGGACTGGACAAAACGACACCGTACTGTCGTAATCACCGGGGCAAACGAGGGGATCGGCTATCATCTTCTCACCTCGCTCGTCGAGGACGGCTACCGAGTTGCTGGACTCGATATCAACGGAGAGCACATCGAACCTCTCCAAAACAGCCACCCTGAATTGGTGCGTTTTATCGACTGTGATGTGACCGTAGATGAGGACGTCGAGACAGCGATCGGGGAGGTCGTGAGCGAATGGGGACCGATCGACATCCTCGTCAACAATGCTGGAATATTCAACTTCGACCTCTTCGAGGACCAGACGCTCGCCGACACAAAACGGGAGTTCGAGGTGAACTACTTCGGCTATGTCCGGCTGATCCACGCGATCCTGCCGCATATGCGGGAACGGGGGGAAGGACTCATCCATAACGTGAGTTCCGGGGCAGGCCTCGTCGGCCATCCCGGACTCTCCGGCTATGCATCGACGAAAGGCGCTATCGAAGCGCTCGTGCGATCGCTGCGGCTGGAACTGCAACATGAGAATGTCACGTGTACAGTGATGCACCCGCCGCTCTCGAACACGCGCTCCACGGCCGAACTCGGCTATCCGGAATCCCTGCTGAGTGACCCGAAAACCGTCGGCCGCAAGCTACTGGGAAGATCGAATCGAGGGGGCCGGTTATCTACGCCGACTGGAAGACGAAATTCGGCCTCGCCGTCTCGAAACGCGTTCCGTATCTCGTCCGAAAGGGAACCCAGCAGTTCGTCGAACCCACCGAGTAAATCCTCTGTACTCATGGAAGGTACACCGCATGGCGAGGCAAGTTCTCGCACTCTGATCGGTGTGGAACAGCCACTGAGCACGTGTGCGCGTGTAAATAGTTCTGGGGAGTTCCGTTCTGGTGACATTCACCGAGTTGATCGTGGTTGTGGTGAGATTTCATGTCACCGTCTCGCTGGTGTCTCACTTTCATGGAGGCGCCGGTGAGTCGTCTCAATCCAGTAGTCTAATTGCTCTCGCAATTCGTAGTGCTGTGCATGATCGTCGAATCTTATGAGTACATCACGCGCCTCCTGAGGTACGTGAGCAGTCTCGTAATCCTCCCCTGCGAATTGCTTCACCGATTCAATCGATCTGAACCTCATGATCGTGACGAATTCGACTTCCTCCGGGCGTGAGCGACGCAACAATCGAAACCCACGATACCCATCGATTTCTTTGTCGTCAAAGCTCGGGATTATCTCTTCTCTCAGAAGCCGCTCATACTCATCCGCGTTTTCCGGGGTCGTCCATCCGTGCCAAATGCGTTCGATCATCGGTTCTCGTTGTCATTCGATCCTTTTCTGTCGGACGGTTATCGGTGTCATGAGGGAGTCTTCAAGTTGTAGCGAGCCAACCAATGCACCGGCCCCTTCCGATTTTCCCGGGGTTTGCATGCAGTACATAGCTGGCTCTCATAGAGTCGCCATATAGAACCACCAAACAGAATTTGATGGTAAGAATCTTTGACTGTGGTAGACTATATGCTTCTATGTCAACAGAGACCGATGGGCAGGGACGGCTGTACATCCCGAAAGAGGTCCGCGAGAAGTACGGCCAGAAGTATCATCTCGTGATGTACGAGGACAGAATCGAGTTGATTCCGGTCGCAGACGATCCACTCGCCGCCGTCCGCGAGGCGGCGGGCGACCTTCGTGATGCACCAGTCGAGGACATTCGAGAAGACATCGAAGAAGAAGCAATGGCAGACGCCGGAGAGGAGGACGCCGATAGATGACGGTGTACGTCGAGACGGACTTCTTGCTCGCACTCGCCAAGGACTCCGACTGGCTGCAGGGGTCCGCTGAGGAAGCACTCGGGGAATACGAGGTCGAAACATCGGCGTTCTCCTACCTCGAACTCCTTCTCGCCCGAGAACGCTACGAGTTCGACTACGTACCGCTCGTGGCGAATCTGCTCGAACTCGTTCCAGTGCAGGACGAGAAAGAGAAACAGGTAGTTCTGAAAGCAGTCAACTATTACGACGAGGGGATGACACCGTTCGACGCGTTCCACGCAGCGACTGCGGAAACGCGAGGGATGGACGTACTCTCCTCTGAGAGAGACTACGAAGACATCGAGGTAGAGCGAGTCCCACTCGAACCGACCGATGAGGAATAAGACCGAGGGCGTCGGATCGAGCGCGAACCCCGAGGTGGAGGAGTACGTCCTCCGATGTGCCGATTGCGGCGCCGAGACCGATCGCTTCTCGGGGTAGCTGCTGGAACTCTCCGACGCCCGTCCCGCCACGTCGTGCCGGGTCGAACCCGCCGACGCTCAGCTCAGTTTCTCGGTGTCGACGTCGACGCCCGGCGGGGAGACGATGAGGAAGCCTCGGAAGTGGGTCAATTCCCCGCCCATATCCTTCACCTCTCGCGCGAAGCCGCCGGCCCGCTCGTTCAGATCGCCCTCGACGGCGAGCACGAGCACGTTCCCGTACTCCACGTTGCGCACCCAGTGCTCGGGTTCGGTCTCCCCGTCGAGCACCCCTAAGATCACGTCCCCCACGGTCCCCTCCGACTCGATCATCTCCTCGGCGTCGCGGAGGTCGAGCCCGAAATCGGTCATATCGCCGCTCACGGCGTGTGCTTTCAAAAGGGTTCGGTCCACGGTCGGACGCCCGTCTGACCCCGACGGACCGGCGATCGCCTCGCACCCGCGGTCGGCCGGATGATGCCCACCCCGCATCCGTCAATATCATGCATATTAGGAAATACTAAGAATCGTATTCAACGGGTAGTCGGCGAAGTCATTCGATTTTACGGTAGATCGAACGTTCGTGATGGATCTCTGCGGCGGCGTCGACCTGTCCGACCACAACGCTTTACAATCAGTTCTGCTCTCCCATGGGATGATGTCCCATAATCAGGACTCGTCGGTAACCAGTCCGGCGGAACGAGTTCTTCCAGGGCACACTGAGTGCAACTGACGAGTTCGATTCTGTCCGAATCTTCGACACGACGCTCCGCGACGGCGAGCAGTCGCCGCGCACGTCGTTCGACTACGAGGAGAAACGTGAGATAGCCGCGGCGCTCGACGAGCTGGGCGTGTCCGTCATCGAGGCGGGCTTCCCGGTCAACTCCGACGCGGAGTTCGAGGCCGTCAAAGACATCGCGGAGTCGACCGACACGACCGTCTGCGGGCTCGCCCGCGTGGTCGAGAAGGACATTCAGGCCGCCATCGACTCGGGGGTCGGGATGATCCACACCTTCGTCTCCACGAGCGACGTGCAGATCGAAGACTCGATGCACGCCACCCGCGAGGAGGTGAAACAGCGGGCGGTCGAGGCCGTCGAGATGGCCAAGGAGTCCGGCGCCGAGGTCATGTTCTCGCCGATGGACGCCACCCGGACCCAGGAGTCGTTCCTGGTCGAGGTCATCGAGGCCGTCGACGAGGTCGGCGTCGACTGGATCAACATCCCCGACACCTGCGGCGTGGCGACGCCGCGCCGCTTCGGCGACCTGATCGAGGTCGTCGCCGAGCACACGGACGCCGGCATCGACGTCCACACCCACGACGACTTCGGGCTGGCGGGCGCGAACGCGCTGGCCGGCGTCGAGGCTGGCGCCCACCAGATGCAGGTGTCGGTCAACGGCATCGGCGAGCGCGCGGGCAACGCCGCCCTCGAGGAGGTCGTCATGGCCGCCGAGTCGCTGTACGACGCCGACACCGGCATCGACACGACCCGGATCACCGAAGTGTCGCGGATGGTCGAGCAGGCCAGCGACATCGAGGTGCCGCCGAACAAGCCCGTGGTCGGGCGCAACGCCTTCAGCCACGAGTCCGGCATCCACGCCGCCGGCGTCATCGAGAACAGCGACACGTTCGAGCCGGGGGTCATGACCCCGGAGATGGTCGGCGCGACCCGCGAGCTGGTGATGGGCAAACACACCGGCACCCACTCGGTCCGCCAACGACTGACCGACGCCGGGTTCGACCCGACGGAGTCGCAGGTGCGCACCATCACCCGCCGGGTGAAAGACGCCGGCGCCGAGGGCCGCGTCACCATGTCCGACGTTCGCCAGTTCGCCCGCGAGGAGGGCGTCGCCGAGATGGAGGACGACGGCGAAGAGGAGCGCGAGCGGGAGGCTCGGATCTGAGGGCGGCGGTGCGCTCTCCCCGCCCACGAGCGGGCAGGAGGCGCCGCAATCGTTGCCACCCGCGCCACGGTTATACGGATCCGACCGGTAGCCATGTGCGAGATGACGACCCGTTCCACGACGGCCGCCGTTCGCCCGGCGCCCGCCGAGCGTGTCGTCGCCCTTCTCGCCGGGACCGCGGGTATCGTAAGCGCCCCCACATCACCCACCCCCGACGCGCGTATCGACACCAGATGACCAGCGACCAGCGATCACCGACCGCGAACGAATGACACACACGGATGGAGGAGACCGACGATGACCGAGCCAGCGACCCCCGACGCCGAGCCCGACGAGGGCGACGGCGGGGGCGAACCGACCGAGCGGAGCGACCCGACGAGGCGGACGCCGAACCGACCGACGAGCCCACCGCCGACGCCGCCGCGGCGCGAGCGGAGGCAGCCACGAGGTCTCCGGGGACGGGGGCGAACGCGGTTATCGCCGCCCTTGAAGCCGCCGGCGTCGAGACGGCCTTCGGCGTGCAGGGCGGGGCGATCATGCCCGTCTACGACGCGCTCTCGGCGTCGTCGATCCACCACGTGACAATGGCTCACGAGGGAGCAGTCCACGCGGCCGACGCCTACGGCATCGTCCGCGGCGACCCCGGCGTCTGCATGGCCACCTCGGGACCGGGCGCGACGAACCTCGTCACCGGCATCGCCGACGCGTCGATGGACTCGGACGCGATGCTCGCGCTGACGGGACAGGTCCCCTCGGACATGGTCGGCTCCGACGCGTTCCAGGAGACCGACACGGTCGGCGTGACTGCGCCGATCACGAAGCACAACTACTTCGCCAGCGACTCCGACGACGTGGGCCGAACTGTCGGCGAGGCGTTCGCGCTCGCGGGGACTGGTCGTCCGGGGCCGACCCTGGTCGACCTCCCGAAAGACGTCACGTTCGGTGAGACCGACCGCCCGGTCGGCGAACCGGCGGCGCCCGACCGAGCGATCCCCGACGCCGAGGCCGACGACCGGCAGGTCGAGGAGGCCGCGAGCGCGATCCAGCGCGCCGAGCGTCCCCTCTGCCTGTTCGGCGGCGGCGTGATCAAAGGCGACGCGACCGAGGAGGCGCGGGCGTTCGCCCGCGAGTTCGGGATCCCGGTCGTGACGACGATGCCCGGCATCGGATCGTTCCCCGAGGATGAGGACCTGTGTCTCTCGTGGGCGGGGATGCACGGCACCGGCTACGCCAACATGGCGATCACCCACACGGACTGCCTGATCGCGGTCGGAACGCGGTTCGACGACCGCCTCACCGGTGGCGTCGACACGTTCGCGCCCGAGGCGGAGGTCGTCCACGTCGACATCGACCCCGCCGAGATCTCGAAGAACGTCCACGCCGACTACCCGGTCATCGGCGACGCGGCGACGGTGCTCGACCAGCTCGACGCCGCCATCGGCTACGCGGACGCGCCCGACACCGCGGCGTGGCGCGAGCAGTGCGCCGCGTGGCGCGAGCAGTACCCGATGGACTACGCCATCGACCCCGACGAGCCGGTGAAACCGCAGTTCGTCGTCGAGGCGTTCGACGCCGCCATGGACGACGACGCGTACGTCACCACCGGCGTCGGCCAACACCAGATGTGGGCGGCCCAGTACTGGACGTACCGCGAGCCGCGGACCTTCGTCTCCTCGCACGGGCTGGGGACGATGGGGTACGGGCTGCCCGCGGCCATCGGCGCGCGCGTCGCCGCCGACGACGACCGGCAGGTGATCAGCTTCGAGGGCGACGGATCGTTCCTGATGACGATCCAGGAGCTCTCCGTCGCCGTCCGGGAGAACCTCGACGTCACGATCGTCGTGCTCAACAACGAGTACATCGGGATGGTTCGCCAGTGGCAGGACGCCTTCTTCGAGGGCAACCACATGGCCTCCCAGTACGACTGGATGCCGGAGTTCGACACGCTCGCGGAGGCGTTCGGGGCGAAGGGCTTCCGCATCGACGAGTACGACGACGTGGAGGGCGTCGTCGAGGAGGCGCTGGCGTACGACGGCCCCTCGGTCGTCGACGCCCACATCGACCCCGAGGAGAACGTCTATCCGATGGTCGCCAGCGGCGCCGCGAACGGCCAGTTCGCGCTCGCGGAGGACCAGCTATGAGCGAGCGTACCGAGGGCGACCGATCCGAGGA
Source organism: Halobaculum halobium (assembly GCF_030127145.1). Taxonomy (NCBI): domain Archaea; kingdom Methanobacteriati; phylum Methanobacteriota; class Halobacteria; order Halobacteriales; family Haloferacaceae; genus Halobaculum; species Halobaculum halobium. The sequence continues at coordinate 11,624 of NZ_CP126158.1, forward strand.
GGAGACTGAGCGATCGGCCGGAGCGCCTACCACCGACGGCGGCACCGACCACCCGGCCGAGTCGCCGGTGGCCGAGCACGCACGTCCCGCCGGCGGCGACGCCCCGAGACGGGGCTGGCGGGACCGACTCCCGACGAGCGGCCACACCCGACGGGTCGCCGAGACGAACACGGCGTCCGCAAGGAGCCGGACCACGGTCCGGAGCCGACGCGACGCGCGACCGTTTCCGCGCTCGTCGAGGACGAACCGGGCGTCCTCGCGCGCGCCGCGGGGCTGTTCCGCCGCCGGCAGTTCAACATCGAGAGCCTGACGGTCGGCCCGACGACCGTCGAGGGCCACTCGCGGATCACCCTCGTCGTCGAGGAGACCGAGGCGGGGATCGAGCAGGCGAAAAAGCAGCTCGCGAAGCTCACGCCGGTCATCGCGGTCGGCGAGCTGAGCGGCGACGCCGTCGCCGCCGAACTGGTGTTGCTGAAGGTCCGCGGCGAGGAGCCCGACAAGGTGCACGCGATCACCTCGATGTACGACGGGCAGACCCTCGACGCCGGCCCGCGTACCATCACCGTGCAGATCACCGGCGACGAGAACACGATCGACGACGCGATCGACGCGTTCGACCAGTTCGGCATCATCGAGATCGCCCGGACCGGCCAGACGGCCCTGGAGCGAGGGGACTCCCCGACGACGCCCGGCGAGGAGCCGGGGCACTCGGCGGGCGAGACGGACGACGACGAGTTCACGAACTACGACGACTGACCGCGCCGCATCGACAGCCAAATCACACCACACCGCACACTACACACCGATGACAGACTCCGATTCCACCTTGGACACAGACGTATACTACGACGAGGACGCCGACCGCTCGGCGATCGACGACAAGACCGTGGCCGTGCTCGGCTACGGCAGCCAGGGCCACGCCCACGCGCAGAACCTCCACGACTCCGGCGTCGACGTGATCGTCGGCCTGCGGGAGGACTCCTCCTCGCGCGCGGCCGCCGAGGGCGACGGGCTGCGCGTGGAGACGCCCGCTGACGCCGCCGCCGAGGCGGACATCGTCTCCGTGCTCGTCCCCGATACGGTCCAACCGACCGTGTACGAGGAGATCGAGCCGGGGATCGAGGAGGGCGACACGCTCCAGTTCGCGCACGGCTTCAACATCCACTACAACCAGATCGTGCCGAAGGACGGCGTCGACGTGACCATGGTCGCGCCCAAGTCGCCGGGCCACCTCGTGCGCCGCAACTACGAGGCCGGCGAGGGCACCCCGGGACTGCTCGCCGTCTATCAGGACGCCACCGGCGAGGCGCGCGAGGAGGGCCTTGCGTACGCTCACGCGATCGGCTGTACCCGCGCGGGGGTCGTCGAGACGACGTTCCGAGAGGAGACCGAGACGGACCTCTTCGGCGAGCAGGCGGTGCTGTGCGGCGGCGTCACCTCGCTCGTGAAGCAGGGGTACGAGACGCTCGTCGACGCGGGCTACTCCCGCGAGATGGCGTACTTCGAGTGCCTGAACGAACTGAAGCTCATCGTCGACCTGATGTACGAGGGCGGGCTCGGCGAGATGTGGGACTCCGTCTCCGACACCGCGGAGTACGGCGGACTCGTCAAGGGCGACGAGGTCGTCGACGAGCACGCCCGCGAGAACATGGAGGGGGTGCTGGAGGCGGTGCAGGACGGCACCTTCGCGCGCGAGTGGATCGCCGAGAACCAGGCCGGCCGACCCTCCTACACGCAGCTTCGCGAGGCCGAGAAGAACCACGACATCGAGGACGTGGGCGAGGACCTCCGCTCGCTGTTCGCGTGGGACGCCGACGAGGCCGCCGAGGACGGCGAAGGCGAGGAACCCGGCCAGGCCGAGGTACGCGCCGATGACTGAGGAGCGCACCGTCGCCGACGTGGATCACACCGCGCCGTATCCCGAAGCGAACGACGTGTGGTCGCGCGGATTCGCGCGCGCCAGCGACGACCCGAGGGACGTACGCCGATGAGCAAGGGGACCCTGTACGACAAGGTGTGGGAGCGACACAAGGTCGCCGACCTGCCGAACGGGCAGGACCAGCTGTTCATCGGCCTCCACCTCGTCCACGAGGTGACGAGCCCGCAGGCGTTCGGGATGCTGCGCGAGCGCGACATGGAGGTCGCGTTCCCGGATCGGACGGTCGCCACAACCGATCACATCGTCCCGACGCGCCCGGAGGGGCGCGATCGTCCGCTCGCCGACGACCAGGCGGAGGAGATGCTCACGCACCTGGAGCGCAACACCGAGGAGGCGGGCATCCGCTTCTTCGGCCTCGACGACGACCGCCAGGGCATCGCCCACGTCGTCGGGCCCGAGCTGGGCTTCGTCCAGCCGGGGATGACCGTCGTCTGCGGCGACAGCCACACCTCGACCCACGGCGCCTTCGGCGCCATCGGCATGGGGATCGGCACGAGCCAGATCCGCGACGTGTTCGCCACCGGCTCCATCGCCGCCGACAAGAAGGACGTCAGACGCGTCGAGGTCACCGGCGAGCTGGGCGACGGCGTCGGCGCGAAAGACGTGATACTCCACGTCATCCGCGAGTTGGGCGTCGACGGCGGCGTCGGCCACGTGTACGAGTACGGCGGCGAGGCCATCCGCACGCTCGACATGGAGGGCCGCCTCGCGGTGTGCAACATGTCCATCGAGGGCGGCGCCCGCGCGGGCTACATCAACCCCGACGAGACTACCTATGAGTACCTGAAGGGGCGCGAGTTCGCTCCGGACGGCGAAGCGTTCGAGGAGCGCAAGCAGTACTGGGAGTCGATCCGCTCGGAGGAGGACGCCCAGTACGACGACTGGGTCGAGGTCGACGCGGACGACCTCGCCCCGCAGGTGTCGTGGGGGACCAACCCAGAACAGGTCGTCGGCGTCGACGAACCGGTGCCCGCCCCGTCCGAGACGCGCGACCCCGCGGCCGCCGAGTCCGCGCAGGATCACACGGAGGTGACGCCCGGCGAGACGATGGAGGGCCACGAGATCGACGTGGCGTTCCTGGGCACCTGCACGAACGGCCGCGTCGCGGACTTCCGCGAGGCCGCGAAGGTGCTCGAGGGCCGCGAGGTCGCTGACGACGTTCGCGCGCTCGCCGTCCCCGGCTCCGGCACGGTCAAGCGGACGCTGGAGGCCGAAGGCATCGACCAGATCTTCAAGGACGCCGGCTTCCAGTGGCGCGAGGCCGGCTGTTCGATGTGCCTCGCGATGAACGACGACGCGCTCGAGGGCGACGAGGTGTGCGCCTCGTCGTCGAACCGCAACTACGTCGGCCGACAGGGCAGCACCGAGGGGCGCACGCACCTGATGTCGCCCGCGATGGTCGCCGCGGCGGCCGTCGAGGGCGCGGTGACGGACGTGCGGGCGTTCGACACGCCCGAGCTCGTCGGCACCGCCGACGGCGACGGCGCCGCTCCCCACGATGACGACGCGAGCGCGGAGGTGAGCGAATGAGCGACGACGTCCCCGGCAGCGCCGGCGACGACGCGCCCGAGACGGACGGCGCGGACGACTCGGCCGCGGTGCCGGCGATCCGCCGGGTCGCCGGTACCGGCGTCCGCTTCGCGGCGACGACATCGACACCGACCAGATCCTCCCCGCCCGATTCCTGAAGGCTGTCACCTTCGACGATATGGGCGAGTACGCCTTCTACGACCAGCGCCGCGACGAGAACGGCGATCCCAACGATCACCCGTTCAACGAGTATCGCGGCGCGAACGTGCTCGCGGTCAACGACAACTTCGGCTGCGGCTCCTCCCGGGAGCACGCCCCACAGGGGCTGATGCGCTGGGGCGTCGAGGCGATCGTCGGCGAGTCGTTCGCGGAGATCTTCCAGGACAACTGCAAGTCGCTGGGCATCCCGACGCTCGCGGTCGACCACGAGGACGTCGTCGCGCTCCAGGAGTTCATCGAAACGAACCCCGACGCGGGCGTCGAGGTCGACGTGCGCGAGGAGACCGTCCGCTACGACGGGACCGCGATCGAGGAGGTCCCGGACGCGATGCGCGAGGCGCTCCTCGAGGGGAAGTGGGACACGACCGCGGTGATGCGGACGAACCTCGACCGCGCGACGGCGGTCAACGACAGTCTGCCCTACACCGATGACTGAGGCGAGCCCGGCGGACGCGCCGCGATCGGACGGCGGCGATGTCCCCCAGATCGCGGTCATCGAGGGCGACGGCATCGGGCGGGAGGTCGTCCCCGCGGCCGTCGAGGTGCTCGACGCCGTCGGCGACTACGCGTTCACCGCGGCCGAGGCGGGCGACGCGACGCTCGACGAGACCGGCGAGGCGCTGCCCGCGGAGACGTACGAACTGGCCGCGACCGCGGACGCGACGCTGTTCGGCGCGGCCGGCGACTCGGCAGCCGACGTGATCCTCCCGCTGCGGGAGGCGGTCGGCTCGTTCGTCAACATCCGCCCGGCGCGGGCGTACCCCGGCGTCGACGCGCTCCGCCCGGAGACCGACCTCGTCTTCCTCCGAGAGAACACCGAGGGCGTGTACGCGGGCCACGAGGACCGCCTCAGCGACGACGTGTCGACGCTGACGCGCGTGGTGACGGAGTCGGCCTCCCGGCGCCTCGGCGAGTTCGCCTGCGAGTACGTCGCCGAACGCGACCACGACGGATTCACCGTCGCGCACAAGGCCAACGTGATGCGCGAGACGGACGGGCTGTTCCGCGACACCGTGCTCGCGACGGCCGAGGCGGCCGGCGTCGACGCCGAGACCGTCCTCATGGACGCGTTCGCGACGCGCGTGTGTCTCGACCCGACGCAGTTCGACGTGATCGTCTGCCCGAACCTCGCGGGCGACGTGCTGTCGGATCTGGCGGCGGGACTCGTCGGCGGGCTCGGCCTGTTGCCGTCGGCGAACGTCGGCGCCGAGCGGGGCCTGTTCGAGCCGGTCCACGGCACCGCTCCCGACATCGCCGGCGAGGGGGTCGCGAACCCGTCGGCGACGATCCTCTCGGCGGCGATGCTCGTCGAGTCGCTCGGCGACGACGACGCGGGCGCGAAGATTCGGTCGGCCGTCGAGCGCGTGCTCTCGGACGGGCCGCGCACGCCCGACCTCGGCGGCGAGGCGACGACGCGCGAGGTGACCGACGCGGTGCTGGCGCGGCTGTAAGCGACAGAAACCACGCCCGCGAGCCGACTTCCGCGCTCGACCGATTCGTTACTCCTGATACGCCAGTCGGACCTGTTCGAACTTCCCCTTCGACTCCAGGTGTCGCTGGAGCTCGTCGGCGTACTCCTGGGTGAGTCGCTCGGCGGCCTCCAGTTGCTGGGTGTCCGTGCCGCCGCCCCCACCGCCGCCCAGGAGGGCGTCCTTGATGTCGGAGACGATCTCGCCGAAGGCGCCGCCAGAGGAGTCGCCCGTGGGGTCGCCGCCGGGCATCCCGCCCATCTGCTGGGAGACGTTGTCGAGTTCGGGCATTATCTGGGGAAGCTTCGACGTGTCGGCGACGATCCGGGCGTTCTCCGGGTCGTCCGCGTCCTCGATCTCGAACTCGACGGCCGTCATGATCAGTCCCCACTGCTGGTTCGAGAACTCCGACTGGTGGATCCGGTCGTTGAACTCGCGGTCGACGGTCATGCGTTCGCCGACGATCGCGTCCGTCCAGTTGCTCATGTGCCCACGAACGGCGGGGGCGGGTATGTCGGTTTCCCTCGGGCCGGCGGGGCCGACGGACGATCGGGGGCGAACCGGAACGCGTATCGGCCACCGTCCGGTCCCCTCGCCATGGGACTGCTGGATCGCGTTTTCGGAGCGAGCGCCGGCGGCGACGACGCTCGCGGCGCAGACGGGCCGTCGTCAGCGGGCGATGGAGCCGCGGGTCCGCGGGGCCCGTGGCGAGACGCCGACGGGGAACCGGCGCGACCGCGGGGCGTCGCGCTGTTCGTCGACGGGCCGAACGTCTTCCGCGATGAGTTCGACGTGGACTTCGCGGATCTGCGCGCGGCCGCCGAGGCCGACGGTGGACTCGTCACCGCGCGGCTGTACCTCGACGAGCACGCCACCCCGGGCCTCATCCAGGCTGCCGAAGCCAACGGCTTTCAGGTGATCACCACCAGCGGCGACGTGGACGTGAAACTCGCCGTCGACGTGGCGTCGTTCGCGGCCGAGCGTCGCGCGGCGACCGTCGCGATCGCCTCCCGCGACACCGATTTCAAGCCCGCGCTGGAGGTCGCCAACGAGTACGGCCTCGGGACGCTCGCGATCGCGCCGGGGAGCTACGGCCGCTCCGACGCGCTCCGGCGGAGCGCGGACGAGGCTGTCACGCTCGGGGAGTAGCGACTCCGAACCGGCAGTAGCGACGACGCGCCCGCCGCGCTCGGACCCACCCATACGTATATGTTCGATCGCAGCAATTCGTGCGTGTGAAACATCTCCTCTTGGCCATCGACGAGAGCGGCGACCGTGCGGCCGCCCAGGCGGCGACGGTCCGCGACCTGTTCGACACCGACAGCACGACCGCGCACCTGTTGCACGACTTCACGGACAACCGCGAGGGCGCGTCGGTCAGTCAGGTCGCCGCTGTCAGGCGTGCGGCTACCATCTTAGAGGACGCCGGGGTCACCGTGGAGTACCACGAGACGAGTGGAACGCCGTCGAGATCTATCATCCAGACCGCGGAGGAATAGACGTTGACGCGATCAGCATCGCCGGACGCAAGCGCTCGAAGGCGGGGAAGGCGCTCTTCGGGAGCGTCTCCCAGGAGGTCGTCCTCGGGACGGACCGCCCGGTCCTCCTTTGCACTCGGAAGGACGAATCGTGACGCGCGGACGCTCTACACGGGGCAGTCGCCAGTTAGTGCGTCGGCGTTCCGGCTCTCAGGATCGACCAACGCCTCGGCGCGCTCAGTGAGAGACCGTGACGGTCACGCCAGCGGCGTCCGCTCGACGACCGTGCCGTCGTAGGTCGGGTACTGTTCGACGACCTCGCCGTCGTCGAGATCGCCCTCGTCGATCATCTCCTCGAGCAGCCACCACGCCACCTCGACGTGGTCGGACTTCGTGGTGTAGAACTCCTCTGGAACCCCGAGATCGCGGATGCGTTCTGGGCTCGCGTACGTCTTGCCGTACACGAGTGTGCCGTCGTCAGTTACCTCGTCGAACGGGCGCTGGAGGTTGCGCGCCATCCGCTTGAGGCGGTTGCGGTGCTGGGCGGCGTCCTTGAACACGGAGGTGCAGAAGTACACCTTCTCGTGGTCGCCCATGACGTCCAAGATCTCCTCTTTCGAGCCGTCGACGGCCGACATGTGGCCCTCCTGCAGCTCGAAGCCCTGCTCTTGCATCCGGCGGTAGTTCCCGTCGGACATCTCGAACTCGTTGACGTTGCAGAAGTCGGCGGCCCCCTCGTCGAGGAACTCCAGGAACTCCTCCTCCGCGCGGATGCCCGGGATCTCGAACGCCGGCGTCAGGCCCTCCTCGCGGGCGACGTAGAGAATTTCTTCCCACTCGGTGCCGTGAAGGTCTCCCCACTGCTCGACCGGCGGGTGAAATCGGATCTCGTCGAGGCCCGCCTCCGACAGGCGGCGCATGTTCTCGCGGCCGCCCGGGATCCCGGTGTAGAGGTGCGTGTGGTGGTCCTCGCCGAACTCCTCCTTGAGCAGGCGGAGATACCGCGTCGTCTTCCCCATCGCCTCCTGGGGCTCGCCACCGGTGATGGAGGTGCCCAACGCCGACATCCGCTTGGCCTCCTCGATCACGTCCTCGTCGGACTCGACGAGGCGCTCGTTGGCGTACACGTCCGTGACGTTCTTGCGGTTCTCCCCGAGCGGACAGTAGAAGCAGTCGCGCTGGTCGCAGTAGCCGTACACGAACAGCACCATCTTCCCGCCCTTGGAGCACTGTTCACAGCCCTTCGAGATCATTCGGTACCCTACGTTCCCGGCCGAGCGGCAAAAGCGGTACGATACCCGGTCGTTCGACCGTGTGAGCCGTTGTCGCGACGGGTTCGAGGCCGACAGCGGCGTGCTCGCCCGCGTCGCCGTCGACCACGAGACTGATACCGCTTGAATCCAAGGTCCGTCCCATGCCACGAGAGGCACGCAGACGGGAGTTCCTTCGGCGGACCGGTGCGGCGCTCGCGCTGGGGGTGCGGGCGCGACGAGCGGCTGTCTCGGCGTCATCACCGGCTCGGAGCCGGCGGAGTTCTCCGCCAGCGTCGCGTCGGTCCCCGATTCGACCCTGGAATCGACCGGATTCGAGGAGTACCGGGTCGAACCGATGGAGATCACCCGGGAGTTCACCGTCGCCGACCAGACCCGAGAGGTCGTCGTCACCAACCAGGTCGCCGAGTACGACAAAGCCGCGGAGATACTCGGCGAGCGCATCCAGGCGTCGCTGTTCGTCGCGCTGTCGACGCCGGCCGTCGAGATCGCCGAGCAGACGTTCAACCCCGTCGGGGAGTTGAGTACGAGGGAGTTGGCGCGGCGGATGCTCTCCCAGTACGACGGGATCTCCAACCTCCAGTCGGACGGCGAGGAGACCGTCACGGTGCTCGGCACCGACACGACCGTCGGGCTGTTCACGGCCGACGCGACCGTTACCGAGGGAGTCACCGTCGAGATTCGACTGCACGTCTCGGAGGCGGTTCGCGCGGGCGGGGACTTCGTCGTCACGGTCGGCGCGTACCCGACCCGACTGTCGGGACAGGCCGACGACGTCCGAACGATGATGCGCTCGGTCACCCACGACGGGGGGTAGTCCGAGGATGCGCGACTCCGCCGCCGACGCGGACGACGAGACCGACACCGCTCGACGCACGCGCCGCGAGGTTCTCGCGGCCGGTGCAGCCGCCGGTGCCGCCGCCGGCGCCGCGTCGATCGCGGGCTGTGCGGGAGTTCTCGGGGGCGGAGACGCGCCCGAGAGCGAAGCCGTCTCCGGCGAGCGCGCCCGGACGCTCGCGGAAGCCCACGCACCGGACCTGTACTTCGGCGCCGGCGAGCGGTGGTTCCCGACGGACCCACGAGAGTACACCGGCGACGACGGCGACGGGGGCGTTCTCGACGGCTTCGCGGCGTTCGACGGCTACGCCCGCGACTACGAGCCCGGCGGCGAGCCCGCATCGGACGGCGTTCTACAACACCGTTCGCTACCCGGACACCGATCTCACGGTGGTGCAGTACTGGTTCTACTCGGCGTTCGACCAGTTCTCGGTGAACTTCCACTGGCACGACTGGGAGGTGCTGCACGTGTTCCTCGACGTGGGCGAGGGGTCGGGCGACCCGGAGACGGGCGACCCGACGCTGCTGGTCGCGTCGGCCCACTCTCGGAAGGTGCCGAACAACGAGTTCCTCGACCCCGAGACCGACCGCGCGAGCATCATCAGTGAGGTGGGGAGTCACTCCTCCGCGCTGGGGATCAACGAGACGAAAGCGGAGTTCGAGCGGCTTCCGCTCGTCACCGACATCGCCGACATCTCCAACGGTGCGCTCTCCCCGCTGGACGTGCCCGCGGCCTACGGGCTTCCGCGGAGAGGGGTATCGTCTCCCCTTCTCGCTGCCGGAACTCGACGGCTCGCCGATCCACGATCACCCGGACCTCCCGAACGTCACCCGCGATCACCTCGTCCCCGCAGCGATGACCGTCGAGTCCTTCTCGGGGACCCCTCGCCGCCCGACGACATTCCGCTGCGAGAGACGGGCCTCATGTTCGCGTTCGAGGGAGCCGACACCGCCGGCGAAGCCGACTACGGCTACTCGCTGACGCCCATGGCGGACCTGACTATCGGGGAGTTCACCGGTCCGCAGTTGAGCTTCGAGTTCGCGGTCCCGTCCTTCGCCGAGGACGCGGTCGCGTCCCACATCACGACCACGGGCACTCCCACGGCGCAACCGAGATTCGCGGACCCGCTCACGGACGTGACCGACCCGCGGCACCGCTCTGCGCTCTCAGAGCGGTTCGACCTCGACGTGAGCGGACTCGCCGGGGACGTGGTCGGCGTGATCCGCGAGGCCACCGACAGCGACGACGCACCCGGGAGCAACGGCGTCGACACTGGCGAGCCGGTCGTCGAGGGGATCGCCCTCCTCGAATCGGATCCCGAAGCGGTTCCCACGTTCAACGGGGTCGTCGCTCTTCGCGACGTGCCGGCCGGAGAGCACCGACTGACCGTCAACGGCGCCGGCGTCGCGCCGTACGGCCAGCGGATTGATCACGGCGGCGACGGCGGTGACGGCGCAGGATCCACCGACTCCGCGACGACCGACTCGGAGACGGCCGAGCCGACCGAGTCAGCGGCCACCGCCGACGGCCCGCCCGCGACCACGACCGTCGGCGTCGACGGCGACGTGGTGGTGACGCCCAACGAGGACGCGGTGAAGGTGCGCGCCGAGCCCGCCGCGGACGCGCCCGGCTTCGACCGGGTCGCCGTCGAGGACGACGTCGCCGGCCGGGTCTACGACGGCCTCCCCGCCGACGACGAGGCCGAGGGCGCCGCGGTGTACGTCCACCGCGAGGGCGCCTACACGGCCGAGGTCGAGGACGAGGCGGGCGCGCTCGGCGCCTACCGCGTGAACCCCGCGGCCGACCAGTCGACCGCGACCGTTCGCGAGGCGCGCACCGGGAAGGCGTCGCTGACGTCGTTCCTGCTCACCCTGCTGACGGAGACGATCGCGCAGGCGAGCGTCTTCGAGGACGGCGACGCCGACGGCATCGACGAGGTCGGCGTCCCGGACGACACCGAAGAGCAGACCGGCGCGGCCGCCGACGCCGTCGAGGACGTGCTGGAGGCGACGGCGTCGGTCACCGGCGGACCGGGCGGCGACACCGGTGGCGGCGACAGCGGCGACGACGGGTCGGGCGGCGGACCGGACGCGGGGTTCGTCGGGCTGCTCCGGGCGTTAGAGGCGTCGACGAACGCGGCGCGGCGGGCGAACGAGGCGGCGCAGGCGGGGAACGCGCAGGGAGCGGACAACCGCCTGCGCGGGCTCAAACAGCGGACCGCCGCGATCGCTGACGCGCTCGAACGCAACCGCGAGAACCTCCCCGGACAGCTCCCTGGCCTGGTCGAGCGACGGGTGCCGCAGATCGAGCGGCGGATCCAACAGGCGATCGACGCGGACGAATAAGCGAAACTCGGCGGGCTCCACCGGTCCCCGATCGGCCGAGCGTCGTCGGACCCCGGTCTCGGTCAGTTCGACGCGCGGTCGGGCTCGTCGGTCGGGTGCGGGCTGCTGCTCCCGTCGTCGGGGTCGACCCGGAGGTACTTCGCGAAGAGGTCGGCGACGCGGGTGTACGCGTCGACGACGTTCTCTCGTCGTCCGAAGCCGTGCGGCTCGCCGTCGTATCGGCGGAACTCGAAGCGCTTGCCGTGCGTCTCCAGTTCGTCGCACAACTGCTCTGACTGGCTGATGGGGACGCGCGCGTCGTCCTCGCCGTGGAGGACGAGCAGCGGGTCCTCGATGTCCTCGACGTGGCGGATCGGCGACGCCTCGCGGTAGTTGTCGAGGTCGGTCGCCACGTCGCCCAGTTCGCGCTTCATGAGCTGCCAGCCGATGTCGTCGGTGTCGTCGAGGAACGTCTCGTAGTCGTAGACGCCGTAGAAGGCGGCGCCCGCGGCGAACCGGCCGGAGTTGCCGAGCGCGTTCACCGTCATCAGGCCGCCGCCGGAGCCGCCGTAGATGCCCGCCCGGTCGCCGTCGACCGCGTCGAAGGCCGCGTCGGCGGCGTCGACCGCGCGGATCACGTCGTGGAGGTCGCCGCCGCCCCAGTCTCGGTCGTTGGCCATGCGGAACGCGCGGCCGTAGCCGTCGCTGCCGCGGTAGTTCGGGAGGATCACGCAGTAGCCCAGCGCGGCCAGATAGGCCGCGCGGTGGTCGAAGCCGAAGCGGTCGAAGGAGGTCGGGCCGCCGTGGGCCTTCACGAGCACCGGCACCGACTCGTCGTCCGCGTCGTCGGCCGGCGGGTAGACGACCGCCTGGACCTCCGTCCCGTCGGAGTCGTAGGTGAGCGTCGTGGGGAACGGGACCCGGGCGCCGAAGTCTGGCGCGGCGCTCGGCGTCACCCGCTCGCCCGCGGAGGCGTTCCACACCGTCGCGGGCTCGTGCGGCGTGTCGCGGACGGTGAGGACGTCGCCGTCGCGCCACCTGGGCGCCGTGTGGAAGGCGTCCTCGTCGGTCACCTCCTCGGCGAAGCCGTCGCGGTCGACGGCGTGGACGTTCGCGCGGCCGTCACGGGTGACGGTCACGGCGAGCGTCTTGCCCGAGGGACTCCACGCGGGGTCTGCGACCTCCGCCTCCTCGACGGCGTACAACTCTCCGGGGTCGCCACCGGCGCTCGCAGCGGCGTCTGCATCCTCGTCCGGTCCGTGGCCGTCGACGACGGATACGGCGTCGAAGCCGCTCTTGTCGTGCACGAACGCGACCTCCGTGGAGTCGGGGCGCGGCCGGACGTTCTGGACGCGGACGCCCTCCTCGGCGAACACCACGCGAACGCCCTGTCCGCGGCCGCCGTCGTCGCGGTCGACGGCGACGAGATGGGCCTCGTCGTCGAACAGGTGTCGGTGCTCGGCGCGAGTCGCGTACACGGTCCCGTCGTCCGCGACGGCGGGGTCGCCGTAGAGGAACTCGTCGTCGGCGAGCGCCTCGACCCGCGAACCGTCGGCGGCGACGAGCGCGAGCGAGGCGCGCGAGAAGTGGTCGGTCACGACCGCGATGTCGTCGCCGCCGGGGGCGTACGCGAGGCTGAGGTCCGGGTCGTCGTAGCCAGTCAGGGTCGTCACCGCACCGGTCTCGGCGTCGACCGTCGAGAGGTCGCCGTCGCCCGAGACGAACGCCACCTCGGTGCCCGCCGGGTGCCAGTCGAACCACGCGGGGTCGCCCCGGCCGTAGCGCATCGCGGCGACGCCCCCGCTCGTCAGTCGGGTGTCGGTCGTCCCGTCCCACACCCACAGATCGATCTGGCCCTCGCGGGCCTTCGCGTAGGCGATGCGGTCGCCGTCCGGTGCTGGCGCAGCCTGCACGACCGAGTCCGCGCTCGCCATCGCGGCCAGCAGGTCGTCGAGTTCGGTGTCGCGGAGGTCTCGTCGGTACACGGCAGGCGATGGCGCTCGGGCGGCTTGTAGCCCGGGGTCGCGGCACGCCGGGTCGAGCGGCGGCAGGCAGCGGCAGGCAGTGGCAGTCAGCGGCGACCACGGGTAAGGCGCCCCGGTCGCGACCCGCTGTTGCCGGTTAACGGCGACGCCGTCGGGCGGCCGTCGCCCGGGGAAGGACAACCGTTACGTACGCACACCCGTAACGTAGACCATGACCGAGGAGACCGATCTGGAGGAGCTCAAACGCGGGACCGACCTCGTCAAGCGCGGCTTCGCGCGGATGCAGAAGGGCGGCGTCATCATGGACGTGGTCAACCGCGAACAGGCTCGGATCGCCGAGGACGCCGGCGCGGTCGCCGTGATGCACCTCGAGTCCGTCCCGGCGGACATCCGTAAGCGGGGCGGCGTCGCGCGGATGGCCGACCCCGGCAAACTCGAGGAGGTCATCGAGGAGGTGTCGATCCCGGTGATGGGGAAGGCCCGCATCGGCCACACCGCCGAGGCACAGATCCTGGAGGCCGCGGGCGCCGACATGGTCGACGAGTCCGAGGTGCTCACGACCGCCGACGAGCGCTACCACATCGACAAGCGCGAATTCACCGCGCCGTTCGTTTGCGGCGCGCGCAACCTGGAGGAGGCGCTGCGTCGCATCGACGAGGGCGCCGCGATGATCCGGACGAAGGGCGAAGCCGGCACCGGCGACGTGAACCAGGCGGTCACCCACCAGCGCAACATCCAGCGCGCCGTCCGCCAGCTCTCCGGGATGGCCCGCGAGGAGCGCGACGAGTGGGCTCGCGAGCACGGCGCGCCCCGCGAACTCGTCCACGAGACCGCCGAGATGGGTCGCCTGCCGGTCGTCAACTTCGCTGCCGGCGGCATCGCGACGCCCGCCGACGCCGCGCTCATGATGCAACACGGCTGCGACGGCATCTTCGTCGGCTCGGGTATCTTCGGCGCCGAGAACCCGCCCGCAATGGGCGAGGCGATCGTCAAGGCGGTCAACAACTACGACGACCCGGAGACGCTCACGGAGATCGCCAAGTCCCCCGGTAAGGGGATGTCCGGCCAAGCGAACGAGCAGATGGACGAGGAGGAGAAGCTGCAGGGCCGCGGCGTCTAACGACGAGAGACACGCGTTGGGTGTTCGCCCGCACGAGCGTTTTTATTCGATACCGGGGCCACAGCTGTGCGACTGTCGTGATCTGACTCCGGCCGCGGGGCGCACGCGGGTGTGCGACACGCCGTTCCGCGGGCAGCCCGCCGTGTCGCCTGTTCGCCACCACACCGGCGACGAGCCCGCCGTGCGGCCGCCCGGTCGCCGCGGGCTTGATGCCTTCGGAACTCGTAGCGACAGCCGTGAGCCACGACGGAGCCTCGGACGCGCCGCCGGACGCAGACCCGTTGGCAGACGTGGACCCGCACCGTCATCCGGTGATCCTGTTCGACGGGGTCTGCAATCTCTGTCACGGGACGATCAGATTTCTCGTCCGCCACGACGACGAGGGCGTGTTCCGGTTCGCGCCGCTGGACTCGCCGGTCGGGCAGGCGCTGTTGCGCGAGCACGGACTCCCGACCGAGGACCACAACTCCTTCGTGCTCGTCGAGGGCGACGAGACCTCTCAGAAGTCGACGGCAGCGCTACGGGTCGCCCGTCGGCTGGGGGCACCGTGGCGGTTCGCGTGGGCACTGCGCCGACTCCCGCTCGGCATCCGTGACGCCGCCTACGACGTGGTCGCCGAGTACCGGTATGAGGTGTTCGGGAAGAAAGACGCCTGCGAGGTGCCGGAGCCGGAGGTCAGGGAGCGCTTCGCCGAGCGGGCGCTGGAGTGACCGGCACGCCGGTCGGCCGCGGTTCCCAGTCGAGCTACAGCACCGTCGCGCCGTCGCCGACGGCGGTCTGGTACGCGCGCGCACCGACGCCAGCGTCGGCAAACCCTCGACCATCGCCGAGGCGACCGCGCGCTTGCGACCCGGTTCACACACCGCGAGCACGCTCGGGCCGGCGCCGCTGACGGTGACGCCGGTCGCCCCGGCCGCCAGTGCGGCCTCGCGGACCCCCTCGTAGCCAGTGATCAGTTTCGCGCGCGCCGGAGTGACGACGGGGTCGTCGAGTCCGCGGCCGACCAGTTCCGGGTCCGAGCGACACATCCCGGCCGTGAGCGTCGCGGCGTTGCCGACCGTCTCAACGTGGTCGGTCATCGACACGGAGTCCGGCACGACTCCGCGGGCGTCGCGCGTGGAGACGACGACCTCCGGGAGGCACGCGACCAGCGCCAGGTCGGCGTCGACGCTCGTCGCGCCGTCGTCGCTGCGGACGATCGTGAAACCGCCCAACAGCGCGGGTGCGACGTTGTCTGCGTGGGCCTCCCCGGAGACGACCGCCTCCCCCTCGGCTGCGACGGGAACGAGGTCGTGTCGGCTGTAGCCCCTGTCGTACAGTTCATTCAGTGCGACCGCGGCGGCGGCGGCGGACGCGGCCGAGGAGCCGAGTCCCGAGGACGGACGGACGCCCTTGTCGATGTGAATGTGTGCCGGAGCGTCGAGCGCCTCCGCGACGGCGCCGACGACGTTCTTCTCGGGGTCGGTCGGGATGAAGTCGGCGCCCGCGCCGCGCACTCGGATGGTCGTCTCGGCGGCGCGCTCGACCGAGACGGTGTCTGCAGGGTGTGACAGCGCGACGCCGAAGGTGTCGAAGCCGCTGCCGAGGTTCGCGCTGGTCGCCGGCGCGCGGGCGGTTACCATGCCGCCTCGGTCCGCCGCGGCGGCCAAAAGGATGACGTTCGGCTCGAACCGCCTGCCGCTCCTGTTCGGTGTTCGGGAGTCGTCGGGCGCGAGTCGGGAGTCGACGCGAGGCTATCGCCGCGAGACGACGAACACGAGCGGGCCGATGACGACGAGCACGATGCCGAGGAAGAGATAGTGGACCGGCACGAGCGACTGCGGCGTCAGCAGGAACACGACGCCGAACAGCATCGTGTTGAGCGCCATGGCTTTCCGCGAGACCGGTAGCGTTGCGAGCGTCGTCAGCACGAACCCGAGCAGCAGCGCCTGTCCGACGTTGTACGGGAGCAGGAAGCTGTCGACGATCTGGAGCGGGATCATCTCTTGTCTTCAGTTCCCCCCGGGCGCCGCATTAACGTTCCGTTCTCGCTCGTTTGCGCCCGGCCCCCGCGATGCCAGACCACCGTTGAGCGGACCGTCCGCACGGCGGGTACATCGATCGAATCGCCTCCCGCAAGACGTGGCTCTGGATCGCTCCGCCGCCCGACTCGTTCGCCGTCTCGCTCAATTCGCGCGGTCGTTCGGCGTGCCGGGGTCAGCAGCGACACCGTTCTCGCCGTCGTTCGGGTCGCTCTCGGTCGGCTCATCGAGCGACGATCCGGACGGCGAGATCTCGCGATCGGTACCCGGGCCGGTGATGTCCAGCGGTCGGATCCACCCGTACCAGACGGCGAAGACGGTGAGGCCGTACCCGAGAATGAACACCACGCGACCGAGTTCGTTGAAGCCGAGGAGGCCCAGCTGACGGCGGACGATCCCCGTTCCCGCAATACCGACGACCAGCACCACCGCGAGCAGGAGTCGATCGCGAGTGATCCGGTCGCGAAGCCGCGTGTCGTCGCCCATACCCACGCCAGGGTCCCCACCACCGAGAACCCCGCGATCCGAACCGGAACCGGTGACCAAGAGCGCGGGCCTGAGCATCAGAGCGCGAGCTAGAGCATCGCACCGGGGAGAGACCACCGGTCGTGTGAGTCGGTCTCGCGGCAGCGCAAACACTATTCGCGGAGCGGGACCCGTCCTCTCATGGACTACCGCGCGATCCCCGACGAGCACGAGACCGCATTCGACGACGTCCTCGTGTACGCCTTCTCCCCGGAACGAGGTCCCGATTACGAGCCGGAGGGCCCAGATCGGCCGGCGTCGTTCCAGCCCAGAGGCCTCTACGAGGACGACGGCGGGGATCGAGACGACCCTGCAACCGAGACGCTCGCCGCTGTTTGCGGCTACTACGACTTCTCTGCGCGGATCCGCGGGGGCATTCGAGACGTGGCCGGCGTCTCGGCGGTCGCGTCGCCCCCGGAGATGCGCCGTCGCGGACTCGTCCGCGATCTCCTCGGACACGTCCACCGCGAACTCCGTGACGCCGATGTCGCCTTCGCCGCGCTGTGGCCGTTCGAATACTCTTTCTACCGCCGACTCGGCTACGAGCGGATCGGCGAGTACGCACGGATCGAGGTCGCTCCGGAGGCGCAGCGAGCGCGTGTCCGGACCCGGCGGGGGCGTTTGAACGGCTCGACGCCGACGCGTGGCCGCGGCTGGACGCAGTGTACGACGAGTGGGCGGGCGACGAGTTCCGGCTGGACCGCGGCGAGGGCTGGTGGCGCCATCGAGTATTCGAGTCGTGGGAGACCGACCCGTACGTGTACGGGTGGACCGACGGTGACCGGGGCGACTCACTCCGCGGCTATCTCGTCTACACGATTCGGGACGAGGATGGCTCCGACGGACGAGCGTTGACGGTGAACGAGTTCGCGGCCAGAGACCGGGAGGCTCGCCGACAGCTCCTGCGATTCTGTCGCGATCACGACTCGCAGGTTGAGCGCGTCCGGTTCACCGGGCCGGCCGACACCCGCCTGTTTGACGACCTCGACGACCCGCAGGCCGCGGAGACGGAGATCCGTCCCGGACCGATGGCGCGCGTCGTCGACGTCGAATCTGCGCTGGCGGCGATCGAGTATCCCGCGGACCTCGAGACGACGCTCGTGTTCGACGTGCGCGACGACTCCTGCGAGTGGAACGACGACCGCTTCCGGCTGCGCGTTGCCGACGGTCGCGGCACCGTCGACCGGGTCGCGGACGCGGATGCGGAGGTGGTGCTCGACATCGGCGCGCTCGCTCGATTGGTCGTCGGCTCACACTCGGCGAATCGGCTGGTCGAACTCGGCGCCGTCGATACCGAAGGTGAGGCGACGCAGCCGGCGCTCGCAGCCGCGTTCCCGCCGACAAACCCGTTCCTCCGCGAGGGGTTCTGATCGCGCGAACGCGGCGCGTGACGTGGCAGTCGCAGTCCTGACAACCGCGATCTGCGGATTTGCCAGATCCGAACGCGCGGTTCACGAAAGCCACCTCCCGCCTCTGGCACCGCTGTACGGGGTGGACCCGCGTGTGGTGTGAGTGTGAGTCGAGGTAAACCTACCCTTACCCGTAGTATTGGTAGAACGCGGAAATTGGGTGGCTGGGGAGCCAGTGGCCCAATTCTCACCGGCCAAGGGCCGGTGATACCTTGGATGGGCCAACGCGGATTTGAACCGCGGACCTCCCGGTTATCAGCCGAGCGCTCAACCTGACTGAGCTATTGGCCCAGGTGAGCGCATCTCCGAGTAGTGGGAGGGATTGGTTAAGCGTTTCCGTTCGGCGTCGCCGCCACGTCATGCGGTTGCACGCCGCCCCGGTCGGGTGGATCTCGGTCACCTCACCCGCGATCGGAGACGGCGTCTGAGGCGACCGGGTGCGCCTCACTACCGCCGTTCATCGTCATCGTCGACCTCCTCGAAGTCGACGTCGACGACGTCCTCGTCGCCGGCGGCGCTGGCGTCACGGCCATCCGTCTCCGTGGGGCCGAATCCCACGCTTCCGGCCGTCCCGTTCCCGTCGCTGCCGGCCGTTCCCTCGGGGTTCGGGAAGCCCTCGGTCCAGACCGCGCCCGTCGCGAAGCCGTCCATCCGCGCGTCGACGTACGGGACGACGACGTAGCGCCGCAACAGCTCGCGGATCGGGTACCTCGTTGGCGGGATCGCGAGCAGGAACCCGATCGTGTCGGTCACCAGACCGGGCGTGAGGAGGAACGCGCCGGCGGCGATCAACAGGCCGCCGTCGAGCACCTCGCCCGTGGGCGCCTCGCCCGTCGCGAGCTTCCGCTGGATGGCCCGGAGGGTGTGGCGCCCCTCCGCGCGTACGAGGAGCATCCCGAGCAGTCCGGTGAGGACGACCAGCGCGACCGTCTGCACCGCGGTGAGGAGATTCGTCGCCACCCACAGCAGGAACGCGGCGTCCGCCAGCGGGATCGCGAGCAGGGCCACGAGCAGGTAGCGAACCCGAATGCGCATACCCGGGCTACCCGAGCGCGCAGTATAGCCCTTTTGGAGGTCGACTCGCTGCTCGCACGCTCGGCCGATCGCGCGACGACCTCGCCAGCGGCTCTACCGGGCGAAGCGACCGAACGGACGAGCGCCGCAACTGCCAGTTGCCCCTCGCGTCCGCGAACGCCGACTTTACCCTCGGGCGCCCCCGAGCGCGACTATGACCGAGGACACGCGAGTTCTGTGGCGTGAGTGGGGGGATGACGCGTTCGCCGAGGCCGAACAGACGGACCGCCCGGTGTTGCTGTTCCTCACGGCCACGTGGTGCGACGACTGCCACGAGATGCTCGTCGAGACGTTCGGCGAGCCGCGAATCGCGGCCAACGTCAACGACGGATTCGTCCCGGTGAAGGTGGACGTAGACCGCGAGCCGCGCGTCCGGGAGCGGTACAACATGGGGGGGTTCCCATCGACCGTGTTCACGACGCCGTCGGGCGAACTGCTCACCGGAGCGACGTATCTCGGACCGGAGGGCTTCCGCTCGGTGCTCACCCGCGTGCGAGAAACGTGGGACGAACGCGGTGAGGACGCGGGACGAATCCCGCGTGCGCTCGCCGGCAACGAGACGCCGAGCGGGCCGGTGACGACCGCCATCGAGGAGCACCTCGCGGGGCAACTCGACGCCCAGTGGGACCCGGACTTCGCCGGGTGGGGCGACGACGCGAAGTTCCCCATGCCGCGGACGGTCGAGTTCGCGCTCAAGCGCGACCGGTACAAGGCGACTCAGACCCTCGATGCGATCGACCGCAACCTCCTCGACGAGGACGGCGGCGTCTTCCGGTACGCGGGCGCGCGAGACTGGTCCGACCCCGCCCGCGAGAAGCTGCTCGCCGACGACGCCGGCGTCCTGCGCGCGTTCGCCAACGCCTACCTCTACACCGGCGACGAGGCGTACCGCGAGGCGGCCGACTCGATCCGCGCGTTCCTCGACGCCGACCTCTGGTCGGGGTTCGCCTACGGCGCCAGCGTCGGCCCCGACGGCGAGCGGACCGACCTCACGGCCTACGCCGGCGGCAACGCCCTCGCCGCCGATGCACTGCTCACCCTCGCGGCCTACACGGATGACGAGCGCGCGAAAGCGTCCGCCGAGCGCGCGCTTTCGTACCTCCGAGAGACGCTCGTCGCTGACGACGGCACCGTCCGCCACGTCGACGACGATGGCGCCGAGATCGATCTGCTCGAGGACGTGGGGCGCGTCGCGGCGGCCTTCTGCACAGCCGAGTCCGTCCTGGGCGACGGGCTCGACCTCGCCCGCGCAGTCACCGACCGCGGGCTCGACGTCCTCGGCGACGAGCCGGCGTTCCGCGACGGTCCCGCGACCGGTCTCGGGCTGGTCGACAGGCCGCTCCGACCGATCGACAGCGTGGTCGAGTTCGCGGACGCGCTGGTCGACCTGGCCGCGCTCACCGGCGAGGACGCTTACCGCGAGCGCGCCGAGGCCGCGGTCGGCGCCTTCGCCGGCGCGACCGAGCGCATGGGCGCGCAGGTGGCCGGCTACGGCTCGGTGGCCGCCCGACTCACACACGAACCGCTCGTGGTCGACGTCGGCGTCCCTGCCGGCTCGGATCTCCACCGCGCAGCGTTGCGTGTCGCCGACCACGAGAAGGTCGTCGTCCCCGACAGCGACCGCGCGCCCGAGGGTGCCGCCGTCCTCCGCGGCCGCGACGCCGGGCCCGCCGAGTCGCCGGACGCGTTGATGCGCCGCGTCGCCGACGCCGCCGAGTAAGCGACGACGTGCCGCTTCGCTCCGCGCGCCGGAGGGTAAACTCGGAGTGTGTTTTTTGAGTGTCCATGTCCTGGGTGTGGTATGGCCGACCTTCGCGACCTCGGGCTCTCGGAGTACGAATCTCGTGCGTATCGCGCGCTCCTCGACGTCGGACCCGCAACCGCAAAGGAGTTGTCAGAGGCGAGCGGCGTCCCGATGGGCCGGGTGTACGACGTGCTCAACAGCCTCGAACGCCACCGGCTCGCCCGCAGTCAGGCCGCGAGCAGACCGAAGAAGTACCTCGCAGTCGAGCCGGACGCCGCCCTCGACCGGCTGCTGGAGGAGAAGCAGCGCGAACTCGACGAGCAGGCCGAGCAGTACGAGGCCGTCGTCGACGAGCTCTCGTTGGAGTTGGAGGCCGGCGACCCGCCGGACGAGCAGTTCTGGACGGCTGCACTCGGCCCGGAGGAGACGGCTGATCTGTTGCTCGAACGGCTGTCTGCGGCCGACGATCGAGTCGTGATGATCGCAGCCGCGCCCGCCTCCGGACTCGACATCGGTGCCGTCGGCGAGCGGATAACCGAGGAGTTGGAGGCGGCGCTCGAACGCGGCGTCGAGGTGTCGCTGCTGCTGTCAGAGGAGCTGCCCGCACAGCTTCCGGAGGGGGTCGGCGAGCGCTACTTCGACCGGATGGCCGACCACCCGAACTTCACGGTGCGGACCGCGCCGGGACTGCGCGGGACGTTCACGCTCGTCGACGACGCGGAGGTGTGCATGGAAGTTCCGAGCCCGGTGGATCCGGACGAGTCGTTCGCGATGATCGACCTGAAGGACCCCGAGTTCGCCGGCGACGTTCGCCGGACGTTCCGCGAGCGGTGGGAGGACGCCTCGCCGCTCGGGCTGTAGTACGGGACGGAATCGACGACCGGAGACGAACAGGCGAGGCGGAAACGGAATGGCATGACGAGGTCGGCGGAACCGGGAGCGGGTGAATCGATGAGTCGAGCCTGAACTCCGCGATCAGCGACTGAGCTCCTCGCGCAGCGCGCCCATGGTGATCTCGCGTTCGGCGTGGGCGTTGTGCTGGTGGATGGACTCGTCGTTCGACTGCTTCATGTGAACGACCACGTCGTCCGCGAGGTGGTCGTACGTCTCGACCACGTCCTCTGCGAGCGCGCGGACGCAGTCCTCGACGAACTTCGCGTCCATGTGTGCCTCGTAGGTCATGTGGTCCTCGTCCGGGCGCTTGGCGTAGTTGTAGATGCGCGCGCTCATCGCGTCGCGTGCGGTGTCTATCACGTCCAAGAGGTCGACCTCGGGGGCTCCGTCGGCCGTGAACGTGAGCGTGGCGTGTCCGCGCTGGGAGTGGCCCGGCTGCGGGACGGCGTCGAGGAACTCCTCGGCGACCTGATCGTCGACACCGAGATCGTCGAGCTTCTCGCGGGCGCGCGACTCCGACATTCCCTGTGAACACGGGCAGACGGTCATGCCGGTCACTTCGGCGCCGATCTCCTCGCGGGTGCCCTCGTCGTCGGCGACGGCGGAGGCGACGACGGTGAACGTCGACTGCGTCTCGCGGTCGGAGGCGGGCGTGTCCTCGCGGGCCGCGAGCTCGGCGGTCATCTCGACTTCCGCCGTGGTGGTGTAGTCGTGCTTCGCAAGCAGCCGTTCGGCGGCGTCGCCGCAGACGTCCTCGATGCGGTACGCTTCCTCGCGTGTTGCCGCCTCCAGCACCTCGTCGATCACCTCCATGTTTCGGCTCATGTCGATCCCCTTGCGCTCGCTGGGCAGGTCGACGAACACCGAGAACTCGGCCATGAACACCCAGGGTCGCTTCTCGTCCCGGCCGACTTTCACGAGTTTGTCGACGCCG
Organism: Halobaculum halobium; assembly: GCF_030127145.1. Taxonomy (NCBI): domain Archaea; kingdom Methanobacteriati; phylum Methanobacteriota; class Halobacteria; order Halobacteriales; family Haloferacaceae; genus Halobaculum; species Halobaculum halobium. The sequence continues at coordinate 34,398 of NZ_CP126158.1, forward strand.
GTGACACCGACCTGGCTGAGTCCGACGGTGACGTCCGGCCGACTGGCCTGCACGTCCGGCAACTGGTGACTCATTGAGTAGATACTCACAAGGGTCGACGCTGATTAGTGGTTTCGAAAGCTGAAGGTGGCGCCCATGCTCCTTCGAGACCGGCCGTCGCGCGCGGTGTCCCCCGCGGCGTCAGGGCCAGTCGTCGCGCGCGTTCTCGTCGAAGTGGTCCGACTGGTCGTCGGGTTCCGTCGTCGTCCACCCGGCCGCCTCCGCGGCCTGCTCCAGCGGGAGGAACTCCCAGCCGGTGTCCTCGGAGACCGCGCGGTCCTCGTCGGTCGTGCCGACGAACACGTGGCGGTCGGTGTCGAACTGCCGCTTGACGTTCTCCAGTGACTCCCGCACGCCCCGAGGGCCCGAGAAGAAGTCCTGGCGGATGCGGTGCTTCCGGGTGAAGTTGGTGACGACGTACGTGGGCTTCTCCGAGACCACGCCGACGTACTCCGTCCACCCGCGCGCGTCGTTGAACACCTCGTTCGGATCGGCCAACGACTTCAGCGCGTCCAACTCGAAGGCGAGCGTCATGTCGCTCGAACCGCCGCCGTTCATGAGCGTACTCCGAGAGTCCCGCCGAAAACGGTGTCGGTCCGACGGCTCGGTCGTCGGTCCTGTCGCGTCTTGTCTCTGTGAACCCAGCGGGAGTTGGCGTCCTCGGCGGTTACTCGGCGGTCGCGCCCTCGGTTTCGAGGTCGTCGACCGAGAAGCCCTCGGTCATGAGGACGTCCTTCTGTCCGCTCACGTCCACCTGCTCGCGCATGAGCTGTTTGTACGCAGACTGCGGTGCGAGGTTGCCGATGAGCACGCCGCCGACGATCTTGCCGTCCTTCAGCGCGAGGCGGCGCCACTCGTCGTCGCCAAACGAGCGCATGACCTCGTCGTCGCCGAGCGTCGGATGGCCAAACGAGAGGAACGGGAAGTCGAAGTGCGTGATCGAGTACGACGAGACCCAGCGGAACTCCGCCGAGCCGTACTCGAGCATGTTCTTCGCGGCGATGCTCCCCTGCTCTTTCGCGCTTCCCCACGCGCCGTTTTGGGCCTGCTCGCCGAGGATGACGTCGTAGAAGCGCGTGATGTCGCCGGCGGCGAACACGTCCTCGTCGTTCGTCTGCATGAACTCGTCGACGACGATGCCGTCGTCCGTCTCGATGGGCGTGCCCTCGACGAGTTCGGTGTTGAGGTTCAGCCCGATGGCGACGCCCGCGAAATCAGCGTCGAAGCGGTCGCCGTTGGGATCGACCGCGGCCGTCACGTGGCCCTCGTCGTCCGTCTCGAAGTGGTCGACGCCGGAGTCGAAGACGGGTTCGACGCCGCGCTCGCGCATCGCCTCGTGCATGATCTCGGCGCCCTCCTCGTTGAGCGCGTAGCGCCACCAGGCGTTGCCGCGCATCAGGTACTTGCCCTCGATGTCCTGCGCGCCGCAGATTGCTGCCAGGTCGATGCCGAGCAGACCGGCGCCGACGATGACAGCCTGGTCCGCGTTCTCGGCGGACTCGCGGATGCGACGGGCGTCTTGGAACGTCCAGAAGTGGTGGACTCCGTCGGCGTCGCTCCTCGACGGGGAGCTGCTGGGGCGTGCCGCCGACCGCGAGCAGCAGCTTGTCGTACTCCAGGACGTCGCCCTCGTGGGTTTCGACCTCGTGCTCGTCGGTGCGGATGTCCGTGACGAGCGTGTTGAGTTCGAGGGAGATGTCTCGCTCCTCGTACCATCCCGTCTCGTGGATGGAGATGGGCGCCTCGGGGAGCTTCCCCTTGGCGAACTCCTTGATGAGGATACGGTTGTAGAGGGCTTCCCCTCGTCAGTGATGACGGTGATGTCGGCGTCGGGCGCCTCCTCACGGAGGGTCTCGGCGGCGGAACTACCGGCGATCCCGTCGCCGATGATGACGAACGACTCGCTCATACCGGCGATTCGGATTCGGGGTTAATGTGGGTTGCTATCGACGTGAGGGTTCACGAGAGTTCGTCCCAAAGGGATTCACGGGTTCCTCTAGGAATCGAAGGACTGCCCCATCGCCCCTCGACGATCGCTTACCGTGGGTTCCGATTCGCCGCACATTCAAGAGCGTCCAGCGCCATCAACTGCGTATGAAGCTCCGCCAAAACGTCCGCCACTGGGCCGCAAAGCGCGCGCTCACCACGCCGGTCGTCGGCGACTACGTCAACGAGAGGCTCGTCGGGATGCACACCGATATCTTCCTCGACAAGGCCGACGAGGAGCGGCGCGAGGGCCGACGCGCCCATCTCGACGAGTTCTTCGACGCGACGATGGACACCTACGTCGCGGCGCTGGAAGCGGGCTACCCCGAGGCGGAGGCCCGCGAGATCACTCACATCCAAGCCAACTTCGACTTCTTCAACCACGGCTGGGCGGAGATGATGGAGATCCCCAGCGACGAGTTGGAGCAGCACTACCGCCGATACGAGCGGTTCTTCCAGCGGTACAGGATCACCATCGACGACCCGCTCGGCGAGTTCCGCCCCGCGGACGGCGTCGCCGACGCGCCGGCCACGCCCGAGCGGATGGACGCCGGCGAGTTCGAGAACGCGGTCGCGGGCTTCGCCGACGACGCGTACGTCGAGGACGCGGACGGCGAGCTCCACGTCGGCGGGACCGACGAACCCGACGAGGTCGACGTGAGCGTCGCACCGGGCGCTGACGAGGTCGATTTCGACGGCGACGACGAGGCGAAGGCCGACTGATCGCGGCGCCGCGTCCTGCGCCGACTGCGGCTTACTCCTGCCAGTCCGGGTTCGGCCGCGGCGGGCTGAAGATGTCGACCCCCTCGACCCGCTCGTCGCCCCTGTTCTCGGCGCCGTGAACCTCCTCGCCCGCCAAGACGTACGAATCGCCCGCCTCGCAGACGACCTCCTCGCCGTCGGCCAGGATGAACGTCAACGCACCGGCGGTGATGTAGCCCGCCTGCTCGTGGTGGTGGCTGTGCGACGGCACCTCCGCGCCGGGTTCGATCGAGAAGTGCTGGACGCTCATCTCCGCGCCGGTCGCGAGTTGGGCGAGGTGGGCCCCCGGAACCGCTTCGGTGTCGGTGCTCGGATCGTGGCGTTCGCGTTCCATACCCTCCCTGCCGACGGCGAGGCGCTTAATTCCGCGGGCGACGCTGGGGGCCGGGCTCGAAGACCACACGGGAGCTGCCCCCACAGCGGGTCCCGAGTGCCGGTGTAGTAACAAGGTTCAACACCGGTGGCGAGCAACCCGCGAGTATGTACGCGGTCGTCGGCTGTCACTCCTGTGGCACCTACTGGCTCGTCGCCGACCCCCGGGACCAGGACTCCGCCACCTGCCCGCGCTGTGACACCCGCCACCGGACCGACCGCCTGAAACGGTTCTACGAGTCCGAGGACCGGGCGGCCGCCGCCGAGGCGCGAGCGAAACTGCTGGCCGACAAGCAGGGGCAGTCGGCGGCGTTCGAGCGCGCGGGAACCGTCGCCGAGTTAGAGCGAGAACTGGAGGAGTCCGAGGCGGTCGTCGACGATCGCGAGTATCTGGAACGCGCCGGCCTCGACGCCGACGAGGTCGCCGCCGCCGGCGCCGACGACGCGGGGGAGTCGCGCTCGCGAGACGAGGTCGTCCGCGACGCGTTCCGCGAGGGGACTGCAACCGAGGCGGATATCGTCGCCTACGCGACCGACCACGGCGTCCCGGCCGAGGCCGCGCGCGACATCCTCGACCGGCTGACGCGGCGGGGGAGGCCAGCGAATCGCGCGGGGAGTATCGGCTCCTGTAACCGCGACCGAGCGTTTATATCGGACTGCGGACCAGTCGACCCATGTCGATGCTCGCGGGACCGGTGGCCGTCGCCGACGCGGTCACGGTGCCGCTGCAGTCCGGCACCGTCGGCGGCGCCGAGGGCGTCCCGCCGTACGCAGGGTTGCTGTTTCTCGCCACGTTCGTCTCGTTGCTGGGGCTGTTCCTGACGCTGCACGGCGCGGCGGCGTACGCGCTGCTCGTGTGGGAGTGGACCGCCGGCGTCGCCGCGTGGGTGTACGTCGACCCCGCCGTCGGCGTCTTTCTCTTCGCCGCCGGCGCGTTTCAGGCGCCGATGGCGGCGCACCTCTGGGGCGACCCGCTGCGCCTCCGGCGCCGAAGCTGGTGGGCGGTGCAGTCGCTCGCGGCGGCGCTGAACGAGCGGTAGCGACGCCGACGCGAACGAGCGCCGCGGTCGCGACGCGGGGTCACCGCCCGAGGCTCGCGTGCGCCGACGAGAGGTTTCTCGAGGCGAGCGCCGACAGCAGCGACAGTTCGCCGGCCAGCGCCGCGACCGCGACGGCCTCCGCGAGCGCGTCGCCGTTGCTGCCCGCTGGATCGCCGCCGCCCCGGATCCCGAGCACGTCGAGCGCCTCCGACTGCGTGGGCAGTTTCGTCCCGCCGCCGACGGTTCCCACCTCCAGCGAGGCGATGGTCACGCTCACGTACAGCCCCCCGTCGTCGTCGACCTCGGCGGTCGTGATCGCGTTCGCGCCCTCGACGACCTGCGCGGCGTCCTGGCCGGTCGCGAGGAACATCGCGGCGACCGAGTTGGCGACGTGGGCGTTGAACCCCAGGCTGCCGGCCTTCGCGGAGCCGACGAGGTTCTTGCGTGTGTTCACCTCCGCGACGGCCTCTGGCGTCGTCTTCAGCGTCTCCGCGACCGTCTCGCGGGGGATCGTCACGTCGGCGGCGACGGTTCGCCCGCGTCCCTCGACGGCGTTGATCGCGGCGGGCTTCTTGTCGGTACAGAGGTTCCCCGACAGCGCCACGAGCGAGGCGGTCGTCTCCGCTTCGATCACGTCGCAGGCCTCCTCGGTCGCGATGGTTGCCATGTTCATCCCCATCGCGTCCTTGGTGTCGTACGCGAACCGGACGAACACGGTGTTGCCGACCACGTACGGCGTCGCCTCCTTCAGTTCGCCGTGGCTCGTCGTCGCCTCGGCCGCCTCACGGAGCACGGCCGTGTTCTCCCGCACCCACTCGGAGAGCGCTTCGGCCTCGGCCACGTCGGCGACTCGGAAGGCGGGCGCACGCGTCATGCGGTTCTTGAGGACGCGCGCCCCGCTCCGCCGGCGGTGTTGAGCGCCGCGCAGCCGCGGTTGACGGAGGCCAGCAGCGCCCCCTCGGTCGTCGCCATCGGCAGGTAGTGCTCGCCCGAAATCGCGCCGCCGTCGATCTCGACCGGGCCGACGACGCCCAGCGGGATCTGGATCGCCCCGAGCATGTTCTCGATGTTGGCCTCGACGCCGGCGGCGTCAAAGGCGTACTCGCCGCTGGTGGAGAGATCGGCACCGGAGTGGTCCTCGACGAGCAGCCGTCGCGCCGCGGCGGCGGTGTCGGCGTCCGCGTGTTCCTCCAACTCGTACAGGCGGAGGTCGCTGTCGCGCACGCGCTCGGCGAGCGCGGCCGCGTCGGTGTCGGTGTCGGTCATACCTCGGCGTGACGGCGGCGGCCGCTAAGTCGTGTCGGTTCCGTGCACCCGCCCGCTTCCCGAACCGTTTTGCTCCGGGCGGACCCGGCCTCTGACATGACCGAACCCGCGGACCTCGTCGTCACGAACGCCGAGGTGCACACGCTGGCCGACCCCGACGAGACGGTCGACGCCTTCGCCGTCCGCGACGGCCGGATCGTCCGCCTCGGCACGACGTACGACGTGGAGTTCCTCGCCGGCGCCGACACGACAACGATCGACGCGGGCGGACGCATCGCGCTCCCCGGACTGATCGACGCGCACACGCACCTCCTCAACGCCGGCCGGTCGCTCGTTCACGCCGACCTTTCGGCGGCCGACTCCCCGGACGAGGCGGTCGAGTTGCTGCGCGAACGCGCCGAGGAGGTCGAGGGCGGCGAGTGGGTGCTCGGCTTCGGATACGACGAGTCGACGTGGGGCGAGTCGCGATACCTCACGCGCGAGGACCTCCACGCAGTGAGCGAGTCGCTCCCCGTTGTCGCCTTCCGGGAGGACATGCACGTCGCCAGCGTCAACGACCCGGTGTTCGACCGCCTCCGCGAGGAGATGCCGGCTGACGACGTCCACACGGCGGGTCCGAACGACGAGCCCACCGGCGTGATCGTCGAGGAGGCCGTCGACCCCGTCTACGAGGCGATCGAACCCGGCGCCGCCGAGGCCGAGCGGCTGGTCCGCGCCGCGCAGGCGACCGCCAACGAGCGCGGGGTCACGATGGTCCACGACATGGTCCGCCAGTCGAAGGCGCCGCAGGTGTACCGCGACCTCGACCGTGCGGGCGAGCTCACGCTGCGCGTGCGGATCAACTACTGGGCCGACCACCTCGACTCGCTCATCGACGCCGGCCTTCGAACGAACCACGGCAGCGACATGGTCCGGACCGGCGCGGTGAAGTCCTACACCGACGGCACCTTCGGCGGACGGACGGCGAAGCTCCACGAGCCGTACGCCGACGCCCCCGACGAGACGGGCACGTGGGTGCTCGGTCCCGACGAGATCGACGAACTCGTCGCCCGCGCGGACGATCACGGCTTCCAGGTGACGCTGCACGCCATCGGCGACGCGGCGGTCGACGCGGTGCTCGACGCGTACGAGGACACCGACGCTCCCGGCGACTCCCGACACCGGATCGAACACTCCGAGCTCGCCAGCGACGAGGCGATCGACCGGATGGCCGACATGGGCGTCGTCGCCTCCGTGCAGCCCAATTTCCACAAGTGGGGGTTCGAGGGCGGTCTCTACGAGGATCGCCTCGGCGACCGCAGAACCGACGCGAACCGCCTCCCGGCGTATCTCGACGCCGGCGCCCCACTGGCGTTCGGCAGCGACTGCATGCCGCTGAACCCGCTACTGGGCGTTCACTACGCGGTCAACGCCCCCAGCGAGGATCAGTCGCTCGGCGTGACTGATGCCCTCCGGGCGTACACGGCGGGAGCGGCGTACGCCGGGTTCGACGAGAACCGACTCGGGACGATCGAGGCGGGGTACCGCGCGGACTTCGTCCTGCTCGACGACTCGCCCTGGGAAGAGGCCGACCGGATTGACGAGATCGGCGTCGCGCTGACTGCAGTCGACGGCGACGTGGTGTACGACGACCGGTAGCTGTCGGCGCGCCGGCCGGGCTCAGTCCCGTCGTTCCACGTCGAGGAGATCGAGCGTTTCGTCGACCGTTACCGAGAGCACGTCGCCACCGCAGGGCAGGTCGAGCCGGGCGCGCAGCGGCTCCTCGCTCACGACGGTCGTGTGCACGTCGCTGACGGTCCAGGGATGCGTCCAGAACGGCTCGGTCGTGAGGTCGACGCCGCGCTCGGAGAAGAACGTGAGCACCGGAGCGGAATCGAGGAGGTTCACGCCGACCGCGGAGGTGAGTCGGTTGTCGCAGCGACCGCACACGTGTCGCACCGCGATCTCCTGGCCGGGAACCGCGGTGTCGGCCGCGACGCTCGTCTCCATGCGGCCCATGCACTCCGGGCAGACGCCGTCGGCCGCGAGGCAGTAGTGGTGGCGGACGTGGTGGTGGAACGCGTCGAGGAACTCCTCGGGAGTGCGGTCGGCGAGCCCCCGGCGGGAACGAGTAGTTGACCGGCGTCCGTCCGCACTCACTGCAGGCGATCGTCAGCAACTCGTTCGCGTACGTCGCCACCAGGTCGCCGCCGCACTCGTAGCAGGCGCCGGGCGCGTCGAACGGCCCCACCTCGCTTCGCCCGGTGAACGTGCCCGCGAACACCGAGCGCACGACCTTCCAGCCCGGGGTGCGGAATTCGTATCCCTCGACGCAGTCGTCGGAACCCGTGCTGTCGTCCGATCCGGCTTGGCCGTCGTCGGGGTCGCCGCACTCGACTTTCCGGACGAAGTGATCGAGGAGTTGCTTGAGGTGGTAGTTGAAGTGCGCGCTGTCGTCCAGGCCGGTGCGGTCGTACAGTTCTGAGAACGCGACCGGTCGGTCGTCGTCGCGCTCGATCGTCGCCTCGTGCAGCGACTGGAGGATGTCGATGCGAGTCTCGTTGCCGAGGAGGGCGAACGCCTCGGCCGGATCGAGGTCCGCCTCGCCCGCCCGATCGATAGCCTCCTCCGCGGATCTGCTCATACGGATATCTGCGTCAGCGCTCGGTAAAATCGTTGGGTCGAACCCGCGGATCCGCGACCTACTCGACGGAGAAGCGCACCGCGTCGTCGTCGCCGGCGACGCGCGCGCCCTCTTGCTCGGCGAAGGCGTCGCGGAGGCGTTCCCAGGTGTCATCCAGCGCCTCGACGATCACCTTCGTATCGGAGACGACCGGCATGAAGTTCGTGTCGCCCTCCCACCGCGGGACGACGTGGGTGTGGAGGTGGTCGTCGATGGAGCCGCCGGCGGCGCTTCCGCCGAGGTTCATCCCGGTGTTGAGTCCGTCGGGGCCGAGGGCGTCGTCGAGCGCGCGCATCGTCCGCTGTTTCAGCCGGGCGTGATCCAGCAGGTCGTCGTCGTCGAGCGCGGTGAACCCCCCCTCGTGAACGCGGGGGATAACCATCACGTGCCCCGGGTTGTACGGGTAGTTGTTGAGCAGGGCGAACGCGCGCTCGCTGCGGGCGACGATGCGCGAGGCGCGGTCGTCGTCTCGTTCGGGGAGCACGCAGAACGGACAGCCGTCGATCGCGGCCCCGTCGTCGCGTTCGACCCACTCGATCCGCCACGGCGCGAACACCTGATCCATACCCGGCGGTCGCCGGCCCGCGTCTTGAACGGTGCGCTCGGACTGCCACCCTCGCGACGCAAAGAGTTATCACATACGTAGTAGCTTTATCGGGGTTAGTGCCGTAGGCGACCGTACATGGCGACCCAACCCTCCGATCCAGACCACGTCACCGAACGCTGTTCCGACTGTGGCTGGGAGACGACGCACGACGTGCAAGTCGAGATCCGCACGGAGAGCCAGAAGGAGGAAAACGCCGAGTTCTCCCGCGAGCCGTACCGGATCACCACCTGCAGCGAGTGCGGGTCCGAGACCGCGACCCGGATGAACAACGCCTGAGACCGGCTGCTTGACTCGACCGACCGACTCGTCGGGTCGAATCGGAGCGACCCCGGAACCACGCGATCCTTCTCTCGCCGCCCGCGCCGATCAGCGCCGCATGCCGACTCAGCCGAACAGCCCTGCCGTCGTCACCTCGATCCCGTCCTCGGTGACGACGAGCGTGTGCTCCGCCTGGCTGACCAACTCGTCGTTCTGCTCTTTCAGCACCGGATACCCTTTGACAGCGCCCTGCTGGGAAAGCCGCCGCAGCGCCATCTCGGTGCGCGAGGAGTCGAGCCAGCGGGCGGCGAAGGGGAGCCCGTCGAACTCCCGGACCTGTTCGAGCGCCTGTCGGGCCGCGCGGTTGCGCACCGACACGTCCTGGGTCAACTCGAAGATCTCCTCCTGGCTGCCCTCGCCGACCTTCCCGCGGCCGGTGGTGGCGAACGGCTCGATGGCGACGACCTGCCCCGGCTCCAACTCGACCGATCGGTCGACGCCGCGATTGGGCACGCTTGGGCCGGTGTGGGCGTCGAAGCGCTCGACGCCGTGGCCCGAGAGGTTGTACACCGGCGTGTAGTCGTACGCTTCGATCACGTCCTCGATCTCCGCGCCGATCTCGCCGACCGGAACCCCCGGTCCCGCGGCGTCGACGGCCGCCTCCAGCGCCTGTTCGGCGGCCTCGACCAGTTCCGTCTCCCCCGCGAGGTCGACCGTCACCGCGGAGTCGGCGATGTACCCGTCGACGTGGACGCCGATGTCGAGACAGACGACGTCCTCGCCGAACTCCGTCTCGCCGTCGCGCTCGGGCGTCGCGTGGCTCGCCTCCTCGTCGATCGAGATGTTCACAGGGAACGCGAGCCCGGCGCCCTCCTCGCGGATGCGCTCCTCAGCGTACTCGGCGACCTCCAGATGCGTCGCGCCCGGCTCGACCAGTTCGCGGGTCTCGCCCATCACCGTCGTCAGGATCTCGCCCGCCTCGCGGTACTTCGCCAGCACGTCCTCGTCGAGGGCACTCATGCGCTAGCGTTCGACTGAGCGGGGGAAAGGGATTGCGCTACCGCGGAGTGGAACACCGCCGCCGCTCCGGGGATCGCCGACGCTTCCGCGGCCTTTTTGCTGAGCGGGCGGCGAGCGGGCGTATGGCAAACCAGCCCCACCTGCTCGTCGACGAGGGCGACGTCCACGAGATCGCACTCATCCCGGGCAACCCCGACCGCGTCGACCGCATCGCCGACCACTGCGACGAGTCGGAACTCGTCGCCGAGAACCGCGAATACCGCGTCGTCAACGCCACCTACGACGGCGTCGATCTCACGATCTGCTCGACGGGTATCGGCTGCCCCTCCGCCGCCATCGCCATCGAGGAGCTCTGCAACGTCGGCGTCGAGACGGTGATCCGCGTCGGCACCTGCGGCGGGCTTCAGACCGACGTGGAGATCGGCGACATGGTCGTCGCCACCGGCGCCGCGAAAGAAGAGGGGACGAGCAAACGCTACGAGAACGAAGTCTACCCGGCGGTGCCCGACTACGACACGCTCACGGCCCTGGTCGACGCGGCGGAGGCCAACGACGAGGACGTGCACGTGGGGCCGATCGTCTCCGACGACGCGTTCTACAACGAGTCCGACGAGTACGTCGCCGACTGGGAGGACGCCGGGTTGCTCGCCATCGAGATGGAGGCGTCGGCCGTCTTCTCGCTGGCGCGTCGCCGCGGCATGAACGCCGGCGCCATCTGCACCGCCGACGGCAACCTCGTCGCCGGCACTCAGAAGGGCGCCGACTCCGAGGACGAACTGCCGGAGAAGGCGAAAGACAACGTCGGCCGCGCGATCGACATCGCGCTCGACGCCGTCGCATCGCTGTAGGGGCGCTGACGGATCGCCACCCGGCCGCGATAGCGCTGCTGTAGCGACGCTGAAGGTCGTTTGGGCACGGGGTTGATCTTCGGACACGATCCCGTCGAAGAAGCTTTGCCGGATGACCATCCTTTATCTGAATACTATGGGCCGTGACGGGATAGCTGCCGACCAGCACGACGAAGGCGAACAGACCGAGTGGAGTGTGACGCTGGCGGACGATGCGCTCTACCGCGCGTTCGCCTCGAGGGCGCGACGACGGCTTCAGCGGCGGTCCAAGACACTGGCCCCGACGGAATCTCCGTTGACGAACTCGCGACCGTGTTGTGCGGGTGGGACGCCGCTGACGCCGGGGCGATGCGAACCCCGAGCGACCGGAACCAACTGCTCATCGCGCTCAGGCACGTTCACCTGCCGTCCCTCGACGATGCCGGGCTGGTGGAGTACGACCGATCCGCCGGAAGGGTCGCGCCGCGGCCGCTCGATCCGCGCGTCGAGGAACTGCTCGAGCGGAGCGTCGCGGCCGAGTCTCTCTCCCGGGAGTGACGATGCTCGATTCGTTGCTCGCGAACGCCCGGACCACCGCACACGCGTTCACCGTCTACCGCGGCGCGGAACCCACCGGGATCGAGTCGCTGTTCGACGCTCACGGCGTGGCGTTCGAGGTGCGAACGCTGCCGCCCCTCGGGCCCGATCCGTTCGTGCTCATCGAGAGCGGCGGGGAGTTCCTCGGAGTGATCAGCGTCGACGAGTTGGACGACCTCCTCGACCCACCGATCGTCCGTCCGGGCGATCGCGACGGGGTCTCGCCCGGGTACCGCGCGGTCTTCGAACTGTTCGACGACACGCTGTTCACGTCGATGCGCCGGCGCTCGCTGCTCGCGGTGAGCCGCGAGATCGAGGACCGGGCCCATCGGGTCGGGACCGGCACGCTCCGCGCGAGCTTTCAGCGGTTCTCTGCGTTCCGGCCGCAGGTCGGCGTGTACAGCTATCTCGCGGCCGACACCGACCTGTCCGTTCACGTCCACGGCGTCGACGACTGGGACGTGCCGCCGATACCGGGAGTTCGGTACCACGCGGTCGACGACGAACTCGAACGGTTCTGGGTCCTCGCGTTCGACGGCGGCGACGAGGGACAGGCCTGCGGGCTCGTCGCTCGGGAGGACTCCGACGGCTACACCGGCTTCTGGACGGACGACGCTGCGATAGTCGCCGAGATCGCGGCCGCGGTGACCGCGGCGTGAGCGGCGGTCGTTCCCGACGGGAGGGAACCGATTGCAGTTCGTCCGGGTCCGCGCCGCCCCTCGATCACTCCTCGTCGAGGAGGCGCCGGGCGAGTGCCTCCGAGTCTCCGCCCCCAGAACGGATTGGACGAGCAGGTGACCGCCGATCGTCGCCGGCGAGATCACCATGTCAGCGCCCGCGCGCTTCAGCTTGTTCACGTTCTCGCGGTCGGTCGCCGCCGCCGCGATCGTCACGTCCGGGTTGAGCTGTCTGGCGGTGAGAATGGAGAGCGCGTCCTCGGCGTCTTTGTTCGTCGCGGCGACGACCGCGCGGGCGTCGCCGACGTTCGCGCGCTCGAGCGCCTCCTCGTCGGACGGGTCCGCGGTGAGCACGTGCACGCCGTCGCGCTCGGCGAGCACGCGTGCGACCGACTCCTCCGGTGTGACGACCAGAAACGGCACGTTCGCTTCGATCAGTTCGTCGATGAGCGGTTCGGTGAGTTCGCCGTAGCCGAGCACGAGCACGTGGTCGGCGAGTAGGTCGATGTCTGTGTCTGTCATGCGTCCAAGGGCGGTTGTGAGGCGGGCTTCGATCGCGGGCGTGAACAGGACCCCGAGCGCCACCGCGAAGGCGGCGACGTTGAGCACGAGCGCCGACATCGCGAACCACTTCGCGAGCGGCGATGTCGGGGTAACGTCGCCGTACCCGACGGTCGAGGCGGTGACGACCGAGAAATACACCGCGTCGGTGATCGTCGCGAGGTTGGTGAACTCCTCGTTGAGCGCGTACGCGCCGGCCGTCGAGTAGCCGAGCGAGCCGACGAGGCCGGCGAGCGCCGCCCACTGTGTCGGGGTGAAGTCGATCTCCTCGGAGAACGGGCGGCGGTCCACCGCGAGCGACAGCAGCGCAACGAGCGATACCAGCGCCAGCAGCAGGCCGATCCGCGTGGATCCCACAAGTCCCTGCAGCGCCGTCAACGGCAGGAGGATGACCGCGGCAAACCACCCCGCTCGGAGTCGGCGCCTGAGCAGATACGCAGCGATCAGGAGCAGGAACCCGGTGATCGCGCCGGTAAACCCCGCGAGCAGCGTCGCCTCCTCGGGCAACAGCGCGACGAACGGCAGTCGGTTCCCGGGCGGCGCGACGATCCGGTTGATCCCCGTGACCACCGACAGCAGCGCGGCGGCGCCGACGAGCCCCACAGCAAGCCGACCGCCGAGTCGCTTCCGCAGCCCTGTCATTACCGGAATCACCCGGCCAGCACTGATAAACAGTGCGGGACAGCATCTCGACGGTCACCCCACACAACACGGTCTCCCGGTACGAATTTGTGCTCCCGCCGTCACCGGGAGGCATGGTCGATTCATCGCTCCCGGTCCAAGTGTTACTCGGTGTCTACCTCGGCCTGCTGACCGGGATCGTCCCCGCGCTCGTCGCGTGGACGCTCGGCTTCACGTTCAAATACTTCACCAGCGTCTCGATACCCGGGTTCGGTGTGGTCGTGCTCTCGCTCGCCATCGCCGGCGTCAACGGCGGACTCCTCGCGCTGAACGACCAGACGATCCGCAACTCGGCGAACGGAACGGCGCTGCTGATCGCGATCGTCGTCGTCCTCATGATCTCGCTGTACGCCCACGCGAAAGGCGACGCGATGGGGGCGGCGCTCCCGAAGCGAGTGACGCTCAAGAGCCTCACCGAGCGGACGCTCTCCACGGACGTGATCGACCTCAGCGCCGGACGAGGCAAGGTTCGGGTCACCGTCGGCGGCGACGTGGCCGACATCGAGGGCTACCCCGCGCTCCCGACCGACCTCCGCTCGTCGATCGCCGCCTTCACCGAAGTGTTCGATGCGGATCTGTCGCTGGGGGAATTAGAGGCGGCGGTGGCCGACCGCCTCCGGTCGGAGTTCGACCTTGCGGAGGTGACGGTGCGACTCGACGAGCGCGGGACGGCCACCGTCGCCGCCGCGCCGCCCACCGCCGGCATCTCCACCCGCGTGCCCGAGGGGAAGCGCGCCGTCTCGGTGTCCGCGCTCGTCCCGACCGGACTCGCCCGCGGCGACGAGGTGACCGTCGTCGTGGCCGACGGCGATCCCGTCGACGGCTCGGTCGTGGCCGCCAAAACCGACGGCGCGAAGGCGAGCGACGCGACCCCGGCCGGCGACGGCGGGACCGACCCCAAGCCCCTCCGGCGTCGCCGACGACTACCGGGGGCGACGGACGGCTCACGCTCGCGGTCGACCGTGCGTCCGCGGCCCGGCTCCTCGCCGCCGACGTGCGCCGCGTCGTCGTCCGGTCACGCGGCGTTAGACGCGAGTTCGAACTGCTCTCGCTGCTGCGACGCGCCGGCAAGCGCTTCCGCCGCGTGACCGTCCGCGCGGAGGGGGCTCGACGGCGTGAGCCTCGGCAACGCCGCCGTCCGCGACGAGTACGGCGTGGCCGTGCTCGCGGTTCGCGACGGCGCCCGCTGGCGGCTCGCGCCCGACGGCGACGTGACGCCCGAGGCCGGGGCGGATCTCATCGCCGTCGGGACCCGCGACGACCTCGATCGCTTCGGTCGGGAGGCGGCGACGTGAGTCCGACGGCACCGGGCTCGATCGGCGGTGCATCGCTCGCCGCGGCGCCGCTGCAAACGGTGGCCGACGCGCTCGATCTGGTGAACGCTCCCCGACTCGCCGGCTTCGCGGTCGCGTCGTTCCTCGTTGCGACCGTCGCAGCGGCGGCGTACCGCTGGTTCGTTAGTGAACCGGTGCCGCGCGGGCTGACGACCCTGTTGGGGACTGCGGTGGTCGCGGTGTACCTCAACACGGTGGGGCTGTTCTCGACGGTCATCCCGGTGGGGGGGATCGCGACCGCCGACCCGTTCGCGCCGATGGCCGTGCTGCGAAACGTCGTCAGTCTCCTCATCGCCGCCGGAACCGCGCCCCTCGGGCGACGCGTGGGCGACCGGTTCGCGACGAACGTGACCGCCGTCACCGGCGGGGACCGCGTCGAGGGCGAACTCAGTCGATTCGCGCGGACTGTCGGGCGGATCCGCACCGTCACGCTGCCAGACGAAATCGCCGATATCGACGGGTACGACCCGGTCGACGACGACACGAAGGAACTACTCGCCGGCGAGACGCTGCTGTTCCCCAAGCGCCTCTCAGGAGAAGCGCTCCACGAGGCGTTGCTCACCCGACTGAAAGAGGAGTACGACGTGGGGCACACCGACGCCGAGTTCGACGGCGACAGCGTGACTCACCTCGGTATCGGCCGCCGCATCGCGGGGATCGGCCCGACGCTCGGTCCGGGAACGCGCGCCGTCGCGATCCGCGCGGACCCCCCAACGGGGGCGGTCCGGGAGACATCGTACAGGTGTGGCGCGTCCCGGAGCCGCCCGCTCCCGCTTCGGCGGAGCCCTCGGAGGCCGACGACGGCTCCGCGGCGGCACTCCCGGCGAGCGAGGCCGAACGGATCGCGACCGGGGAACTGCGTGCCAGTGCCGGCGACGTGGTGACGTTGGCCGTCGACGACGACGACGTTTCGGCCTTCGACGACGACGGGACGTACCGGCTGATCACCATGCCGGCGAGTCCCCGTGCCGACCGCGAGTTCGCGTCGTTGCTGCGCGGTGCCGACGAGACCATGGCCGTCATCACCGTCGCTGCGGGAAGCGAGTTCGAGGGTACGACAGTCGGGGACGTGCCCGGGTCCGTCGTCGCCGTCGAACCGACAGACGGGTCGGTGGAGCCGATCCCGGCTCGCGGTCGGCCGCTGACGGCCGACGAGACGGTGTACGTGATCGCCCGACCGGAGGTGCTCCGCGAGATCGAACGGCGGGCGACCGAACGACGATCGGCGGACGGAACGGGTACCGCCGACTGACTGAGACGTTCGATCGACGAGACCGGTGGATGCGACGGCGCAACGCTCTTGATTGCCCGACGGCGACGAAGGGGTATGAACTGGAAGCTGTTTGCCGACCTCGCAGAGGCGGCCGGCGAGTCGGAGCCGACCGTCGAGGCGGAGGACACCGCGACAGTCGGGGAGGCGCTGGATGCGCTGTTGGACACACACCCCGCGCTCGCGGCTCGCGTGCTCGACGAGGACGGCGACCTCAGAGGGCACATCAACATCCTTCGAAACGGGCAGGACGTTCGGAAGGCGGAGGGACTCGACACGCCGGTCGACGCCGGCGACGAACTCGCGCTGTTCCCGCCAGTCAGCGGCGGGTAATGCGGGAAACCGTGGGACGGCGCCCCGGGGCGCCACCCTTTCGGAAGTCTTAATTATGTCCCTGCGGAATCGACGAGTGCGAAGCACGCGCGGATGGGTTGGTAGTCTAGTCCGGTTATGACACCTCCTTGACATGGAGGAGGCCGGCGGTTCAAATCCGCCCCAACCCACTTCTGACCCTATCACGAATCGACAGCCGGTAGCCTCTTCCTTATCCCACGGAGGTGAACGGCGGTGAGCCGCACCCGTCGCGTCGATTTGTCGGCGCTTCCCGCGCCGATCTGCACGGTCTGCGGCTCCCCGATTGGTGAGGACGATCAGCGGTGTCCGGCTCTCGATGATGGGAGGTGTTCTCCGTGAGCTACTGCCCGAGCTGCGGCTCCCGACTCGTTACACGGACGCCGTTTGGCAGCGGGATCCCGCGCCGCGTCTGTCCCGAGTGTCCTGGAGGTGACGAACGGTGAGCACCGACGACCGCCGCACGCTTCCAGACGCGGCCGAGGTGACGGTCTCCGACGCCGTCAGCGGCGACGTGCTCGATTTCGAGGCCGCGATGGGCGGTACCTCGTGGGACCGCGCCGACGGCCTGCACGCGCTCATCGAGCGGGCGAGCACCTACGGCTGGCGTGTGTCTCTCCCGGACGGAGAGGACGCACACAGCGTCGCCCTCGCGGACGAGAGCGGCGCGTTCGTCGGTTGGTGCGACTGCGAGGGCTATCACTGGAACGACGGGCCATGCGCTCATCTCTGCACGCTTCGCAAGGCCGCGTTCATCGGCGGCGAGACGACGACCGGCGAGCGCGTCCGGATCGCGTCGACCGCCGTCGAGGACACACCGTCAGGTGAGGCCCTACCGGACGGCGGCCACCAGATCGATCGGGCGCTTCGAGAGGATGCCGTCGGCGACCGCCGCGTCGGCGGGGAGGGTCGCAGATGACGGATCGGCCGTTCGCGACCGTCTCGGCCCGTCAGCGACGGCGGTTCCGGCGGTCCTCGCGAGCGCGCACACCCGAGGGCGCGCACGAACCCCGCGCTACCCCCTCCCCGGGGGTGTGTAGCGGAGGCCCGTTCCCCGTCGCCGTCTGCGTATTACACGAACACCAACCTGCTACACACGGAGGCTATCTGATGCCTCGCAACCAACAGAGTAAGAGCAACGACAGCGCGCAGTTGTCCGTCCGGTGCGACGCCGAACTGAAGGAGGACTACCAGGACGTGCTCGACGAGCGCGGCGACAGCATGAGCGACGACCTCCGCCGACACATGGAGGCCGTCGTTCGACGCGAGCGCGGTCGCGACACCTCCGACGAGTTCCGTCCCGACGACGACACACTGGCGCGCGTCTACGACGCCCTGCTGGCGTTCGCGAACGAGGACCTGAAGCTGACCCTCGACCACTACGACAGCGCGGTCGCCAACGAGGCCGACGTGAAGAAGGGGAGTCTCGATGCCTTCACCCACCGGCTCCAGCGAGAGGGCTACGTGAACCTGTCCGGCGACGGGCCGAGCGTCCGGCACTCGAAGACCTACGTCCGGGTGAAGCCGCCCGCGGCCGACCCCGACGAGTGGATCCACCGGCACCGGACCGTGGCCGAGCGCCGAGAGGCGCGGCGTGGGGGTGTTCCCGCCGATGACTGATGATCACAACGCGGGAGGTTCTCAACTCGCGCTCGACGACCATTACTGTCCGTCGCACGAGTCGCTACGTGCCGCCATCACGCCATCTGAGACCGGGAAATGCCTGCGGCTGGAGAGTCCCCACGGGACACTCTCGTGGGTTCTTCAGAGCGCCAACGGCAACATGTGGCGCGTTGCTGAGTTCAACAACCAGTGGAAGAAGACGTCCATCGGATTCGCGATCAATCGCGTGAACAGTAACGGGCGCTGGAACTGGAGCTACGTGCCGCTGTCGGACATCGAGGTGGAACCATGGGCGATATAGACGAATCTGGAGGTTCTCACCTGACCGCCGTGGACCTGTTCTGCGGCGCTGGAGGATTCAGCCACGGGCTCGCACTCGAATGCGAAAATCTCGGCTACGACGTGCGACTGATCGCCGTCAACCACGACGACGACGCGATCGCGACGCACAAGCGGAACCACCCGTGGGCCGAGCATCACAACGCGAAAGTCGAGGAGCTGCACCCGCCGAAGGTCGTTGGTGACGACGACGTGGACCTGCTCGTCGCCGGCCCGGAGTGTACGCACTTCAGCAGAGCCCACGGATCGCAACCCGTCTCCGAACAGCGCCGCGCGAGCCCGTGGCACGTCGTCGACTGGGTTCAGAAGACGCAACCCGAGGCGGTCCTCGTCGAGAACGTCCCGGAACTGAAGTCGTGGGGACCGATCGACGACGACGGGAAGCCGACGCGAAACGGCGAGACGTTCGAGGCGTGGGTCGACGTGATCCACTCGCTCGGCTACTCGGTCGACTACGACGTGCTGAACGCCGCCGACTACGGCGACACGACTTCGCGGCGTCGGCTGTTCGTCGTCGCCCGCCGTGGCGGTCGTGCTACCCACCCGGAACCAACACACGCGGAGTCGCCCGGCGAGGACCGCGATCCGTGGCGGTCGGCCGCTGAAGTGATCGACTGGAGCGACCGCGGATCGTCCATCTGGACGCGCTCGCGGCCACTCTCGAACAACACGATGCAGCGGATCGCACAGGGTATCCGCGACCACTGTGACGACGACCTCGCCGACTACGCGGACGTGGTCGCCGGGATCGGCCCCGACGACATCGAACGGATGCAGGAGGATGTCGTTTCGGTCGACGACCTACCCGACGCGCTCGACGAACGCGACGAGCCGTTTCTCGTGTCCGCGACGGCGTCCGCGGCGACCGACGGCGGAACTCGGATGGTGATGGGCCAGCAGTCGAACGCCCGTGCTCTCGACGCCGACACGGAGCCGGTGCCGACGATCGCGACGCGCGGCGCCGTTCACTTCATCGAAGCGCAGCCGTTGAAGCCGCGGAACCTGCCGGCTCGCGGGCTTCACTCGAACGCGACCTACGAGGCAGACGACCGGCCGCTTCACACGGTGACGGCAAGCAACCACGACGGGCACCTGGTCTCGCCGTTCCTCGTCGAATACTACGGGAACAGCGACACGGCACCCGTCGACGAGCCGTTGCCGACGGTGACGACGAAGGATCGGCACGCGCTGTGCGTTCCGAACCTCTCACCGCTGGGGCTCGGGCTCCGGTACCGGATGCTCCAGCCGCGGGAACTCGCCGCGGCACAGGGCTTCCCGAGCGACTACGAGTTTGTCGGCGACACGAAGGCGTCGAGGACGGCACAGATCGGGAACGCTGTCCCCGTGAACCTTGCCCGGGCACTGGTCAACGAGGCCCTCACGTCGACGGCCCCGAGTCTGAACAGCTACGGCAGTCCCGAGGAGGCTCCGGCGGATGACTGAGCCGGATGCAGTAGACGACACAGATATTCCTCAGTCGCGGATCCGCTGTCTCGGCTGCGGGAACATCGAGAACAGCGTGAAAGAGCACCGCCGGCACATGGCCCGTGCGGATCACCTCGACCACGGCGAGACCTACCTGTAGGCCCCGCCGGCGACTCCTTCTTACGGTCGCAAGTGATTAATTCCATAGCTGAATACATCACTAACAAGACTTGTAGGCAAAACCACCGTTCACGCGAACATGGGAGTGCAAACACTCCACGAGAAGCAGAACGGAACCCAGCGAACGTATCACGTCGTTTCTGTCGAAGACGCGACCGGCAAGACGTTCCCGCACACCTTCGAGGACACCGCGGACGGAATCGAGTACCGCGGCGCCGGTGAGCCCGGCGAGATCGACGAGCGCGACGACGCGCCCGCCTCGGCCGTCTCGACGTTGGAAGCGTACACCGGCGAGGAGCTGGGCGATGACTGACGCATGGACGTTGGTGTGGGCCTACGGAACGGCCGGCATCCTCGGCCTCAACGTCGGTGCGATGTTGGTCGCGAGGTTCCCGACAGACCCGCTCGGCTACTGGGGCGGGGTCGGTCAGGGGATCGCGCTGGCGCTACTCGCCGTCGGGATGCTCGGTCAGTATGTCACCCTCATCGAAGAGTCGGATACGGAGGGTATCAATGCCTGAGACGTACGAACAGGCCAAGGAGGCAGGCGTTCGGACGCCGGGCTGGGACTGCGCCAACTGCGGCCGGCCGGGCTTCGAGCACGAGATGGAGCAGACCCGCGACGGCGAGGGGCGGATCTGCTATCGATACATCTGTCCGGGTGGTGAGACATGACCTGCTTCAGCGGGCCGTTCATCGCCGCAGGGTGTGCAGCGGCTATCACGTTTGCCGTTGTAGTCACGCTGTTCTGGCTGATCATCGGCGCCGCGGTAACGCTGGCAGCGATGGAGGGGCCGACGTGAGCGAGGCCGTCGAGTTCGGCTCGAAGGCGGCTGCGGACCGCGCTCGCGAGGAGCACGCCGATCTCGTTTGTCCCGTGGACGACGACAAGCGGATGCGGACGGTCCACTTCGTCAGCGACACGCCCGACACGCTCCTTGACCGACTCCGCGCCGAGGCCGACGAGGGAACCGCCCAGCGCGAGGACCGCGGCCCCGGTCAGGTCGACCTAACCGACGCCGAACGCGGGCGCCTCGACTTCTCGAAAGGCCGGGCAAACGTGCTCTGGGCGCGCTCTATCAAGGGACTGGCCGCCCGCCACGGTGTGAGCGACTGGACGAGCTACGTCGACCCGACCCTCACGGTCGACGAGCACCGCGAGGTGATGGAGAACGCCGGCCAAGAGGGCGGCGGCGCCCGCGCCGATCCGGACCAGCGCGACGCCGACCGGGAGGCGAACGCAGCCGCCACCGAGCAGGCCGAAGGCTGCAACCACGCCCGCGGCCACTGCGAGCACGGCGACCCCGACGCCTGCGAGTTCCTCCAAGAGGCGTGTGGGTACTCGGAGGCGGAGGTATCCGACCTGCTCACGGAGCCGGACCCAGCACCCGGAGACGGGCCGACCGACGACGATGCCAGCCCGCTATCGCCGCCGGACGATCTCGAGGAGCGCGTGTCGGTGCGTACCTCCGGTCGGTCCGGGGCTATCTCAACGCGACCGACGCTGTCGCCGAGCACATCGAGAAGCTGCGCGAGTCGCTGGAGCACGCGAACGACGCGGCGCGGGCGGTGAACGGCATCCGAACCGACGCGGGGCTGGAGCCGATCCACTTCACGAAGCTGGAGGATGCGAACGCCGACCTCACGGATCTTGTGCGGATGGTCGCGACGACCTGCGAGGAGTGCCATGCAGACCACTCCGAACACGGTCACGACGTGACCGCCGGCGACCGCGAGGACGTACGAGAGGCGGCCGTCGACGGTGCGGGTTCGACGCCCGTCGGCGTGAGTGACGAAACCGAACGAGCAGCTACGGAGGCAGACACATGACACAGATCACGATCAGCGACCCGACCGAGGTACAGGCAGGCTACTGGAGCGCCGAGATTGTCGAGGATGGCGACCTCATCGCAGAAGCGCACCTCTCGCCCGATACGCTCCCGGACTTCGACGACCCGCGCGAGTTCCGTGAGTTCCTCGAAGCGATGGCTGAGGGCGTCGGTGCGGCCGAGCACATGGACCTATGAGCGGCCACACCTGCCCAGCCGACGACTGCGATTTCGGCACTGGCGAGTTCAAGACCGCGAACAGTGTCCGCTCGCACATCAACGCGATGAGCGACGATCCCCACGCCGACAAGGAGGCGCTGCGAGCCGAGCTCGAAGCTCAAGAGCCGGGCGACGAGGGGGGCGACGAAGGGGTCGAAAGCGCCCCCGAGGGCCCCGCTACCGAGTCCCCGGCCGAGGAGAGCGGGGAGAAGGGCGAAGAACAGGGCGGAGAGGGGCGCGAGAGCGCCGAATCCGAGGCGACCGAAGCGGCCCCTGAAGGGGGTGCTACCGACGACAGCATGGCAACCGACGACGAGTACCAACAGCAGCAGGGGAACAGCGAAGGCGAATCGAGCGACGGCAGCGCTTCGGAAGGCGATTCCGAAGGCGACGAGAGCGGCGCCGGAGGGGGCGCTTCAGGGGCGGAAGCGGCCGCCGCTGGGGGCCTGCTTGCCGGCTCTATCGGCGGGGTGTCCCCTCCACTCTTGCTCGGGCTGGCCCTTGGGGCGGTGCTCTTGGTGCTCCTCGTCACCGCCGACGGTGGCGGAGGCGAATCAGGCGATCCAGCCGGCTCAAGCGGCGCGGAAGGGGCGGAACCGGGGGGCGCTGAAGCGGCCCCTGAAGCCGGTGCCGGCGAGTCCGGGGGTGGTCTGACCGCATGAGCGACCCCGAAGAGCAAGCCGAATCCCCAGACGGCAGGGCTGAAGAGAGCGCCGACGAGGGGGCGCCCGAGGGGGCCGAAAGCGCCCCTGAAGGGGCCGCTACCGAGGGCGGTAGCGACACCGGCGACGAACAGCCGGACATCGAGAGCGACGAGCAGGCGATCGTCCCCAGCGACATCGACCCCGACGATGTTGAGGCGGAGGCCGGTGCCGACGACGAGAACGAGAGCGAGGACGCCGGCGACGACGCCGCCGAACCGACCGAGCCGGGCAGCATGGCGGACGATGCGAACCCGGATGCGTCGGTCGCGAAGGCTGGCGAGATGTACGTCTCGGTCGTCAAGTCCGTGACCAACGCCCAGATCCGCAAGCACGGCGGCGAGAACGAGCTGGGGCGCGACCACTTCGAGCAGTACGACCTCGCGGACCACTTCAACGAGACGATGGACATGATGGGCGTCGGGAGCGACCTCGAACCGCACGAGGCGCTACTGTTCGCTACGGTCCTGTCGATGGGCGACGGCCTCACTCGTGAGACGGACGTTCTCGACAAGCAGATCGACCGGCTGATGGAGAAGGCGATGGGCGGAACCGGGGGTGAGGCGGCCGCATGAGGGGGATCAGAAACCGCGCCGTCCGCAAGATGATGGCGAAGCTCAAGGAGATGGGCGCGATCGACCACCTGACCGGCATCATCGCCGGCGCCGAACACGAGGTACTGACCGCCGCCAAGCGCCTGGAGGACGCCACCGACCAGGACGTGATCGGCGAGGTGCCGGCCGTCGAGATGCGCCGAGACTCGCTCGAAGCAATGATCGACGCGATGGCCGGCGGCTCGTTCGACGACCTCTGGCTCGAAAACGTCGCGCCCGAACTCCTCGACACCACCGACGGCGTCGAGGGGTATCTCGGCGCCGACGCCGACGAGTGGGAGGCGCAGATCGCCCGCTGGGCGGAGACGTACCGAGAAGGCGGCGCCGAGGGCTCCGACCGAGCGCTCGCCGACCACCACGTTCGGAACAAGTGGGGCGTGGACCTCGCGACGTTCGAGGATCGCGTTGTCGAGTTCGACGGAGGAGAGGCGGCCGAACGACTGTTCGCAGCGAACTTCCGCGCCGCCTGTACGGTCATCCACAACGCCGCAGACGAGCTGGAGGGCGACGCGGATGAGTGAGACCGACAGCGAACCGAAGGACAAGACCGACGTGTACCGCGAGCGGAACCTGAACGCGCTGCTGGCGCTCCGGGCGCTGAGTCTGCTCGATCAACACAACCTCGCATACGTGCCGATGGGCTACTGGCACGACACCGACGACGTGAACGGCGACGAGTGGGCGGTCGTGTGGGCCGACCTCCCCGACGAGGGACAGGCGGGCTGGCATGTCCCCACCGAGATGGTCCCCGACTGGCTCCCCGAGCGAGATCCCGAGTACGACGGGTACAGTACGCCCGAGAAGAACCGCCGGGTGGCGCTCGCGGCCGGCGTCGACCCGGACGCCGCAGGAGTTCGCGAGCCGTGACGCGCCGGCTCCTCGGCGCCATGAGCGGGCACGGGAAGTCCTTCGTCGGGCAGTCGATCATCGAGCGCAACATCCCCGAGTTCGAGCACGTCGCCGTCCTCGACTTCAAGGACGAGTACCGCGGGCTGGTGAAAGCCGGCTTCGCCTCTCACTTCATCGTCGGTCCTCGGGAGGCGTCGTGGTCCGTCAAGATGTGGGAGTCGTTCATCGCGGAGAACGGCGCCGTCGTGCTCGCCCGCTACAACCTTCCGCCGGAGGAGTGGCGGACGGTCTGTGCCCGCATCATCAAGGCCGCGCGTCGCCTCGGCGACTCTCTCACGGCCATCGACGAGGCGCACTTCGTCGCCCCGCAGACGGGGAAGGTGCCCGACGCTATCGAGGGGCTGGCAACGACCGGCCGCGGTGAAGGTGCGTCCTCGTTGTGGATCACCCAGCGGCTCGCGAAGCTGGAAAAGACGGTCGTCTCACAGTGTGACGAAACGGTACTGGGGGCGTTCAAGGCCAAACAGGACCGGAACCAGATCGAGGCCGAGTACCCCGTCGACGTACACAACCCGTCCGTCTCGCGCGTTCCGTCGCTTCCCGAGGAACTGCACGCGCCGGACGCCGGGCCGGTCCCGCTGCGGCAGTTCGAGGACGACGCGGGCCACATCATCGGCTCGGAGTGGATATTCGCGAACACGGCCGGCGAGATGGACCGTTGGGACACCCGCGGCTTGGAGATGGAATCGACACACTACGGCCCGGAAGGCAACCCGATTCACGACCCGAACCTCTGACCATGGCCCGAGAACGCACCACGCTGAGCGGTGAGGACGCCGAACAGTTCGCGGACATCCGCGAGGACCTGAGCGAGCACCGCCGCGGCGAGCTCTCGAACGCCGAGGTTGTGCGCCGACTCATGGAGATGTGGGAGAAAGAGCAGTCGCCCGGCCGTCGCTGATCACCAGCGACGCAATCAGGACACACGCGACGCAATCCCTGCGCAGGCCGCCTTTTTCGCCCCCTCTCATCGGCCCGGGTGTAGCATGGCAGACATGGCAGAGGCGTTCGACGCACTCGCATCGACCGAACTGTGGGAGTCCGTGGCCGCGATCTTCGCGGGCTTCATGGCCCCCACGGTTCTCAAGAACCTGACTTCCGGCGTCGCGCCGGACATGGTGAAGGACAACCCCGAGGTATACGGGCTCGCGGTCGCAGCCGGCGGCCAGCTCTCCCCGATGTACTCCTACGAGATCAGCATCGGCGGCGGCCTCTACACGGTCGACAAGGCCGCGGAGCGGTTCGACATCAAGTCGACGGTTCAGGGAGTGGGGGCGTAGATGACTGAAACGCTTTCCAACCTCGGCACGCGGCAGGTCGAGGCCACCGAGAAGACCAACGTCGTGGATCAGGCGACCTCGGTCCTCGGCTTCTCGCCCATCGACGGGATGGTCCTGGAGATCTCGAACATGGGCGGCGCGGGCTTCCCCATCCAGGCGAAGCTCCGCGACTCCAACGACGACCCGCTCCCGCTCGACACGGAGGTGACGATCCGATGGGACGCACCCCACCTCGATCAGCCGCAGGTCGTCTCCTACAAGCTCTCGAACATCGGCACGTTCCGCCGTCTGAGCATCAAGGAGCAGCAGAACGAGGAGTACCGCGACCGGACCCGTGTCGAACTCAAGGGCTCCGCGCTGGTCGTCGAGGACATCGAGAGCGTCGAGGTGTTCCTCGAGTCCTCGGAGCAGATCGACTGGGACAACTCGGAGTTCTACTTCGACGACAAGGCCGTGACCGTCCGGTCCGGGGGGGACTGAGCGATGGCGGACGAATCCGCCGTGCGCTCGCGGCTGAAGTCGGCCAGCATCAACCGCGACGAGTTCACCAAGGCGAGTTTCGACTTCACCGCCGGCACGCCCGGCGAGCGGACCGAGGTCGCTTCCGTGCAGGTCAACCGGGCGCACATGCTCCGCGAGACCAACGCCACGGAGTACGCCATCATGGCGTACCAGGAGTTCACGACCGACGGGACTGCGGACAACCAGGAGACGTTCAACCTCTCGCACGACCTCATCGACTCCGGAGCGGTCGACACCTCGCTGCTACTGTACGAAGGCGGTTCCGTCGTGCAGCCCGACTCGGTGGACTACGACGCCAACACCTTCGACTACACGAGCGGGGGCACCGACACCACGCTGGGCGTCTACTACGCCGCGGGCGATCAGGCCCAGCTCGAACTCGTCAAGGAGGCACCGAACGGGACGAAGGAGACCGTCGACTCGCGGCTCATCAACAAGCTGCACCTGCGTGACAACGCCAAGGAGCCGGTGAATCTCTCGCTCGGGCGGTCGTACTGGCAGCGGTACGTCCCGACCGACTGGACGCTCTCGCTGTACGTCGACGCGCCGTACACGGCGGCGTTCATGCAGGACGTCGACGGCGACGGCGAGCCCGAACCGGCGGCCAACGCGCTGCTGTCGATCCCCTACTCGGCAGCCACCGGCTCCATCGAGGGGCTGGGCGCGGTGGTCCGCATGGACGCCGCGAGGCGGTAAACAATGTCCGGCGGACTCACGCCGGCCGCGACTGGCGGCGCTCCGACCGGCACCGAGCCGTCGGACCGTCTCACGACCATGACCGACGGCGCCGCCATGCCGGGGTACGTGGAACCGGGCACGCCGGCACAGCCGGGCGCCCCGGTGTTCGAGAACGCGCTGGCGGGTACCTCGGTGACACCCGAGGACATCCAAGTCGCGGCGGCGCTCATCAACGTGCTGCTGTTCGCGTCGCTGGTGTACGTGGAGGTGAACCGCTGATGGTGGGCGGACTCACCGGCCCGTCGTGGGACCAGGACGGCGGCGGTGGCGGGACGACCGACACCACCGACGACACGGACTCCGGCGGCTCGGACGACTCCGGCGGTTCGAGCGACTACACGAACGACACCGAGGACATCGAGCAGGACCAGACCAGCGACGACCTCGATCTCGGGCAGGCCGACGGTGGCGGGCTCGAATACGACAGCGAGGACTCGGCCGGCAACGTCGTGGACTCGGACGGCGACCCGGACACGGGCGGCGTCACCATCATCAGCGACAACAACAGCGACGACCCGGCGGCCGACGACGCCCAGCAGGATCTCACCGACGACGCGCTCGACACTATCGGGGGCTCGGACGGATCGGACGGTTCGGGCGGGTCGGACGGGTCGGACGACACCGGCGGCATCGAGAGCGGGGTAGTCGACAGCGAGAGCGGCGAGTACACCGACGGCGCCGACACCGACAACCAGCCGGACAACACGCCCGCCGACACAGAGACACCGGGAGTCGGCGGCGACATCGGCAATCCGGCGCTGCTGGCGCTGGCACTCGTCGTTGTCGGCTGGGTCATGTACGGGGGTGAGTAGCCCGTGGCGGATGTTCGAGTTCGGCGCGTCGAGTTCGAGGGTCCGGCCGCGGCGGGGGTTCCGATCCCGATCCGCGTCGGCGTCAACAACAACGAGACGGCCGCGTTCTCGTGGGAGGAGAAGACCTGCAACACCGGCGGCGAGTACGGACACAAGACCGACGTAACCCTCGTCATCCGCGACGCTGCCGGCGAGAAGGTCTTTGATGAGACGGTCCGCGAGTGCGTCCCCCGGAACCGTGTGGGGCAGATGCTCGGGGCGAACGCGGCTGTCGAGTTCGACCCGGAGCTTCCGGCGGGAGAGTACACGGTGGAGGCGACCGTTTCGGTCATCAAGGAGGAGCGGACGCACTCCAGTACGCCGCGGTCCCTGACCGTCGAGGAGGACAGCAGCGCGCTTCCTGGTGGCGACGACCCCGGCGGATCGAATCCGTTCGGCGGGGGCGGCGACGACCAAAGCGATGACGGCGGAAACAACCCGTTCGGCGGCTCGGGCGACGCGCTCGGGCTGCCGAACAGCAAGGTCGTGCTGGCGCTCGTCGCGCTGCTGGCTATCGCGTGGCTGGCGAACAGCGCGAGCAACACCGCGGAGGCGTTCACATGATGGACCTACTGGCGAGCTACGCGGTGCAGGTGTCAGCGGGTATCACCGCCACGTCGGCGCTCGGCATCCTCTACGAGGCCCACCGGATGCGCGGCGCTGTCGAGCGGAATAGCGAGCGGGGCGCAGCGAACAAGACGCGGTCCATCGGCAATCGCCGGTGGCTCCAACGCTTCGGGGCGCGGCTCGTTGGCAACGAGAAGTACCAGCCGCCGCACCGCTTCGACCCGGACGAGGAACCGCGACCCGACGGAGGGCGACAGGATGGCTAACATCGAGAACACCGAGTACGAGGACATGACGGACGAGGAACTGAAGCGGGTCCGGGAGAAGATGGACGACGACACCGGCCGGACCGGCGGTGAGAGTGACGGCACCGACAATAACGGCGGGGCGTACGCCGATCCTCCCGAGGAGGTGCGGTGATGCCCTGGGTACCAGAACCCGACCCGGACGACGTTCCCTTCAACGAGCCGTACACAGCCGAGTTGGACGACGGCGAGAAGGTGACGGTTACGTTCACGCCCGAGCAGTCCGGTAGCGTGTTCTATCTCCCGATTCTTGCCATCTCGAAGGTCCGCGGCACGATCTACGAGATCCGCGACGACGGGAGCACGCAATACGGGCCGGCGGCCATCCCACCGACCGACATCGACGACATGACCGTAACCTTCGCCCCAGCAAAGCGCTTTCGCGACTCCCGAAGTAATCATCCGAAACACGTCGGGAGCACCCCAGACGTACCACATCCAGCCGGTCGGTTTCGAGCAGATCGAAGGGGGTGCCTGAGAATGGTACTTGATACCACCGCAGAGGTAGACAAAATCGACTCCGTTCGTGATCGCAACGGAGACCCACGACCACCGGCAAACGCCGACAAGCAGGATGTAACAAACGCCCGGCTCGGGAACTACGACAGCCTGACGCAAGTTGTCCACTCGACTGGCGGGACCGACGCCGAACCCTTGCCGTCTCTCGACGTGCCTGAGGGAGCTGGAGTGCTGGTCGAGTACAAATCCGACAACTCGGGCGACGTGTTCGTCGGTGACGCCGACACACAGGAGTCGCCGCTAACCGGCCGTACGGACTCGCTGTTGTTCAGCGTCACAGATACGTCACTCATCCACGTTCGGACGCCGAACGCTGGTGACGCTGTCGTGGTCACGTTCGAGGGAGGCGAGTAAGCGTGCTCGAAAGCATTTCGAGCATCAGCGGATCGAACCTCGGGTACCTCCTGTTTGGGATACTCCTGGGGCTGGGCGTCCCGTTTCGGTACGGTATGGAACGGATCCGGGGACTATCCCGCGCAGCACTCGACAGACTCCCGTACAAGCCGCCGCAGACGAGCCGATCCGACCGAGAGAACACCAAGACCGACATGGAGGACAACTAAATGCCAGAGAGAACGCCGGCGACCGGCCCGAACGCGATTCGGGGAAGAGACATCGAACCTAAATCGGTAAGTACAGAGGAATCGTTTACCGATCCAGGGAATAGGACACACACGCGCAAACTGCCCTTGAGAGATGCAATAGAAGTTGATATTGCGAGTGGCGACAGCATCCAAGCCGCAATCGATGAGGCAGCCGCCCCAGATTCACGGAGGAGTGGATCGGTCAGAATCCAAAAAGGTCCCATCACTAACGACTTCCTCGGAGACGTGTCCGCAAACGATACGTTGCCAATCACAATCGAGGGTGGCGTCACGCTCTCGCTATCAGGGGTGTGGCTCCGAGAGACGGCATCGTCAGCCGGTTCGGTGTTCGATTTGAAGCCAAACGCAACTGTCTACGCCGATGGGGCAATGCTATCGGAGTCGAGCGGTGTTGGGTCGTGGTTTCGATTTAACGCGGATCTTGAATCTATTGCGAGCCAAGATCAAACGGCTGTCTACGGCTACCCCCGTGTTGACACGACTAACGGCACCCCAATTGTTGAGTTTCGACAGACGAACGGGAATAGCGTTGTCGGCGGGTACGCCGAAGTCCACGCGTGGAACGCGGGCGGCGTCGCGCGCTTTCATTCTGGCGGAGCAAACGGCTGGGCGAATATGAATCGTGTGGAGGTCCGCGGCAACGTTTCTGCTGGGGAGGCTTTTGTGTTTGATTACGATGATGGCGTTGAAGTCACCCTCAACGTGGTCAATTCACACGGGTTGAATTTCACCGGCGGCGATCGGATCGCACTCTTCGACAACGCGGACTCAACTACTGCCGGAGTGCGGGCAAACGTGTTGCGAGGGACGATGTTTGACGTTGCGTCAGTAACGACCCCGTGGGAATGGACAGCCAACTGCGACAGTAATAACAAGGTTATCCGCAGGTGGCCAACCGTCGCGGCAGGGATAAACGACTCTGGGGACGAGACGAACGAAGCGGTCGCCGACATGACGATCTAAAAACTCGGATTGGCACCTCATTTTTCAGTCTTTCCAGCCGAGTGTTCCAACGGATTGGCAAAGTCTAAATTCGGAGCGATGTAGGCATGCATATCGAATGCGACCTCAAATCTATACTCGCCTTTTTGCTCTACTACTTTCTTTGCCGATCATCGGCCACTTCATTCCGTACGGTTTTGATCTCGGCTTATATATTACACCGCGTATGATAGGTGTCTTTTTTGTAGGTTCTTTCGCATTTATAACGGCAATCAAAGAACGATATGTCAGGCTCACGCACTCGGATATTGGAATTTTTGTTCTACTCTCTATCTTGATCGCCAGTTCATCTTGGTCTCCAAGTCCATACGAATCTATGCGCCGAGCTATTGATCTCGGCTTAATGATGATTTATTATGGATCTATCGTAGTATATCTCGGTCGAGATGATGCTCTACAGGAACTCATCCGAGTACTTCTAATTATCTCGACTTTGTGGGTAGGATACGGAGTGTTCGAGATCGCTTTCGGCGACCTCACGCTGGTATTGTCCCGTATATTAGCCGAAACGAACTTTCGCGCAATCTCTTAGCTCTCATCCCACTCATGGCACTCGTCACCCATTGGAAGACCGGATGGACAAAAGTGGCGTACGTGGGGCTGACTGCGTCTATGATTTTCCTCATTCCTCTTTCGGGTTCCCGGGGAGGTATCGTTGGGCTTGTTTTCGTACTTGGTGCATTGACTATACTGTTTCTTCGGTCTATCGCCGAACTGGAACTCTTGAGACTACTTCCAGCTGGAGCTGTGGCAGTCATATTATTCGGCCTCGTTGTACTTGCTGCAGTCCATATCGGCATATTCCCACAAAGACTAACGAGTATCCCGCTCACAGCGGGCGCGTTCTCGCCTGAGGTTTTGGGACCGCAGCGCTATGATGTTCACAAAGCGGAGCTTGTTACAATTCAGCGGCACTGGTTGACTGGTGTCGGATACGAAGGGTTTGTTGTCTTGACTGAGAAAATGTACGAGATCGGCTCCTTCCGGGCACACAATCTGATTACACGTGTCTGGATGGCGGCTGGTATTGGACCAGTTCTCATACTGCTGGCAACCGGATTATCCATCATTCGCAATTATACTCGAGCGATCTACAATCTGGATAGTATAGATCAGATGTACCTCTCAGCACTCTTTATTGGATTTGGTGGGATCACCGTCGCCGGAATGGTCAACATCGTGATTGACGAGCCACTTTGGTATGTCTTGATTGCTGTCGGGAGCAACTTGATTCCGGAAGAATCCAATAGGAGTTGAATGCTCATTAATTGGCTCTGTTGAAACCCTCTTGCTGTCGTGCGATTTGTTGAGACGGTAATTTAGCACCGTAACCGAGAAAATCGGTCAGGAGACTCGCTCTTGCCAATGTCAGATCTGAAGGATTTCAACAGAGCCCATTAATTGAATTCACACGAATTGAGTACATGCGTTCAAATCTAAATTTGACATTTTGATGCCAATCTCATTCATAGGTCCTCTGAATTCGAATGCAGACGCAAGAGGATCAGCTCGGCCGTGAGTACAGAGAAAAATGGCATGACGAATACCCAATAGTATCTGAGTGATTTAATGAATAATGTGCAGAAATAGAGCACAGAGAGAATCAATGATTGTCCCAAAACAGAATTTGGGCTTGAAGCAATTATCTGGATTGGTTGGCTTCGAACCTTCCGAGATATCAAAATTGCTGCGGGAACACAAACGTGAACAGTCGACACAATCACAAGACCAAGTAAACTCACCCAACGTATCGGATTTATAAGCGGATTTCGCACAGGAGTAGCAACGTAATCTCCCGCAGCAAGCACCGAGGACAAAATAGCTTGCTGGAATGACTCAACACCCCAGATAACCCCAACAGTGCCATAACTGACTGCAATGACAAGCAACCCAGCAGAAATATAAGAGAATACCCACTCGCGGGTACGCTTGCTTCGATGAATACCCCAGAGCAAAATTGGTATTGCCGCTAATGCAGTATATTGAGAGAACATCGCACCTGTGGCGATACTGACGCCTTTCGCGAATGGCTTCTCAGTATAAAGGGCGAAGAGGAGACATACGACGGCAACTGAGCGGACATTAAGGATAGTTCCATTGATCAACGGGAGAGTAGATAGGTAGAGTAGTGCAGCGGCTTCACCAAATATCAAAGAGTAGTCTTGAGCAACCCATCGATAGAGTAAGACTGCTGCAAGTGCATTAGATAATCCAACAAATGCAAAGAACGAAAGCTCGTATTGTCCCGTTTGATAAAATAATACATTGAGGATCTCAAAGAGAGGTGGTTTGTTGTCGCCCGCATTGCCGAGGTAAAGTGCCTCTCCAGAACTAACTGCTTCCGCGACGGGATACCAGACTTCCCGCGCATCGAAAAACAAATTCGAAAGACCTGCTCGCACCATTAGGAATTGGTAAGAAGCCTGGCCAATGGCTACTGTGGCAAGAAATATAGTAGCGAGACGTTCCCGATTCACAATCACAAGGGTAAATGGAAATTCTTGTAATATTAACTGTTGTTCTTCAGCGATGCCAGGGGAATACTGAGAACTTGTTAGCGGCCGATTCTTCTTTGACGCGGTGAAATGAAGTTCGCGAGTGTATCAGGAACCCCGGCAACCACCACCCTGAAATTAGTACTCGATTCTGCGCTCGGATGTGTACTGATCCGGTGTCCGGAGAATCCCCCGAGGGGTGGGGCTGAACTTTAGTCCCTGCCCAGACTGGGCGTAAAGGCTAGATATTAAGTGCTCGAAGTGGTGGGCGTGACCGTCGCCTGTTACACCCGCGTTTCCACCGCGAAGCAGAACCTCGAACGGCAGTTGACTTCGACGAAGCAGTACGCCGAGGACACCCTCGGCGCGTCGCTCGCCGAGATCGAGGTCTACCGCGACAAGTCGAGTGGCACCAACACCGCCCGCGACGCCTACCAGCGGCTCATGTCCGACGCGGAGGCCGGCGAGATCGACGCCGTCGTTGCGCACGAGGTCTCGCGCGTCGCCCGCTCCATCACCGACCTGGAGCGCACCGCCGAGCGGCTGCGAGAGGCTGGCGTCGAGCTGCACATCGTCTCCGAGTCGCTGGTGATGAAGCCCGACGAGGAAGATCCGTACCAGCGCGCGCTCTTTCAGATGCTCGGTGTGTTCGGCGAGTTGGAAGCGCGGATCAAGCGTCAGAACATCCGCGAGGGGATCGCGGCGCGCCAGGACTCCGATGAGTATCGGCACGGTCCCGCGCCGCTGGGGTTCGAGAAGGACGACGGTCGGCTCGTCGAGGGCAGCGACTACCACCGCGTCGTTACCGTGCTGGAGCAGGTCGCCGCCGACGAGATGAGCCAGCGCGCGGCGGCGCAGGAACTCGATGCCGGTCGGAAGACGGTCCGGCGGGCGGTGAACGAGCGCGCAGAACTGTACGGGTTGTAGCCTACTGCCGCCGACCGTATGACATTCCGAGGCGCCACATCAGCGGGACTGCGATCATCGGGATGAACGCCGCCGTGTTCGTTGGCTGGAGCGCGCCGAGAACTGCTGCCGCAGTCGCTACGACGGCCGCGATCGTCTGAACCCATCGGTTCCCGAGTAACCCATCCACCGCGTCGCCTGCGGTCGGCTCTTCTGACATAATTCCGATTCCTCAACAGACCGTCTTAGTTTCGACGGTAAGTTAACATAATCAACGAGTTACTCGCGGCGCGGTGCATACTGTATTTCGCGCCCCAGACCGTCCCTCCGTGTCGCTTTTCTGTTTTGCATATATCTGAGAGCGTAAGAAGCTCCGAGAAGACATACCAGTGAAAGCGGGACAAGAGTGAGTGTCGAAGCGATACCCGATCCGGCTACTTCTGATGCGGTTATTCCTGTAACAATCCCGATGGCGCCGTTTTCTAACACACGCTGATCCCACGGCAATCGATCAACTGTCATTTCTGCGCTCGGTCGACTGGTGCCGCCGGCGAGCCGCGCGAGACGCCGACCTGCTCGCGGAACTCCTCGTACCCGTCGCGATCCTCGATGGACTGCAACAGCGACTCGTTGATTCGCATCAGCTCCGGAACCACTTCCGCCGCCTCGATGTCCTCGCGCCACCCCTCCGCTTCCCCCGGTCGGAACAGCCCGAACCCCTCCACGTCTGCGACTAAGCGGAGCAGATCGGATCGCATCGATTCTATCATGTTGGATATAGCTTCCGTTGTTTCACTTTCACTCCGGGTAGTAGGCTGACCCCTAATACCCTCCCGGCGTTACACGATAGTGCCGGTGCCGGGGAGTCCGGTTGCACTCACTCGCCCCCGTCGTCCTCGGGACCGGCCATCAGCGACGGATCCGCAATCGCCGCCTGCATGAGGTTCCGAATCGCTTCGGAGCGAGACATGTTCAAGGGAACGTGCCCCTCGATCTGGGCTTTCTTCAAAGCCCGGTCGAAGTCGTCCTTGAACTCCGAACTAACTGTGGTGGTGACGTTGTGGGTTTCGTCACCGCCATCTGAGGTTGCACTCACACGCGCGATTTGTGGCGCAGTAAGTGAATAGCTTAGGTACTAAGTCACTAACTTAATCAGGTCTACGGATACATGGTGAAACAAGTGCAGCACCAAAATGACTAAGTTAACCACCTACTAAGCAGGGGGCGCATGGCGCTATCAGCCAACGTGACCGTCACCATGCCGATGGAGATGGTCAACAACATCGACGAAGAGGCCGATTTGCTCGGGATGAGCCGCGCGGAGTACATCCGCAACGCTGTTCGGACGGCCAACGGAACGCCGTTCGACTACCCCAACGATCTGCTCACCGAGAAGAAGAACGCCGCAACGACCGAAGCATGAACGGGGGCCAGTCTCACACCACGCCTGCCAGCGAGTCCGAGCCGACCCCCGAGTCGTCGAACGAGGCCGAATCCCGTAAGCCTGCCGTCACCGACGAGTCCCCTGACTGGGATCTCATCGGGGCGGTCGCGGCCTCGGAACACCGCGCGGCCGTGCTCGAACGGCTCGCGGAGAGTCCGGCGACGCCGTCGACGATCGCGGAGGCTACCGGCCTGGACCTCTCGCACGTCTCTGGGACGCTTGGCGACCTTCGCGAGCGTGGCGCCGTTACGCTGCTGGTGCCCGAAGAGCGCCGGAAGGGCCGCCTGTACGACGCGACCGACGCCGGCGAACTCGTCGCCGACCGCGTCGCCGACGTGGGGGTGTGTGATGGCGCGCACCGTCTACACGGTCGAGGGTGACCTCGGTGAGTTCAAGACGTACTCGGCTGGGACCGCATCGGCCTACGCCGAGATCGGGCGTCGCGTGACCGCCCAATCGGAGAGTGACGCATGAGTGCCGAGACGCCCGCGTACGTCTCGGACGGGTTGGTGGTCGACCATCACGACCCGCACGAGTTCATCATCCGGTGCCCGAGCTGCGGGCGGCAGGGCTCGCGGGGCGACCGTCCGGGCGAGAACGATCGCCGTTGCAGCCGGTGCAACCGCATCATGGGTGTGACGCCCGTGCGGCCCCAGCGCTCCGGGTGGGCCGCCGACGCCGCTCGCGAGGAGGAGGTGCGTCCATGAGCGACGACCTCCCCGAGACGGTGTACGAGAGTCGCCGCCGCGGCAATGGCGGCGGGATGTTTCACCTCGACGAGGAGTGTCGGCAGCTCAAAACGACCGAACCGCGGCCGGTTGCGCTGTCTACGCTCCCGCCGGCGTTCCGCGAGTGGTGCGGTGTGTGTGGCCCCGACGGGCGAGCACAGCGACCCCCCGAGAACGCCTCGGGGAAGTGCGCGGACTGCGGTCGGCACGTCGGTAAGCCCGCGCTCGACGAAGAGGGCGTGTGCATCGGATGCCAGTCCGACGACGAGGACGATCGGCGCCTCGTCGCTGACGGTGGTCAGGTCGTCGAGGACGACCGAGAGAACGAGTTGGCGCAGGAACCCGCGGAGGAAGCGCGTGTGTCGTTCACGACCGCGGGCGACCCGCTCCGGTCGTTCCTGCGGTACCCGGCGCCGCTCGTGGACGAGTGTGTCGCCGTGTTCGACGACGACGGCTTGCAGATCAAGGCCGTTGACGCCCCGAACGTCGGGATGGTGGATGCGTCATTCCCCGCCGAGGGGTTCAGTCGGTACACTGTCAGCGGCGACGAAGACCAGACCGGTGTGAACCTCAAGCGGTTACGGAAGACCCTGAAGTGGGCGCGAAAGGGTCGCGGGAGCAACGACGGCGATCCCGTTGTGGTGGACGTGTTCGACCGCCGGATTCGCGTTCGGATTGTCCGCGAGGACACCCGTATGACGCGGCGCTCGGAGTGGTTCGCGATCGACCCCAACAACATGCGACCGCGTCCAAGTTTCCCCGGTCTCGACCTTCCGAACCGTGCCCGTCCGTCCATCGACGCGCTCGGTGACGCGGTCGCCGCGATCGACTCTCGGCACGACTACGTCCGCGTCACTCGCGACGGCGAGACGTTGGTCTTGGAGTCGCGGAAGGACGCCGACCCGGACGACGACACGACCGCCGACCGCGTGACCATGCTCGGTTGTGCGTGGGACACCCGCGACGACGGCGCGGAAGCGTGCTCGTCGCTGTTCAGCATGGACTATCTCGCCGATATGGTCGACGCCCTGAACGCCGCGAAGGCCGACGATGTGACCCTCAAGTGGGGCGACGAGTTCCCAACCGTGCTTCAGTTCCACAACGAGGACTGGGGCCACGAAGGCCGGTTCATGCTCGCCCCGCGGATCGAAACCGACGAGGACGAACCGTGAGCGACGCGCCCGACCTCTCTCCCCGGGAAGCCGCCCAACGGTGGCTCGACAAGCGCGCCGTGTCGCTCGCGGAGCACACCCTGACGGACTACTGGTACCGGCTGAAGCAGTTCGTCGACTGGTGTGAGGAGGAGGAGATCGAGACGATGCGCGACCTCACGGCGTGGGACATCAACCAGTGGGACGCGAAGCGCGCCGGCGACGATCTCGCCCCGGTCACGCTTCGGAACCACCAGCAGACGGTCCAAGACTGGTTGCAGTGGGCCAGCGACGTGGGACTCGCTGAGGACGGCGTCGGCGACGCGATCGAGGTGCCCGACATCAACCGCAGCGACCACGTCTCGGAGGTTCGACTCGCGCCCGATCGCGGCGAGGCGCTACTCAAGGCGTGGCGCTCGTCGCCGAACCGCGCCTCGAAGCACCATGTCGTGCTCGAGATCCTGTGGACGGTCGGCTGTCGGATGGGCGGCCTCCGCGGGCTCGACGTGAGCGACGTGGACCGGTCGGCCGGCGTGTTGGAGTTCCGGCACCGGCCGGACGCGGACACTCCGCTGAAGAACGGCGTTGAGGGCGAGCGCGACGTTGGCATTCCCGACGCGACGGTCGAGGTGTTGGACGAGTGGATCAGCGTGCAGCGGCCGCAGGTTCGCGACGACCACGGTCGGGCGCCGCTGCTTCCGACGACGCACGGCCGCGTTTCGTTGACGACGCTACGGAACTGGTGCTACTACGCGACCGTTCCCTGTCGTTACCAGGACTGCCCTCACGGCGAGAAGCAAGCGACGTGCGACTGGTTCGCGGGTCGCGGCGCCTCACAGTGCCCGTCCTCGCGGTCACCGCATCAGGTCCGCTCGGGGAGCATCAGCTGGCAACGTAACCGCGGCCTCGGCGTCGAGGCCGTCGCGCGCCGTGTGAACGCGAGCGTCGCCGTGATCGAACAGCACTACGACCATCCGACGAAGCGCGAGGAGTTCCGCGAACGCGAGTCGCACCTCATCGACTCGTTGGATCTTGAGGCCGACGAACACCACGGTGAGACGCTATGATCGGAAAACCGCCCCAACCCACTTCTGACCCTATCACGAATCGCCAGCCGGTAGCCTCCCTCTTATCCCACGGAGGTGACCGGCTGTGAGCCGCAGCCGTCGCGTCAACCTGTCGGGTCTCCCGACACCAATCTGTGCGACCTGTGGATCGCATATCACCGATCCCGAACAGCAGTGCCCTGCCCTCGACGACGGGAGGTGTTCGCCGTGAGATTCTGCCCGACCTGCGGCGCTCAGCTCAAAGTTCACACCCCCTACGGGAGCGGAATCGCCCGCCACGTCTGCCCCGAGTGTGACGGGGGTGACGAGCTGCGAAGCGCTCGATCGCTCGCGAGCACGTCCACGGAGCGACCGTGTGGGCCTACGGCGCTGGCAGCACACGGGTGGTGCCCTGGGATCGCCCGACCCACTTCTCCCGGTTCCGGGGTGGTACAACGTGAGCCGGTCGGCTCCGGTTTGACGGCCCCCTCGCGCACGTACCCCGACGCGACCGTGGTGTCGGTCTCGGACGCGGTGAGCGGCGACGTGCTCGACTTCGAGCCCGAGCGCAACGACGGTACGACCTCGTGAGAGCGCGGCGGCGGTCTCGCGGCGCTCATCGAACGGGCAAGTGCCTACGGCTGGCGCGTCAGCCTCCCCGGCGGTACCGACGCCCACAGCGTCGCCCTGGACGACGAGCGTGGCGCGTATGTCGGCTGGTGCGACTGATGGGGCACAGCCGACCGCCGACCTATCGAGCGCGAACGACTACCTGCAATACGCGGGGAGGCAGTCGGATGCGGAGGCGAGAGTCTGTGGTGATCGGAAGGTTGTAACAACGATATAGACTTAGAGAAAATGCTTGTTTTAACTATCTTCTCAATTGAACTTGTGAATAGTGGCTCAACGCAAGCGCATCAAGTACAAACCGGCAGAAAATGAGGATCTTAGCGTTGCGGTCGTAGAGGCGCTGTCAAAGGCGAAAGGTAGAGACATCACCGAGGAGGGGTGTGTACTATACGATAGTATCAACCCGGACGCACTGGACTCGATGTTTCGGGAAGATGGAGACGAAGATACGATCAAACTCGAACTCACGACCCACGATGCGTTGGTCATCCTCTGGGGGAACGGCAAGGTTACGATCGAGGTTCAGGATTTCGAAGAGGATCCGAACTACCACTGACCCGTTTCTGCGGACTCATCGAGGTCGGCTGGCCGATTGATTCGGAGGGGCAGATCGGCTGTGTTCCCGAACAGGTTGGAGATCGGATAACACCGAGACCGGTCGAAACGCGTAAGCCTCGTTTGCGAGGAAATTATCGAGACCCGTAGCCGTGGCCGAGGACCAAGGCGGCCGCGTTCGCGAACAGCAGGCCGACGAAGACGGTGAGCTGTTCGGCGGTGATACCGTTGGCGAGCAGCGGTAAATAGCCGAACGGGAGACCGATCGCTGCGTAGAACGCCACCGCGCGGACCGGTTCGACCGCGACCGTACGGCCCGCGCCGGTGAACTCGGTAACGGCTGCTTTCAGGCTCGACGATGCCGGGACGGCGTCCCAGAGTCCGTCGACCGATCGGAGGGGATTGGAGGGAGTCATCGCACACTGCACCGATACACACCCGACCACATATAGTATGAAGAGCCTTCGGGCGGATTCGAACCGTTCACCGACGACCATCGTCCGCATCGACGTTTCACGAAGAGCTCAGAACGGAGCAGACCGTTTATCGAGGTGCGTGAATCTTTGCTCGGCCTCCCGCGTCGCGAGTGTCGAGAGTTCGCGGAGGCGCCGAACAGGCCCCACATTCGGATCGATCGCAACCCAGCGTCGGTTCGAACGGCGGCGTGGCTGCTCGTTGCACTCGGAAGGCGGTTGATAACGGACAGTTCATCAGCTACGGAACGAACCGAGCAAAATTGCAGATGGCCCGAGCGGTCGGACGGGCGAACGGGTTACCGCCCGTCGTCAGGGTCCGCAGCGTCAGCGCCGTCACGGTCGGCAGCGCCCGACGCGTTCGGCACGCCGACTCCGCCCATCGCGTTCCCGATGTCGTCGGGGTCGAGGTCGCGGTCGTACTCCTCGTCCGCGAAGAGGTGGCAGGCGGCGGCGTGTTCGCCGCCGGTCAACATCGGCTCGTCCTCCTCACAGGGGGACGCGAACCCGGCTTCGAGTCGCTCGGCCGCCTCCGCCTCGCGGCCGTTCGCGAGGATCTCGAGGGCGTCCTCGACGGTGTCCATCGTCGCGCCCGAGAGGCCCGCGAGGTCGAACTCATCGCGCATCGCCTCCTTGAACGCGACGGTGTCCCGTTCGAAGTCGTCGCCGTCGTGCTCGCTTTCGAGGGTCTCCCAGACCGACTCCGCCGTGAATCCCTGGCGTTCGAGCCTGTCGCGGAGATTCATCACGCCCCGGTACTGCTCTTGTGGGATGTCGATAGTCGCCGGTTGGATGACCTTCGGGCAGCGCGTCCGGAAGTGACAGCCGGACGGGGATCCCGTGGCGACGGAACGTCGCCGGGGAGTGCGTCGACACGCCGGCCCTGTTCCTCGACGGACGCACGCGGGACCGACTCCAGTAGCGCCTCGGTGTAGGGGTGTTTCGGCGATTCGAAGATGTCGTCGGTGGGACCTGTTTCGACCACCTCGCCGAGGTACATCACGGCGACGCGGTCGCAGATGTGTCGGACGACGCTGAGGTCGTGTGCGATGAACAGGTACGTGAGGCCGAACTCCGCTTGCAGGTCCTCCAAGAGGTTCAGGATCTGCGCCTGGACGCTCACGTCGAGCGCGGACACCGGCTCGTCGAGCACGATGAACTCAGGATCGAGCGCGAGCGCGCGGGCGATCCCGACGCGTTGGCGTTGCCCGCCCGAGAACTCGTG
This sequence comes from Halobaculum halobium, assembly GCF_030127145.1. NCBI lineage: Archaea > Methanobacteriati > Methanobacteriota > Halobacteria > Halobacteriales > Haloferacaceae > Halobaculum > Halobaculum halobium. The sequence goes on from NZ_CP126158.1 coordinate 75,589, forward strand.
CGGGTAGCGGTCGATCTGGTCAGCCGAGAGGCCGACGCGTTCGAGCAGTTCCTTCGCGCGGTCGCGACGCCACTCCCGCTTGGAGCGGTCGTCGTCGGGAGACTCCTCGGGGAGGTTGTGGATCTTCAGCCCCTCGCTGACGATGTCGCCGACGGTCATCCGCGGGTCGAGGCTCGAGAACGGGTCTTGGAAGACGATGCCCGCGCGCTTGCGGAAGCGCGTCAGCTCGTCGCCGGACATCGCCATGACGTCCTCGCCGTCGAACCGGACCGTTCCGTCTGTGGCATCACGCAGCCGGAGGAGCGTCTCGCCCGTGGTGGATTTCCCGCAGCCGGACTCTCCGACGACCCCCAGCGTTTCGCCGGGGTACACCTCCAAGTCGACGCCGTCGACGGCCTTCACGCTGGTCGGCTCTCGGCCGAGGAGCCTGTCGAACAGCGAGTCGTTCTCGTAGTAGTACTTCCGCAGGTCACGGACCTCAAGCAGCGGTTCGGTCGCGTCCGATCCGCCGCCTGCCGCGCGGTCGACGGCACGATCGTCGTCTGCGGCGGGCGTCGACTCACTCATCGCCGCGCACCTCCTCGTTGCGGTCGAAGTGGTCGGGCGCGAGCGCGTCCGCCTCGCTGTACTCGCGCTCGGCGAGCACGCATCGCACGGCGTGGTCGTCGGTCCCCGGTTCGGCATCGTACTCCGGGATGTCCTGCAGGCAATCGGACATCGCCTTCGGACACCGGTCGGCGAAGAAACACCGGCCGCCCATCTCCTCGTCCAGCAGCGAGGGGACGTTCCCCTCGATCGGCTGGAGACGCGGCGCGGGGTCGTCGAGGTCCGGGATCGACCCGATGAGCCCCTCCGTGTACGGGTGGACGGGCGACTCGAACACGTCAGCGAGCGTCCCCCGCTCGACGATCTGGCCGGCGTACATCACGCCGACGCGGTTGCACATCCGCGCGATGACACCAAGATCGTGGGTGATCATCACGACGGAGGTGTCCTGCTCCTCCTGCAGGTCGCGCAGGAGATTGAGGATCTGCGCCTGGATCGTCACGTCGAGCGCGGTCGTCGGTTCGTCGGCGATCAACACGTCTGGTTCGCCTGCCAGCGCCTGCGCGATCATGGCGCGCTGGAGCATTCCACCCGAGAACTGGTGGGGGTACTCGTGGGCGCGCTCGGCGGGGTCGGGAATGCCCACCTGTTCCAGCAGTTCGATCGCGCGGTTCATGCTCGATTCGGAGGTGTACCCCCTGTTCGGGAGCAGGGTGTCGGCGATGAGCCGTCCCATGCCGTACCCCTGCGTCCGCGAGCGCGTGCTTCGCGGGTTCGCGCGGGCGCGCCGCTGTACCTCGACGGCCTCGGCGATCTGTTCGCCGACGGTGATCGACGGATTCAACGAGGACATCGGGTCCTGGAACACCATCGAGAACGCGGGGCCACGCAGCGCGCGGCGGACGCCTTCGGGGAGTCGCAGCGTGTCGACGAACTCGCCGTCGACGGCCTCGGGCAGTTTCTCGCGGAACTCGTCGGCGAGGTCGCCGTCGCGGTACCACACCTCGCCCGAGGTGACCCGGCCGGGCGAGTCCACGAGGTCGATGAGCGACAGCGCGGTCACGGACTTCCCGGAGCCGGACTCTCCGACGATGCCGAACACCTCGCCATCGCGGACGGTGAAGTCGACCGACTCGACGGCGTTGATCTGCCCCTCCTCGGTGAAAAAGCGCGTCGAGAGGTCGCGGACCCGGAGCACGTCGTCTGCGTGGCCTTCCGGGGCACCGTGACCCTCGGTGGCGTCACGCTCGTCTGCGGCGTCGCCAGCGGTCGACGACGGGGGAACGGATTCGCTCATCTACATCCCCCTCGCCCTCGATACCCGGATCGAGCGCGTCGCGGAGCCAGTCCCCAACGAGATTGATGCCGATGACCGAGAGCACGATCGCGATCCCGGGCACGGTTGCGATCCACCACGACGACGAGAGGTAGCCACGTCCTTGCGCAATGTCGAATCCCCACGAGAGCGTCGTTCCCGAGAAGCCGAGGAACGACAGGGCCGATTCAAGCAGGATGATCGCGGCGACCTGGATGGTCGCGAGCACGAGGATCGGCGTAATCGCGTTCGGCAGGACGTGCCGGAACACGACTCGCGCGTCGCTGGCGCCGAGCGCCTGCGCGGCCTTCACGTACTCCTCCTCACGGATCGAGAGCGCTCCGCCGCGCGCGATGCGGGCGAACCACACCCAGTTGACGAACCCGACGACCAGGATGACGACCGTCGGCAACACGAACGTGTCGGGCATCGGCGTCGGGAGCCCGACGGCGTCCCGGAACGACCCAGCCACACCCGTGGTGACGAGTGGGTCCGTGATCGCGACCGCCACGTCCGCCTGGAAGCGGCTGAACAGCCCGATCAACGCGATCGCGAGCACGAGCGACGGGAACGCCAGCGACACGTCGGCCGTGCGCATCAGCGCGTCGTCGATCCGGCCGCGGTAGTAGCCGGCGGTCAGTCCGACGGTGACGCCCAACACTGCCGCCAATATCGTTCCGAACAGCCCGACGAGCAGCGAGGTTCGGGCGCCGTATATCGCCCGCGAGAGGATGTCCTGCCCCAGCGAGTTCGTCCCGAGGGGATGCTGGACGGTCGCGTTCACGGTGACGTTCTCGGTCACCGTCTGGACGCTCCCGTTGACCATCTCCGTACGGGTCTGCTGCTCGGTGTCAGTGAACCCCAGCGGGGGAAGCTGCGACCGATCGAGGTTCTGCGTGCGGGGGTTGTGCGGGGCGATCATCGGCGCGAGCGCAGCCGCGAGCACGATCACGACCACCAATACCACGCCGATCCGCGCGAGCCCGGAGGACCGGAACTCCTTGCGGAGGTTGCGGATGGTACGCGGCGAGATCGAGATCGGTCCGATCTTCATTCAGCCATCACCCGCGGGTCGAGGTACGCGTACAGTGCGTCGACGACGATGTTCAACAGGACGAACCCCGTCCCGATGACGATGAGGCTGCCCTGCAGTATCGGCCAGTCCCGCGCGTTGATCGCGCGGATGATCTCCGTGCCGAGCCCCGGCCACGCGAAGACGGCCTCCGTGATCACCGCCCCACCGATGAGCGTCCCGAGCTGGAGCCCGAGGACGGTCACCACCGGAACAAGCGTGTTTCGGAGGACGTGTTTGTAGCGGACGAGCGTCTCCGGGAGCCCTTTTGCGCGCGTCGCGCGAACGTACCCCGCGGACAGCTCGTCGAGCATGCCCGACCGCACGAGCCGCGTGATGAGCGCCGTGAAGTACGTTCCCAGCGTGATCGCCGGCAACACCAGCGAGGCGATCCATGCGGTCACGACGGCGAAAAACGGCTCCGGGCCCGTGATCGCCGCCAGCGAGTCCATGAAGCCGTACGCGCGACCGCTGGTCGGGAACACGTCGAGCTCCACTGCGAACACCAGCACGAGCATGATACCGAGCCAGAAGTTCGGCGTCGAGATTCCCAGGAGCGAAAACGACGTGGCGGCGTAGTCGGCCGGTTCGTGACGCCGCGTCGCCGAGATGACACCCAGCGGGATCGAGAGGACGACCGCGACGACGCTCGCTGCGACCGCGAGCTCCAGCGTCGCCGGGAGCTTCTGGAACACCTGGACCGAAGCCGGGATGCTCGAGATGTACGAGTAGCCCATGTTGCCCTGCAGGAGCTCCCAGAGGTAGTCTAGATACTGGATGTACAGCGGCTGGTTCAGCCCCAACTCCTCGGCGATTCGCTGTCGCGTCTCCTGGCTGGCATCGAGCGGCGCCACCGTGTCGATCGGCGATCCCGGGGTGATGAACCGCAGGATAAACACGACAGTCACGACTCCCCAGACTACACCGACGCCCTGCACGCCGCGTTTCAGAAGAAATCGACCGTAGCCCATGACGGCCTGGTTGCTCTCGCTCGGGAGGCTCTGGGCTTCGTCGAGCAGACGGTCCAGTTCGTCGTTCGCGTACGAGGTCAACGCCCCGTCGCTCGCGAGGAGCGGCTGGATCGTCTGGATCGCGTCGAACGTCGCGTTCCCCCAGCCGAGCAGGTACCAGGGGGGCTTGTCCTCGATGTTGCCCGTGGTGACTTGGCTGACGAGCGTCGAGAACTCGACCTGGCGCGCGGTCGCGGAAACGTTCGGCAGCTCGTCGACCTGCGAGGCGACCGCCTGTGCGATCTCGACGTCACGCAGGTACCGACCGATCGGCGTGACGAGTTCGATCTCGGCGCCCGCGTAGCCGGACTCCTCGACGAGCTGTTCGGCCTGGTCGAGGTCGCGCGGATATGGATCGAGATCGCCGTTGTGGCCGAAGAAGCCCTCGAGCGTCGGCTGGCCGGTCGCCGAACCGAACGTCTGCAGCACGTTCTCGACGATGGAGTCGAGATCGATGGCGTAGTTGATCGCCCGACGGAACTCCGGCGAGTCGAACGGCTCGACGTCGTACCGCATCGCGTTGAACAGGACTCGCGTCGACGGCACCGCCGATATCGACGCGTTATCGCTGTTCTCGACCCGGGAGACTTCCTGGGGCGGAACGTTGACCGCGATGTCGGTCTCGTCGCTGAGGAGACGATTCACGCGCGTCGAGGACTCGGATGCGGAGTTGATCGTGAACGTCGAGATGGCCGCCTCGTCGTCCCAGTAGTCGTTGTTGCGCTGGAACGCGACCTCGACGCCCTGCTCGTAGTTCGAGAGGACGAACGGCCCCGTCCCCTCCATGTTCTGGTTGATGTACGCGCTGTCGTTGCTCTCGACCCACGACTTGTTCATCACGTCGCAGTAGGTCGCGAACGACGCGAACACGATCGGGTTGAGTCCGGAGAGGTTCACGTTCACCGTGCGGTCGTCGGTGGAGGCGACCTCGGCGCCCTCGACGCCGATGAGCTGGTCGACCTGCGGCGACTCGAGACCGCCGACGTCCGACTGGACGATCCGGTTGATCGAGAAGGCGACGTCCTCCGGCGTCAGCGAGTCGCCCGAGTGGAACGAGACGTTGTCGCGGACGGTGAACTGCACCGTGGTCTCGTCGAGGCGCTGGTAGTCGGTGGCGAGCGTCTCGACGATGGCGCCCTCGGCGTCGCGTTCGAGGAGCCCCTCGTACGCCTGCAGGACGATGTTGTCGGTCGGCGTCTCGCGGTGGTCCTGCGGGTCGAGCCCGGAGTCCATCTGCGACTGGGTCATCACGACGTCGTCGCCGGAGTCCGTCGCCGGCTCGATCGCGTAGGCAGCGACCCGCTCGTCGGTACGTGGCTGCCACTCGATGTCGGAGGACTGCCCGTACACGGAGTACTGGCGGTTGAGGAACACCCACGGCGCCTGCTCGTGGCAGTGGCGGTTCGCCCGCTGGAGGTACCCGTCGCGAGTGTCCGGCTCGGGGCGCTCGGTCGTCTCCTCGGGCTGGCTCGTCGTCTCTGTCTCGTCGCCGCCGCCCATGTCCGTCGAGTCGTCGGTCGGCGTCGACTCGCCGCCGTTGCCGGAACAACCGGCGAGCGCAACCGCCGCCGTCGCCGAACCCGCCGCTTGGAGGAACCGTCGCCTGCTCGTGTCTTGATCAGACATGCCCGGAACGATGTGAGACGACCTCTTATATGCTGGGGTACGGTGTCGCACACCAACAGACGCCTGAGATGACGCCGCTGGCGGCCTCGCTTACCGCGTCCTCGTCGCTCCGAAATCCGGGCCCCCCGTCGAATCGGACCTTCCGCGGGGCGATGTCACCGGGCGATCCGATTACTCGTCCTCGTCTTGCGCGTCAACGACAGCGACCCCCGCGAGGTTGACGATGTCCTTGACCTCGTCTCCCCGCTGCATTACGTGGACGGGCTGGTCCATCCCGACGAGCATCGGGCCGATCGCCTCCGCGCCGCCGAGGCGCTGGAGCAGCTTGTAGCCGATGTTCCCGGCTTCGAGGTTCGGGAACACGAGCACGTTCGCGGGACCGTCGAGCGTCGAGAAGTCGTACGTGTCCTCGAGAATGTCCTCGACGACGGCGGTGTCGGCCTGCATCTCCCCGTCGACCGGGAAATCGACCTCGGGGTCGTCGTGGAGCAGGTCGACCGCCTCGCGGGGTTTCCGCGTCCCGGGGTTATCAACCGACCCGAAGTTGGAGTACGACAGCATCGCCGCGCGCGGCTCGACGTTGAACCGGCGAGCGAGCTTCGCGGTGTGTTTCGTCACCTCCGCGAGCACCTCGGCGTCGGGCGCCTGGTTCACCGTGGTGTCGGCGCAGAACACGACGCGGTTCTTGAACGTGAGCATGTATACGCCCGCGACGTACTCGGCGTCTTCGGCGGTGCCGATGACTTGGAGCGGCGGTCGAAGCGCGCTCGGGTAGTGGTGCGTCAGCCCCGTGAGGAGCGCGTCGGCGTCGTCGCGCTCGACCATCACGCTGCCGAAGAAGTTCGTGTCCCGGCGGATCAGTTCGGCCGCCTCCGATCGGGTGACCCCCTTGCGCTTGCGGAGTTCGTGGAGCCGGTCGGCGTATTCGTCGGCCTTTCCATCCTCGTCGGGGTCGACCACCGGCGGGTCGAAGTCCAGGCCGAGATGCGCCGTGGTGGACTCGATGGTGTCACGGTCGCCCAACAGGACGGGGTCGGCGATCCCCTGTTCGGCCATCTGGTAGGCCGCGCGGATCATCTTTTCGTCGGTCCCCTCGGCGAGCGCGACGCGTTTCGGCGCCGAGCGGGCCTTGTTGAGGACGACGCGCATCATCTCGCGGCTCTTCCCCAGGCGGGCCTCCAGCTGCTCGGCGTACTCGTCGATGTCGACGTCCGTGCGGGCGACGCCGGACTCCATCGCCGCCTCGGCAACTGACGGGGCGACCTCGAAGAGGACACGCGGGTCCAGTGGCTTCGGGATCACGTATTCGGGCCCGAACTGCAGCGGCTGGTCGCCGTATGCCTTCACGACCGCGTCCGGGACGTCTTGGCGAGCCAACTCCGCGAGCGCCTCGGCGGCCGCGCGCTTCATCTCCTCGTTGATGTCGGTCGCGCGCACGTCGAGCGCGCCGCGGAAGAGGAACGGGAACCCGAGGACGTTGTTGACCTGGTTGGGGTAATCCGACCGCCCCGTCCCCATGATGACGGTGTCGTCGCGCGCTTTCTTGGCGTCGTCGTAGGTGATCTCGGGGTCCGGGTTCGCCATCGCGAAGATGACCGGGTCGTCGGCCATCGACCGCACCATCTCCTGGCTGACGATCCCGCCGACCGAGAGGCCGACGAACACGTCGGCGCCCTCGATCGCGTCAGCAAGGTCGCCCCCGTCTCCCTCGCTGGCGAACTGCGCCTTGTAGTCGTTCACGTCGCCCGCCGCCGCGCGCTCCTCGGTGATGATCCCCGAGGAGTCGCACATCGTGATGTTGGTGGGGTCCGCGCCCAGCGAGACGTAGAACTTCGCGCTCGCGATAGCGGACGCGCCGGCGCCCGAGAAGACGATATCGAGGTCTGCGAGATCCTTGTCGACGATCTCGGCGGCGTTGATCAGGCCGGCCCCGGAGATGATCGCCGTCCCGTGCTGGTCGTCGTGGAACACGGGGATGTCCATCTTCTCCCGGAGGCGCTCCTCGATCTCGAAGCACTCGGGCGCCTTGATGTCCTCGAGGTTGATCCCGCCGAACGTCGGCTCCATCGCCGCGACCGATCGAACGATCTCGTCGGGGTCGTCCTCGTCGAGCTCGATGTCGAAGACGTCGATGTCGGCGAATCGCTTGAACAGCACGCCCTTGCCCTCCATGACGGGCTTTGAGGCCTGCGCGCCGATGTCGCCGAGGCCGAGCACGGCCGACCCGTTGGACACGACGCCCACCATGTTCCCCTTCGCGGTGTACTCGAACGCGCGATCGGGGTCTTCGTCGATGTCGCGGCACGGTGCCGCGACCCCGGGTGAGTACGCGAGCGAGAGGTCGCGCTGCGTGTTCGTCGGCTTCGTCGTCGAGATCTCGATCTTCCCGGGAGGTTCGGATCGGTGGTACTCCCGTGCGTCGTCGTCTAGTCCCATACCGTGGCGACCGCAGGATCGGGGAAAAACCTACCGAGCCGACACACCGATCGCCGGAGAACGCGAATCCGCTACTCGTTCCCGAGTTAGCTTCGCTCGTCGGAATCGGGATTGTTCGAGTCGGCGCCGTCGCGGTCGCGGAACGTTCCGTCGTCGTCCGCCGGAGCGTCGCGGTCGGTGCCGATCGGGTCGCTAGCGGCGTCGCCGGCCTCGTCGTCGCCGGCGTCCGATTCCGCTGCCACCTCGGACGACGCCGGGACGAATCCGCCGAACTCCTCGTCGTCACTGTCGGCCGTCGCCTCGGAGTCGACCGACTGTGTGCCGGCGTCGGGCCCGTCGTCTCCCCCGCGGAGTTCGGCCGCGACGTCGCCGCTTTCGCCGTCGTCGCGGTAGCGTCCGATGAGGTCGAGGCTCTCCCCGAACCGACCGAGGGCGGCGAGCTCGTACGACCGCCGGTACGTGAGCGTGAGCACCTGGATCGGAAGCAGAACGAGGATGACGAGCAGTGGAACCCCGACGACGAGTCCGGCGAGGACGCCGAGGCTGATCCCCAGATCCGTCGTCGCGGCGCCGCTGGTGACCGTCCCCACCGCGAACCCGATCCCGGCGGCGAGGAGGCCGATGACGAGCGCGCCGACGAGAAACAGCACGAACGAGACGATCGAGAGGCCGATCCCGACGAGCAGGTGCATCACGATATAGACGAGTGTCTGTCCGGGCTGGCTCCGCAACCGCGGCCACACGCGGCGCCAGCCGTCGATGACACCGCCGCCGTCGGCGACCATCGCCGGGACGACGAACTCGACGGTGAAGCGGTCGACAAACGCGTAGACGATCACGTAGCCGATCGCGACGAGCGCCACAGCAGCGATGACGAGCGGGCGACCCGCCAGCGACTCCGCGCTCGTTCCGCTCAGGACGAGCGCCGTAATAATCGCGGCGGGCGGAATGATGAACGCCGCCGCGAGTCCGATCCGGAAGCCGAGCAGTCGGAGCCCGTTCGTCAGGTGGGTACCGATGTCCCGCAGGAGTCGGAGGTCGTCGCGCGCGATGGCGTCGACGAGCACGAACTCGAACACCGGTGACAGCAATATTGCCAGCAGCGCGACCGCGACGACCACGACGGCGAGGACAATCCCCACCAGGCCGACCGCGCCCGCCTGGGGGACCCCGCCGAGTTGGAGAGTGGGATCGCCGAGGGAGGCCGCCCCGAACGAGAGAGCCGGTATCGCGACCAACAGCGCCGCAACCGCGCTCGCCCCGCCGGACGGCCCGGAGAACCCGCCGGCTCCGGCGAGACGAGCGCCGAGGTTGCCGGCGTTGCTCGCGACCTGTCCGCCGGCGCCGCCGCCGCCGGTGAAGAGGCTCACGATCACCATTCTGATCCATCGTCCGAGGCTGAAGGGAAAGAGGAACTCGCGGGTCACGTCGATCGCGTCGTCGACCGCGTCGACGCCGTGCCAACTCATGTCCGGTTGTCAAAGTGGCACACAAAGAAAGTTGTTCTTCAGTCGACGACTCGATGTCGTCGACGGAGACATCGCGGCGCGATCGCCGCTACTGCTCTCTGATCGCGGGTCGCTCCACTGTGAGTCCGCCCGCCTCGACGGTGTCGGTCGGCCATCGTCCAGAGTCGGTGAGCACCTCGACGGCGTCGGCAGTGACGTAGGCGGTATCCTCGCTTTTCGCGCCACAGACGGTCGGGTTCCACGCGTATGCGGCCTCGCTCGCGATCGGTGCGTCGCTGTTCGGCGTCGCGAACCACTCGCGGCCGGCGTACCCCGTCGCGCCGCCTTGGTGGTGTTTTCGCCACTCGCCCTCGTGGCCGGACTCGGCGTAGGCGTCGCGGATCGCCGCGAACACGTCTCCGGCGGTGCCGCCGTCGCGGCCGGCGGCTTCCCGCGTCGCCGCCAGCGCCCGGGTCTCGACGCGCTGGGCCGCGCGGTGGCGCTCGTCGAGCCACTCGGGCGGGTCGAACGCGACGGTCCGGGTGCAGGAGGCGTGGAGGCCGCCCCGCCGCGCGGTGACGATGACGAGTGCGTAGTCCCCGAGCGCGGCGTCCGTCGGCGTCGGATGACGGTACTCGGGCGCACGGTCGCTCCCACCGACGAGGACGACCGGTGCGTCGATGTTCCGGCCGGCCAGCGAAATTCGGAGGCCCGCGGCGACCTCGTGTTCGGTGTCGCCGGGCTGGAGTTCACGGCACACCGTCTCGACGGCGAGCGCTACCTCCTTGCCGAGGGTGCGGTAGGCAGCGAGATCGTCGTCTGCGAGGCGCACCCGGAGCCGGGTCGGGTCGAGCGAGTCGAGCCCGGGCACGTCGAAGTCCGCGGCCGCCGGCGTCGGCGAACGGGCGGCGACCGACTCGCCCAGAGACGCCTCGTGCCAGTCGTCGGCGGCGACAGACATCGACAGTTCCGCGGGGAGCTCTTCGGCAGCGATCCGCTCGGCCTCGATGTTGTTCGTGACGACCGTCCACTCGCCGTCGCCGAGGTAGCCGGCGGCGGCGTCGCCGACGTCGGCGCTCGCGTCGACCCAGTTGTCGCCGCCGGTGAGCCACGCGAACGCGTTCGGTTGCGCGAACCAGACCGCCTCGTACCCCTCCGCGGCGAGAAACCGTTCCAACCGCTCCTCGCGCTCGTCGATGTCGACCATACTCGCGGGTCCGACCGGTCGGGCTTGAATCCGGTGACATCGAGGCCGGCGTTCTCGTTCCGCGATTCAGTCGGCGTCCGCGATTCCGTCGCCGTCCGTGATACCCGGCGTTCACGATCTGCGGCGATCCGACCACGGAGACGCGGTGTTCGGACCGAACCCCTAAAGAGGGGATACTCGAAAGAACGTCGTAATGATGACGACGCTCGGGAGCGCGAGTGTGCCCCCCGGCGAGTTCGACACCGGCCGGCTCGAAGTGGGTGAGACCCGAGACGGGTCGCCCGTCGGCCTCCCGGTCGCGGTGCTGAACGGTGCGGACGACGGAAAGACGCTGTACGTGCAAGCAGTCAGCGACGGGGATGAGTTGAACGGACTCGGCGTGATCAACCGACTCGTCCCGCAGCTCGATCCCGACGAGATCGCGGGGCAGATCCTCTTCGTCGGGATCGTGAACTACCACGCATTCCAGGTCGCCGAGCACCGGAATCCGATTGACGACACGAAGATGAACCGGGCGTACCCCGGCGACGCCAACGGCACCTCCTCCGAACGCATCGCTGCCGCGACGTTCGAGGCGGCAAAGCGCGCCGACCTCATCGTCGACCTCCACCAGGGGCGTACCTCTCGGATGATCAACGAGACGCGCGTGCGCTGTGGCCCCCGCCACCGACTCCACCGGGAGTGTCTCGAACTCGCGAAGGTGTTCGGCACCGGCTACGTCCTCGACCAGAAGGGCCCCGACGGTCAGCTCGCGCGGGCAGCCCCTGACAAGGGCATCCCGACGATCGACCCCGAACTCGGCGGTGCGGTCGGGTGGGACGAGGAGTCCATCCAGGTCGGGCTGGAGGGAATGTTCCGCGTTCTGCGCTACTACGGATTTCTCGACGGCGACGTGGAGCGCGAGGTCCAGACCCGAGCCTCCGGCTTCGACCAGTACGGCTCGCCCGCGGGCGGACTCGTCACCTTCGAAAAGTCTCTCGGCGAGCGCGTCAACCGCGGCGAGGCGCTGTTCGAGGTGACCGACGCGTTCGGCTCGCTCAAAGGACGCGTGACCGCCGACAACGACGGGGTGTTCTGGCGCTCCCGGCGCCTCCCGCAGGTGGCGACCGGCGAGTACGTCTGCTCGGTCGGGACGGATATCGACGAGTTCTGACCCCGACTGAGCCATCTCAGTCGGGGATCGGTGAATCGAGTCTCGCGCGGCAGTGGGTTACAGTTCGCAGTCTGATTTCAGTCCGTTCTGGCTTCACAGCGAGCCGCCCGCCCTCGCTTCCTACTGGCGCGGCGCCGACGGTATCGCTGACGGGTCGCCCAGGCGCCGTGGCTCGGAGCCGCTGGTGAACAACGATGCAGGTATCGAGGAATGTTTCGACTCCCAGCAGACATCGAATGATAACCATACCGCGGCAGCCTGAAATCAGCTTCATGACCGTCCCTCGGTAAGCACGTCCTATGATGGGCGTGACCAACTCATGTCACTGAAGCAGCGTGGACTACTAACGGGGGACGCGATGGATCAGGTCGCCGGAATCACGGGGTTCGGCTGGACCGCATCCCTGCTCGGGTATTTGGGGACGGTAATCGGGTATAGCAACTCCCTTATCACGAATCCGCAGACGCTCCTGTACGTCGGGAGCGTGTTCTTCGTCACGACCCTCGGACTCGACCGCCTTCGAACGAGCGCGTCGACCGACGACGACCGGTAGCGCCCGGGTCGCGACCGTCGTTGGGTCGAACCGTCACCTACTGGTCGCTCGGCCACGGTCGATCGGTCGATGACCGTTCCGTCGCTCCGGTGTGCGGACTGTGGCGCCACCTACGCCGACCGCTGGCGCTGCGAGTGCGGGCACCCGCTCGACTACGAATCGCCGCCGCTCCCCGACGGCCCCGCCCCCGATCCGGCCGCCTTCGACTCACGAGCGGGGCTGTGGTCGTTCGGTGAGTTCCTCCCCGAGTCCCCGCTCGTCACGCTCGGCGAGGGGACGACGCCGCTCGTCGACGCCGACGAGTGGGACGCGCAGTTCAAGTTGGAGTACGTGTTTCCCACCGGGTCGTTCAAGGACCGCGGCGCGACGACGACCGTCTCCCGGGCTGCTGCGCTCGGCGTCGACACGCTCGTCGAAGACTCCTCAGGCAACGCCGGCGCCGCGATCGCGACGTACGCCGCCCGCGCGGGCATCGACGCCGAGATCTACGTCCCGGCGTCGGTCAAGGACACCAAACTGCGGGCGATCCGGCGCGCCGGCGCGACGCCCGTGAAGACCGAGGGACCGCGGCAGGCCACGACGGACGCGTGCGTCGGCGCCGTCGAGGCGGGCGCCGGCTGGTACGCCAGCCACGCGTGGAACCCCGCGTTCTTCGCGGGAACCGCGACGGTCGCCTACGAGACGGCGCTCCAGCGCGACTGGACCGCCCCAGACGCCGTAGTGCTCCCGCTGGGCCACGGGACGCTCTTCCTCGGCGCCTACCGCGGCTTTCGCGCGCTGCGAGAGGCGGGCTGGATCGACGATCTGCCCCGGCTGCTGGGCGCGCAGGCGGCCGGCTCCGCGCCGTTCGTTGAGGCGCTCCACGGCGCCCGCGCGGCCGCCGGCGACAACGACGCTGCCGACGGCATCCAGATTCCGAAGCCAGTGCGTCGCGACCAGATCCTCGACGCGATCGGCGACACCGACGGCGACGCTATCGCGATCGGGCGCGACGCCGTCGAGGCCGAACTCGCCGACCTCCACGCCCGCGGCTTCTACGTCGAACCGACCTGCGCGGTCGCCCCCGCGGCGCTCCGAGCGTACCGCGAGCGGGGCGTCCTCACCGGCGACGAGGACGTAGTCGTCCCGCTGACCGGGAGCGGGCTGAAGACGTGATTCCGTCAAGCGAGACGCGAGGCGACGGGGGTGGCGATCGGTGATCACGGTTCCCGGCGACTACTGTCCGCTGTGCGGCACAGAACTCGACCGAGTCGATCTGGAGGGCCGCGAACGCAGGCGGTGTCCCGACTGCGACCGCGTCGTCTGGCGCAACAGCAAGCCGGTCGCGGGCGTGGTCGTCCGCCACGGCGACGAGGTGCTGCTCGGGAGGCGCGACGTTGACCCCCACCGGGGACTGTGGGGCGTCCCCGGCGGCAACCTCGAACACGACGAGCACCCCGCCGACGGCGCCGCGCGCGAACTCCGCGAGGAGACGGGCGTCGACGTCGATCCGGCGGACCTGACGCTGTTCACCGTGGACCACACGAGGGACCAGCCCCGGACGGGTGACTCCCCGAGCCGGTCGGTCGTCGGGATCCGGTTCGTGGTCGACCGTCGCGCGGTCGACGGAGAGCCGACCGCCCGCGACGAGACGACCGCCGCGCGGTTCGACACGCTCGACTCGTTCCGCGACGACGGCGGGATCAGCCCGTGGGACCGCGACCTGTTGGCCGCGGTGCTGGAGCGGTGACCCCCGCCGGCTCACCGCTCGGGGTGCGTCGGCGCGTCGAAGCCGCCCCGCACGAGGGGCTTGCTGATGTGCCGGCGCGCGCACGGCGGCACCTCGTACCACCCTCGTTCGAGGTCGCGACGGACCGGTTCCGGGACCGTCCCCGGTTCGCTCGTGCCGCAGTCGCGACAGCGGTAGCCCTGACCGGCGCCGGCCGATTTCATCGATCGTCCGCAGTCGGGACACGACGGCACCGCCCGCCGCGTCTCGACGAGGTCGCGGACGGCGAACTTCTCCAGCTTCAGCGTCCCGTTACCCACCTCGCCACAGAGGGTGAGTCGATCGCCGACCCGGAGGTCGCGGACGCGCTCGCGGAAGCGCTTGGTGGGCTCGAAAGCGACGCACTCCAGGGCGATGTCGCTGGCGCTGGCGTCGCCGGTGGGGTCGCCGTCGGGGGCCGTCACACCGAAGAACACGTGGCCGCCCCGGCGGGTCTCCGGCGGCGTCGCGACCGCGGCGTCGACGCGGTAGGCGCGCCCGTCGCGTAGCGCGCGGAGCCCGCCGGGCGGACTCTCGCGGTGGTGCGCGTCCGTCCCCTGGTTCGTGAGGAAGGTCGCGGTCCGCTCCACCGGCTCGGAGTCGATATCGGTGGCGACGCGGGCCACCTCCTCGGGGTCGTCGCCGCGGATCCCGTGGAGGATGGGCCCCGGCGCGTTCGGGACGCACACAGCCTCGCGCTCGACCCGGTCGACGGTGTCCCAGACCGCCGGGTAGCCGGCCTCGGCCGCCGCGAACACGCTCGCCTCATCGACGATTCGCGGCGTGCCGCACCGGTTGAACTCCCGGTAGGAGATGCGTTCGTAGGTCCAGTCGTCGAACGCCCGCCACGCCCCGACGGCCGCGAGCGCGCCGATCCGGCCGCGGCCGGTCGCGCTGTCAGCGCTTTGGTCCTGCCCGGCCTCACCGTCGTCACCGATAGCCGTGTCGCCCCCAGCGTCGCCCTGGTACCCCCACCCCCGGTGGTCGAAGCCGACTTCGTCGGCGAGCGCGAGCGCGTCGCCGAGGTCGTGGAACTCCCTGACTGCGTCGCGGGCGAACGCGGCGACCCGACCCGGTACGGTTCCCGGCTCGCAGTCGGCGACGACCACGCCGGGAGACGTGCGCGGATCGTCGTCGACGGCGTACTCCTCGATCAGATCGCTCGCGATCGACAGCGCGGCTTCGGGGCTCGCGTCGGTGTGGAGCGCGAGCGCGGCGTTCCCCCGCGTCTTGTGCTCGACGGCGGGGTTGAGTCGGATCAGGAGTCGTCGCTGTACGGCGTCGCCGGCGTCTTCGATGCCCTCGGCGACGAGCGCGGCGAGGTACGTGCTGCACATCCCCGCGGTTCGCGAGTCGGTGTCGTCGATGCCGAGGACCGTCACGGCTGGTCGGAGACTGTCGCCGGAGTTGTGCCTTTCGCGTCTCGTTCGCCGCCGAGGGCGTCGCCTGCTTGATAGCTCTATCGGCCGCGGGCCCGGGACGACCGGCTGACGGCGTCGGATAGCCACTCGCCTCTCTCGGCACAATCCATTTAAACCGTGAGTCGCGTATATACGGATATGTCGCGGAAGGCGCTGGTCGGAAACGTCACTGCCATGCTGGCAGACGCGGATTTCCTGGTCAGCGAACGCTGTGCGGTTCGACCAAAGAGCTTCGACGTGGCCGCGCGGCGCGGGAGGACCTCCTCCTCGTGAAGGTGCTCGGCAACGTCGACGCGTTCGACCGGGCCACGGGCGCGGAGATGCGCCGCCTCGGCGAGTACCTCTCGGGGACCCCGGTCCTCGTGGGGATGCGCACGCGCGACGAGGACCTCAAGCCCGGCGTCGTCTACTTCCGCCACGGCGTCCCGGCGATCCACCCGGAGACGCTGTACGATCTGCTCGTCGAGGAGGTCCCGCCGCTCATCTACGCCGCTCCCGGCGGGCTGTACGTCAACATCGACGGCACCACGGTCGCAGACGAGCGCCGGGACCGCGGGTGGAGCCTCGGGCGACTCGCCGACGAGCTGGGCGTCTCCCGTCGCACCGTCGCGAAGTACGAAGACGGGATGAACGCCTCCGTCGAGGTCGCGGTCCAGCTGGAGGACCTGTTCGATCGCCCGTTCTCCGACCCCGTGCAGGTGATGGAGGGCGCCGAGGAGGTCCGCGAGGCCGATCCCACCCCGGAACCACCCGAGGTCGACCCCGACGACGAGCACGTGTACGGCGTGCTCTCGCGGGCGGGCTTCGCGGTCCATCCGACCCAGCGCGCGCCGTTCACCGCCGTCAGCGAGGACGAGGCCGAGCCGCGCGTGGAGTTCACGCTGCTCACGGGCCACTCGCCGTTCACGCGGACCGCCGAGAAGCGCGCCAAGTTGATGGGGTCGCTCGGACGCGTCACCGGCACGCGCGCCGTCTACTTCACCGAGGGAGACGACGAGCCGAAAGAGGAGACGGTCGACGGAACCGCCATCGTCACGATGGTCGAGCTGTCGCGCGCCGACGACCCCGAGCGCATCCGCGAGCTCATCCGTGAGCGGTCCGACGAGCCGGCCGAAGCCTGAATCAGCAGCCGTCCGTCACGACCCCCCGGAACTGAGCATCGATATCCTCGCCGCCGTGTTCGTCGCCAGGATGCTCCCGAGGCGCGCCTCGGTCTCGTCGATCCCGTCGCGATCGGGATCCGAGAGGGTGATCACTCCCCACTCGCCCACCGGAAGGTACACTTTGCTCGCGACGTTCTCACGTTGCAGATCCGACCGGCTGGAGACCGTCACCGGTTCCTCCTCGTCGAACGCCTGCCACGCGTGGGCCGCGTCCGGGTCGCCGCGCTCGTACGCGGTCCGAGGGCGCTCGTAGTGGTCCTCGGCGGCGGCCGTCGTTTCGCTCGGCACGAGCCTGTCGGTCGCCGGATCGTAGCGACGGGTCCCGTTGTGCGGGAAGCCGAGCACGTCTCCGGCCGCCGAGAGCGCGAGCGCTTCGACCTCCGCGACGCTGTCTGCGACCATGATCGCCCGCGTCGCGCTGTGGAGTCCCTCGAGGGACTGCTGAACGCGCTTTTGTTCGTGAATGTCGGTGAACAGCACGTAGCGTTCCTTGCCGCCGCCGACAGTGGCAACGACAGTGACGAGGAACTCCCGCTCGCCGGCGGCGGTCCGAACCGTGAGTTCCTCGCGACGCCGGTCCGCGCTGGTGGTGAGGTCGTCGATCCCCTCGCCGCCGACGACGGGAGCGACGTCGTCGACGGGGGCGCCGATCGCCCGGTCCGGGTCGACGTCGAACAGCCGCGTGAACGCCGGGTTGACCTGACTCACCGGCGTCCTCGGGGCTGCGGAGTCCACGACGACGGTCGGCGACGGCGTCGACTCGAACAGCGATTCGAGGGTCGCCTCCTTGGCGGCGAGCGAGCGTCGCGCCGCCTCGCGCTCGCGCTCGGCGCGACGACGAGACAGCGCCTGTTGCACGCTGTTCGCGAGGACCGCGAACGACTCGGTGCCGCCTTTCTGGATGTAGTCAGTGACGCCGGCGGAGACGGCTTCGCTCGCGATCTCTTCGCTGCCGCGTCCGGTGAACAGGACGAACGGAACGCGCCGGTCGATCTCCTGATCCGCCGGAGGAGCGAGAGGCCGTCGATCGACGGCATGTCGTAATCGGAGACGATGCAGTTCGCGCTCCCCGTTCGACGGCGTCGAGGACGTCCGCCGGTTCGGTCGTCCCGGACACCTCGGCGCCGTCGAGATCGCGGTCGAGGCGGTCGGTCAACAGCTCCGTCATCGGTCGATCGTCGTCCACGACGAGGACCGACTGAACGGACGCCACGGCGCCATCGATCGGAGGGAACATCTGCTACGTATCACTCGCGGTTGGGAAAAAGGCCGGATGGGCCGGCTGTCGCGGGCTTCGGACCTGCCGTCGAGACAGCGCCCGTTCGGTCCAGCCTGCGCCTCACGTGGTCGAACGATCGGTCGGGGCGCCGAACTTACGCGCCCGCGCCGTCGCCGTACGTCTCTTCGAGGTACTGGACGATGTCGTCTGACTCGGGCATCCCCTCGACGCCGTGCGCCTCGTCGACGAGGACCGGCACGCCGGTCTGGCCGGACACCTCCTTCACTTCGGTGCGCTCGGCGTGCGACCCGGGCACCATGATCGAGTCGTATTCGAGCCCCAACTCGGCCAGCTTGTTCGTCACTTTCGCGCAGTAGGGGCAGCCTTCGAGTTCGTACAGAACGAGTTCAGACATTACATCCCTCCGTACCGTCGCCGCCGACTTAAACTCCGCCGAGGTGTGCGTCGGGAGCGCGGAGACGAGTCGCTGCTAGTGGTCGTCGGACGCGTCCGCGAGCGCTCGTTTCGTCCGCACATCTCCACCCGCGACGACCGCCCCGGCCTTGAGGACTACCCCGGGGTCGTGAAGCGCCGTGACGTCCTCGGTCGGGTCCGACTCGAGCACCAGCAGGTCCGCGTGCGTGCCCGGGTCGAGAGTCCCCTGTCCGTCGAGCCCGACGGCCTCGGCGGCGGTCGCGGTCATCGCGACGATCGCGTCGAACGGCTCCAGTCCGTGCTCGCTCATGAAACGCACTTCCGCCGCGTTGGCGCCGTGCATGTTGAACGGCGTTCCCGCGTCGGTGCCGCCGGCGACCCGGACGCCCGCGTCGACAGCGCGGCGGAACGAGTCGAGGTGGCGCTCGTACACCGCCTCGGTCTGCGTGCGGTCCTCCTCGGTCACGGCGTCGACGTTGCGGACGATGTGGTGGGGCGCCGACAGCGTCGGCACGAGCGTCACGTCCTCGCTGACGAGCATGTCGATCGCCTCGTCGTCGAGGAGCGTTCCGTGTTCGACGGTGTCGACGCCGGCGGCGACGGCCGCCTTCACGCCATCGGTGCCGTGGGCGTGCGTCGCCGTGTGGAGTCCGCGCCGGTGCGCTTCGTCGACGATCGCCTCGACTTCGGCGTCGGTGAGCGCGACGGCGCCGGGGTCGCTGCCGGGCGTCGTGACCCCGCCGGTCACCATGAACTTGATGAAGTCCGCGCCGCGGGCCGCCTGCTCGCGGACGGCCCGTCGGGCGTCGTCGTCGCCGGTGATTTCGCGGCCGAGGTGGTGGCCGTGGCCGCCGGTGGCCGTGATCGACCGGCAGTTCGCCACCGTCTGCGGTCCCGGGATGTCGCCGGTCGCGATGCGGTCGCGAACGTGCACGTCCACGTCGCGCGCGCCCATCACACGGGCGCCGGTGACGCCGGCTTCGAGCGTCTTGCGGGCGTTTCGCGCCTCCACCAGGGCGAGTTCCGCGTCGCTCATGCCGACCACGTCCCCGACGGTTCGCTCGCCAGACAGCGAAAAGTGGACGTGCGCGTCGACCAGTCCCGGGAGGACGGTCCGCCCTCGGAGGTCGACGACGGCTTCGTCGCCGCCGGGCTCCAGGTCGCCGACGCCCTCGATGCGCCCGTCGGCCACCCGAAGGTCCCCGCCACGAATGCCGGCAACGTCGACCAACGTCGCGTCCCGCAGAAGCATGTTTCTCGGTCGGTCGGGACGTCGAAAGAGCGTTGCGGATCCGTCGGCGCGGCCACAACGGGTTTATTTCGGCGAGTCGTCGGCTGGTGCATGGGGGATGCACAGACGTCTTCGGGAGCGATGGGAACTGACAGATCGAACGCAGCGGGCGTCGGTGATCGGGTCTCGTTCGGCGCCGGCGCGGTCGCGGGGCTGGGCGCGTACCTCCTCGGGTACCTCGTGACGTACGTGACCCAGGCGGGCGCGATGCGCGACCGGCTCTCGGGGCTGAACTTCCTCGCGAGCCTGTTCGGCGGCGACCCGGTCGCCGCGTGGCAGGGCGTCGGCTGGTACTTCTACAACGCGCACTTCGTGAGCGTCGTGTCGCCGACGTTCGGCGGCGGGACGCGTTCGTCGGACCTGCTGGCGAGCGCCGATGCGAACCTGGCGTATCTGTACGCGGTGCCGCCGGTCGCGCTGCTGCTGGCCGGCGCCGCCGTCGCCGCGATCAACGACAGTTCTGACCCGACCGACGGCGCGCTGGCCGCCCTCGGCGTCGTCCCCGCGTACTTCGCGCTCGCGGTCGTCGGTACCGTCCTGTTCGCGTACGGGGTCGGCGACGCGGGGAGCGTCCACCCGGACTACGTCACGGGAGCGTTGCTTGCCGGCCTCGTCTATCCCGCCGTCTTCGGCAGCGTCGGCGGGGCCCTCGCGTCGGCCGTGCGCTCGGCGTGAGCGGGTCTCGGACTCGCCGATTCAGCGCCGGCCCGGTTCAGAGGTCGCGAGCGATCAGCTCGCCCCAGTGCTCGAAGCCGTACCGCTCGTAGAACGCCCGAGCCCGGTCGTTCGCTCGGTCCACGTCGAGCACCATCCTGTCCAGCGGGAGGTCCTGCTCGCCGGCGGTCGCCAGCGCCGCGTCCATTAGATCGTCGGCGACGCCGGTTCCGCGGAACTCGGGGCGGAGGTACACCTCGTTGAGCACCGCGGCGTCCCAGACGAACGAGAGCGACTCCGGGAGGACGAACACGTAGCCGACGAGCTCCCCGCTCGGGTCGCCCGCGTCGGCGACGGTCACCGTCGCCGCCTGTTCGTCGACGCAGCGCTCGACCCAGTCGAGCCAGCGGCGGCGATACTCGTCGGTCAGCTTCGCCTCGTAGGTCGCCGCCTTCTCGTCGCCGCCGGTGCCGGCGCCCAACCCCGTCTCGAAGCCGCGCTTCAGCGCCCACAGCGCGTCGGCGTCGCCGGCGTCGTACGGCCGGACAGTCGCCCCGTGATCGGCAGTCTCGTCCATACCCGGGAGTCCGCGGCCGATCGAATCAAGGCGCCGGTGGCGGCGATCCACGGAGGACCCGCCCTCACTCGCGGCGCGCGAACCGGACCGCGAGCACGGCGGCGCTCGTCGCCACGAGCAGGAGCTGCCACCCCGCCCACACCAGCGGAAACACGCGCTCGACGTTCTCCGGTTCCTCCCCCGGCGAGGGATCGACGCCCGTCGAGTAGTGGAGGTTCTCGGTCGTGCGCACCTCCTCGGGAGCGAGTTCGACGAACGTCTGGAAGAAGCCGCGCTGGTTCGACAGCCCGGCGCGGCCGTTGAGCGCGTAGAACTGGTCGTGGACCGGCCAGAACAGGTTGACGCCGTTGGCGACGTAGTCGAGGCCGACCCCGGCCACGGCAAAGCCCGCAAGCGCGACCCACGCCACCTCCGGCCCGGCGGCGCCGACTCTGGTGCGGAGCCACGATCGGTCGCGGACGCGGGTGTCGTACGCGAGTGCGCCGAGGAGTACGACCGGGATCAAGGCGTTGTGCCCGAGCGAGCGGTGTGCGCCCGCGAGGAACGGCGAGACGAACGAGTCCAGATCCGGGAGGACCGTCGCCAGGAGGACGACTCCGACCGCGCGCCGACCGAACGTCGACCCGCGCAGCAGCGCCGCAGCGAGCAATCCGGCCAGCGCCAGGTGAACGAGCGTCGAGGGCACGGGGTGAGCCATGGCTCGCGGTGGCATGGCCGTTTCGGCGGTCGGCGGGCCAAGGGCCGGTCGCGAACCGGTGGGCACCGCGTCGCTCCCGTCGAGCGGGCCGGCCGCTCCGACACCCTTACACTCGGGTGAACCGACCTGCCGGATATGACTGTGGGCGAGGACCACGGGGAGGCGCGCTCGCGCCTCGCCCGCCGAATCGCGGGGAGATCACACTCTCCCGGGACCCGGGTGCGACGCTGCGAAAGTGGCGCACGGACTTCGACGTCTCCCAGACGGAACTGGCCGATCGGATGGACGTGTCCTCGTCGGTCGTCTCCGACTACGAGAGCGGGCGCCGGGAGTCCCCCGGGATCGGCCTCGTCTCTCGGGTCGTCCGGGGACTGCTCGACATCGACGAGTCGCGCGGCGGATCGCGCATCCGGCAGTTCGCCCGCGTCGTCTCGGCGGGCTTCGAGTCAGACATCGTCCGCGACATCCGCGAGTATCCCGCCGCGATCCCGACCGAACGCGTGTACGAGGCGCTCGACGCCACCGAGGTCGCATCCGGCGAGCGCGACACGGTCAACGGTCACACCGTGATCAACTCCATCGAGGCGATCACGTCGCTGTCCTCCGAGGAGTTCTACCGCCTGTACGGCCAGTCGACCGACCGCGCGCTCGTGTTCACCGGCGTCACCCGCGGAGAGTCACCGCTGGTCGCGCTCAGGGTGGTGACGCCGACGCCGAACGCGGTGATCCTCCACGGCCTTGACGAGGAGGCACTGTGGGACCACGCCGCCGCGCTCGCGCAGGTCGACGGGTTCTCGCTCGCGGTGTCGACGGCGGATCTGGAGCCGGCGCTGGAGGAACTTCGGTCGCTGTAAGCAGGGCGAGGCGCCAGCCACGTCGGAACGACTACCGGTGTGACTCGACGAACTCGGCGAGGCGGTCGGCGCCGACGAACCCGTCCGCGAGCCGACCGACTTCCACCGGATCACCGTCGTCATCGGCTTCGAACAGCGCCAGCGTCGGCACCGACCGGATCGTGTGGTCGCTCACGAGCTGCGGGTCGTCGCGCGGGTTCACCAGCAGGATCGGCACCGCGGCGTTGCGCGCGACGCCGCCAAGCACCGGTTCGATGCTCTGGCAGATCGAACAGCCGTTCGTGTAGAAGTCGACGAGGACGAGATCCGACTCGGCGACGGCGTCGCGAAGTGCCCCGGGGAACTCGTGGGCGTCGACGTTCCGGGGTCTGTGTGTCGCGTCGGCGGACCCGCCGGCGGGGGAGGTGTCGCTCATACGGTTTCATCGGCCGCCGGCAGTAAAGCCGTTGTACACGAGTGCGCGATCCGCGCACCGGCGGCGGCGAGGGCGGAGCCGATCACGCGGGCGGAGCACGTCCCGTCAGCCGACGGCGACTGGGCTCACTCGACGTAGTCGTACTTCCGCTCGCTCATCCGGCCCCAGCCGGTGAACACGAACTCCCCTCTGGCTGAGTGAATTCCTCCAGTTCCACGTCCATGTCGTGGTTGTGGCGGTCGTGCACTTGTTCGTACTCGTCGTACGAGAGGTCGTAGCGCCGCTGGAGTTGGTCCTCGAGATTGGCCGCGTCGATCTCCTCGCGCCAGCCGTCGGCGACGGTCTCCGCGTGGATCTCCGCTTGCGCGCCGGAACCGTACGACGCGACGAGGAGCTTCTGGCCTTCGAGATCGATGTCGTTCTCGGCTGCGTGACGCAGCGCCGAGGTGCGAGCGATGTGGACCGAGCCGGTGTACCAGTTCCCGACGCGTCGCGAGATGTTCAGCGTGGGGTCGATCGTCTCGGCGTACCACGACTGGTACTCCTCGGTCTCCTTCAGGTCGTCCATGTACGCCCGGATGGCTTCCTCATAGCTGTCCCAGTCGTCGAAGTCCTCCTCGCGGGGCTGGCGACCGATGCGACCCTCGAGGGCGTCTTCGATCTCGGTGTCGCGGATCATGTGCCGGTAGCCGAGCAGCCCCGCCTTGCGGACCATGCCCGGGAAGGGCGTGTGGAACGGGACGTACGCGAAGTCGTCGGGGTGGGCGTCCCACGCCACCGACTCGAAGTCGGTCAGCGCCTCGCGCATGCGAGCGAGGTACACCTGCATCGAGCGCTTGCCGTCGACGGAGGGGAACTGCTGGTTCGGCTTCAGGAAGTCCGTCTCGTCGGCGCTCCCGTACCCCTGCTCGGTCGAGAGTTCGACGACCGACGGATTCTCGTCGATGAGCATCGCGACCGCGCCGGCGCCCTGGGTCGCCTCGCCGGGGTCGCCGCGGGCGTACAGCGCCGTGTCGGTGGCGATGACCAGCGCCGCGCGACCGCGGTTGCGCCCCGCCTTGATCCAGTTGTACGCGTCGTCGATCGACTGGGTGCCCGCGACGCAGGCGAACTTGCGCTCGCCCTTGTTCGCGTGGTGGAAGTCGCCCTCGTACACCTGCTCCAGGCAGCCGGCGATGTACGTGGAGACGGGCTTGGAGTTGTCGAACGCCGACTCGGTGGCCACGTCGATGCGCCCGATGTCCTGCGGGTCCAGGTCCTTGCGGTCCATCAGGCGCTTGGCCGCGTTCGCGCCCATCGTGACGATGTCCTCGTAAGCGTCCGGGAACGAGGAGGTCTCCAGCCCGAGGCCCTTCGTGTACTTCCCGGGGTCCTCACCTTTCGCCGGCGCGAACGTTCCGGGGAGGTCGAGTTGGAGCTTCCCCGTCCAGATCTCGATCGCGTCGATGCCCACTGCTGTCATGGACGGCCGTACGGAGAACCGGGTTGTAGGTCTGTCGATGGTCGAATACGTCGATCGTCGAAATAGTGTTTAGTAAAACGGTCTTCTCAGGAAGATTTCCCTCGAGAAGCTGCCAACCCTGTCTTCGCAATTCTCATTATCCTGCCCCCGATTTCTCGGTGATGGTCACTTCGTCCTCTATGGTTCCATCTGATGCGTATATCCGGAAAACAATATCATATGTCTGTTTATTACTGTTATCATCATTGAAAGAGTACGTATCGCTCTGCGCAACCGACGTGTACTGTCCTTCTTGAACTCCCGAATCAGAGTTTACCACCGTAATAGTCACGTTTTCAAAGTCAGTGTTATTAACGGAATAGCTAATGTCGAAGTCAGTTTGTTTCCCGTTTGAGCCAGTATTGTCGGTAACTGAAGTGCCCGTGAAACTCGTCTGTGAACTACCGCTTCCACTCCCTCCGCCGCCACCGGCGCTGCCCGGCGGTGCTGTGTGAACGAGGAACTCCGCGGTTCGTTTTGCCCCATCGTTTGACATATAAGCGACGACGATCCGAACATCCCTATCGGACATGTTCTGTTCGGTCGCACTGTTCTCGCCGACGAGATAGAACTCAGCGAACTCCACCGTTGTGTTCGTCTGCCCCCTGACTTCGACCATCCCACTGCCGACGACGGTCGAGACGTCTTCCAAACCCCCGGTGTTGGTGTTCAACGCCCGCTCCGTTCGCGGTTCGATGAGTGATAGAGACCGTCCACGACCGCTCACGTATGTATATTGGTCGGGCGTCAGTTCGACGTCGACGTACCCGCTCTGTGTCGACGACTCGACGTATAGTTCGCTTTGTTCTTTCCCTTCGCCGGCGATCTCGTCGGAGAGGCCATTGAACCGGATGTCTTCGGGTATCACCGTCACAGCCGTGATGTCGACACTCGTGTTCCCGGTGTTGCGGACGGTTAGCGAGACGCCGCCTGGAGTTGAGTCGCCATCGGCGTCGAATGCTGTCGCGGTGCCAACCACCGCGAGCGGAGAGCCGGAGCCACCGGTTCCGGCTGTCGGCGCCGAGATGTCAACAGTTATGTTCGCGTTTTCGGGCATCGAGGCATCGAACCCGCTGTCTCCTGGGTTCTTCCCGTCCACGAACGTGAAGTTCAGGGCCGCATCATCACCCCCGGCGGTGTATTCGAAGACCGCCCGTCCGTCATCGTCGGTTCGCACCGTCGCCGTGGTACCGCCCACGAACGACCCTTCCGGTGCGTAGCCGGTGACAGCCTTCCCGGAGACGGGATTCCCGAACTGGTCGCGAACCTCCAGAACAACCTCGCGGGTCGTCCCTTCAGTCATCTGTGAGGGGCGCTGCTCCACGTCGAGATACGCCGCGGACCGGTCGGGAGCGTCACCCGATCCGAGATGTACCGCCGCGATGCCGAGCGAGTACGTCCGGGAGTCGTTCAGTTCGATCGTCACGCGGTTCGGCCCGGTTTGGTGCGTGTCGTTCACCCACCCATCATCGATCTCGTCAGACAACAGCTCATCCCAACGCGTCGCATTCAGGGTCGTCGGGATTGTGACGTTCAGCTCTCCTGAAACGCGCTCGCGCCGAGATATCGTACTCACCGCCTCCGGGTCGACCGATACCGTCGAGACGCCGTTCCGTCGGAGATCGCCCGACACGGCGACGAGAGTGATTCGGTCGTCCTCGACGACGCGTTGATCCGTCAGCGTGAGGTTCGCCCCGTTTGAGAACCGATTGAACGTGATACCGGACTCGTAGCGCGTGGCCGGCGCCTCGCGGTAGTTGCTGTATCGCGGTTCGTAGACGACGAATCGCGTGGATTTGTTCCGGTTTGCCCCATCGGTCCAATAGTCGTTCGCCTCGTTGCCGACGGAACTCGTCACGTTGACGTTCTCCAGCGAGGCGTTCTCGTTATCGGGAGGCGGAACCGTCGAGAGTCTCCCCGACGCCGGCGGCGGATTCACGAAGAACGTCCGACTGGGGTAGCGCGTCCCGAGTTTCACCGTCGCCGGCGCGGCGCTCCCGGTCCGTCCGGTCGCGGCGACGCTGGCCGACAACTCGACCATGTCAGTCTGGACCTCCTGGTTGTGAAGAAACTCGACTTCGCGATTCTGGTCCGGGACGACCGTCGCCTGGTACGTCGAGAGGGCGACGATCAGGAATCCGAAGAGGATCACCGCGCCGATTTGCACCGTGACGGCGCGATCACGCGTTCCGTTCCCGTCCCCCCGGCCAGTCATGGACCCGTGTAGCCGGAGGGCGGTGATAAGCGTGCGGGACCGGCTATCAGTTCGGACGCCGCCACGTAGGCGGTCCCTATTCGTCTTCCTCGACGACTTCGGGGTCGGCCATCGCCGACTGCAGCGAGTCGAGCCCGTTGACCCACTCGGAGACGAAGCCGTATTCGAGGTCCTCGACGAGGTCCAGCGGCAGCTCGTCGCCGTCGATGATTCGGGTGCCGGCCTGGACGAGGTAGCCGAGGGCGGCGTCGACGTCCTCCTCTGCCTCCGCGGCCGCGGCGGCCTCGACGTACTCGGCGACGGTTCCCTCGTCTGCGGCGCCGCCGACGACGTACTCCTCGGCGGCGTAGAACACGCACACCTGACTCGTCTGGACGCCGTCGATCAGCATCGCCTTCTCCTCGTCCGCGATGTCGACGTCTTCCAGCACGATGTCGCGGATGTCGGCGATCTCGTCGGTCGCCTCTTGTTCACTCAGCCGGTCGTCGTCGTATGCTGCGAGGATCTTCGCGATCGCGATCGCGGTGTCGTCCTGAAGATTGAGCAGCAACCGGGCGGAGTCCTCGTTTTCGGGATCGAGGTCTTCTTCCGCCACGCGGTCGAGCCAGTTCTGCCACCGGTCGGCGGTGTAGAACGTCTCCTCGGATTCGCTCATACCCACACGGTTTCGGCCTGTCTTGATATGCCTTTCTTCTCCCCGAACGCCCGGCGATCGGGGGCGTGTCACACGGATCGCGGTGGATCTGGCGTGTCACTCTCAGGCTCAGAACGCGGTCATAGTTGCCGCGGTCACGGCGTTTGGATCGCACAGCCGTGTCCAGTTCACGATGACCGCGTCCACATCACGACGGCCACGCTCGAATCACACCAACGGCATCCGACTTCCAATCATCTTCGTCCACGACGCGGTCGAACTTCCGATCGCGGTCGCGGACGGGACCGGCGTTACTCCGACGCCGACTCCGAGAGCGTCGCCTCGGTGTCGATGTCGTAGACCGCCCGCGGCGTCTCGACGTGAGCAGTCGCCACCGCGTCGTCGTATCCTTCGTCGAGCAGCCACCGAACGCGCCGCGGAACTGTCTTCGGTCCAAGCACCATCCCCGGCTTCTCCGGGTCGTCGACGAAGTCCGTCTCCATCACGAACGGCTCGCCGCGCTCGGCGGCCGTCCGCAGCCAGTCTTTCTCGCACATCACGCTCGGCGTCGGTCCGGCCAGCCGCCCAGACGCGTAGTGTTTCACGACCTGCGTGGGTTCCATCCCTGCGTCGACCGCCCACTCGGCGAGTTCGGTGAGGTCCTCGCTGGCCTCGCTGTGGAGCTGCACCGCGCAGTTCAGCTCGGCGCCGTGTTCGAACGCGCGGCGCATCACCGCGTTCGAGGCGTCCCAGACGGCGTCAGACACGTCGTAGTGCGGGCGACCTGACTTCAGTCCGAGCGCGCGCCCCTCGTCGACGAACTCCGCGGCAATCGCGAGACCCTCCCGCATCAAGTCCCGCGCCGCAGCGGGGTCGTACCCCTCGTCGTCGACGAGTCGGGATACCAGGCCCGGATGGACGCCGAGGACAGGCCACGCGCGGCCGCGGAGCCGCTCGCTCGCCTCGCGGGTTGCCTCGATCGTCGTCTCGAACACCGACCGGAACGCTTCGGCGTCGGACGGAACCGGTCCGAGGTGCCAGGAGGGCTTGTTGACGACGATCAGGTGCGTGCCGCCCAGCCGGGCGAAATCGTCGACGGCGGCCATACCCCGACCGTGCTCGGGGTCGAGGTGGAGGTGGTTGTCGAGCACGGGCGTCCCAAGATCCTCGCTCATGGTCGCGGTTGCGCGCCGGCGCTCGAAAACCCTGCGGGCCGCGATCGGTTTGAGTCAGCCGTGTCGTCTCTGAGCCGGTCGCGGCACGCCGTACATTCGGCTCAAAGACACCTGTCGAGCAGTCCCCCGCTTCAAAACGGTGTCCGCCCGCGCGCGATCACGACAGAAGCCCGCTCGTCAGGATCGGTCCAGACGAGACGGACGTCGGTTCCGGGCGGGACAGGTCCCTCCGTCTCCGACGAGAGGACGATGCTGTCGCCGCCGGTGAGCGGGTAGCGCGTCTTCAGCGCGGCGCGCTCGTGCCCGCTGTCGGCGACGAGCGTCAGATTGCCCGTGTTCTGCTTGGTAACGGTTTCGCCGCCGTGGATGCTGGCAGTCACTTCGTAGTTGTTCCCGACCGTCCGGTAAGTGAAGTCGACCGTCACCGACGGCGGACCTGCACCGAGTCCACCCGGGAGGCCGAGCATCGCGGCGCCGAGCACCGCCGCGAGTACGACCGAGATCGCCACCATCGTGACGGTCGCGATCACCGGCGTAACGGCTCTGTCAGCCGATTTCCATCCGTGTGTGGGGTCTTGCGTGGGCATCGCTGGGAGTGGGCGCCCCCCCAGCAGGCGCCCGGAATAATCGAAACGTCGCCACGAAGAGATTTAAGAATAGCCTGCTGAGAATCAGACCTGAAAGTTAGATGAGTTAACCCTCTCGAACGTATTCTGAGTGGACTATGGAAGAGCCTGGTGCACTCGTCCGCGGACAGAAGATACTAGCGACCGAGATGAATGCCCCTTTGCGACCAGTTGTCTCAGGGATCTCGAGTTGTCTCTTGGGGTTATCGTCGGCCATCAGGACTGAAGCCTCGGCTCACGATGTCGTACTCCTGTGCACTATCGGGCATGATCTTAAAAAACATCGGACAATTGACGATCATCAGTGTGAACCCGCCGTCGATCAAGCGTGCGCCGTACAGATGTAACAATTATGTGGTTTCGTCTCTGCTGGAACCTGGCTGTACCGCGACGATCGGCATTTTTGCGGAGAAATTTCCTAATTGGTTATTAGTAATAAATGTGAAGTCAACGAATACACTTTCTCCTGGTGATAGGCGGATCGCGTTGAAGACATTTCCACGAGATTTGAGAATTACTCTCCCGCCTGAGTCGATATTTATAACCCCTGTTCCTCCTCCGGATGCCGAAAGACCTGAGCCGCCGGTTCCGGGCCCGGTTTCCGGTTCGTTATAAACGTAGGCTGTATCGATACCATCTACGTCAGCAATAAGACTGGGAGCCATGCTTGGATCCTCATATGCCGAATCTGATTTGACGATTCCAATAACAACATCATCTTCGCCTTGATTTGAAATTGAGAAAACGTTTAGGAACGCCGTTCTAGCATCTGGATTGAGTCCAGAAGCACCGTTTCCAGAACTTGAGAAATCTAGTTCCAATTCTCCATTGCCCGCCTGCGTTGCACGTGAACCCTGAGATTCTAAGCTAAGATAGGCTTGAGCGTCTCCCGTGACAGTCACTGACACACTGCGTGTAGCACTTACGCTAGTAAATGCACCAGTACTTATTGCAGCCGCCCCACCGGCGGCGAGCGATCCCACACCGATCATGAACTTCCGTCGTTCCATGGTTTCGTTCCTCGTGCACGCCGGCTGGGATGACCCGAACCACACCGGGCACCCCGCGACGTGCTCGTTCTCACCCATGACAGCCACTGTCTTTGGAATACACTGCGGTCAGAATAGAGAATCAGACTGCGAGACTGTAGAGAGACGAAGCTCCTAGAAAAGGCTCTTTTTGAACAGTAACTCCGAGATACTACCCCACGTCACAGAAGAAGCGGCCGAACAGAGACGCGACGGTGCCCACTCGTCTGCTCGTTGAGGAGATCGTTTCAAACTAGTCCCGAAACCACGATGGTTCCCACATCCGCCGCCCTACACTAAAGTGAGGCGACTGGTATACGCGTGAGTCTGTCCGGCAGGAGTGAGTGAAAAATCTCGGATGTTCGGATGTTAGCTCTGCGCTCCGTCGGAGTCCTCCGCCACCAACGTCACGGAGCCGGCGTTCGTCGAAACGCTCCCGCGCGTGTCGACGGTGAACTCGATGACGTCGTTCGCCATGTTCCCCGGACTGATCTCGACGGCGCTCACGAGCGAGGCGCTGACGTCGCTCGATAAATCGTCGGTCTCCACGCTCGTCAGCGTGGCGTCGTCTTCGCCGTTGTTGGCGACGTTGACCGCTCTGAAGGTGGTGACCGACTCGTTGTTGAGCCCGCTCCCGCCCGTGTTCGACGCGCCTGCCGATCCCAGATCAAGGGTCAGCGTGCTCGTCCCCCCGTTGTCGTTGTTGATGAACTCGTTGTCCGAACTGAGTCCCAGATAGGCGGTGGCGTCGCCGGTGACCGAGATAGTCACCTGCCGGTCGGCCTCGACGCTCTGGAACGCACCCATTCCTGTTACGGCCGCCCCCGCGGCGGCGATCGATCCGATACCCGCGATCATACTCCGTCGGTTCATGATTCGTCGAACCCCCGTACACGCCCGGCCCGGCCAGCGACCCCGGGAGCTGTGCTCCGTCGGGGTCGGATGGGGGCGTGTTCGGAGACCCCATCGGAAGGGCACCGGTTTGGTATACACACCCGGCAATTCGAAGAGACTAGTTTCGGGCCTGCAGGGCCGGTCCACGCCACGCAAAGAGCGATAACGGTTCGATAGCCCGGCCTTAGCGACCGCCGGTTCTCTACCCAGGCAGACCGGAGACTGGAAAGCTGATCATTCCATAGAACTGTCACATGTCTAACTAAGATGGTGTATCGATAGCCGACTCACGGGGTCCGAATCGGTGTCAGGCTGGAGGGTAGAATGTTCGACGAGACCATCGCACTCACAGGGGGAGAACAGCACAACGAAAACAGACACCTCACAGAAGACGAGGTGTTCGAGATACTGAGCAACCGGCGTCGCCGGTTTGTCTTTCACTTTCTGAAGCGACATCGCAGACGAGTCTATCTTCGGGAACTCGCGGAACACGTCGCGGCCTGGGAGAACGGCAAATCGATCCGCGAGCTCTCCTCGGCCGAGACGAAGCGCGTGAAGACAGCCCTCCACCAGCACCACCTCCCGAAGATGGACGACGAGGGGTTCGTCGAGTACGACTCGGGCCGCGAGACGGTCGTCCTTACCGACGGGGCGGCCGACCTCGAAGTCTATCTCGACGTCGTTCCGGGGGCCGACGTCCCCTGGAGCCTCTACTACCTCGGCGTCTCGGCGTTCGGCGTCCTCGCGATCTCGCTCACGGAATTTGATGTCGGCGCCGCGTCGCTGGTCCCCGATCTTGGTATCGGGATCGGATTCTGTGTGGCCGTCCTCGTCTCGGCGGGGGCCCACACGTACTTCAACTACTCCCGACTCCGGCTCGGGAGCACCACGAGGCCGCCCGAGGTGCGGAAGTGATGGGCAGCGCGTGGAGGGTCACCGCGTTCGCCGCACTCGCCGCACTCGCCGTGGCTGTCCTCGCGACCACGCAGACTGGTGCTTTCGTCTCCGTCGCGGCAGACCGCCCCGTCACGGTGAACGAGGTCGGTGACGACCGGGGGTACTTCGGCATCGACCGCGAGACGGTGTCGGTCGCCGGCAACGTCAGCGAGGGCGAGACGCTCGCCGTGTTCACCAACCGGTTCCCGCGGGCGGTCGACGTGGACGTCTCCGTCGGGGATCCCGACGGGTATCCGGTGCTGGAGAACGTCGAGCCGCCGGGGACGCTCGGCGAGGGTGACGCGGGTGCGGTCACCGCGGACGTCCAGTGTGACAACAGCACTGCGGCGCAGTCGGTGACGCTCGACATCGAGGCGGAGGGTGACGGCGGGCTCCGGTTCGCGGCCTCCCGAACCGTCCGCGTCGAGTGTCGGTGAACGGAGTCGGGGCCTGTGGGTTTCGCCCCGTTCGGGTATCCGATCTGCAAGTTCTTCGGTTCTGAGAGACGGCCCGGTGATCGAACTCACCGTTTCGAAGAACGCGTGGGGCCGGTGGACGAGTTGGGTGTCCGTGACGATCGTCTCGCCGGTCGTGGGCAGAACAATCGTCGACGGCGAGTGCCCGTTCGACCGTTCACCGAAGGACGATCACGGCGGACGGGTACCGGAGGCTCGCTGTGGGTCGTTCGACGACCCGACGCCGCGCTGACCGGCCGACGGCGGTCCGCCCGCAGCGATCTGGAGTGCTCGTCGACCGTTCCCGTGGTGCCTCCGCAACCACTAAACGCGGCTCGTTCCTCCCACCAGTAATGACCGACTGGACGGAGAGGTACCGCCCGTCCTCGCTTTCGGAGCTCCGGGGCAACGACAAGGCGGTGAAGGGAGTCCGCGAGTGGGCCGACACGTGGGACGACCACCGAGAGGGACTCGTGGTGCACGGGTCGCCCGGCGTCGGGAAGACCTCCGCGGCGCACGCGCTGGCGGCCGACATGGGCTGGGAGACGGTCGAGTTGAACGCCTCAGATCAGCGCACCGCCGACGTGATCGAGCGGTACGCGGGCCGCGCCGCCAACAACGCGACGCTCAGCGGCTCCTCCGGTGGCGACGACACCGGCGGCCGCCAACTCGTCATCCTCGACGAGGCCGACAACATCCACGGGAACTACGACCGCGGGGGCAAGAGCGCAGTAACAGAGTTAGTGAAGAACGCCGGCCAGCCGGTGGTCCTCATCGCCAACGAGTACTACGAGATGAGTCGCGGCCTCCGGAATGCGACGCAGGACGTCGAGTTCCGCGACGTGGGCAAACGCTCCATCGTGCCCGTCCTCCGCGACGTCTGTCGCAAGGAGGGGATCGAGTTCGACTCTGACGCGCTCGACCGCATCGCCGAGCGGAACGACGGCGACCTCCGCGGCGCCGTCAACGACCTGCAGGCGGTCGCCGACGGGAGAGCACACCTCACGCTTGAGGACGTGATCACCGGCGACCGCGACCGCTCGATGGGGATCTTCCCGTTCCTCGATCTGGTGCTCAAAGAGGGAACCTCCGCCCGCGAGGCGCTCCAGTCCAGCTACGACGTGGACGAGACTCCCGACGACCTGACGAAGTGGATCGAGGACAACATGCTGAAGGTGTACGACGCGGAGGAGGCGACCCGCGCGTACGACCACTTGGCCGACGCGGACGTGTGGCTCGGCCGCGTGTGGGCGAGCCAGAACTACTCCTACTGGCGCTACGCCGGCGACAACCTCTCGGCGGGCGTCGCCGCCGCCCGCGACGGCACCAAGGGCGGGTGGACGCGGTGGGGCCGCCCGCAGTTCTACCACTCCACGTCGAACACGAGCGACGACGTGGTGCGCGCCATCGCCGAGCGCGGCGGCTTCTCGATGGACACCGCTCGCCGCGCCGTCCTCCCGTACCTCCAGGCGATGACGCACCACTGCAAGCCCCGCGATCTGACGGTCGAGATGGCCGCCGCCTACGAGCTCGACGAAGCGCACGTCTCGTTCGTCACGGGGTCGGGCGAGACGACGAACAAGGTGCAGTCCGTCGTCGAGGACGCCGAGGAGCTGCGGGCCGAGCGCATGGAGGAACACTCCGGCGGCGCGTTCGCGGGCGTCGCGCCGAGCACGGAGGCTGAAGCCGACGCGGACGCCGACGACGGGACCGCCGGCGACGACGGGCAGACGAGTCTCGCCGACACCGGCGACGACGGGGAGGAGCAAGGGGACGACGCTGCGCGCGACGCGGACCCCGAGGCCGCCGAGGAGGACGACGGCCAGTCCGGACTGTCGGACTTCATGTAGTTCAGACTCCGAGCGGTCGGTGTTCGCGCCGCAGCGGTCCCGTTGCCGTGTGCGGTGGCGCGTGCCGGCAGGCCCCCGGTCACGCGAGCGAAGCGAGTGTGACCTCACGAGGCCGAAGGTCCCGGGTAGTGCCTGCCGGACGCGCGCGAGGGGCGAACGGGCGAGCGCCAGCGAGCGAGTGAGTCGGCTGGGGAGGGCGAGGCAGCGGTTACCGGGTCCCGGCCGTACCGTCCCGATTTTTCAGCCTCCGACTCGACTCCCGTGCCATGCAAGCGGCCGTCCTCCGCGAGTACGGGGAGCCACTCGACGTGACCGACGTACCCGAACCGGATCTCGACCCCCACGGCGTCGTCGTCGACGTGGAGGCGTGCGGGATCTGCCGCTCGGACTGGCACGCCTGGATGGGCCACGGCGAGTGGGCCGACGATCAAGTGCCCCTCGATTACGTGCTCGGCCACGAACCCGCGGGCACCGTCGTCGCGGTCGGCGAGCGCGTCACCTCCATCGCGGAGGGCGACCGCGTCGCCGTCCCGTTCAACCTCGGCTGCGGCGCCTGCCCGGAGTGCGTGAACGGGCACGGGAACACCTGTCTGGACGGTCGCGCGCTCGGGTTCGAGCGCGCCGCCCCGGGCGCGTTCGCCGAACGGGTCCACCTGCCCTACGCCGACTACAACGCGATGCGCCTGCCCGAAGGGGTCGCCGCCCGCGACGTGGCCGCGCTCGGCTGCCGGTTCATGACGGCGTACCACGCGCTCGAACACCGCGCGGCCGTCGGCGCCGGCGACTGGGTCGCCGTCCACGGCTGCGGCGGCGTCGGGCTCTCTGCGGTCCAGGTCGCCGACGCGCTCGGCGCCCGAGTGATCGCCGTCGACGTGGACGACGGCGCGCTCTCGCGGGCGGAGAACGCGGGCGCCGACGAGGCCGTCCGCGGCGACGAGGTCGACGTGCCAGACGCGATCGAATCGATCACCGGCCGGGGCGCGCACATTTCGATGGACGCGCTCGGCCGTGCGGAGACGTGTCGCAACTCCGTCGCCTGTCTCCGCGAACGCGGCACCCACGTGCAGGTCGGGCTGACGACTGACGCCGAGAAAGGGGAGGTGTCGCTACCGACGGACGCGATGAGCCGCTGGGAGGTCGACTTCCTCGGCTCGCGTGGGATGCCCCCGACGCGGTACGACGAGTTGCTAGGGCTGTTGGAGGCCGGCGACCTGGACCCCGGCGTCATCGTCGGCCGGGAGGTCGGGCTGGACGAGGTACCCGAGCGGCTGGCGGCGATGACAGACTACGAGACCGAGGGTGTGGAGGTACTGACGTTCTGAAAAACGGGATACGCCGACGGAGCAGCCGCCTACAGCAACTTCGAGAGGAACCGCTGCCCGCGATCGGTCGTCGGCTTATCGAAGAACTGCTCTGGCGGCGTCCGCTCGACGACCCGTCCCTCGGACATGAGCGTGATCGTGTCGGCGACTTCGCGGGCGAAGCCCATCTCGTGAGTGACGACCATCATCGTCATCCCCTCGTCAGCGAGGTCGCGCATGACCTCAAGCACCTCCCCGACGAGTTCGGGGTCGAGCGCGCTCGTCACCTCGTCGAACAGCATCACGTCGGGGTCCATCGCGAGCGCGCGGGCGATGGCGACCCGCTGTTGCTGTCCGCCCGAGAGCTCGCTCGGGTACGAGCCGGTCTGAGCGCCGAGACCGACGCGTTCCAGGAGGTAGCGCGCCTCCGACTCGGCCTTCGACTTCTTCACGCCCTTCACCTTGTGCGGTGCCAGCGCGACGTTCTCCAGCGCCGTCTTGTGCGGGAAGAGGTTGAACGACTGGAACACCATTCCGATGCGCTGTCGGAGGCGGTTGATGTCGGCATCCGGGTCGGTGAGCGGCACGCCGTCGAGCCGGATCTCTCCCGACTGAATCTCCTCCAGTCGGTTCGTGCACCGAAGCAGCGTCGACTTCCCGGAGCCGGAGGGGCCGATGACGACGGCCACCTCCTGTTCGTCGATCTCCAGGTCGATGTCCTTCAGGACGTGCGTCTCGCCGAAGTATTTGTTCACCTGCTCGAACTCCAGGAGGGACATCAGTCGTCACCTCCGTGGGTCGCCGGGTCGGCGCGGGCCTCGAGCGTCCGAATCACCTTCCCGAGCGGGACGGTGATCATGAGGTACGCGATCGCGACGAGGACGATGGGCGTCCACGCGTCGAACGTCGCGGAGTTGATCTGCCGGAACGCCGACAGCAGTTCCGGGATCGCCAGCACCGTCAGCAGCGAGGTGTCCTTCACGAGGATCACCTGGTCGTTGCCGATGGCGGCCAGCGAGTTGCGCCACGCCTGCGGGAGGATCACCTCTCGCATCGACTGGATGTAGCTCATCCCCAACGAGCGGGAGGCCTCCATCTGGCCGTCCGGGATCGACTCGATGCCTCCCCGGAGCGCCTCGCCGACGTACGCGGCGTGGTTGAGCGTCAGGCCGATGACCGCGGCGTAGTAGTTGAACCCCTGGATGGGGAACTGCCCCGGCGGCCACAGCTGCGGCACGCCCAGGTAGATCACGAACAGCTGGAACAGCAGCGGCGTCCCGCGGAAGAACTCGATGTAGCTCTTCGCGATCGAACTCGTCACCCGCGTCTGAGAGACGCGCGCGAGGCCGACCATCACTCCGGCGATAACCGACAACACGCTGGAGACCAGGACGATCCCGATGACGCGCAGGAACGCGAACGTGAACTGCGGGTAGACGATGTTGATCAGCAGGGCGTAGTCGACCCGAACGGTCAGGATGTACCCGATGAACAGCGCGACGCCGAGCGCGAACGCCGTCGTCCCGACGACGCCGAGTCGCCGGAAAGTGCGGTCGTTCAGCTGTTCGAGGAAGCCGCGGTCCCGCTCGGCCGCGCGCCCGGAGTCTGTCGCCATCGATTACCCGGCGAAGTACTCGCTGTAGATGTCGTCGTACGTGCCGTTCTCCTTGATCGTCGCGAGCGCGCCGTTGACTTCTTCGAGGAGTTCGTCGTCGTCCTCGCGGAACGCGATCCCGTAGTTCTCGACGGTGAGCGTGAGATACGGCGGCGCATCTTGCCCGGCCTCGCTGGCGGCGCCCTCGCCCTCGACGAATCGGACCTGCCCCTCGCCGTCGCCGTTGACGAACTCTGCGCTGACGGTGTTGTCGTTGATCACGGCGTCGACCTGGTTGTTCAGCAGGGCGCTGAACGCGTCGGGGATCTGGTCGTACTCGTTGATATCGAGGTCGCCCCCGAGGTCCTCTTTGAGCGACTGAGCGGCGGCCGCGCCGGTGGTGCCCTTCTGGACGCCGACGCGAACGCCCGCCATGTCCTCCTCCGAGGAGATGTCGGAGTCCTCGCGCACGACGATGGTCTGGTACGCCGTGAAGTACGGGTCAGAGAAGTCGACCTCCTCGTCGCGCTCGTCGTTGATCGTCATCGCGGACATGATGACGCGGAAGTTCCCGTTGTTCAGCGACGGGATGATCGTGTCGAACGACGTCTGGACGAACTCGTGCTCGTAGCCGAGTTCCTCGGTGAACACCGCCTGCGCGATGTCCACGTCGAATCCGGTCAGGTCTCCGTCGGTCGTCTCGTACTCGAACGGCCGGTACGGGATATCCGAGCCGATGGTGATCGTCTCGCTTCCGCCACCGCCGCCGAGACAGCCGGCCGCCGTGAGCGCTGCGCCGGCCGCGCCGGCGGATTTCAGGTAGGTGCGTCTATCCATAGCACGGGTATCTACATTCGTCCGGCTATATGTCCCCTTCGGTGGAGACAGCGCAGTAATAAACGATTATGCGGGACCGGCGGGCGCCGGCGCGACTGCCCGGGTCAGTCGTCGGTCGATCCGTAGACCGGCTCCGCGACCTCCGGTTCGACGCCGCGCAGCGCCCACGCCGCGCCCGCAGTCAGCGCCACCGCGGTCGCGATCACGAGCCAATTCACGACGCGGACGCCGGCCGTGTACACGACGAGGTCACGGCCGAGTACCATCCCGACGAACAGCAGCACGGCCGCGGCGCCGGCGGCGACCCGCGGGACCAGTTCGTCCAGTTCGCCGAGCCAGCGCGTCGCCGCCAACAGCCCGGCGAACGCCGCAAGCGACACGGCGAAGAAGACGGCCTGCTCGGCGGGGCTGTACGACGACACCGGGTCGATACGCGAGAACACCCACGCGGCGAGCAGCCCAGCCAATCCGACGCCGACGGCGAGCCGACTCCGCGAGAGCGCGTCGCGAGAAAACCGTCCGTCATACGCCAGCAGCGTCGTGTACGACAGCAGCGCGAAGATGGAGAACCCCGTGAGGAAGTGCGCCGCGTGGACCGGTGCGGAGTACCCGCCCGGCAGCGCGCCGTTGAGGGTCACGGTGATCGCGCCGAAGATCGCCTGCATCGGCGTCAACGCCGTCGCGAGGGTGACGGCGTACCGCCCGCGGGTCGATATCGACCCGCGGGCCCGCCACGCCCACACCGCCGCACCGAGGATGAAGAACCCGGTTATCATCGCCCACAGCCGGTGGAACCACTCGATGAACGAGGGGATCGATTGCGGGAGCACGCCGCCGTCACACAGCGGCCACTGTTGGGCACACGCCAGTCCGGCGCCGGTCGCGGCGGTGTAGATGCCAAGCGAGATGAGCGTGAGCGCCATCCCGGTGGTGAACGCCGCATACCGACGGAACGAGAGCCAGTCGGGTCCGCGTGACATTACTCTGATGTCGGGGATGGGGACACTTAGATAGCGTGGTTGACCGGTGTGACCGCCACGTCTGCCGTCGCCCCAGCAGAATTATATTGTCGACAGTCTCATTTGCCGACATGAACCCTCCACCGAACGCAGACGCGCCCGGACTACTCGCACGAATAACGCCCGATAGCCGTCGACGGAGACGGGTGGTCGCCGCCCTCGCGGCCGTCGCCGCGCCGCTGGCGCTGTACGGGTCGTGGGCGGTCGCCTCGGGTGTGAAAAGCGGGATGACGTACGACCTGATCATTCTCCTGTTCTCGGTAGTCGCACTCTTGGCCCCCGCGTTCGCCGCGATGGCGCTGTTGGCGCCGGACGCCGGGCGCCGCACCGCCCCTGAGGCTCGTCCCGGCTCCTCGGTCGAGGAGGCGGATCCGGTTACCGTGTTGCAGCGGCGGTACGCCGCGGGCGAGTTATCCGACGAGGAGTTCGACCGGCGACTGGAGACCGTGCTCGAAACGGACGAGATCGGACAGTCGCCGGCTGAGAGACAGTCGGCCGGGGGTCGGCAGTCCGCCGCCGAAACGGCGAACCGCGGGGTCGAACGCGACGTGACCGGTCACTGACTGGACAGCACGCGCACCCGCGCGTGTGACTCCTCGATCCCCCGCTCCCGTCGACGCTGTCCTCGCCACTCTCGATCCCGTTTCCCTCACGATCTCACCGCCGCGGTTCAGAGCAGGTTGTCGAGGTCGTCGTTCTGGAACAGCTTGTCCGCGTCCTCGCGGCCCTGTTCCTGGCGCTGTGCCTCCTCGCGCGCCTCCTTCGCCTGTTGCATGAACTCCTCCAGCCGCGCGGAACGCTCGACGCCGCCGAGCAGCACCAGCGACGCGAGGCGCTCTGAGTCGAGCGGGAAGTCGCCGCCCCGGACCTGCATCGAGCCGGTCTCCTCTTCGAGCCACTTGCGGGCGCGCTCGACGCCCTTTCGAGAGATCCGGTCTGGCTTGCCGGCGACGACGAGGAGCGCCGAGTCCGCCGTCGTCGCGTTCGGGAGACTCGTGCCCGTCAGTAGCGCGTTCCGGGTGACGCTGGTCACGACGTTCACGTTCGTGTCGGGGTCGTCGTCGGCCTCCGCGCTGGCGTAGCCGATCGCGGCGACCCCGCCCGACCGGAGCGTGTTGATCACCTCGCTGGTGTCGACGACTGACTCGCCTACTCCCTCTACGTTCTCGCCGGAGGCGAACAAGAGCCCGACGCGACGGGCGATCGAGCGGTTGATGCTGTCGAATCCCTCCTCTAGGCTCTCCCCCGAGGAGTGCCAGGCGTCGTTATCGATCAGAATCGTCGCGTCGGCCTCGCGAGCCAGCGTCTTCAGCGACCGGCCGGCGTTCACCTGATACATCGCCCCCTCGCCGCGCCCGGGGAGGATTCCGAGCGCGTACACCGGTACGTCGTACACGCGCGAGAGCTCCTTCGCGAGCACCGGCGCGCCGCCGGAGCCGGTGCCGCCGCCCAGTCCCGCGACGATGACGATCGCCTCCGCCTCGGCGGTAATGCGTCCGTCGAGCGCGGACAGCACCTCGCCGGCGTCCGACTGCATCACCTCCGCACCCAGTTCGTTGTCGCCGCCCACGCCGTGCCCCTTCACGCGGTCTTGCCCCACCAGAACCGTGTCGATCGGGAGCGACTGGAGGTCCGCCGTCGCGCTGTTGACCGCGAGAGCACCGCGAACGGAGTTGAATCCCATGTCGTGGTCGAACTCGACCAGCGAGGAGGTGACCTTGCCGCCGGCCTGGCCGACGCCGATGAGGACCGTCTTCATACGCTCCGTACTCGCGCCGCCCATCGCTTGAATCTTCCCACGGTCGCGATGAGGCCCGGACTAGCACCGGCGTCGAACCCTGGCCGACACCATCGTCCCCGACGTTCAAATACGAACGGGCGGCCAACCCCCGCATGTCCCGCGAAGAGCCGACCCGATTCCCGCCGGAAACCGAACAGCAGACCCCCGCCGGTTGCGATTGCGGTTCTCCGGCCGCCGCCGTCGACGACCTCCGAACGAGGCTCGCGGCGGTTGAGCGTGCGTGTTCTGGCGATGCGAAGGCGGACCTGACAGACATCGCTGACGCCACCGAGGCGACCGCCGAACTGCGGCGCGCGGCGGACCGGCTCGACGACATCGAGGATCGGGTCGGTGAACTCGAAGCGGCGACGCAGGCCCTCCGCGGCTACGTCGGGTCGATACGGGCGGTGAACGAACGAGTCGAGCACCGGGCCGACCGTGCGCTCGCGGCGGCGCGGGCGGCGCCGACTCGTGACCGTTCCGCGGCCCCGGCCGCCGCGGTCGATCAAGCACACCTGGCGCCGTCGCCGGATCTGAACACACCTCTCGAATCAGACTCGGAGAACGCGACTCACGACACAGCCGAACGCGGTGGAGTGGACGGGACGGACGACGACGCAACAGCGCTCGTCGAACGGCTCAGGGACGCGCTGTGATCCGCGTTGTCGTCGCCGTCGCGATGGCGGCGGCGCTGCTTTCTGCGGCGCTACCGGCGGTCGAGATGGCGCGGGTCGACCGGACGACGGCAGCAGTCGAGCGGGTTCCCGACCGGATCGACCGCGCCGCGCTGTCGACGCTCGCAAGCGAACCGGCGTACCGACCCTCGACGGACTCGGTTCCGGCCGCCCGTCGCGTCGTGACGTTTTCGCTCCCCGGACGCTCGTTGACGACAGCGCGCGTTCGCTCGCTCGCGCTGTGTTCGGGCGACGTGCGAGGGACGGCAGTGCTGGTCCACGCTGTCGGCGACGAGAGCCGATCCTGGACGGCGCTTTCGGCCCCGTACGACCTCCCGGACGGGGGAATCGCGCTCGGCGGCCGCGGTCAGGTGTCCCTCTCGCTGGTTCCGATCGCGGGCGGCTCAGACGGAACCGACCGTCTGGTGCGGGTCCGACCGCTCACACGCTCGTCGGTGGCGACCGCGGGCGTAAATTCAAGTACCGAACCGGAACCAGCCGGCCCATGCGATTCATCGACGGGCTCCGCGATCGGGGCGGTGACGAGCGGGGAGCCGCCGACGAATGCCACTGCGCCGCTGCGTTCGAGCCCCGTTCGAGTTCCGGCCGGGGAACGACTCGCCATACCGGCTCGGTGACCGACCCGAGGGTGTTGCGCGTCGACGCCTCCGCCTGTTCGGGCGGCGACCTCGCCGCCGATCCGGCGTGCAGAGCGACAGTGATCGGCGCGCTCGCCGAACGGGACACAGACCTCGTTCGGGTTCGGAGCGCCGGCCGCGACCGGTTCTACGAGGGTGAGGCCGCGGGGCTATTGCTCGCTGCCGGCCGCTTTGCCGACGCAGTCGAGGGACCCGATCCGGCACTGGCGAAGCGCGTCCGTCTCGATCCCGCAGCGGTCGCACACGAGGCGGTCGGTCGCGCCGGGCCGGTCGCCCGACTCGCCGCGGAGACAGGGGTGACTGCGTGGATCGGAGAGGGAACGGACCGCAATCCGCCCGGGGGAACGCTTCCGGCGAGCGTCGCGCCGGCGATCGCGCTGGGCCGGACACGCCTCTCGTGTCCGCCGGACGCCAAACTCCGGGAGATTACCGATCTCTCGACTGACGGAACCGCGGCCGTGTACGACCGCCCCGACG
This sequence comes from Halobaculum halobium, assembly GCF_030127145.1. NCBI lineage: Archaea > Methanobacteriati > Methanobacteriota > Halobacteria > Halobacteriales > Haloferacaceae > Halobaculum > Halobaculum halobium. Next base: position 118,083 of record NZ_CP126158.1, read on the forward strand.
GGGGTCCGTACTACCACCTCACGCCTGCGGAACGGGAGTTCTCCGCGAGGTCGCTCGATCTGCTGATGTCGGCCGCCGCCGCGATCGCGGAGGGATCAGTGTCGCGGGGGCCGCGTTCGCATCGTCGGGCCGTTCGTCACGCCGCCGACCGGGCTCCCGAACCTACGGAGGTCAAGAGTCAATCCACGGCACCGGCGGAGGCGCTTGCGGCGTCGTTGCGCCGCCACACTCGTGGACTCGGCGTGTTAGACGAACTGGTCGCGGACGACCGCGTGACGGACGCGTTCCTGTCGGCGCCCGCGGCCGACCAGCCGGTTCGGGCCGTCGTCGACGGCGAGATGATGACGACGAACGTCCGGCTCTCGACCGGGGACCTCGACGCGCTGGCGTCAAGAGTCCGCGCGGCGAGCGGGCGGGCGTTCTCGCGCGCGTCGCCGACGACGGACGCCGCACTCGGCGACGTACGCGTCGCGGCCGTCACTGATCCCGCGAGCGACGGCCGCGGGTTCGCGTTCCGACGGCGCGACGACGACCCATGGACGCTCCCCCGGCTCGTTGCCGCCGGGTCCCTCCCGGCGGGGACCGGCGGGCTCCTCTCGGTCGCGGTGGAGCGCGGCGCCGCGATCCTCGTCGCCGGTCCCAGAGGTGCGGGGAAGACGTCTCTGCTCGGTGGATTGTGTCTGGAAGTTCCCGCCGACACTCGAACGGTCGCCATCGAAGACACGCCCGAGCTTCCGGTCGCGGCGATCCGCGATGCCGGCCGCGACGTACAGCCGCTGTGCGCCGGGGCCGACGGCGACGACGCGCTCACGCCGACGGACGCCGTTCGGACCGCGCTCCGGCTCGGCGAAGGCGCGCTGGTCGTCGGCGAGGTCCGGGGTCCGGAGGCCCGAGCACTGTACGAGGCGATGCGGGTCGGCGCCGCGGCCGACGCTGTGCTCGGGACGATCCACGGAACCGACGGCGACTCGGTCCGCGAACGCGTCGTCTCCGACCTCGACGTACCCGCCTCGTCGTTCGCCGCGACGGATCTGATCGTCACGCTCGGCCCCGACCGCGCGCTGGCGTCGGTTGAGGAGGTGCGTGGCCCAGATCCTCACGAACTCGCACGGCTGGTCCATCGGGGTGACGAGCGCGGTGGCGGCGGAACCGGCACGCCGGTAGCCACACCGACGGGGGTGGTCGACCGCGGCGAGAGCAGCGTCGTCGCCGCGCTCGCGGAACCCGGAGAGTCGTACGCCGACGTGCGCGCCGCGATCCGGGATCGGACGCGGGCAATCCGAACCCTCGCTGACGCCGACAGGACGAGCACGAGCGGGATCGACGCGGTATCAGATCGATGACAAAGGGTGCAGCGGAGACGGGAGAGTCGCTTCTGGACCGGGATGTTCCGGCCGGAGTTGTTCCCGGGGGGGCAGTGTTGCGCGGACCGGTGCTACACCGGTTGGTCTACCCCGCGGTCACGTCGGCTGCTCGAACGTGGCCGGATCGAGGCGGCGACTGGATCGATCCGGACGACGACCTCGCTAGGGCGTGCGCATTCTTCGATCTCCCCGTTGACGCCGACGAGATCGCAGCCGCTGCCGCGACCGTTGCGGTGCTCGTCGGTGTATGTGGGTTCACCGTTGCGCTCGCGTGGGCACGCTTCGTTGGGACCATGGCGGGAACGTTGTCAGGACTGTTCGCCGTCGGCGTCGCAGTGGCTGTTGGTTGGATCGGGTACTCCGGGCTCCGCCTCGCGCCCGTGGTTGCCGCGGCTGTCGCTAGGACCCGCGCGGTTGCGGACGCGACAACCGTCGTCAGCGCGATCGCGTTGTCGCTCCGGCTGACCCCCGTCCCCGAGCGCGCCGTCCGGTTCGCCGCGACCAGTGGGACGAGCCAACTCCATCGAAGTCTGGCAGCGCACGCCGACCGTGCGGCCCTCACGGGCGCCGTCGACGCCGGTCTTTCCGCATTCGCCGCCGAGTGGCACGAGTGGTTTCCGGCGCTCGATCGGTCGGTTTCTCTCCTCCTCGCGGCGGCCGACGCCGAGGAGGGGAGAGATCGGACCCGGCTGCTGGACCGCGCGGTCGCAGCCGTCGAGGGCGACCTTCGTCACCGGGCGGCGTCGTTTGCGGGCGATCTCCGCGCGCCCGTCACCGGGCTGTACGCGTTCGGGGTGTTACTCCCGCTCGCGCTCGTCGGTACGCTCCCGGCGGCGGTCGCCGCCGGGGTCTCGATCCCGGCCTGGGGGTTCGCCACGACGTACGTACTGGTGTTGCCGGCGGCGCTCGCGGTCGCCGCCGGGCGGCTCCTGCTCCGGAGACCGGTCGCACTGCCCGCCCCACGAATCGACGCGACGCATCCGGCTGTGCCCGACCGGCGAGCCCTGGCACTGCTCGCGGGAGCGACGGCTGCCGTCGCGGGCTGGTTCGTCGCCCCGGTTGTGGTTAGCGGATGGGCGAGTCCAGTGCTCGCCGTCGGCGTCGGCGTGGGGACCGGAGCCTGGGTCCACCTGCATCCGCGACGTGAGGTCCGACGAACAGTTGAGGAGCGGGACAGGGGGCTGAGCGACGCGCTCACACTCGTGGGGCGCCGTGTAGCCGACGGAGAGGCCGTCGAACGAGCGCTCCCCGCCGTCGCGGCGTCGCTCACCGGTCCGACTGCGAACGCGTTTACCGAAGCGAGCCGGCGACAGTCTGCTCTCGGTGTGCCGGTTGCAGTCGCGCTCGCGGGCGACGGTGCACCGTTCGCACCCGAACGCGGGGCCGGCGGCCGAGCGGCAGGAGCGGTGATCGGGATCACCGCCGCGGCGACGGAAGGCCGGCCAGCCGGCGACGCACTGGTGGCGCACGCAGATCGGCTCGACGCGCTCGCTGCTGCCGAGCGCGCCGGACGCCGGGAACTGGCGGCCGTGACCGGGACGCTCCGCGACACAGCGGCGCTGTTCGGCCCGCTCGTCGGCGGCGCGACGGTCGCGCTCGCCGCTCGTCTCGACCGCCTCGGGGGATTCGACGGCGTCGAATCTGCTGGCGGCGGCGCAGTCGCTGGAGAGGCGGCCGGGCTCTCTGCGTCGCTCGTCGGGCCGGTCGTCGGCGTGTACGTGTTGACGCTCGCAGCGACGCTGACCGCGCTCGCGACGGGATTGGAGCGCGGACTCGATCCCACGGTCGTCGGCTACCGCGTCGGGATCGCGCTCGTCACCGCGAGCGGCGCGTTCGTCGTCGGCCACGTCGCCGTCGCGATGCTCGTCGGTTGATCCGCCCCCGAGCGTTCAAATACCAGAGCGGGACCACCCCGACACATGATCGACGCACCACTCGACGTCTGGTACGCCTGGCTCGGGCTCGCAGTCGCCGGCGCGGTCACGTTCGCCGCGGTGTCCGGACTCCCCACGGCCCCGCCACCTGACGCCGTGTCGGCCGCCGCGACCGTCGACACGGTCGCCGCCGCGAGCCCGCCAGCGACAGGCCGGTACCGGGTCGCAGCCGACCGGATCAGAGTGACGACGCGGGGCGTTTCACTGCGCACTGACGGGGGAAGCACGTTCGCAGCCTTCGGGAGCGGCTCGATCGTCCCCGTCGAGGCCGGCGGTCCGCTGGCGGGCGTCGCACTCGGCGACCCTCCGGAGCAGACGTTCGACACCCCTGGAGGGTTCGCCGTCGCGGTCGCGACCGCGGACGCAGTGGGGAGCCGGACCGGGCCCGAATCGACTGCCGAGTGGATCTCGGGTCGCACGCTGCACGCCCGACACGTCTCGTGGGGGGAGACCGATGTCACGCTCGTCCTCGTCGCGTGAACGCGCATTCGCCGAGCCGATCGTTGCGCTGTCGGCGGTGCTCGCGCTGTCGCTTGGCGTCGCTGCGTACGCGATCGTACTGGGCGGCGTTGGCGAACGACAGCCGACAGCCGAACCGGCGCTCGAACGCGTCCACGACGCGATTACGGTCGGCGGCGTCGCAGATCCGGACCGATTCGATCGAGTTCGGTCCGTGACCGCTCCACCGGATCGACGCGTAACCGTCTGCCTGCGCGTCGCCGATCGACGCTGGCGCATCGGACCCGCGATTCCGGAGCCATCCGCGGCCGTCACGGACCGCGCGAGCGCTACCAGACGGATGGGCGTCGCGCTCGCTCCTGGACGCGTCCGACCGGGCAGGCTCCGAGTTACCGTGTGGCGATGACCGGCTCGCTACTCGACGTGTGTCTCGCACTTCTCCTGATCGGCGCCGCGGCCGGGACGATTGTCGGTGCCGACACGGTCGAGACCGATCGGCCGGTGTCCGCCTCGCGCGCGAGCCAGACGGCCGAGACGCTCGCGGCGTCGACGGCGACGGTCCAGTACGACCTCGTGGCCGAGCGCGGCGGCGCGAGAGGCGAGGAGCAGTCTCCGTCGCCGGAGGCGCGGCGGGTCGCCCACGCGACGCTCGCCGAGCACCTTGCGCGCGCCGCCGTCCGCTCGGCGACTGTCGACGGCACGCGCCCGACCACTACGGCCGCGGACTACCGCCGATCGGTTCGCGAGACCGTCGCCGAGGCGGTCGGACCGAGAACGAGCGTGCGCGCGGGGTGGACTCCGCTGCAGTGCGATGTCAGCGATGCCAGCGACACCACTGCACTGATCGAAGGCGCGGTCACGGTCGGACCGGATCCGCCGGCGTCGGCGACGGTTCGCGCTGCCCGGTTCACCGTCCCGGTAGGGCCGTCGTTTGGGACAGCCGCTGACGGAACCCAGGGGAGGAACTTGATCGACCATGTCGCTGCAGGGGTGACCACCGTGCTGTTTCCCCCCGACCGGATCGCCGCCGCGGTCCGCGGTGACCCCGCCGCGGCGGACGCCGTGACCGAACGCTACCGCCGGATTGGGAACGCACTGGATGTCGACGCAGTCGCCGCGCTGGACCGCGGCGGGCCGCGAGAGGCCAACCGAGCCCTCGCTGCTGCGCTCGCGGAGCGGCACGAGACGCGCGGGCTCTCGGACGGGGGCGATGCGTGTGGAGTCGGGGACGCGAACCGCGTGACCGTCGTCGTCAGGACGTGGTCGGCGTGAGCGGTCAGATCGGTTCGGGAGCGGCGGTACTCGCTGTCCCACAGTTCGGAATCGGCAGCAGTGACGGAGGTCTCAACGCCGGCGAGTCCAGTGATAGATCGACAACTCGATCCGGCGGCGGTGACCGCGATAGGGGACTCGTACCGTTCGCGCTGATCGCCGTCGTCCTTCTCCTCGGAAGTGTCGTCTACGCGAACACGCTCGCACTCCGCGGCCCGGTCGTCGTCGACACCGCCGCGGACGACGCCCTCGACCGCGCGGAATCGGTCGGCAGGCCGGCGGTCCGCGCTGCGGCCACGGCTGCCGCCCGAGAGGCGGCGTTGCATCCCGTGACGACGCGGGCGAACACGACCGCCGGCCGCTCGCTGGCTCCGGATCAGCCGTTTCGGGACGCCCTCCGGCTGCGGATCTCGTTGGCGGCCGGCGAGGCGCTGTCGGACGCCCGGACCGACGCCGGCGGCGTGACCGCGACCGCCTCGCTCCCGGCGGTCGACTCGCCGAGCGACGCGCGCGCCGCCATCGCGCGCGTCTCGGTCGCGCCCTTGGCGAACGGGACCGCGCTGCGCGTCGTCGTCCGGAACGTGACACTCACAGCGACCCGCGGGGAACGCATCGTTGCGACGCGGCGGGTGAACTACGCCGTCGCGGTGTCGGTACCCGTCCTCGCGATGCACGACCGGACCGTCGCCTACGAAGCCCGACTGAACCGTTCGCCGTTCGAAGGGCCGGGAGTCGGGCGCGCGCTCACGTGGCGCCTGTGGTCGGTCGCGCAGGCCCGTGGCACCGCGCAGTACCTTGGCGCGCCGATATCGAACGTGCTCGCGAGCAGGCACGTGGAACTCTCGACGAACGCCGCGGCGCTGCGTGCCCAGCGTGCGGCGTACGGTCGTAGCGATCCCGCTGGCCGCGCCGCGATGATCAGGGCAACCGGTCGCGTCGGCGCGCGGGACCTGCTCGCGCCGGCGATGGATTCCGGGCCGTCGTGGACCGGTCGAGTCCTCGACGCGAGCGGGTCGCCGGGACGCGCAGGCCGGACGTCGTCGGCCGCTCCCGCCGACGGGGAGCGGTGGGATCCGAACCGCGGAGCCGTCGGCGACGACGACCTTCGCGTCGGAGTAAACGCGACCGCGGACCGGGCGTTCCTCGCGTTTATCGACGGCGAGTCCGATCGCGATTTCGACGCCGCGATCCGCGGTGCCTACCGCGCAGTAGCGGTCAGACAGGTCACAGTCGTCTCTGCGGCCCGATCGCGGCGACCACCGGCATCCGCGCCCGGCCCCAACTGGACGCTCCTGTCAGAGCGGACTGACGAGAGAATCGTCGTCGTCGACCGGGAGTCGCGCCCCACGTCGACGCCCCGGTCAGTGGCTGACGAACGCCGGACAGTCGCCGTCCGAAACCGGGCGAGGCGGGGATGGATCGGAAACAGCTCGCTCAGAACGACGACGGCGACGTGGAGCGATCGGTACGAGATCAGGATCACGCTCTCGATCGAGCACGCGCCGTCCACCGGGCCCGATCGACCGACTGCGCCAGTATTCGTCCGCGGCGGCGCCGTCGACGGTCCGAATCTCGCCGACGTGCCGGCGACCGCGCGAGCGGAGCTGTTCGCGTCGGGAACCGCCGACAGCGAGGGGATCGCGGCCGTTCGATCGGTCGAGGACGACGACGGGTGGCGACGCGAGACGACGGACCGGGCGGTCGTCTACGGCGATCGCCCCGAACGACTGGACGACTGGGTGTACCGCGACGTGGCGGCCCTCCGCGAGCGGATCCGGTCTGTTTCGATCCGCGTCCCGCGATCCGCAGTCGCGTCCGGGGAGGCCAACGCCGCCGACCGACTCGCGACGGCGATCAGAAACCGACGAGGGGATCTCGTCGATGCGCCGGAGACGTACGACGGCGCCGCCGACCGCGCGCGAGTGGCCGCCAGGGCAGCGTACGTCGACGCAGTGCTCGCCGAACTCGACGCACGGGCCGAGGGATCGACCGCGCGCAACGACGCCTACCGCGAACAGATCGGACGGGTCCGAGAGGGCGTCAACGGTCGGATCGACGAGCTGTCCCGGATCGCTGCGGATGTCTCCGAGCCCGAACCGGCTCCAGCGGGCCGGTGGCGCGCCGGCGAGGTGGTGTTCACGCCGCGGGGAACCCCGGGGTACCTCCCGGTAACGCGCGTCGAAGCAGATCACGTGGACTCGTTGGCGCCCGGGGAGTCGGTTCACCCGCTCGCTGCGCGCAACACGAACCTGTTCGCCGTTCCATCGGGCGACGCCGCGGACGCCGTCACCGACGCCGCGCTCCCTGCCCGTCGGACCGCGTCGCTCCCCGCTGCCGGTCGCGCGCTCGTCGCCGCGAACCGGACGGCAGCGGCGGCCGACACGGTATCCGCCGGGGAACTGGCCGACGCGGACGCGCGGGCTGAACTCCGTCGACGGGTCGCGGAGGGACTCCGCGTCGTGGACTCGCGCGCGCTCGCCGTCCTGGGGGAGGAGACCGACCTCTCCCGTGCGGAGCGGATCGCGGCGATCCGCACCGCGAACCGTCGGTGGGCGGCTCCTGGGGCGCGAACGGCAGCAGTCGTCGACGGCTCGTACGCCGCGGCGATCGCGAGGGCCGCGGACGCTCGGGCCGGTGACTGGCCAGAGATGGACCGAGATCGGTTGGCTCTCCGTCTGCGGGTCGAGACTGTCAACGCCGCAACGGACGCCAGCGTCACCGTCCCTTCGGAGATCCAAGCCGGTGCAGTCGATGCGACCCGTGAGGCGCGACGGGCGGAGTTGCGCGCTGCGGCGAAGCGAGCGGGGTCGAACGCGACTGAGCGGCTCCACGAGCGGTACGGGAAGGGCAAACTCGGACCGGTGCTCGCCGGGCTTCCGGTCGCGCCTGTCCCCGGCTACTGGTATGCGACGGTGAACGTCTGGGACGTGGAGGTCGCCGGCGCGTACCCTCGGTTCGCAGTCACCGCCCCGATCGGCGGACCCGACGGCGCCGACGGGAGGGTCCGATACGTCCGCGACGGCCAGGTCGCGACGCTGGACGTGGACGGCGACGGGACCGAGGAGCGACTCGGTCGGAGCGACCGCGTCGCCTTTCGGACGTGGACAGTCGTCGTAGTCGTCGTCCCTGCCGGTACCTCCGGTGTCGGCGACGTGAACGGGAACGCGGACGAGCGGTCGCCCGGCTGGCCCTGTCCGTCGGTGCCGAACGCCGACGGGGGTGGGGCCGACACCGAGGCGGCCGGGTGTCCGCCGTCGACCGGGGAGTGACAACGGTTTTGCCGTCGGGGATGAGAGGACGGGTATGCTCTACGACGCCCTCGCGGACCCGGACGGCGCGACAGCAAGGGACCTGCTTGCGGCGTACGCGGCCGAGTTGGCGGCGGCGGTCGACGGCGACGACCCGGCCGCGGTTGCCGACGAAACCGGCGTCGACGAGTCCGTCGCCGCCGCGATGGCCGCCGGCGACGCCGACGCCCTCGCGACCGTCCGACTCGCCGACGCCGCGGCCGTCCTCGAACGACACGAGGGCGTTCCCGCGGACGACATCGCCTCCGAGGTGCGCGACCACGTGATGATGGAGATGGTGACCGCGATCCTCGACGTGGACACGATCGCCGCCGAGATCGACGCGGATCTCACCGGTCAGGAGGTACAACAGGCGCTCGAAGGTCGAACACGGCTCACGCTCGGCGAGTTGGCCGAGATCCAAGCGCTCATGATCGAACGAACGCCGTAACTCCGAACCAGGGCCACTAATGCACGTCACGATCATCGGCTGCGGCTACGTCGGACTCGAACTCGCCAGCCAACTTCTCGCGGACGGTCACGAGGTCGTCGGCGTTCGCCGATCCCGATCGGGACTGGACGCCGTCGAGGCGACCGGCGCGGCGTCCGTCGCCGCCGACGTCACTGACACGGACTCGCTCTCGGCTCTCCCCGACACCGACGCCGTCGTGTTCGCCGCCAGTTCGGGCGGCCGCGGCGCGGACGCGGCCCGGAGCGTGTACGTCGAGGGGCTACGGAACGTGATCCGCGAATACGGCGCCCGCGACTCTCGACCGGGTCGGCTCGTGTACACCTCCAGCACCGGCGTGTACGGTGACCACGACGGCGACTGGGTCGACGAGGGGACGCCGCTGGACCCGACCACGGACAAGACGCGCGTGCTCGCCGAGGCTGAACGCGTCGCCCTCGAGGGCACGGCCGAGGTCGGCATCGACGGCACCGTCGCACGGTACGCTGGGCTGTACGGTCCCGACCGCTACCGACTGGAGCGCTATCTAAACGGACCCGTGACGGCCGGCTACCTGAACATGATCCACCGCGACGACGCCGCGGGCGCGGTTCGGTTCCTCCTGACGGGCGACTGTGCGCGCGACGAAGTGGTGCTCGTCGTCGACGACGAACCCGTCGACAAGCGGGCGTTCGCCGACTGGCTGGCCGACGAATGCGGGGTCGAGCGGCCGGAGAAGCGTACGAAAGCGGAACGTATCGCCGCGGGCGATCTCTCGACGGCCGCCGAGCGGCGGATCCGCACGAGCAAGCGCTGTTCGAACGACCGTCTCAGAGCGCTCGGCTACGGATTCAAGTACCCCACCTATCGGAGCGGATATCGGGCGGCGATCGACGCGTTCCGGGGTGAGTAAGCGACTAGTACCTTCATATCATGGGACCGAATAGCGCAGCTATGGCACAGGTGAGCACGCAGGCGATCCAGTCGGGGTGGGAGACGCTGTCCGCCAACCCGCGGCTGGTGGTCGCCGTCGCGGGCGGTGCCCTCGCGCTCGTCGCCGCGCTGGCGCTGTACCGGCGACTCCGACGGACACCCGGCGAGCGCTTTCGCGCGCTGCTGGCCGGCCGAGAGTCGGTCAGCGTGCTCTTGCACCCCAACCCGGACGCCGACGCGATGGCCGCCGGTATCGCCGTCGCCGAACTTGCCGACAGCGTCGACACCGACACCGTCATCCAGTACACTGGCCAAGTGCGCCGTCAGGAGAACCGCGCGTTCCGAACCGTACTCGACGTCGAGTTGGATCGGATCGACCACGTGTCGGATCTCGCCGCCGAGGCGGTCGTCCTCGTTGACCACAACACTCCCCGCGGATTTGCGGGGGCCGACGGCGTCCTCCCGTTCGCGGTCGTCGACCACCACCCGGGCGAGGGGAGCGGTGAGGCGTACACCGACGTTCGGACCGACTACGGCGCGTCCGCGAGCGTCCTCGCAGAATACTTCCGCGACACCGGCTCGACCCCGATCCCCCCGGATGCGCACGAGACGGAAGTGACCGGGGCGACCCTCTCGACGCGGACGGCGACCGGACTGTTGTACGGTATCATCTCCGACACGAACCGGCTGACGAGGGGCGCCTCTGCCGAGGACTTCGCGGCGGCCTCGTACCTCCAGCCCGGCGTCGACGAGGACAACCTCGAACGGATCGCAGACCCCGCCGTCAGCACGGAGGCGCTGGACGTGAAGGCCCGCGCGATCGCCGGTCGCGAGATCCGCGGCTCCTTCGCCGTCAGCGACGTGGGGCGGGTGTCCAACGTCGACGCCATCCCGCAGGCCGCCGACGAGCTCGTCGGGCTCGAAGGGGTGACGGCGGTCGTCGTCCTCGGCGAGCGAGACGGGACGATCCACCTCTCGGGGCGCTCGCGCGACGACCGGGTCCACATGGGGCGGGCGCTCGACGCCGCCGTCGGCGACGTACAGGACGCTTCTGCGGGCGGCCACGCGAGAATGGGCGGCGGGCAGATCGGTCCGCAGGTCACCGCCGACGGCAGCGAGGAGGTCCCCGTGCTCGGCCGGGAGGAACTCCTCGACCGGCTGTTCGACGCGATGGACGGCGAGCGGTAGGCGGAACCGACCGCGAGGCTCGGCCCCGCAGCGGCAGCCCTTTTCTCGTTCGGCACGCACCGGCGGATATGGCAACCTCCAGCGGAACGTGGGCGTACCGCGACCGCTTCGGCGATCGCTTCGGTCGCACCTACTTCCGCCGATTCGGCCCCGGCGTCGTCTCCAGCGTCGGCCTCGGCACGTATCTGGGCGACCCGACCGACGCGGTCGACGACCGCTACCGCGAAGCGCTCGTCACCGGGCTGGAGGCCGGCGTCAATCTCGTCGACACCGCGAGCAACTACCGGTGCGGGCGCTCCGAACGCGTGGTGGGGGCGGCGTTGCGAGAGGCGAGCGTCGACCGCGACCGGGTCGTCGTCGCGAGCAAGGCCGGGTTCGTCCCGTTCGACGGCGACCGACCAGAGAACCCGGGCCGGTACGTCCGCGAGCGATTCGTCGACACGGGGATCATCACCCCGGCGGACTTGGCCCGGGGAAGCCACTGTCTCGCGCCCGAGTTCCTCGACCAGATGCTGGATCGGTCGCTGGAAGCCCTCGGCGTCGACTCGATTGACTGCTACTACGTCCACAACCCTGAGACGCAACTCGGCGAGCGCGACCGCGAGGCCGTGTACGAGCAACTCGGCGCCGCGTTCGAGGCGCTCGAACGACGGCGGGCAGGCGGCGATATCGGCGGATATGGGGTGGCCACGTGGGAGGCGTTCCGCGTGCCGCCGGATCACGACGCGTTCCTCGACCTGCGCGAGGTGGTCGCCCGCGCCGAGGGCGCCGCCGACGCGGTCGGGCTCGACGACCACGGCCTCCGCGCGGTTCAGCTCCCGTTCAACGTCCGGATGGCCGACGGGTTCACGCGCAAGAACCACGACGCCGACGGGGAGGACGGACCGGTGAGTGCGCTTTCGTTCTGTCACCGCGAGGGTCTGTCGGCGTTTGCCGCCGCGAGCCTCGGGCAGGGCGACCTGACGAACGCGGGGTCGATCCCGGAGTCTGTCGAGTCGCAGTTGGCAGGGGATTCGCAGGCCCAGCGGGCGTTGAACTTCGCGCGCTCGGCGCCCGCGGTCACTGCGGCGCTCGTGGGCTGTAGTCGGGTCGAGCACGTCCGGGAGAGCGTCGCAGCGGGAACGTTCGACCCCTTGGGTGCGTCGGCGTTCGACTCCGTGTTCGAGTGATATCAGGGACGTCGAGGCGGCGAACGGACGGAGAAAACGGTTCGCGGAGGGGCTGTGTGGGTCGTCAGTACAGGCGGCTGCTCGTCACTCGTCAGCGCAGCTCTTTCCACTCGCGGCCGCACTCCGAGCAGGTTCGCACGGAGAACACCTCGTCCGGCGGGTTCTCTTTCGCGAGCGACGTGCCGCAGTCGGTACACACCAACCGCTCGTAGTTATCCTTCTGTAACTCTCCCTCGCGGAGCCCCTTCCGTGTAGATTTCACGTGTTCCCGTTGACGCGGGGGACTCAAAAACACGGCGTTGCGTCCGACGCCGAGGCAGGACGGTGCGTGCGACTCACGCGCACGACGGCGACGAGTCGGAAGGCTTGAGCCCCGAGACCCGAAAGAGCCCTGCGTGTCACGGGGACGGCTGTTCGGAACGTTATGCGGCGCGGTGTTCCTCGTCAATATGGCGCGTGTCGTGTTCGCACCGCTGCTGTCGGAGTTCATCGACACCTTCGGAATCGGCGAGGCGACCGCGGGTCTCCTGGTCACGCTCGTGTGGGTCGGCAGCGCCGCGCCCAGACTTCCCGTGGGCTGGGTACTGACAAGAGTTCCCCGGCACTACGTCGTTTTGGCGGCGGGCGTGGTGCTTACGTTGGCGTCGACGTTCGCGACGCTGGCGCCCGGAATCGACGTGTTGATGATCGCCGCGGTGGGGATGGGCCTCGCCTCGGGAGTCTACTTCATCGCCGGCAACACTCTCATCTCCGAGCTGTTCCCGCAGTCGGTCGGTCGCGTGATGGGCGTCCACGGCACCGCCAGCCAGCTGGCCGCCGTCGCGGCCGCTCCGTTCGCGACGGTCGCCCTCGGGCTGGGGATCGAGGCAGTCGCGGGCTGGCGCGCCGTGTTCGCCGTCCTCGCAGTCGCGGCCGCACTCGTGACGGCGCTGGTGTTCGTCACCGCCCGCGGCACCGACCTCCCCGAGGCCGGCACAGAGGACCGCGACCTGCTCGGGGCCGCACGGACCGAGTGGCGAACGATCCTCACGGGCGTGCTCATCCTGGGAGTCGCGGGGTTCGTCTGGCAAGGCGTGTTCAACTTCTACGAGCTCTACATGCTGGAGAAGGGGCTCGCACCGAACGTCGCCCGCAACGCCCTCACCGTCGTCTTCGGCGCCGGCGTCCCCGCGTTCCTCGTCTCCGGGCGACTCGCCGACCGCCTACCGCACGTCCCGTACCTGCTGGCTGTGCTCGCGTCGTTCATCGCGTGTCTGTTCGCGCTCGTGTCGGTCTCCGGGCTGGTCCCGCTGCTTGCGGTGTCGGCGGTGACGGGCTACGTCATCCACTCGCTGTTCCCGGCGATGGACACCTACCTCCTCGACACGCTGCCCGACGCGACTCGGGGGTCGGCGTACGCGGTCTACTCGGCCTCGATGATGATCGTACAGGCGACCGGGTCTTCGGTCGTGGGCACGCTCCGGGGCGCCGGCTTCGCCTACGACGCCGTCTTCGGCGCCGCCGCGGCCGGGCTCGTGATTCTCCTCGTCGGAATGGTGCTCGCACACCGCGCGTCGTGGCTCCCGGAGTGACTGCGGGAGCACGGCCGGACGCCACCCCGCGCGGGCGACGCCGGATCGAACCGCCTCCGTCGCCACGGCTTTGACGGTTCGCGGACTGGATTCGCCATGCCAACGCGCTCGCTGCCCACGGGAACGCGACTCGGTCGCGTCACGCTCACCGTCTCCGATCTCGACGCCGTGATCCCGTTTTACCGCGACGTCGTCGGCCTCACCGTCCGCGAACGCCGGGACGGGCGCGCGGTCCTCGGCGTCGCAGGCGGTGACGACGTCCCCGAGGACACGTCCTCGGCCGACGATCTTCTCGCTCTCAACGAGGACGCCGACGCCGGCCCCCGGCCATCCGACGCAGCCGGCCTGTTTCACACCGCGTTCCTGTTCCCCTCGCGGGCGGCGCTTGGCGACGCCCTCGCCAGGACCCGCGACGCTGGCGCGCGGCTCACCGGGGCCTCAGACCACCGCGTCAGCGAGGCGCTGTATCTCAGAGACCCCGAAGGAAACGGCGTCGAGTTGTACCGCGATCGCCCGCGATCAGAGTGGCCCGAGGAAGACGGCGAGGTACAGATGGACACCCTCCCGCTCGACGTCGACGCCCTGTTGGCCGACCGAGCCGGCGACGCAGATGAGGCGGGGGAGGCGGCGTCCGCGGGAATCACGATCGGCCACGTCCACCTCGAGGTGACCGATCTCGAGGCCGCCGAGTCGTTCTACGTCGACGCGCTCGGATTCGACGTTCGCCAGCGCATGGGAACGGACGCGCTGTTCGTCGCCGCCGGTGGCTACCACCACCACGTCGGGCTCAACACCTGGAACCGTCGCCGTGCCGCGGTGGCTGGCACCGGGCTCGCGGAGGTCGAGGTACTCCTCCCCGATGACGCCGCGCTGGCGGCGGTTCGCGAGCGGCTCACCGCCGCCGCCGTCGACGTGTCGTCGGACGGCGACGGACTCGTCGCGCTCGACGCGGACGGCATCCGCGTTCGTCTCTCGACCAGATGACTTGTTTCAGGAGTACCGCAGTGGTCGCGCTTCCGCACGCCGACGCCGATTTGATATCGCGCTACGCGGTATATCGGAGCGAACCGGGAGGCGCTAGCGGACGGGTCTGAACGGCGCAGCGGCTACGAAGCGGGCGCAATGAAGAACGCGGTCGACGCCGCGAAGACCGGCGGAGCGGCGTCAGTGAGGAGTCACCGGATCTTCGTCCCGAGCGGCGCGTCGCCGTGGGTCGTCAGCAGATCGGCGTCCTCGCCCGCCGCGAGCACCATGCCGTTCGACTCGACGCCGAACAGCTCCGCCTTTTCCAGGTTCGCGACGATGACAACCCGGGTGCCCGGGAGCGACGAAACGTCGTGGAGCTGTTTCAGTCCGGCGACGATCTGGCGTTCCTCGACGCCGATGTCGACCGTGAGCCTGACCAGTTCGTCCGCCCCGTCGATTCCCTCGGCATCGACGATCTCGCCGACCCGGAGATCGAGGTCCTGAAACTCGTCGAAGCTGATGCGGTCGTCGGCGACGGGTTCGATGTCGCTCATGGCCGACTGGGCGTCCCCCTCGGACTCGTCGTTTTCGGTTTCGGCGTCCGCGCCCGCTTCGGCGGCCGCCTCGGCGACGCGGGACTCGAGCTTCTCGTTGAGTTCCTCCACGCGTTCGGCCTCGATCTTCTCGTAGAGTTCGTCGGGCGCGCCGAAGTCCGCGGGGGGCGCCTCCAGTGCGGCGTCCGTCGTCACGTCGTGGACGGAGCCCTCCTCAGCGAGTTGGTCCCACAGCTTCTCGCTCGTGCCGGGGGCGATCGGCTCGAAGAGGACGGCGACGGCCTTCGCGATCTGGACGCAGTCGCGGATGACCTGCGCGGCCGCCTCGTCGTCCTCGCCGACGAGGTTCCACGGTTCCTCGCGCTGGATGTACTCGTTGCCGAAGCGAGCGAGGTCGACCGTGGCGCTGCCGACGGCGCGGACCGAGTAGTCGTTGACACCGGCTTCGAGGTCGTCGATCGCCTCCGCGATGCGTGCCTCGACCTCGTCGCTCACCTCGGCCTCGGGCGTCCCCTCGAAGTTGCGGTGAGCGAACAGCAGCGAGCGGTACAGGAAGTTGCCGACCGTCCCGACGAGTTCGTTGTTGACGCGGTCGCGGAACTTCTCCCACGAGAAGTCAACGTCCTGCTGGAACCCGCCGTTGGTGGCGAGGTAGTAGCGCAGGAGGTCCGGGTGGAACCCCTCGTCGAGGTACTCGCGGGCCCACACCGCCCGGTTTCGAGAGGTGGAGAAGCCGGCGCCGTCGAGGGTCATGAACCCGCTCGCCATCACGGAGCGGGGCTCGGCGTAGTCGACGCCGCGCAACATCGCCGGCCAGAAGACGGTGTGGTGCTGGATGATGTCGCGACCGATGACGTGGACGATCTCCCCGTCGTCTTGCCACGCGCGCTCCCAGTCGTACTCGTCGGCGCCGACGCGCTCGGTGTACTGTTTCGTCGAGGAGACGTACTCGATGGGCGCGTCGACCCAGACGTACAACACGAGGTCCGTCGGGTCCTCGCCCTCGATCTCGGGGTAGTCGATCCCCCAGTCCATGTCGCGGGTGATACACCAGTCGCGCAGGCCGTCTTCGAGCCACCCGCGCGGCTGATTCCGGGCGTTCGCGGTCCCCTCCAGACGGTCGAGGAAGCCCGAGAGGTACGCTTCGAACTCGGAGACGCGGAAGAACTTGTGCGTCTGATCGCGGTACTCCGCGGGGTTTCCGGTGACTGTCGAGCGCGGATCTTCGATCTCACCGGGCTCGAGGTGGCGCCCGCAGCCCTCGTCGCACTCGTCGCCGCGGGCCAGTTCCCCGCAGTACGGGCAGGTTCCCTCGACGTACCGGTCCGGCAGCGACTGGTCGGCCTCGGGGTCGTACGCGACTTTGATCTCCTTCTCGTAGACGTGACCGTTCTCCTCCAGCGTACGAACGAACTCCTGGGTCGTTTCGGTGTTCGTCGCGTCGTGGGTGTGGCCGTAGTTGTCGAAGTCGACGTCGAACCGCGGGAACGTCTCCTCGTACTGCTCGTGCCACGCGAGCGCGAACTCTTCGGGCGACGTGCCCTCCTGCTCGGCGTTGACCGCCACGGGGGTGCCGTGCATGTCCGACCCGCAGACGAACGCGGTCTGTTGGCCGAGCGATTCCAGCGCTCGCGCGTACACGTCGCCGCCGACGTACGTCCGGAGGTGGCCGATGTGGAGGTCGCCGTTGGCGTACGGCAACCCGCAGGTGACCACCGCCGGCGCGTCCGCGGGGAACGGATCGCGCGTGTGGGTGTCCTTGCTGCTCATGAATACCGTCTCGTGGATGCGGGCCTAAAGCCCGCCGAAACGGGCGAACAGTCTCTCGGCCCTGAGCGTCGCCGATCGGCTCTGCGAGCGCGTCCGACGGATCGGCGAAACCCACGTCGCCGCCGTCGCGACCCGCTACACGCCCTAGCGGCCGCGAACGCTCCACCCGGAGGTGGAGAACCTGCGTCTGCGCATCGGGGCGGCTGGGAGCATCACGGAACCTGCTGGAGGGTATCGACGTCCCGCTGACAGTCGTGTGGGTCGGTGTCGAGTCCCGTAGCTACTTTGGCATCGACGGGGTCGGTCGTCATATGCACGACAGCGCGTCGCGGTTTGCTGAACGAGTCTCCGAGAAGTTCGACTTCGAGGCCGACATCGAGGAGTTCCCAGCCGGGACGAAAACCGCCGCTGACGCCGCCGACGCGGTCGGTTGCTCGGTCCGGCAGATCGTCAAGAGCATCGTCCTCGTCGCCGACGGCGAGGTGATCGTCGTGCTCACCGCCGGCGACAACCGCGTCGACACCAACGCGCTCGAGGCCGAACTCGGCGCCGAGTCCGTCCGAACGGGGAACCCCGACGAAGTGAAGGCCGCCACCGGCTGGAGCATCGGCGGCGTTCCCCCGTTTGGACACGAGTCGCCGGTGGCGACGTATCTCGACGAATCGCTTCTCGATCGCGACCGGATCTGGGCCGCCGCCGGAACGCCAGACGCCGTGTTCGAGCTCACTCCCGGGGAGTTACGGGAGATCGCTGATCCAACGACGACGACGGCCTTCGAGTAGCATAAATGCTATACCGTGATACCAAACTGCCTGTCGAAGCCGGGCACGGCGCATCTCCCGGTGTCCTCAGCCGGCCGAACGACGTCACTCGAATAATCAAAAAATAAATCGTGTGAGAGTCTGAACAATTTATTCGTGGTACTGTCGTCTACGTACGCATGAGCACGCAAGATACGGCGGTCTCTTTTGAAGCGTACCTCGATGCCGTGGGACACGTCGAACGCCGTCGGCTGCTTCTCGCGCTGCTGAATAGCACTTCTGACGGAGATCCAACTGTCGCGCTCGACCGGCTCGATTCGACCGCCGCTGACGAAACTCTGCGACTGTCTCTGCACCACGTCCATCTCCCGAAACTGGAGGATCTGGGGTTCGTTGACGCCGACCGAGACCAGCGTTCTGTGACCACTGGCCCTCAGTTCGACGAGATCCGTCCCATCCTCAAACTCCTCGACGACAATCGGGATCAGCTCCCTCACGGATGGGTGTGAACGCCGAAGGGCCTGTCCGCGTGCGTACTGTGGAAGCGGCTGGTCCGTTCACGCGAGAAGGGTTGGAGGCGCCGAGCTGGGCGGCGTGTGCGGTTGTTCTGCAGGTATCGGATTCGCACCGCCTCCAGAACGGGACGCGATCTGCTGTGCGACCGAGAGCTCCGTTCGGGATACCGCCGTGAACGGCGGGATTCGTCGTTGAATCAGTCGGTCGACGCTCGGGTCCGAGCGAGTTCCAGACCGCTCGGCCGACAACGACCCCGTTCGAAGGCACCGCTGGACCTCCTTTCGAGCGCACTGCGGGGCCGAGACAGGTCTCTGTTCTCGGCTGAGATCCGGTTCTAGTCCGTTTGTGGGTCGCGTTTCGGAATGAGCCCCTGTGAGAGCAACCGACGCGCAATCACAATAAGGCCATTTCGGAACCCGCCGCCGAAGACGGCCTGTTCTTCGTGCGTGCCCGGCACGAGCGTACTGACGAGGATCGTCGACCGATCGACGAGAAGGAGCCGTCCGATAGCGAGATCGTCATCCGCGCCGACCTCGGTGCGAAGCCAGCCGAGACCCGACAGGAACGTCGTCGCTCTCGGAATGGCTTCTTGGATCTGCGCTTCGAGTTCCTCTGTGACTGCACCGATAAGCAGGTCAACGCTGCTGTCGAGCGCGTTGAGGCTCTCGATTAGTTCGTCGGTCAACATCGTGCCGTCGCCGATGACGAATACCACCTCCTCGGCGGCGTCCGTGAGGAGCGCGTACGACCGATTTGCGATCGCATCTGTTCCCGACATGGTCCAGACTTCTTGAACCGGCGACTCTTGTTCGGCGTCGACGCGCTCGGCGTCTGCAAGCGCCGCTGAGAGGCGGTCGACGCGGGCCTCGTACTGTTCCCGGAGCGTTTCGGTCGCTTCTGCCAGCGGCACGGCCCGGAACCGCTGTGGACTCGAGTGCTGGACCTCGACGAGCCCCTGGGCCTCCAAGACGCGAACCGCGTCGTAGACGCGCGTCCGGGGAACGTCTGTTATTTCGCTGAGGTGTTTCGCCGTGCCCGTCGAGAGGCGCGATAGCCCGACGAAGCACTTGGCTTCGTACTCCTTTAGGCCGAGTTGCTGGAGTACCTCGACCGCTTCGTCTACTGTGTCATCTGTGCTCATGTGTCCCAACTCACAACCCGGCCGAATCCGGGAACTCGGAGAAACTCGTTTCGCCGGGCAGATAGGCGTTGTCACTACTGAACGGAACGTCGAATCGAAGACGAGACCCCAACGCGTCGACGGTCTCTCGATTCGGATTCTGTCGTACGTTTACGAGAGAGTGTGTAACTCTGAGAATCACAACGCTATGGGATCCGATCTACTAGCTCTGGAGCGGTTATGCTCTCGATCACGATTTTCACCCTGTTAATCACAAAACTATTATCGGCGGCGGTGTCCTACTCCTCACTCCGGTACGCGGCTCGGAACTTGTGTCCCAACCACAACCCGATGCGTACCGGACCCGGCCACATCCCGTGGCTGGGGTTCACAACACGGACACTTGGATTATGGATACCGACCCGGACCCCGTTGACGATCCCCGTGGGGCGGCGATCGAGCAGCTCGAAGAGTTCGGGTTGAGTGCCTACGCCGCGCGGACGTTCGTGGCGCTCGTGAGCCTCGGCACTGGCACCGCCAAAGAGGTGAGTCAGGTCTCGGAGGTCCCCCGAACTCGCGTGTACGACGCGATCGACGAATTACACGCGCGAGGATTGGTCGACGTTCAGCAGTCTTCACCCAAGGAGTTCTGGGCGATCTCGGCCGACACGACGAGCCGGAAGTTCGAACGCGAGATGGAGTACCGGACGTCGGTTCTCCGGACTTCACTGGATCGACTCAACCCGGCCCCGCGGAGCGAAGAACAGCGGGGCGTCTGGACGGTCGATGGGCAGACTGCGGTCACTGACCGCGTGTTGGAGTTCGTGAGCGGGGCAGACGACAAAATCGTCTACATGACCGTCGAGGAACTCCTCACCGAGGAGATCATCGACGCGCTCTGCGCCGCCGCCGAGCGGGGCGTGACGATCAGCCTCGGCGGCGTTTCCGCGGACGTCCGAGACCGGATCCGAGACGAGATTCCAGGCGCAGACATCTTTGAATCGCTGTGGGTCTGGTCTGACACGCCCGCCGGTCGACTCCTGATGGTCGACGACGCGCAAACGCTTGTGAGCGTCCTCGTTCCCGATTCTACCAGCGGAGAGGCGGGTGAACGAGCGGAAACGGCGATCTGGGGCGCAGGCGAGACCAACAGCCTCGTCGTCGTGCTGAGAGCGATCTTCACGTGGCGGTTGCAGAACGCCGAGGACGCAGCGGAGTGATCATGACAGGGTACTTAGTGCTAGCCGTCGCTTGAGCGGGGTCGTATGACTGATCTACCGAACGGGACTGTCCGTGCCCATTACGATTGGGCGTCGACAGCTCCCTCGGTGGCGATCGTCGAGACAGTTTCGAGAGTCGTCGATCGTAGCCGTCAACGCTCCAACCGCTGTCCGAGTCCGTCGATCCTGACGCGGTAGCTGCGCTCGTTCAGTCGACCGGCGCGTCAAGGGCAATCGACACTGTGGATGTCTCGTTTGACTTCGCAGAACACAATATCACAGTTCGTGGTACCGGTGGGATCACTGTTCGCACGGCCGATTCCGACCGGTAACACACTCGTCCACGGTGGTCTCGTCCCCGCTGGCGAGAGGGTATTCGCGCTCTTTGGGTACGATCGTTCGGATCAAACCGGGACCCGTGCGTGCGGGACCACCCTCGAACTGTAGGGAGTTGAACTATGACAGAGACAGCCGTTCAGTGAGGTGGGAGTCCAGTTCGAATGATCGACAAGCCAGCCAGTCGGGCCGACACCGACGAGAGACAGCAGCTATCGCACGTGGTGATCGAATCCGTCGCCGCGGCGACAGAGTGTAGTGCGCACCAACTTCCGCCGCTACACGAGGCGATCGACCCCGACGCGCTGAACAATCTGTTCGCGAGCGAGGGGCGGACCGGCGGTCGATCGGGTGGCGGTCACGTCTCGTTCAGGTATCACGGGTGTACCGTCACGGTCCACGCGAGCGGGCGGTCGGTCGTCGAACGGATAACAGACGGGGAGCAGTAGCGGCTTGACCGACGGCTGACTCACCGGTCGTCTCTCGCCGCTCTGGGCGCAGGATATTGGGGCTCCTCGGTTTGTACGCCATCGTCTCGATGACGCGCGTCGATTCAGCGCTCGTTGAGCATCGACGCGATGAGGGTCCGTTCTGCAGCGTGGACGTGCTCGGAGAACGTCGCCGACGCGATATCGAGTTCCGCCGCCACCTCCTCGCCGGTGCACCCGCGCGGCCAGTCGTAGTAGCCGGCCTCGAACGCCGTCCGGAGGACCTCGCGCTGGCGGTCGGTGAGCCGCTCCGCTAACGTCCGATGGAGTGTCCCCCGCGAGAGCAGCGGCATCATCGACGCTTTCGACCGTTTGGATCGCAGCGTCGCCTCCGGCGTCTCCTCGAGGAATGTTGCGACGATCGCAGGAGCGTCGGCCTCGCTCGGGATCTCGGCGACGATGCTGCCGCGTCCGTTCGTCCCCCGGACGGTTCGCGGGAGCGCGCCGAGTTCCGCCAACCGGCGTGCCGGGCAGCCGTGGGACACCACGAACTCGAACAGCCCGCCGTCCGCGTAGGTCTCGATCACCGAGACCTCCGTGCCCTCGTGTTCGGCCGCGAGCGGTTCGATCTCCTCGGGGCGAGCGTCGATAACGTTGAAGTATTCGGCGTACTCGCCGTCGCTCCGCGGAAGCAATTCGGCGAGTTCCAGGGTACAGTCGGCGGCAGCAGACGCCCTGACGAACGGATACGCAGACTCCCCGAAGCGGAACTCGACTTCGAGGACGTCCTCGCGCTTGGTCCCCCCGGACATGTGTGCTCGTCTGGAGTGCGGCCGACCCGATGTATCTTGTGGGCGATCAAATGAGTTCGCGTGATACACGTGTACATCCGCCGATAGTGGCCGTCTCCGTGGCGAACCGTGTGTCGTCCTGCGTCACCGGCGCCTCGGCGCGTGCGGGGGTGAAAATCGGGTGGACTCGGACGGGCGACGATCGGCCGCACGCTGGCCCGTCGAATCCCGAGCCGAATCGTTGAACTCGGGGCCGTTCGTCCCCGAGACCGTGACCGTCCTCGATTCACTCCCGTCCAGACCGCTTCGATCGGCTGAGCTAGAGGCGCTGCGCGACGCCGACAGCGTCACCGAAGCGGCGCCCCTCGGCGTGGATGACGACGACATCCGCGCGCTCGCCGTCCAAACGGACGAGACGATTCACGGCCTCGGCTACGACCCGGATTCGGGCTGGACCGTGGTCGATAGTCGCGAGGCAGACGACCCGGAGGACCTCGCGGCCGTGCGCGACTCGCTGAAGAGCTGGGAGGCGAAGCGCGCGGCGGTCGACGCCGACGAGTGAGCCGCCGGGCGGCAGCGCGCGGGCCCGCCCTACTGGCGTCGTGACAGCAGGTTTTCGTCCGTTACCCGGTTCGGATCCGAACTGCTATACCGATCGGACGTGTACATCGCCCATGGCAGTCGAAGAGCCGCAGGCGGCGGAGTCCGTGGAGTCGCTCGACGCCGGGCCGTGCCCCGTCGTCGACGCGCTCGAACAGGTGGGGTCGAAGTGGCGTCTCGTGGTGCTGCACGACCTGCTTGACGGCGAGAAGCGATTCAACGAGCTGAAGCGCTCGACGGACGCCAGCGCGCGGACCCTCTCCCGCGTGCTCGACGACCTCAGGGAGATGGGGTTCGTCCAGAAGCGCATGGAGCCGGACGCGCCCGTGGCGACGTTCTACTCGCTGACCGCCAAGGGCGAATCGCTCTCGGTCGTCTTCGAAGAGGTGGAGTCGTGGGCCGGCGAGTGGCTCGACACCTGTCGCGAGTAGTCGCGATCGCCGTTCCGACTCCGAGTTCGGTCGCTCGGTCCGCCAGCCGCAGCCGGGATCGCCGGGGTTTATTCGCCCGCTCCACGCGGGCAGATCCGATGACGCGATGAGCGGCGACGATCCGTCGGCCGACCCCGATCGAAGCCTCGACACGCCGGGCGTCGGTCAGGCGTTCGAGACCGAACACGCCGTCGGCGTCGGCGACGCCCGCGCGCTGGCGCTCCCTGACGAGTCCGTCGACCTCGTCGTCACCTCACCGCCGTACCCGATGGTCGAGCAGTGGGACGACCTGTTCGCGCGGCTCGACCCCACCGTCGGCGAGGCGCTCGAGGCCGCCGCGGCGGGGAGCGGTGACGGTCGCGCCGCCGAGCGCGCGTTCGACGCGATGCACGGGGCGCTCGCGCCGGCGTGGAACGAACTCGAGCGCGTGCTCGCGCCCGGGGGCGTCGCCTGCGTCAACGTCGGCGACGCGACGCGCTCTGCCGGCGGGCGGTTCCGCCTGTGGGACAACGCGACCCGCGTCGCCGACGCGCTCTCTGCGACCGGGCTCGACCGGCTCCCCGGCGTGCTGTGGCGCAAGCCGACGAACGCGCCGACGAAGTTCATGGGCAGCGGCACGCTCCCGCCCAACGCCTACGTCACGCTCGAACACGAGCACGTCCTCGTATTCCGGAAAGGGTCGCGCCGCTCGTTCGACGCCGGCGACCCCGCGCGCTACGCGTCGGCGTACTTCTGGGAGGAGCGCAACCGCTGGTTCTCGGACGCGTGGGACGACCTCCGCGGGGTCGACCAGACCCTCGACGCGGGCGACGCCCGCGACCGGTCGGCGGCGTTCCCGTTCGAACTCCCGTACCGGCTGATCTGCATGTACTCGACGTACGGCGACCGCGTGCTCGACCCGTTCTGGGGGACCGGGACGACGACCCTCGCGGCGATGGCCGCCGGTCGCGACTCCGTCGGCGTCGAGCGCGACCCGGATCTCCTCGACTCGTTCGATGCCGACGCGCGGCGCGCTCCCGCGCTCTCGCGCGAGCGGGGTCGCCGTCGGCTCCGCGAGCACCGCTCGTTCGTCGCCGAGCGCGACGAGCCGCCCGGGTACGACGCGACCCACTACGAGTTCCCGGTGGTGACGAAGGCCGAGCGCGACATCCGGTTGTACGCCGCGACGACCGTGGAATCGGTCGCCGGCGGCTACCGCGTCGGCCACGAGCCGATCGAATCGCTCGCGGAGTGATCTGGCTGGGAACACACGACCGAGTGGTTCGCCGCCGGGGTCAGAACAGTCCGAGGGTGAGCGAGCCGGCGCCGAACAGGCCGAGCGTGACGATCAGGCGGCCGACGCTGCCGACGAACGTCGCGAGCGCGAAGCGCCAGTAGTCGCGTTCGAGCACGGCGAACGCGTAGATGGAGATCGTGTCGGGGAAGAACGGCACCGAGAGCGCGAGCGCGAGGCCGGCGTAGCCGTATCGACGCGCCAGTTCCGCGGTCGTGCTCTCGGACCACTCGATCACGTCGAACCGGGAGCGCCGGAGCCACCTGATGATCGGCCCCGACTGCTTCGCCTCCTGTCCGATGTGGAACGCGAACACCGACCCGGCGGCCTTCCCGAGGCCGGACACGAACATGATGACCGAGAGCTTCGCCCACGTCGGCAGCCCCAGGTCCAACGGCGCCAGCAGGACGACCTCGCTCACGCCCGGGAGCGCGAACGCGATGAGGAACGAGTAGACGAAGATGATCCCCAGCCCGGTCCAGCCCGTCGCGGTCTCGACGAGCCGCGTGAGCCAGCCGAAGTCGGGCCACCAGGACGGCTCGCTCGCCAGCGGGGCCGAGGGCCCGAGAAGTGAGACCGCGTCGCCGAGGGGCGCGAGCCCGACGGACGCCGCCGTGGCGACGGCGTCGGCCGCCGCGGGCGTCGCCAGCGCGGCCGTGAGGGGGACCGAAAGCACGATCGAACCGCAGGGACACCGGAGAATAAGTGCGGTGGTTCCCGGCGAGGATTGGTGTCGGCGTGCCGTCCACTCGACCGTCGATCGAGCGGCGTCGACCGCGAGGTGGGCGTCGACCGGGCGTCGTCGTCGAAGCGGACGCGGTCGTCGCGCCCCGTGCTAGCGGAGGTCGTCGAGGTCGTCGAGAAACGCCGACAGCGATTCCCGTGTGACGTGTGGCATGACGACGACCCGGGTCTCGCCGGCGCCGGTGCGCGAGAGGCGCCACCCCCGATCGCGGACGGCCTCGAACGTCGCCTGCGAGAGATCGAACGCGACGAGCGGCAGTTCCGGTTCGACGACGGCGACCCCGCGGGCGCGCAGTTCGGCCGCGAACCACTCGGCCAAGTCGCTCGCGCGCTCGTGCTCGCGGCGGTAGCCGTCGGGCCACAGCGCGTCCGTCGCCGCGGCCGCGCTGGCGACGCCCGCCCCCGAGCGGGTGCCCGTGAGGCTCGCCTGCGAGGCGGTCTCCAGGTACGGCGTGTCGACCGCGAGCGCGTCCAGCGCCGCGGGCTCGCGCGCGAGCAGCCCCCGGCGGGAATCGCCGCCCGGCCCACCTTGTGCGGGTCGATCGTCACCGTCTCGACGCCGTCGACGGCGAACCCCAGTCGTGGCCCGAGAAGGGAAGGTGGAAGCCGCCCCACGCCGCGTCGACGTGGAGCGGGACGCCGGCGTCGACCGCCAGCTCCGAGAGCGCGGTGATCGGGTCGACGCGACCGTACTCCGTCGATCCCGCGACGGCGACGACCAGCGCCGCGTCGGCGTCGAGGGCGGCGGCGACGGCGTCGACATCGGCACGCCCGTCCTCGTCGGTCGGAACCGTCCGCAGATCGACCCCGAGCACCGAGGCGGCCTTGTGGAAGCTGAAGTGGGCGGACTCGGGCGCGACGACGACCGGGTCGTCCGTCTCGGCGCGCTCGCGGGCGGAGCGAACCGCTTGGATATTCGACTCGGTCCCGCCGCTGGTGAGGTAGCCGTGTGCCGCGATCCCTGCGTCAGATCGGGCTGCGTCGTCGCTGCCGTGGTCGCCGTCGCAATCGGCGTCGCCGGCGACGTTCGTGTCGACTGCGTCAGCGAGGCCGGCGATTTCCGCGAGCGCGCCGACGGCCTCTCGCTCCAGTTCGGCGATCGTCTCGTAGGTCGCCGGGTCGCCGGGGTTCGAGGCGAGAAAGCGCTCGGCCGCCCGTCGGGCCGCGGGGTGCGGCTCCGTGCACATCGAGGAGAGCACGCGGTCGAACGACTGGGGGCGGCGTTCGGCGACGGGCGACTGCATTACCCCCAGAACGAAGCGAGCCGGAGTTATGGGTTGCGCTTTCGGGCGTCGGGTGCGCGCAGCGACCGGCGCTCGACCGCGACTGACCGCAACTGACTGTGAGCGACCGCGACTGATTGCGACCGACCGCAACTAACCGCGACTGACTCTGGCCGACCGTCGGTTCAGCGCACGTCGTCGAGGATCAGTTTCTGCTCGGTGCGCTTGACCTCGTGTTGCACGTCGCGGACGGCGTCGATGTTCGCGGAGATGCTCGTGACGCCCTCCTCGACCAGGAAGTCGACCATCTCGGGCTTCGACCCCGCCTGCCCGCAGATGCTGGTGTCAACGTCGAGTTCGCGGCACGTCTCGATCACGTCGCCGATGAGCGTGAGCACCGTCGGGTGGAGCTCGTCGAACCGATCGGCGACGTTGCTGTTGTTCCGGTCGACCGCGAGCGTGTACTGGGTGAGGTCGTTCGTCCCGAACGACGCGAAGTCGATGCCGCACTCCGCCAGCTCCTCGATGGCGAGCGCGCTTGCGGGCGTCTCGATCATCACGCCCCACCGGCGCTTCGCGGGGTCGATACCGACGGCCTCCATGTGGCGCTTGGCGGCCTCCACGTCAGACGCGTCGTTCACGAGCGGGAGCATCAGCTCGACGTTGTCGTACCCCATCTCGTAGAGGCGCTTGAACGCGGTCAGCTCCTGGCGGAACACGTCGGTCTTGTCGAGCGAACGGCGGATGCCTCGCCACCCCATCATCGGGTTGTGCTCGTTCGGCTCGGTCTCGCCGCCCTCCAGCTCGCGGAACTCGTCGGTCGGGGCGTCGAGCGTGCGGGCGCGGACGGGGCGGGGGTAGAACTCCTCTGCGACCTCGCGGATGCCGTCGACGAGCTCCTCGATGTACGCGTCTTCGCCGTTGTCGGCGATGTACTTCTCGGGCGTGACGCCCAGCGAGAGCACCATGTGCTCGATGCGCAACAGCCCGACGCCGTCGGCGCCGGTGGCGGCCGCGCGTTCTGCGGCCTCCGGGATGGAGACGTTCACCTTCACCTCCGTCGCGGTCATGGGCTTCACCGGCGTTTCGGGGCGGACCGCTTCGACGGGCTCGTACTCCTCCTCCTCGTTTGCAACGCTCCCCTGTCGGATGGTCCCCTTGTCTCCGTCGATGGTGACGACCTGGCCGTCCGAGAGCGCGCTCGTCGCCGAACCGGTGCCGACGACCGCCGGGACGCCCAGCTCCCGGGAGACGATGGCGGCGTGGCTGGTCATGCCGCCCTCGTCGGTGATGATGCCGACCGCGCGCTTCATCGCGGGCACCATGTCCGGCATCGTCATCTCGGTGACGATGAGGTCGCCTTCGCTGACCTGGTCGAGGTGGTCGAGCTTCGTGACGATCCGAACTTCGCCGGAGACGATTCCGGGCGAGGCGCCGAGTCCGCGCAAGAGCACCTCGTCGTCGTCGTCAGCCGCCGCCGCGGCGTTCGGGTTCGATCCGGCGTCGACCCCGCCGTTCGTCGCGGCCTCGCGCTCCGCGTTCGAGGGATTCGTCCCGGTCCCGCTGGTCGAGTCGGAGATGGTCGTGATCGGACGCGACTGGAGCATGTACACATCGCCCTCGTAGACGGCCCACTCGACGTCCTGCGGGCTGCCGTAGTGGTCTTCGACCTGCCGACCGAGTTCGACGAGGCGCTCGATCTCGGCGTCGGTGAGCACCCGCTCTTCCCGCTTCTCGGCGGAGACCTCGCGCTCGATGGTCTCGCCCGTCTCGGGATCTTTCTCCATCAGGATCTTCTTGTCGGCGACGGTGACTTGGTCGACGGCCGCCGTCTCCCGGTCGACGACGTAGTTGTCGGGGGAGACCGAGCCGGAGACGACCGCCTCGCCGAGGCCCCACGCGGCCTCGATGATGATCTCCGGCTCGCCCGTCGAGGGGTGTGAGGTGAACATGACGCCGGACTTCTCGGCGTCGACCATCTGTTGGACGACCACCGCGATGTCGACCTCCGAGTGGGGGAACCCCTGTCGCTGGCGGTAGTAGATGGCGCGCTGGGAGAACAGCGACGCCCAGCACTCCTTCACGCGCTCCAGCAGCGCGTCCTCGCGGACGTTGAGGAACGTCTCCTGCTGGCCCGCGAAGGAGGCGTCCGGGAGGTCCTCCGCGGTCGCCGACGAGCGGACCGCGACGAACGCCTCGCCGTCGTCGCCCATCGACCGGTACGTCTCGAGGATCTCCTCGCGAACGGACTCGGGCAACTCGGTGCCGAGAATGAGATCCCTGGCGGTTTGCTCGGCCGCACGCAGCGCCGCGGAGTCCTCGGGGTCGATGTCCATCGCGGCGAACAGTTCCTCGTCGATGCCCGCTTCCTCGATGAAGGTGCGGTACGTGCTCGCGGTCACCACGAACCCCGGGGGGACCGGCAGGCCGGCGCCGGTCAGCTCCCCCAACGAGGCCCCTTTTCCGCCGACGGTGTCCAGGTCGTCGGCGGTGACGTCGTCCAGCCAAAGTACAGCCATTTCGTATCTGGAGGGACCGAGGACTGAACCAAGAAGGTATCGACCGACGCAACAGAGCGAAAGTCTATACTCGGTTCTGAGTACTTCTCGTCGGATCTCGTGGCGTTTCGCGAATCGCGGGTCTCGGTATCGTTCCTCCCTCGAACGGCGCGGATCCGCCCGCCGTGAACCGGGAGGTTTTCCGCGACGGGGGCGACACGTCACGTGTGAACGAGGGTGTCACCGACGCGTCCGCGGTCGACCGAGAGCCGCCGGAGGAGCCGTACCTCGCGGCGGCGGCGGCCGATCGGTGGGACGTGCTGCGCTACGACGAGGATCCCGAACCGGTCCACCGGGTCCTCCCCGCTGGCGCGGGATCCGCCGTGGTGGGGACGTACGAACGCCGGGCGCGCTCGCGCCGGCGACTCGTGCTCGCGCTCGTCCCGATCGCGGCCGTCGGCCTCCCAGCCGCGGGCTGGCTGCTCGCGGGAACGCTCGGGATCGCGGTCGGCGCCGTTCTCGCGGCCGTGACGGCCGCGGTGATCGTTCGCCGCCACGTCGGCGAGGACGAGGAGGAACTAACCGACGTGCCCGAGGTCGTCGACGCCAGCGCGGACGGGGCGACGGCGCGCGCGTACGGGTTGGAAAACGAGGCGACGATCGCCGACGCCGAGGCCTATCTCGCGGAGAACCCCGGCGCAGCCCCCGACCGCTCGCCCGAGGAGGCGCTGGAGGCGGCACAGCGGGGGTGAGTTCTCCGGATCGTGTTTCAGCCACCCGGTTTTGTCGAAAACCGTAGTTTCAGCGAAAAACCGCAGGACGATAGCGAGGATCGGAACGGAGTTCAGACCTCGATGATCTCGTCGGCTTCGCCCTCGGGGACGCGGATCGTGCCCTCGAACGCGGTCACCGCGTCGCCGCCGACGATCGGCGCGCCGCCGTCGCCGCCGGCGGTGCCGGCGCGCACCCGGACGGTCCCCGGACGATCGACGTAGTGCCCCTGCTCGAACACCAGTTCGTCGGGCGTTCCCGCGTCGCCGTCGGGACCCGCGTCGCCGTCGGTGGCGGCCGCCGACCCGGGGACGGCGCTCGTATCGCCGCCGCTGAAGGCGGCAAAGTGATCGAGGTACGCGCCGCAAGCGCCGCTCGCGGTTCCGGTCACCGGGTCCTCGTCGATGCCGCTGCCGGGGACGAAACATCGCCCGTGGGCCGTGGAGTCGGGGCCGAGCGCGTCGAAGGTGAACGCATACACGCCGGCCGCGTCGTGCTCGTCGGCCAGCGCCGCGACCGCGTCGAAGTTGGGTTCCATGTCGCCGAGGTGTTCGAGGAAGTTCACCGGGACGACGAGGAACGGGAGCCCGGAGGAGGCGTACGCGACGGGGAGTTCGGCGCCCACGTCACGGAACGCCTCCGGGGTGACGCCGAGCACGTCGCCGAGGCGGTCGTACTCGACGTCGACTTCGTACACCGTCGGCGAGTTCTGCGTCATCCACACGCGTCCCTCGTCGGTCACCTCGATCTCGATGACGCCGACGTTCGTCTCCAGCGAGTGCGTGCCGGGACCGATGGCCCCCGTCTCGAACAGGCGGGCGTGGGCGGCGACAGTCGCGTGGCCGCACAGGTCGACCTCGGTGGTCGGCGTGAAGTAGCGAACGCGTCGGTCCGCCTCGCTCGACGGCCGCAGGAACGCGGTCTCGCTGGCGCCCAACTCGTTCGCGATCGCCTGCATCTGTTCGCCATCGAGCCCGTCGGCGTCGGCGACGACGCCCGCGGCGTTGCCCGCCATCGGCTCGGTCGTGAACGCGTCGACGAGCGCGGCGGCGCGGCGCGAGTCGTCGGACGCGTCGGTTGCGTCGGCCATGCACCGCTGTCGGGTCCGGCGTGACAAAACACCCGGTGGTCGGTGCGGGGATCGGGCGCGAACGGGACTTCGATTCGAGCGGCGCGATGGCTCCGATCCTCCGGACCGACTGGTTGTCGGTGGCCCGTTAGTCCGAAACCACGCCGCCATAGTCCCGGTGGACCGCGTCGCCCGCTTCCGCCAGCACTGGCCCCGCGGCGACCACGTCGCTGCCGAGACGCTCGTACACCTCCGCGGAGGGGAGACACGAGTCGGCGCCGTACAACTCGGCGCCGCGCGCTGCGGACGTGGAGTGGACGACCGCGCCGAGGCCGACGTGGGCGATCCCCCCCGCGCACATCGGGCACGGCTCGGTGCTGGTGTACATGATCAGACCCGCGCGCTGTTCGGGCGAGAACTCCCGCGCGGCGCGGTGCGCGAGCGTCAGTTCGGGGTGTCGACGCACGTCGTCTGCGGTGTTGACCGCGTTGCGCTCGGTCATCACGACCTCGTCGTCGCGGGCTCGAACGACGACGGAGCCGTACGGGTCGTCGCCGCGCTCGGCGGCGCCGCGGGCCAACTCGATGGCCTCGCGGACGTGGTCCTCGTGGCTGAGGCTGGCGAACCGGTCGGGGAGATCTGCGAGCGGCGTTGCCATAGCGGAGGATACCCGTCGAGCGACGTGTAGCTGTCGGCGACGGAGGGCGCGGCGACCGCCGTCGAGACGGGCTAGTTCCCTGCGCTCGGGAACGCTGTTCCCGTGCCAGCGTGACCCCGACACGACTAAACGGCGCGTCCGACACGGTCAGGTATGACCGAGATACACGAGGGACAGCGGGTGGCCGTGTTGGCCGACTCGCAGAACCTGTATCACTCCGCCCAGAGCGTCTACTCGCGCAACGTCGACTACTCGAAGATGCTGGAGAAGG
Organism: Halobaculum halobium; assembly: GCF_030127145.1. Classification (NCBI taxonomy): domain Archaea; kingdom Methanobacteriati; phylum Methanobacteriota; class Halobacteria; order Halobacteriales; family Haloferacaceae; genus Halobaculum; species Halobaculum halobium. The sequence continues at coordinate 149,708 of NZ_CP126158.1, forward strand.
CGGTGATGGGCCGGCAGTTGACGCGGGCGATCGCGTACGTCATCCGGGCTGACTCCCCCGACGAGGAGTCGTTCTTCGAGGCGCTGCGCGACATCGGCTTCGAGACGAAGATCAAGGAGATCAAGACGTTCGGTGACGGCAGCAAGAAAGCCGACTGGGACGTGGGGATCAGCCTCGACGCCGTGACGCTCGCCGACCACGTCGACACGGTCGTCCTCTGTACCGGAGACGCCGACTTCTCCCGGCTCTGTTCGCACCTCCGCCACGAGGGCGTCCGCGTCGAGGTCGTCGCCTTCGAGGAGTCGGCCGCGGCGGATCTGAAGGCGGCTGCGGACTCGTTCGTCGACATGAGCGAGCGCGAGGACACGTTCCTGCTATGAGCGGCGACACGACCCTCGACGACCTCCGGACGGTCGCGGACTACCAGTTCGGGGCCGGCGCGGGCGCCGCGCTGTTCCCAGCGGACGAGGACGTGACGGTCCGCCGGTCGACGAGCGGCCGCCCGCGGCAGGTCACCTCCGACGCCGGACGGGTCGTCTCCTACCGAACGAACGGTCGGTTCACGCTCGGCGTCGAGGGGGGGCGACGGATCCGATCCGTACTGCCACACCCCGAATACAGCGTCGTCGTCGGCGACGAGTCGGCGCCGTTCGTGCGGGACGGCAAGAACGTGTTCGCGAAGTTCGTGGGCGAAGTGGGCGACGCCGTCCGCCCGCGCGACGAGGTGGTCGTCGTCCACGAGGACGGCACCGTGCTCGGCGTCGGCCGAGCTGAGCTTGCGGCCGCGGAGATGCGCGACTTCTCGTCGGGGATGGCGGTGAAAGTCCGATCGGGCGCCGGCCCGGAGTAACCGGCGCCCGAAACCGGGTTCCCTGGTTCCTTCTCGGGGACGGCCCGGCGACTCGCGCACGCCTGACTCTCGCGTCCGCGGCGCGGGACGTGGTCCAGAGGAGTTCGTCGTCGGATCGCCAGCTCTCGGCGCGATTCAGAACTGCTCCCGCCCCGTCGCCGTCACGCGAGCAGCAGCGCCAGCCACCCGACGAGCGCGCCGCCGTTGACGAACGGAAGTCCGGCGTGAACGCCGCGGACGCGGTGCACGAACACCTGCAGCGCCGCGAGGCCGATGAGCGACCCGAACAGCGGCGCGGCCGCGGCGAGCGATCCCGGCGATGCGACCCCGACGCTCGCGGTCAACAGGGCGGGGAACAGCGCGTCGCCGGCGCCGAGCATGGTCGCCGCGGGCGTTCCCTCGCCGGTGACGGTCGCCCTCGCGTCGTCGTACCGGTCGTCGGTGGGAGCGACGAACATCGACGGCACCCGGAGGTCCGCGCTCGCGTCGGCCATGTCGAGCATGTGGCCGGAGCCGTACACCGCGTAGGCGTCGTAGCCGGCCGCGAGCACCAGTGCCCCGGCGGCGTACGCCGGGTCGAGGCTGGCGCCGAACAGCGCGGCGCCGCCGGCGACGCCGAGGACCGCGACCGCGTTGCGGACGGCGGGGCGGGGAACGCGCCACACGAGGACGGTCCCCGCGGCCGCGGCGACCGCGCCCGCGACGGGTCCCACGAACGCCGAGAGCGCGAACCACTGCGCCGCCCCGAGCGACACGAGCATCACCCCGCGGACGAGCCGGCGACTGGCACCGTACCGAACCACTGCCAGCGAGAGCACGGTGCCGAGTGCGAGCCCCAGCACCAGCGGGACGAGCGCGTCGCCACCGCTGCCGTAGCTGATCCCGGAGCCGTCGAGCCGGGGGGCGGCCGCGAGCGCGATCAACTGGGCCGCGAGAAACAGGCCCCCGACGCCGAGGGCGCCGCGGATCCGGGGATCACTGATGACGCTCGCCGGTCTCCCGGAACCCGACCGCCCGCTCACAGGTACTGCGCCAGCCCGAGCGCCTGCAAGAGCGGGACGCCCGCCACGATCGACCCGAGCAGGTAGCCGCCGATGGCACCGCCGTTCAACAGCGGCAGGCCGGCGTGCGGGCGTCCCTTCAGCACCATCCGAAGCAGGAGCCCGAGCCCGACGAACGTCCCGACGATGGCGAGCAAGGCCGGCAGTCCCATCGCCGGAACGACCGGGAGCCCGAACGCCGGCGCGGGCGACCAGAACGCCGCCGAGGCGGCCATCACCGCGGGCATCACCGCGTCGCCGAGCCCGATGAAGAAGACGTCGCGCTCGTCCTCGTCGGTCCCCTCGGTTGCGCCCTCGGTCGACCCCTCAGCGAGCAGGGAGTACGACCACTCCAGCGGGATGACGAGCACGACCGGAATGTTGAGGTCGAGGACGCCCTCCGCGAGGTCAAGCATGTGCTCGGTGCCGTACACCGAGATGGCGTCGTACACCGCGAGCACCGTCAGGAGGACGATCGCGGGCAAGAGCCCGAAGGAGATACCGAACAGTCCGGCCGCGCCGGCGCCCATGAGCGCGCCGGCGGCGTCGATCACGTACCACTCGGGATACGCGAGCAGGGCGACGGCGACCAGCGCCGCGGCGCCGACGGCGGCAAGCCCCGGGAGAAACACCGAGAAGACGTACCACGAGAGCATCCCGGAGGAGCCGACGATGACGAGTCGGACCGCCCAGTCGAAGTCGTACTTGAACGCCGCGAGCATCAGCGCCGTGACGACGAGGATGGCACCGAGGTACAGCGCGGAGTTGGTCGGGTTCTGCGGGTCCTCGACCGTCTGGTAGCCGGCGGCCTCGAACGTGGGTGCCAGCGAGACGGCGCCCACGTGGACGACGAGGAACAACAGCCCCGCGAGGAGGACGCCGCGGACTGCGCGAGTGTTCATCGACCGCCGGTAGGGGTGGCCCGCGTTTGGTGGTTGTGGTTACGATCGACTGGACACGCCGGCGGGTTCGGACGGTCGCGTCGCGTGGAGACGACGGATCGCCCGCTCACAAGGGAGACCGCAGGACCCGACTTCGAGTTCGATATCGCGCGTCGAGGTTTACAGAGACGGTTCCCGGATCCCGACAGAAACGGTCGGATACGCCTGATATCGGTGCTTTGGGGCCATCTATCCGGTCATCCGCCTGTCTGACGCGGGTTTATACGGGTGCGGCCACGTCCCCGTGTATGGGAAATCGGGTCGAGGACCTCGAGGCGCAGGTCGCTGAGCTACAGGCAGCCGTCGATGGACTGACCGAGGAACTGGTCGAGGCGAAAGAGCGCATCTCGCAGTTGGAGCGCTCGACGGAGGTCCGAGAGGAGTCGACGCCCGACCACAACCCGAATGCGGAGTTCGTCCCCAACGAGTCGGCGACAACCGGCGAGGCGGACGACGACCCCGAACTGGCCGACGAGGAGGGGGCCGCTCAGCAGGCCGCCCGCGGCGACGAGGAGGCGGCCGAGGGGTCAGACTCCACCGACGACGACTCCGACGACATCATCGTCGCGTAATCGACCCGCTGGCGCCGTCGGAGCGAGGCGCCGTGGCGGTCAACACACCACGCTCCAGACACACGTATGCACATCAAGGAACTCGTACTGGACAATTTCAAGAGCTTCGGGCGCCGGACGCGGATCCCCTTCTACGAGGACTTCACCGTCATCACCGGCCCGAACGGCTCCGGCAAGTCGAACATCATCGACGGCGTGCTGTTCGCGCTGGGGCTCGCGCGAACGCGCGGCATCCGCGCGGAGAAGCTCACTGACCTCATCTACAACCCCGGCTTCGAGGACGGCGAGGGCCCGTCGGGCGACCGCGAGGCGAGCGTCGAAGTCGTGCTCGACAACTCCGACGGGAAACTGGACCGGTCGCAGGTCGTCAGCGCCGCCGGCAGCGACGACGTCGGCGACGCCGGCGAGATCACGATCAAGCGCCGGGTGAAAGAGACCGAGGACAACTACTACTCGTACTACTACCTCAACGGCCGTTCGGTCAACCTCTCGGACATCCAGGATCTGCTCGCGCAGGCGGGCGTCACCCCGGAGGGGTACAACGTCGTCATGCAGGGCGACGTGACCGACATCATCAACATGACGCCCCACGAGCGCCGTGGGATCATCGACGAGATCGCCGGCGTCGCCGAGTTCGACGCCAAGAAGGAGGACGCCTTCGGCGAGTTGGAGACCGTCGAGGAGCGCATCGACGAGGCCGACCTCCGCATCGGTGAGAAAGAAGAGCGGATCGAGCAGCTCGCCGACGAGCGAGAGACCGCGCTCCAGTATCAGGGCCTCCGCGACGAGAAGGAGGAATACGAGAGCTACCTCAAGGCCGCCGAGCTGGAGGAGAAACGCGCCGACCTCGGGGGGACGCGAGAGTCGATGGAGTCGCGCGAGGACGAACTCGAGGAACTGCGGACGGAGCTCGACGAGCGGCAGGCCCGCGTCGACGATCTGGAGGCCGAACTCGACGAGATCAACCGCGAGATCGAGCGCAAGGGCGAGGACGAACAGATCGCCATCAAAGCCGAGATCGAAGAGATCAAAGGCGACGTCTCTCGGCTGGAAGGGAAGATCGAGAACCAGCGAGAGCGCGTCGAGGAGGCCGAGACCGAGCGCCGCGACGCCTTCGTCGCCATCGACAAGAAGACCGAAGAGATCGACGAACTCGACGCCGAGATCCGGGAGACGAAAGTCGAGAAGGCGAACGTCAAGTCGACGCTCACCTCGAAGCAGACGGAGTTGGCGGAGGTGCAAGCGGAGATCGACAGCGTCGACACCGAGTTCGACGAGCTGAAAGCCGACCTCGCAGAAAAGAAGGAGACACTCGAAGAGCGCCGCGCCGAAAAGAACGAACAGCAGCGGGAGAAAGACCGCCTGCTCGACGACGCGCGCCGCCGCTCGAACGAGATCGGCGACGTCGAAGACGAGATCCAAGAGACGCGCGAGGCGATCCCGGACCTGAACGCGCGCGTCTCGAACCTCCACTCGGAACTGGACAAAGCCGAGAAAAACAAAGCCAGCATCGACGGCGTCATCGAGGACCTCCGCGCCGAGAAGGAAGGACACCAGAGCGACCTCGCGGAGGTCGAAGAGGACATCCGCGCGAAACAGCAGGAGTACTCCAAACTGGAAGCGCGGGCGGGGGACTCCGGCGACACCTCGTGGCCGCGGGCGGTCACGACAGTCACGAACGCGCAGTTCTCCGGCGTCCACGGCCCAGTCGGCGAACTGGCCTCGGTTTCCGGGGAGTACGCGAAGGCGTGTGAGACCGCCGCGGGCGGCCGGCTCGCGAACGTCGTCGTCGACGATGACGGCGTCGGGTCAGACTGCATCGACTACCTCAAGCAGCGCAACGCGGGCCGCGCGACCTTCCTCCCGATCACGGAGATGGACGACCGGGGCCTCCCGTCGCTGCCGAACGACCCCGGCGTCGTCGACTTCGCGCGCAACCTCGTCGACTACGAGGACCGGTACGAGCCGATCTTCTCGTACGTGCTCGGGTCGACGCTGGTCGTCGAGGACATGGAGACCGCGCGGCACCTGATGGGCAGCTACCGGATGGTCACGCTCGACGGCGACCTCGTCGAGAAGTCCGGCGCGATGACGGGCGGCTCGGGCGGCGGCTCCCGGTACTCGTTCTCGAAGTCCGGGAAGGGGAAGCTGGAGCGCGTCGCCGAGGAGATCCACGGGTTGGAGGACGAGCGTCAGCGGATTAAATCGGAGATCGCCGACATCGACGACGACCTCGACGACGCCCGCTCTCGCGCCTCCGACGCCGCCGAGAAGGTTCGCGACATCGAGTCCGATATCGAGCGCGCCGAGGAGAAACTCGAGGAGAAGGAAGAGCGGATCGGGGAGTTAGAAACGCGCCTCGAGGAACTGCGCGAGGAGCGGGAGTCGGTCGACGAGGAGATGACGGCGCTCGACGAGGAGATCGATGCGGCCGACGAGGCGATCGCGTCCGTCGAGGCCGACATCGAGGAGCTTGAGAGCGAGTTGGCCGACTCGAAGATCCCGGAGCTGTCGGCTGAGGCCGACGAGATCCGCGCGGATATCGAGGACCTCGAAGCGCGCATGGACGACCTCGACGGCGAGTTGAACCAGCTCCAACTGGAGAAACAGTACGCAGAGGACGCCGTCGACGACCACCACGACACCGTCGAATCGGCGCAGTCGAAGAAGGCCGACGCCGAAGAGCAGATCGACGAGTTCGACGAGCAGATTGCAGACAAGGAGGCCGCCCTAGAGGAGAAACGCGACGCCATCGCGGAGCTCGAGGAGGAGCTCGCGGACCTCAAAGAGGAGCGCGAGGCCGTCAAAGAGTCGTTCCGCGAGGCGAAATCCGCGCGCGACGAACAGGAGAGCGAGGTCGAGCGCGTCGTCTCGAAGCTGGAGTCGCTGCGCGAGACCGCCGAGCGGCTGGAGTGGGAGATCGACTCGCTGGAGGAGCAGGTCGGCAGCTACGACCCCGAGGAGATCCCCGACCACGACACCGTCGAGTCGGAGATCGAGCGACTGTCGGCCAAGATGGAGGAGTTGGAGCCGGTGAACATGCTCGCGATAGACGAGTATGACGACGTGCAGTCTGATCTCGACGACCTCCAGGAGCGCCGCGACGTGCTCGTCGAGGAGCGCGAGGCGATCGAAGAACGGATTGACCAGTTCGAATCCCAGAAGAAAGCGACGTTCATGGACGCATTCGAGGCGATCGACGAGCAGTTCACCGAGATATTCCAGCGCCTCTCGGCGGGGACCGGCGAGTTGGTCCTGGAGGACCCCGAGGACCCCTTCGAGGGCGGACTGACGATGAAGGCGCAGCCGGCGGACAAGCCCGTCCAGCGGCTCGACGCGATGTCAGGCGGCGAGAAGTCGCTGACGGCGCTGGCGTTCATCTTCGCCATCCAGCGGCACAACCCCGCGCCGTTCTACGCGCTCGACGAGGTCGACGCGTTCCTCGACGCGGTTAACGCCGAGCGCGTCGGCGAGATGGTTCACGACCTGGCGGGCGACGCGCAGTTCGTCGTCGTCAGTCACCGCTCGGCGCTGCTGGAGCGCTCCGAGCGCGCCATCGGCGTGACGATGCAGTCGGACAACGTTTCGGCCGTCACCGGCATCCAGTTGGGCGAGGACGGCGAGCCGGTTCCGGAGGCGAGCGCGGATGATTGAGGCGCCCGGCGACGCGGGGATCGCCCCGCCCGACGAGGCCGACGACGACGAGGTCGAGCCGGTCGAGGTGCTGGTCAACCTCGCCGAGGAGGGCGAGATCGACCCGTGGGACATCGACGTGGTCGAGGTGACCGACGCGTTCCTCGACCGACTCGACGAGGCAGACCTCCGGACCGGTGGGCGCGCGCTCTTCTACGCGAGCGTCCTCTTGCGGATGAAGTCAGACGACATGCTCGCCGCGGACGACGACGACCCGGAGGACGATCTCGAGCCGTGGGAGCGGGCCTTCGAGGGCGACGCCGCGATGGCCGACGACGCGCCGATCGACGACGGCTTCGATCCGGTGAACGCGCTGGAAGACGAGATGGACCGCCGGCTGGAGCGAAAGAGCACCCGCGGGTCCCCCGAGACGCTGGACGAACTCGTGCGGGAACTGCGGGAGGCAGAGCGCGGCACCTGGTGGAAGGAGTCGCGTCAGTACGACACCAGCGAGTCGCCGAAGGGCTTCTCCCGCGGGACGCAGACCCTGGAGTACCACGGCGCCGACGACCTCCGGCGCGAGGGCGAACCCGGCGAGTCGGACGTGACGGGCACGACCCACGAGGAGGACATCGAGGCCGTCATCGAGAACGTGCGCGCCGAGTTGCGCCCGCAGTACGAGCGGGGGCGCACCGAGGTGCTGTTCCGAGAGATCGCGAGCGTCGGGTCCACCGCCGTGATGACGTATCTCGCGCTGCTGTTCCTCGCGCACCGCGGCGAGATCACCCTGGAGCAGGACGACCTCTTCGGTGACCTGTGGGTTCGCGACGCCGGCGTTTCCGCCGTCGGCGACGAGGCGATCGCGGACTGACGACGAACCGTTCTCGCTTCGTTCGCGGATGTGCTACTCGGTCCGGCGACTATCGATCGGCACGTGGTGGTTCGACCGAGAGCCGCTGGAGAGTCAGTCGGCGATAGAGCCAGCGCGCACATCGAACGCCACCGTGTATCACCCTGGCGGGACAGCGTCACACTCACTTCCCGTATGGGCAACATAACATAGGGGATCCCGCCAGTACGTGCGCGAAATGAACTACAAGAGTGTCGCTGAACTCAGCGAGGACACTCAACAGTTTGCTCGGGAACACTCGGGAGACGTCGACCTCGTCGTCGGGGTTCCGAGAAGCGGCCTCCTAGCCGCGAACATGCTATGCCTCTCTCTCGACGTCCCGATGACGGACGTTGACGGGCTCTGTGAGGGTCGGCTGCTCGACACCGGTGAAAGGTACCGGGAGGATCGCTCGTTCCGCGACCTCGACTCCGTGTTAGTCATCGATGACTCTGTGCGATCGGGAGCACAGATGACGAAAACGCGGAATCGACTCGAGGAACTGGATCTGCCGTTCGACGTCTCGTACGCTGCGGTATACGTCTCTCGAGAGGGTCACAGATACGTCGATTACTGGGGCGAGATCGTCCCCCGACCTCGTGTCTTTGAGTGGAACCTCATGCATCACCCACTGTTGCAGAACTCGTGTGTTGACATCGACGGCGTTCTTTGTCGAGACCCGACCCCCGAGGAGAACGACGATGGCGAACGGTACCGCGAGTTTCTCACCGAAGTCGAGCCGAACATCGTTCCGAACCAGCAGATCGGACACCTCGTCACGAGCAGACTCGAAACGTATCGGACGGAAACAGAGGAGTGGTTGGACGAGCACGGATTTCAGTACGACAGGCTTGTGATGATGGATCTGCCGAGCAAGGAGGCGAGACAAGCGCAGGGGAACCACGCGCAACACAAGGCGAACGTGTACGACTCCACGGACGCTCCGCTCTTCATCGAAAGCAGTCAGCGGCAATCGAGCGAGATCTGTCAGCGGACGAGTCGGCCGGTGTTCTGTTACGGAACTAACGAGATGATCCGGCCCGGCCGGGCGAAGCGAACGTACCAACAGAGCAGATCGTACGTGTCGAGGCTGAGAGAGAATCCCGCGACGTTCTCCGTGAAGGCCGCGAAGCATCTGTTTTTTCTCACTCATAATTTCATCTCCGCCAGGATCCAGTGAGTAGGACTCTCGGCGATGAGTTTCCAACCGGGACGTTCCCGATGACGCAGATGCCGTCAGTGCAGACGATCACTTGTAGCAAAAGCGTTAGGTAAACTCAGCTGCCATCGCGAGCGCTTCGCTCCTGCAGTAACTGGTGGGGAATTTCGGTCCGACTCATACCGCGCTGTTCGGTTTCGCACCGATGAGCATCGATACCCCTCTCCCCTCACGGATGGGGTGCTCCGTGACCGAGAATCCTTGTGATTCGAGAGTAGCACGGACATCCGCCACTGAGCTGCCTTGTATTTCCAGTCGCTCTGCGTGTGTCTCGCAGTACACCAATCGACAATCAGGGTCAGATAGTGTTGCGTCCAGTCCACCGAGCACCGCCCGCTCGGCACCTTCGACATCTATCTTGACGACGGTCGGCCGGGGGAGGTCTTTTTTGACGATGAACTCGTCACCGCGGACTTTCGAAATCGCGATCGAATCGACGCCGTGGTCCCAGTCCGAGACCAGCGTATGGCCGGCCGATCCGACGTTCTCCAACGTGATCGTGAGTTCCGTTTCTCCCGTGGAATCGGCGAGCGCGCGCCGGAAGACAGAGATGTCGGCTCCGTTGAGGTCTGCGTTTTCTTCGAGCCGTCCGGCGTTGCCGGGGTGTGGTTCGAACGCAATAACGGGTTGGTCCACCACGTCTGCGACCAGACAGGAGTACAGACCGAGATTGCCGCCGATGTCGTAGAAGACGTCGTCAGGGTGGAGATTCGACACGAGATGGTCGAGGATCGGTCGTTCTTCGATCGTCCGAAAGTCCGACCACTCGTTTCTTGTCGGGATGAGGAATCGTGCGCTGGCGCCTCCAATTTCAACCGCTTGTACTTCGCCAGCTAACCGGTATTGGAGGTGGGTCCACTGGCGATAGAAAGGCAGTATCACGGACTTTAGACCGGCGGCTTCGACGAGGTGTCGTACTCGGCGATAGAAGCGTGAGGCCATAGATCCCATTCCCCAAATGAACCGGGACCAATCAAATTAGTATACGTTTGTTACTTTACGATCTCTGGTGTAGTCCGCTCATAATTCGATTCTCGTTGTATTCTTGCTGTGAGAATTTAACCGGCTATCTTCTCCGATTCGCGTTCACTCTTGCAAACGACACATGTATTTTCCAGACGTAACTGGCGGTGATCAGTTCGCAATAGCTCTCTGCCGGCTGGTTCGTCGGTAGTCATCGAACCAACGCGTGGCATGCCAATAGCGCTGTTCGCCCGGGGTCGTCGTCCTCAGTCGTCCAGGTACTCGTCGACGAAGATGCCGACGCGCTCGCGCGTCTCCTCGGGGACGGCTTCGGCGGGCGTGTTGATCGTCCCCTCGAGCGAACCGTGCGCCTCGCAGTCCATCACGTCGGGGAAGGTGCGGACGGCTTCCTCGACGGTCTCTTTGATCGCCTCCTCGTTGGCGGCGGCGTTCTCCAGCACCTCCTCCAGCGTCACCTCGGCGTCCTGCTTCCACACGTCGTAGTCGGTGACGCCGGCGACCGTCGCGTACGCCATCTCGGCCTCGCGCGCGAGCTTCGCCTCCGGGATGGCGGTCATTCCCACGAGGTCCCAGCCCTGGGACTTGTAGAACTCCGATTCGGCCTTGGTAGAGTACTGCGGCCCCTCGATACAGACGTACGTGCCCTCGTCGACCACGTCGGAGTCGGCGCCGAGGTCGTCGAGCGCGCGGTCGGCGGCGTCCGCGAGGTGTTCGGCGAGCTTCGGCGAGTACGGCCGTGTGAACGGCTGATGAACGACGATGCCGTCGCCGAAAAAGGAGAGGTCGCGGTGTTTCGTCCGGTCGTAGATCTGGTCCGGGATGACGATCGTCTGGGGCGGAAGTTCCTCCTTCAGCGAGCCGACGGCGTTGCTGGCGATGACGTACTCCACGCCGGCCTGTTTCAGCGCGTAGATGTTCGCCTTGTACGGGAGATCCGTGGGCGACCGCTGGTGGTCGGGCCCGTGGCGCGGGAGGAAGACGACCTCCCGCCCGGTCTCGCCGAACTCCCCGATCTCCAGGTCCGCGGAGGGTTCGCCGAAGGGCGTCGTCACGGACTCGGTGCGCGTGTTCCGCAGCGGGAGCGCCTCGTAGATACCGCTGCCGCCGATGAAGCCGATGGTCATGCGTGGCAGACGATTCTGGCGGTTCGGGGTAAAGAGGTGCGGATCCGAGCCGGGACCGACGACAGCGCGCCTCGCCTCCGATCCGTACGCCTTTGTACCACGGCGAGGGAGTCAACGCGGACCCATGCTACTCGCCGGAACCGTCGTCGCCGACCCGGAGACGGTCATCGAAGACGGCGCGGTCGTCGTCGAGGGCGACCGGATCGCCGCCGTCGGCGACGAGACCGCCCTCCGCGACCGCTACCCCGACCACGAACACCGAGCGTTCGGGATCGTCGCGCCCGGCGCGGTCGGGGCACACATCCACTCGGTGCAGTCGCTCGGCCGGGGGATCGCCGACGACGCGGCGCTGCTCGACTGGCTGAACGATCACGTGCTCCCGATGGAGGCCGGCCTCGGGGCTGACGGGATGCGACTCGCAGCGGAGTTGGGGTACCTGGAGTGCATCGAGTCGGGCGTCACCACCGTGATCGACCACCTGTCTGTCCACCACGCGGCGGCCGCGCTCGAGGCGGCCGTCGACTCGGGGATCCGCGCTCGCGCCGGCAAGGTGCTGATGGACACGAACGCGCCGGACGGGCTCCGACAAGGGACCGAGCGCGCGCTCGCGGAGTCGGAGGGGCTGATCTGGAACTACCACGGGGCCGACGACGGCCGGATCCGCTACGCCGTCACCCCGCGCTTCGCCGTCACCTGCACCGACGAGTGCTTGCGCGGCTGTCGCGAGTTGGCGGACGCGTACGACGGCGTCCGGATCCACACCCACGCCTCGGAGAACACCGACGAGATCGGCGTCGTGGAGGAGCGCACCGGCAGGCGAAACGTCGAGTACCTCCACGAGGTCGGCCTCACCGGCGACGACGTGATCCTCGCGCACTGCGTCCACACCGACGAGGCCGAGCGCGAGATCATCGCGGAGACCGGAACCCACGTCACGCACTGCCCCTCCTCGAACATGAAGCTCGCCTCCGGGATCGCACCCGTCGAGGACTACCTCGCGCGCAGCGTGAACGTCGCCCTCGGCAACGACGGCCCGCCGTGCAACAACACGCTCGACCCGTTCACCGAGCTCAAACAGGCGAGCCTGCTCGCGAAGGTCGACGCCCGCGACCCGACGGCGGTCGACGCCGCGACCGCGCTCCGGATGGCGACCCTGAACGGCGCGCGGGCGGCGGGCTTCGACCGCGTGGGCGCGCTCCGCGAGGGGTGGAAGGCCGACGTGATCGGCGTCGACACGGACCTCACCCGGGCGACGCCGGTCCACGACCCCGTGAGCCACCTCGTGTTCGCTGCCCACGGCGACGACGTCGCGTTCACCGCGGTCGACGGGGCGGTGCTGTACGACGAGGAGCGAGGCGGGCACCAGACCCTCGACGCAGAGCGGGTCCGCCGCGAGGCGAACGCGTTCGACGTGCCCGGCCTCGACGCGTGAGGCGACGACAGTCGCGGGTCTCTCGACGGACGCGCTCGGACACACGTACCCGCCGGCGGCACCCACCGGGATCGTGACCCAAAACGACAGCGGGGAGGCGGCGAGCGCGACGACCGGCGGGATCGCCAGCAGCGCCACGAACGACCACGACTCGGCGACACCGTCCGGATTGACGAGCCGAAACGGGACCATCAGCAGGGCGAACACGAGCCACGACAGGAGCGTGTTGGATGCACAGGCGTACCCGGCGCCGACGTTCACTGTCCGCCGGTTCGCGCTCGTTCGGCCGCCTCGACGTAGCCGCGGGTGAACTCCGGAACGTCCTCTTCGCTGGCGATACGGTCGAGGGTGTACCAGTCCACGGCCGCGATCTCGTCGGGCGCAGCCGGATACGGCCCGCCAGCCTCGTGCGCTGCGAGACAGACGACGTTCAGACACGGATCGCCGGCGGCTAACTCGAACACGCCGCTCGTGACGACGGACGCGTCACCGACCTCGACGGCGACCTCCTCGCGGAGTTCCCGGCGGACGGTCGACTCGATGGCGCCGCCGTCGCCCCTGTCGTTGGGCGACAGTTCCATCGTGCCGCCCGGGAGTCCCAGCGTCCCGGGCGCGTGATCCTCGCCGGCGCCGCGCTCGATCAGGAGGTACTCCGGGTCGCCGTCGCGGAGGCGGTACACTGCGGCGTCGACGTTTACGACGTACCTGTCGGTCATGTGCTCGGATCACGGAGGTGCGGGAAAGCGGTTTGGTCGGCGTGTTTCGTGATACCACGCGTGAGAAGCGTTCAAGACCCACCTTCGCTTCGTAGGAGTCATGAATGGGTCCCCCTCCTCAGCGCAGGCGTCGGATCTCGTCGAGGGCGACCTCCTCCGACCGATGCTGCGCGTCGCGTGGCCGTTAGTGTTGATCCAACTGCTGCAGGTGATGTACAACGTCGCGGACACGTTCTGGCTCGGCCGGCTTTCGGCGGACGCGGTGGGCGCCCTCTCGCTGGCGTTCCCGATCGTCTTCTTGTTCATCAGCGTCGGCGGCGGCTTCACCGCGGCGGGGGCGATCCTCGTCGCCCAGCACACCGGCGCCAGCGCGGCCAGTTCGGGGAGCGCCCGGGAGGCGGGTAAAGTGGCGGGCACGGCCCTTGGGTTCGTAATGCTCGTGGCGTTGGTGCTTGGCGCGCTCGGCTACCTCGCCGTCGAGCCGGCGCTGTCGCTCATTCCGGCCAACGAGGCGACGGCGACGGACATCGTGCCGCTGGCGGCCGCGTACATGCGGGTGTTCTTCCTCGCGACGCCGTTCCTGTTCGGCTTCTTCGTGTTCGTCTCGCTGATGCGCGGCTACGGCGACACGCGCGCGCCGCTGCGGGTGATGGTCGTCTCCGTCGCGGTCAACGTCGCGCTCGATCCGTTCTTGATCTTCGGATGGGGACCGTTCCCGGCGCTCGGGATCGAGGGCGCCGCGTGGGCGACGCTGATCTCCCGCGCGATCGCGACGGTCGTCGGCTGGTACGTCCTGTTCGGGACGCCCGCGGGACCGGCGATCCGCCCCCGCGACTTGGTCCCCGACCTCGGGATCGTCCGGAAGGTGGTCAAACTCGGCGTCCCCTCGGCGCTGGAGCAGTCTGGCGTCTCGCTCGCGTTCGTCGTGTTGACGGCGCTCGTGGCGACGTTCCCGCCCGCCGTCGTCGCGGCGTACGGGCTTGGCAACCGGCTCATCTCGCTGGTGTTTCTGCCGGCGATGGGGCTGGCGCAGGCGACGAACACCGTCGTCGGGCAGAACCTCGGCGCGGAGAAGCCCGACCGTGCGTGGCGCGCCGTCCGTGCGGCCTTGGGCGTCGTGGTCGTCGTGATGGTCCCCGTGGCGCTCCTGACGGCGGCGTTCCCCACCCCCATCGTGGAGGTGTTCCTCCCGCCCGGGTCGCCCGACGCCGGCGAGACGATCGCCTACGCGTCGACGTATCTGCGGATCGCGTCCGCGATGTTCGTCTTCCTCGGTGTGTTCGAGATCTCGCGGGGCGCGTTCCGGGGCGCCGGCCGGACGACGACGGCGCTCGCGCTGTCGCTCGTGGCGGTGTGGCTCGTTCGCGTCCCCGTCACCTACGCCGCGGTGTTCGTGTACGACCTCGGCACGACGGGGATCTGGTGGGCGGTCGTCGCCGGCGACGTCGTCGGCGCGATCGCCGGGCTGGCGTGGCTCCTGCACGGGACGTGGATGCGGTCGGTGGTGGAGCCACCGTCGGTCGTCCCTGCGGACGACTAACCGCCGCGTTCCGGTTCCGCGTCGGCCGTGGCCGTCCGGTACACCGCGGCGCCGGCGACGAGCGCGATCACGACCCCCGCGCCGATGCCGACGCCGGCGCCGATCGCCCGCGTCCGTCTCTCACTCGAGGGACGCATGACCCGTTCGCACGCGTCGCGGACGCTTCAGTAGGCGCCTCGTATGCGCCGCCGACAGGCCCGGTTCCGACCGGTCACACCAGAAGGCCGCTCTCCAACAGCGCGATCAGCCCCGTCAGCAGCGGGATGGATGCGAGCGTCGTCACGAGGATCACGGTGCTCACGTACTCGGGGACGGAGACGCCGCCGATCTCGAGGTCGTCGGCGAAGGCGCCCACGAGGATGAGCGGCGTCACGGCAGCGGGCATCGCCGATTCGAGGACGAACACGCGCGCGACCGTCGCGTCCTGAAACCCGACAGCGAGCGCGATGGCGACCGCGACCGCGGGCGCGACGGCCATCTTGAGGATCGAGGGGGTCGCCGCCTGCGAGAGCGCGGCCCCGTAGTCAGTTCGCGAGAGCTGGATCCCGAGGATCAACAACATCACCGGAATGGACGAGTCGCCGACCAGTTGCAGCGTCTGCATCACGGTTCCGGCGGCGGGCGGGACGACGCCGAGCGCCCGCGCGCCGAGCGCGACCGGAACGGCCCACACGAGCGGGATTTTGAACACGCGCCGAACCCCCCGAAGGCCACCGCCGCCGCCGGCGCGGGAGGCGACGTACACGCCGACGGTGTAGATGAGCACCGACTGGATCGCGAGATACAGCACCGCCGCCGGACGGCCGCCGGCGGGGAACGCGAAGTCCGAGAGCGGAATCCCGTAGTTCCCGGAATTGGGGAACGTCGCCGCGAGCACGAGCGCCGAGAGTCGGGGCTCCGACTCGCCGAGCAGCCGACCGACTCCCTCGGCGACGACGAGCATCCCGAGGACGTACGCCGTGACCGCGACCGTCATTCGGGCGATGGTGGCGCCCGAGAAGGCGGCGGTCGCGAGGCTGTGGAGCACGAGCGCGGGCGCGAGCACGTACACGACGACCGTGTTTAGCGGGCCCGCATCGACGTCGCTTGCGCGTCCGAGCGCGAAGCCGACCGCTGCGACCGCGATGATGGGGAGGACCGCTCCCGCGAAGATGTCGAGAAGCGCCACGCCGTCGGCGCGCTACTCCCCGTCGGCGTCGACGCCGTTGGTAAGCAGCCGGTAGCCGTCGGCGGTCTCGCGGATCACGTCGCGGCGCACCATCTCGTCGACGACCTCCTCGACGCGGTCCGGCTGGGCGATCTCCATCTCGATCCGGTCGATCCCGTGGAACTCCGCGAGGTGGTGGCGCACGTCCTCGACGGTGAACGCCTCGGCGTCGGCCTGCTCAATCGCGCCCGTCGTCAGATCGATCATGTCCTCGATGAAGTTCCAGGGGTACACCATCCACGTCCACTCCTCGAGCTGTTCGCCGACGAAGTCGGGGTCGAACTCCGAGGTCTGGAGGAGCTGGAGCGTCGCCGTGCGCACCTCGCCGCAGTCGCGGTCGGCGACGTACTCGTGGGCTCGCTTGATCGACCCGCCGGTGTCGGCGATATCGTCGATGATGAGTACGTCTTTCCCCTGGACGCTGCCCTCGGGCATGGGGTACCGGACGGTCGGTTCGCCGGACTTCTCGGCGGTGCCCACGTAGTGCTCCAT
This sequence comes from Halobaculum halobium, assembly GCF_030127145.1. Classification (NCBI taxonomy): domain Archaea; kingdom Methanobacteriati; phylum Methanobacteriota; class Halobacteria; order Halobacteriales; family Haloferacaceae; genus Halobaculum; species Halobaculum halobium. The sequence goes on from NZ_CP126158.1 coordinate 166,347, forward strand.
CTTCAGGCTCGTGAGGTCGTTGAGCCCGAGGAAGTCGCAGATGCACCGCCCCGCGAACCAGCCGCCGCGCGCGAGCGCGACGACGACGTCCGGCTCGAAGTTCGCGGCCTTCACCTGATCGGAGACGTCCCGACAGAGTCCGTAGATGTACTCCCAATTCGTGACGGTGCAGTCGAAGTCGTCAGGGAGGTCGCTCATTACCGTGTCCTCGTGCCGGTGTTCGTATAAGGGTTTACAGCCGCGGTTGCGTGGGTTCGTTGCCGGGGCTCGACGACGGCGGGTCAGCAGCCCCGTCCGCCGGAGTGATCGTCGAGACGAGCGGAGTCACAAGTCGAGACGAGCGGAGTCACAAGTCGAGACGGGCGGGATCACAAATTCGGCCAACAGGGAAACGCCTTTACTCGCGTCGGATCTGTACTTCGGTAATGAGCGAGACGCCGACCTCGACGCGCGCCGTCGTCGTCGAGCCTTGCGTCCGCCCCGCCTTCTCAGCGAAACCGAAACGTGTGTGAGATCGCTCCCGGCCTGGCGTAGCGGCCGGTCGGGGGCGAGTTTCGGTCCGCCGTTCGCTCGCCCGTACCCATCTGCGACAACCGACGAACTCACCCAGACACCACACCCATGACGATATCCCACGACACCTTCGCCGGCGTCTACCCGGCGATGACGACGCCGTTCACCGACGGCACCGACGAGGTCGATCACGAACAGCTCGCCGCCGACGCGCGACGACTCGCGGACGCCGGCGTCGACGGGCTCGTCCCGGTCGGCTCGACCGGCGAGGCCGCGACGCTCACCCACGACGAACACGCCGAGGTCGTCGAGACCGTCGTCGGCGCCGTCGACGTGCCCGTGATCGCCGGCACCGGCTCGAACTCGACGCGCGAGGCGCTGGACCTGTCCGAGCGCGCGGCCGACGCCGGCGCGGACGCGATCCTGCTCATATCGCCGTACTACAACAAGCCCGAGCCGGCGGGCCAGTACGACCACTTCGCGACCATCGCGGACGCGGTCGACGTCCCGCAGGTCGTGTACAACGTTCCGAGCCGGACCGGCCTCAACCTCGACGTCGACACCGTCGTCGACCTCGCGGCACACGAGAACGTGCAGGGGTACAAGGCCGCCTCCGGCGACGCGAACCAGATCTCGGAGATCATCGAGCGCACGCGCGGGGAGGCGTTCGACGTGCTCTCGGGCGACGACGGGATGACGCTCCCGATCATGTCGATGGGCGCGACGGGGACCATCTCGGTCACCGCCAACGTCGAGCCCGAACGGACCGCGGAACTGGTCCACGCCGCCCTCGACGGCGACTTCGAGCGCGCACGCGAGATCCACCACGAACTCGGGCCGCTGACGCGCGCGCTCTTCGGCGAGACGAACCCGATCCCGGTGAAGGAGGCGATGGCGATCCGAGGGTACGGACCGGCGGAACTGCGCCCGCCGCTGACGCGCGGGAGCGACGAGACGCTGCGCGTGCTGACGGAACTGCTCGCGGAGTTGGAGGGACCAGCAGACGCGGCGTCGCCCGCAGATGGGGCCTGAGATGGCGGTCGAGACTGGCGACACCGTCCACATCGCCGTCACCGGCGCCGGCGGGCGAATGGGTCGGGAAGTCATCGAAGCCGCGAGCGACCGCGACGACTGCGAGGTCGCGCTCGCCGTCAACCGCTCGCCGGTCGATCCCGTTGCCGGCGTCGCGGTCGACGACGCGACCGACCTCCCGACGCTGCTCGCCGACGCGGACCCGGCCGTCGACGTGCTCGTCGACTTTACCGGCCCCGAATCCAGCGTCGAGTACGTCGCCGCCGCCGCCGATGCCGGCGTCGCCTGCGTCGTCGGCACGACCGGTTTCGACGACGAGCAGGAGGGCGCACTCGCCGACGCCGTCGAGTCGGTTCCCGTCCTGCGCGCGTCGAACTTCTCGCGCGGCATCGCCGCGCTCCGTCGCGCCGTTCGCGAGGCGGCGGCGGCGCTGCCCGGCTACGACGTGGAGGTCACCGAGACCCATCACAACGGGAAGGTCGACGCGCCCAGCGGCACGGCGCTCACACTGCTCGACGACATCGAGGACGCGCGGCCTGACCTGGACAAGCGCGTCCACGGCCGGGAGGGCGACGCCCCGCGGACGGACGGCGAGATCGGCGTTCACGCCCGCCGAGGGCGACATCGCCGGCGAGCACGAGGTGCTCATGGCCGGCGACGAGAACGTGCTCGAACTGACCCACCGCGCCGGCTCCCGGCGCGTCTTCGCCGCCGGCGCGCTCGACGCCGCCGCGTGGCTGACCGACCGCGACGCCGGCGAATACGACTTCACGGAGGTACTCGACTGACCATGACACTGGAATCCGACATCGACGACCTGTGGCACCGCTACGACGACGGACTCACCGCTGCCGACGCCGACGCCGCCGTCCGGCGAACGCTCGACGAGTTCCTCGACGCGCTGGAGGCCGGCGATGTCCGCGCCGCGCGCAAGACCGGCGACGGCGTCGACTCGTGGGAGGCAACCGAGTGGGTCAAGCGGGGCGTCCTGCTCAACTTCGGCCTGCGCGAGACCGAGCGCCGCGAGTACGGCGGCGTCGGCTACTACGACGTGCTCCCGCTGCGCGAGACCGACGACCTCGAAGCCAGGGGCGCGCGCAACACCCCCGACGGAACCGTGCTCCGACGAGGCGCCCACCTCGGCGACGACACGATCATGATGAGCCCGTCGTTCGTCAACATCGCCGCGTACGTCGGCGACGGCACCCTTGTCGACTCCTGTGACACCGTCGGCTCGTGCGCCCAACTCGGGGAGGACGTGAAGCTCGGCGCGAACACGCTGATCGGCGGCGTGTTAGAGCCGGTCGAGGACGCGCCGGTGATAATCGAGGACGGCGTCTCCCTCGGCGCGGGCTGTCGGGTCACCTCCGGGTTCCGCGTCGGCGAGAACTCGATCGTCGGCGAGAACACGCTGCTCACCCCCAGGATCCCGGTGTACGACCTCGTCGAGGAGGAGGTCGTCTACGGCCACCTCCCCGAGAACCGCCGGGCGTTCACCCGGTTCGTCGAGTCGAGCGTCAGCGACCACGACCTGTTCGAGGGCGGCGCGTACAAGCCCGCGGTCGTCGCCACCGACGTGGAGACGGAGACGCTGGAGGCGACTCGGCGCGAGGACGCCCTCCGCGAATGAGCGCCGAGCAGTCCGTCGGGGGTGGAAACCCACTCGTCCGCCGGCTCGCGGACTGGGACGCCGACCGCCTGCGCGACCTGGCGGCCGAGCACGGCACGCCGCTGTACGTCACCGACCTCGACCGGGTCGCCGAGAACTGCGCGCGCCTGCGCGACGCGTTTTCGGGCGCGGACGTGAAGTACGCGGTGAAGGCACACACCGGTCGAGCCGTCCTCGAAACGGTCCACGAGGCCGGCCTCGACGCCGAGTGTGCTTCCGCCGGCGAGGTCCGCCGCGCGCTCGACGCCGGATTCCCCGGCGAGCGCGTCGACTACACCGCCGTCAACCCGCCCGCATGCGACCTCGACAGCGTGGTCGAGTGGTGGGGCGACCACCCCGATCCCACGATCACCGTCGGCGCGCGCGACACGCTGGATCGCCTCGCCGAGCGCGGCTACGACGGCCGCGTCTGCGTCCGGGTCAACCCGGGCGTCGGCGCGGGCCACCACGAGAAGGTCAGGACGGGCGCGGCGCCGAAGTTCGGCGTCCCGTACGACCGCGCGGCCGAGGTCGTCGCCGACGCCCGCGACCGGTTCGACGTGGTCGGGATCCACGCCCACGCGGGGTCGGGTATCCACGCCGAGGAGGACCTCGCTGCCCACCGCGACCTCGTCGCACGCATGGGCGAGTTGGCGCGCGAGATCGGATCCGCCGGGGACGAAGGCGGCGACGGCGCACTGGAGTTCGTCAACGTGGGCGGCGGCTTCGGCGTCCCGTACCGGGAGGACGACCCCGCACTCGACCTCGACGCCGTCGCCGACGCGACCAGGGAGGCCCTGGGCGACGTTGCCGCGACGCTCGCGGTCGAACCCGGCCGCTACGTCGTCGCCGACGCGGGCGTCCTCCTGACCCGGGTGAACACCGTGAAGCCGACGCCCGAGACGACGGTCGCCGGCGTCGACGCCGGGATGACGGATCTGCTTCGCCCGGCGATGTACGACGCGTACCACGCGATCCGGACACTCGACGTCGACGAGGCCGACGCGGAGGGGACTCCCGAGGACTGCGCCCGCGACACCGGACCGGTCACCGTCGCCGGGCCCATCTGCGAGACCGGCGACACCTTCTGCGACGCTCGCGAGCTGCCGATCCCCGAGCGGGACGACCTGCTCGCCGTCGGCAACGCGGGCGCCTACGGCTACGAGATGGCCTCGACGTACAACTCCCGGTCGCGCCCCGCGGAGGTGAGCCTCGCGGGCGACCCGCTGCGCGAGCGCGAGACGCTCGCGGGAGTTACCCGGTTGGAGCGGCGAGGGGAACGCGAATGACCGAGCCATCGGAGCAGCGCGCGTCCGCCGAGTCGCGGACGGTTCCGGCGGTGAAGTACCACGGCACGGGCAACGACTTCCTGGTGGTCGACGCCGCGGACGCCGCCGGAACGGTCCCGGACCGCGGCGCGTTCGCGGTCCACCACTGCGACCGCGAGACCGGCGTCGAGGGCGCCGACCGAACCGGCGCCGACGGCGTCCTGTTCATGGGGATCGACGGGACCACCGTCGACGGCGACGGTCCCGTCACGGCCACCATGACGCTCGTCCAGCCGGACGCCTCCATCGCCGAGATGTGCGGTAACGGCGCGCGCTGTGCGGCCGCGTGGGTGCGCGAACGAACCGGCGCGAACGTGGTCGACCTGGAGACGCCCGCCGGAACCCGCCGGGCGGTCGTCCGCGACGGCGACGGGAACGGCGGAACTGACGGCGGCGCCGGCGGCGACGGACCCGACGAGGTCACCGTCGAGGTGGAGATGGGTCGCCCGTCGTTCGCCCCGGAGGACGTGCCGCTTGCGGCCGACCGGGACGCCCCGCTCGTCGAGGAGGACGTGGAGGGCCTCACCGTCACCGCCGTCGACACCGGCGTTCCGCACGCGGTCGCGTTCGTCGACGGCGACGCCGGCGGGGTGGACGCCGTGGATCTGGAGTCGGTCGCGCCGCCCGTCCGCCACGCCGAGGCGTTCCCGGATGGAGCGAACGTCACCCTCGCGACCCATACCGGCGACGGAACGGTCGACCAGCGCACATACGAGCGCGGCGTCGAGGGCGAGACGCTCGCGTGCGGGACCGGTGCGGTCGCCGTGGGCGCGGTCGCGCGCCGTCTCGGCGTGACCGACCGAACCGCGCTCGCCGTGTCGCCGCCGGGCGGCACGCTTCAGATCACGGTCCCCGACGACGCGCCGGCGACGCTCACCGGTCCGGCTGCACGGGAGTTCGAGATCGAGCTCGCGGTGCCGGAGGCGGCCGCCGGGGAGAGTGCCGAATGAGCGACGGCACCGCGGCGTCGCCGGCGGCCGACTTCGACCCGGTCGACTTCCTCGCCGATGCCGTTCAGATAGAATCCCACGAGTCGCCCGACGCGATGCGAGAGTACCTCCTCGAGACGCTCTCGGATCACGGCGCGGAGCCGTGGGTCGACAACGCCGGCAACGTCCGCGCGACGCGGTGCGCGGCGGATGCAAGTGCCGCGGCGCAGGGGCCGCACCTCGTGTGCAACACCCACATCGACACCGTGCCCCCGCACGTTGACTGCCGACGGGACACCGACGACGAGGGCAACGAGGTGGTTCGCGGCCGCGGCGCCTGCGACGCGAAGGGACCGCTCGCGGCGCTGCTCGCCGGGTTCTTGGCGGTGGAGCCGACGCGGGGACGAGTCACGCTCGCGGTCACGTCCGACGAGGAGACGCTGTCGACTGGCGCGGACGCGTTGGTACGGGGTCGCGAGGACGACCACCCGGACGGCCCGGTCGCCCCCGTCGACGGCGACCTGTTCATCGTCGGCGAACCGACCGACTGCGACGTCTGCGTGGCTGCGCGGGGCCGGTTCGAGGGGACGCTGACGCTCACCGGGTCGGCGGCCCACGCGGCCGAACCGGACTCGGGCGTCAACGCTGTCGCAGCGCTGGAGCCCGCGCTCGCGGCGATTCGTCGGTTCGACGACGGCGCCGAGGCGCACCCGATGCTCGGGGAGCCGACGCTCGTCGCGACCGGCGCGACCGGCGGGGAGGCGACCAATCAGGTGCCCGCGTCGGCGACGATCACACTCGACCGCCGCTCGGTGCCGCCGGAGACCGCCGAGGGATTTCGCGCGTCGCTGGAGGCGGCCGTCCGCGAGGCCGTCGCCGACGACGTTGGCGTCGCGTTCGACCTCACGGCGCGCCCGACGCCGTTCCTGGAGGCGTTCGACACCGATCCCGACCACCCGCTGGTCGCGGCCGTCTCCGGGGCGGCGAGCGCGGTCGGCGGCACCGCCGACGGTGAGGTGCGTCCGTTCGGCGCGGCGACGGAGGCGTCGTACTTCTCGCCCGCGCCGACGGTCGTATTCGGACCGGGACACTTGGCGGACGAGGCCGGCGCGGTCGCCCACAGCGAGCGCGAGTACGTCCGCGTCGACCGCGTCCGCGACGCCGCCGGGACCGCGCGCCGCGCGCTCGACGAGCTGCTCGGGTAAATCGACCGCCGTCGCTTTGGTCGCCCGGACGGTAGCACGAGCCATGTGTACGTTGACGCTGGCCTGGCAGGTGTTCGACGAGGCGCCGGTCGTCGTGGCGGCCAACCGCGACGAGTCGTACGGCAGGCCCTCGGAGCCGCCGGCCGACCGCGGGGACGGAGTCATCGCGCCGCGAGACGCGAAGGCGGGCGGGACGTGGATGGGCGTCACCCACGCCGGCCTGTTCGTCGGGATCACCAACCGCTGGGTCGACGGACTCCCCGGAGCGCGCTCGCGGGGATTGCTCGTCGATGACTGCCTTCGCGCTGAGTCGGCCGAGGACGCCGCACGGTACGTTGAGGAGTCGTGTCGCGAACACGGGTACGACGGCTTCAACCTCGTGCTCGCGGACGCGGGAGCGGCGGTCCTGCTGGAGTGGGACGGGTACCTGACGGTGACCGAGTTCCGCCCCGGGGTCCACGTCGTCGGTAACACCGGATACGACGGTCACTACTTCGAACCGGTCGCACGGCCGGAAGCGGGCCCCGCGGAGGCGCAGAACGCGACGCGACTCCGCGCCGAACTGGCTCCCGAACGAGACGAGTCGGCCGACGCGTGGCTCGATCGAGCCGGGAGGGCGCTCGGCACCCACGAGTTCGGCGCGTGCGTCCACGACGAGACGCGCGGGTTCGGCACGGTGTCCTCGACGCTCATCCGCGTGGGGGTCGACGGATCGCTTCGCTACGACCACGCGGACGGCCCGCCCTGCGAGGCCGCGTTCGAATCGGTGGAGATGTGGGGATGAGTCCGATCCACGGGCCGCGATGCAGCGGGCGGCCGACCGCCTCGGTCCGGCTGGCCGAAATAAAAGGGAAAGGGTAAACGGGGGCGCGGTCGTTAGGGCGTGTATGAGCGCCTCCGAAGCCGAAGCGAGCCTCGCCGAGGACGAGCTCGCCGGCCTCGAACTCGTCCGCGAGACCGGCGGCATCCACCAGTCCGACTTCTGGAAGGAGCTGGACGTCTCCTCGCGCAAGGGGAGTCGCATCGCAGAGAAACTGGAGGGCCTCGGGCTGATCGAACGCGAGGACGCCGTCTACAACGGGCACAACACGTACTTTTTGGCACCGACGGCGAAGGACCTGAACTTCTCGTTGTTGATGGCCGGTGACATGCTCTCGCCGTTCATCGGCGAGGAGGAGATCGATCCCAACTCCGACGCGTTCACGCAGTGGCTCATGAACCTCGCGTACGAGGAGTACTGAACTCGCGTCTTCGCGGAACCGTCCGTCCTTCACCTCGACCCGCTCGGCCGTCTGCTAGTGGTGGCGCAGTCGACCAGTGACCGCGGGCGGGGACTGGGCGTCGCGACGGACTCCCAGCCACCGCGCGGGGAAACGGGCGGACCCGGTCCGCTGACGGCTCAGTCGTCGGCGAAGTCGTCCAGTTCGTCGACCAAGTCGCCGCCGTAGCCGACGTAGCCGGCGGGAGTCAACGCGTGGAGTTCCGCGCGAACGTCCTCGTCCACGTCGAGGTCGTCGAACAGGCCGCGGAAGTCCTCGATCGTGACACGCCTGCCCCGCGTGAGCTCTTTCACCCGCTCGTAGGCGGCGGTGTCGCCCTCGCGTCGGAGGATCGTCTGGACCGCCTCACCGATCACCTCGGGCGTCGCCTCCAGTTCCTCGCGCATCACCTGCTCGTTCGGAACGACCGTCGAGAGCCCCGCGGCCGTCTTCGAGTAGCCGATGAGGCAGTGAGCGAGCGCGGCGCCCATGTTGCGCTTGACCGTCGAGTCCGACAGGTCCCGCTGGAGCCGCGAGGTGGTGACGTAGTCCGCGAGGAAGGTGAGATCCGAGTTCGCCTTCGAGAGGTTCCCCTCGCTGTTCTCGAAGTCGATGGGGTTGACCTTGTGCGGCATCGTCGAGGACCCGGTCTCGCCCGCGGCGGCCTCCTGCCCGAGGTAGCCGTCGGAGACGTACAGCCACACGTCCAGATCCAAGTCGAGCAGGACGTCGTTCACCCTCCGAAGCGCGTCGAACAGCGTGGCGAGGTCGTCACAGGGATTCACCTGCGTCGCGAGCGGCGTGTGCTCCAGTCCGAGCGACTCGACGAACTCCCGCGAGAACGCCCGCCAGTCCACGTCCGGGTAGGCCGCGCGGTGGGCAGCGTAGGTGCCGGAGGCGCCGGCGAGCTTCCCCGACAGGGAATCGGCGGCGTCGGTGACGCGCCCGAGCGTCGTGGCGAGGCGAGCGGCGTACACCGCCAGCTCCTTCCCCCACGTCGTCGGCGTCGCGGGCTGGCCGTGCGTCCGCGCGAGCATCGGCACGTCGCGGTGTTCGCGAGCCTCCTCGGCGAGCGTGTCGCGGAGGTCGCGCAGCTCCGGGACGAGGACGGCGTCGATCGCGGGCTTGACCAGCAGCCGGTGAGCGAGGTTGTTCACATCCTCGCTGGTGAGCCCGAAGTGGATCCACGGGTGGAGGCGCTCGGGCGTCTCGGTACGCAGGAAGTACTCGACGGCCTTCACGTCGTGGTTTGTCGCGCTGTACCCCTCGGCGCCCTCCGTCTCCAGGCGCTTGACGAGCCGGGCGTCCTCGGCGTCGAACTCGTCGACGACGGCGCGCAGATCGGCCCGCTCGTCGTTCGAGAGGTCGACGTCGATGGCGGGCTCGTCGGCCAGCGCGAGCAGGTATTCGACCTCGACTTCGACGCGAGCAGCGATCAGGCCGGCCTCGCTCGCGTACGGCACCAGCGGCGCCGTCCGACCGGCGTATCGCCCGTCCAGCGGCGAGACGGCTGCGAGGGGGTCCTCGCGGGGGATGTCCATGTCCGGCGCTGCTGTCGCGGACGGCAAAGCGGTTTCGGTCGACAACCGTTCGGAACACCACGAGCGTGCATACGACGGCGCGATAGTCCCGTCGACCGCGCGGTTTCGATCCGGAATCGTGCATATTGTCGGCCCGCAGACCGCAACGCTCTTTCCGACGGCGCGGGAGCCTTCGCGCATGAAGATCGCGGGCATGGCGAGCAATCGCGGGCGCAATCTCAGGAACATCGCGGACCGAGCGCCGGGCGGCGCCGAGGTGTCGGTCGTCCTGACGAACGACGCCGACGCGCCGGTGCTGGACGCGATGGACAAGCGCGGCGTGGCGACCGAGGTCGTCGAGCGCGAGGCGGGCGAATCGCGGGAGCCCCACGAGGAGCGCGTCCTCGACGCGCTCGCGGACCACGACGTCGACATCGTGTGTCTGGACGGCTACATGCGCGTCCTGACGGACACGTTTCTCGAGGCCGCGCCGCCGACGCTGAACGTCCATCCCTCCCTCCTACCGTCGTTCGCCGGCAACGACGCCCACCGGCGCGTGCTCGACGCCGGCGTCCGCCAGACGGGTTGCACCGTCCACGTCGTCACCGAGGAGGTCGACGGCGGGCCAATCGTCACTCAGGAGACGGTCCCGGTGTACGAAGGGGACGACGAGGCGGACCTGAAAGAGCGCGTGCTCTACGAGGCGGAGTTCGCGGCGTACCCGCGGGCCGTGAAGTGGTTCGCCGAGGGTCGCGTCACGGTCGATCTGGACGCCCACGAGGTCCACGTCGACGGCGACGACGCCGGCGACGGCCAGTTCCCCGCGCGGCGGACGACGAGCGAGGATCGCGTCCGTGAACTCCGCTACGGCGAGAACCCCCACCAGGACGCCGCGCTGTACGCCGACACAACCTGCGAGGAGGCGAACGTCGTCGCCGCCGACCAACGCAACGAGGGCGCCAAGAAGCTCTCGTACAACAACTACAACGACGCCGACGGCGCGCTGAACCTGGTGAAGGAGTTCGACGAACCCGCGGCCGCCGTGATCAAACACACGAACCCCGCGGGCTGCGCCACGGCCGACACGCTCGCGGACGCGTACGCCGACGCGCTCTCGACGGACGCGAAGTCCGCCTTCGGCGGCATCGTCGCGCTCAACCGCGAGTGCGACGCCGAGACGGCCGAGCTGATCGTCGACTCGTTCAAGGAGGTCGTCGTCGCCCCCGGCTACGCCGACGACGCGCTCGACGTGCTGTTCGAGAAGGACAACCTCCGCGTGCTCGACGTCGGCGACGAGGAGTCGTTCGGCGAGCGCCCGGAGACGCTCACGGAGAAGCCCATCGTCGGCGGCCGACTCGTGCAGGAGCGCGACCTGCAGGCGCCCGAGCGCGACGACCTGGAGGTCGTCACCGAGCGCGCGCCGACCGACGAGGAGATCGAGACGATGCTGTTCGCGTGGCGCGTCATGAAGCACGTGAAGTCGAACGGCATCCTGTTCGCGACCGGCACCGAGACGGTGGGCGTCGGAATGGGGCAGGTCAGCCGCGTCGACGCCGTCACGCTGGCGGCGATGAAAGCCGAGAAGGACGCCGATGGCAAGTCCGCCGCCGGCGCCGTGATGGCCTCGGACGCGTTCTTCCCGTTCCCGGACGCCATCGAGGAGGCCGCCGAGGCGGGCATCGAGGCGGTGATCCAACCCGGCGGGTCGGTCAACGACGACGACGTGACCGCCGCGGCCGACGAGCACGACATGGCGATGGTGTTCACCGGCGACCGCGCGTTCCGCCACGACTGAGCCGCGCCGACGCCGGTAGCGCGCTCCGGGCCACAGGGCAACGTGTCGACCGAAGCAGTTATCGAAACGGGGTACAGCGCACGAACTATGACCGTGACCGTGTATGACTGAGGACGCGGTACCCATCGACGCGAGCGCGACCGCGGCCTCGACGTCGGCCCGCCTGGCGAACCTGCACGAGGCCACGCGCACGATGATGCTCGCTGAGTCGCGGGAGGCGGTCGCGCGGACGGCGGCGACGGCGGCGACGGACGTCCTCGGGTTTCCGCTGAACACGGTCCGCCTGTACGACCCGGAGACGGACCGACTCATGCCGACGGCGGTCTCCGACGGGGTGGAGGAACTCGCCGGCGAGCGGACGCCCTACGAACGGGGCGAGACGATCCAATGGGAGGCCTTCGACGGGGGCGACCCGCTCGTGTTCGACGACATCACCGACATCGACGACGACGTGCCCCGTTCGGGCTCAGGGAGCATGCTCATCGCGCCGCTGGGCGAGCACGGCGTGCTCACCCTCGGATCGACGACCGAGGGCGGGATCGACCCGGCCGACGTGGAGTTGGCGCGCGTGCTCGCGGCGAACGTGGAGGCGGCGATGGACCGCGCGCGGCGGCGGACGGCGCTGGCCGAGCGGACGGAGTCGCTGCGGCGCAAAAACGAGCGGCTGGACGAGTTCGCCGCCATCGTGAGCCACGACCTCCGGAACCCCCTGAACGTCGCGCGCGGGTACGTGGAACTGGCCCTCGAGGAGGACGACACCGACCACCTCCCGGCGGCCGTCGAAGCGCTCGACCGGATGGACGACCTCGTTGACGCAACGCTGTCGCTGGCCCGTCAGGGACGCGACGTCGAGGAGACGGAGCCGACGGACGTCGGCCGGCTCGCGCGGGAGGCGTGGGCGGTGGTCGACGCGCCCGAGGCGTCGCTCGTCGTCGACGACGCGCCGACGGTCGCCGCCGACCCGGAGCGACTGCGGACGCTGCTCGAGAACTGCCTGCGCAACGCCGTCGACCACGCCGGCCCCGACGTGACCGTCGTCGTGGGCGAAAGCGACGAGGGGTTCTTCGTCGCCGACGACGGCCCGGGAGTCGATCCCGGAGACCGGGACGCGATGTTCGACCGCGGGTACACGACGGCCGACGACGGCACGGGCTTCGGGCTCGCGACCGTCGCCGACATCGCTCGGGCCCACGGCTGGACGACGAGCGCCTCAGAGAGCGCGGACGGCGGCCTCCGGCTGACCTTCGACGGCTCCCGTTAGCCATAAGCGCGCGCCGCGAATCCGTCCGGGTATGCGCTACTACGAGGCGGCGAACTTCCTCTTCGACCTCCGGCGCTTCCAGGTCAAGCCGGGCACCGAATCGGTGCGCGACCTGTTGGCGCACCTGGGTGACCCCCACGAGGGGATCGACTTCGTCCAGGTCGCGGGGTCGAACGGGAAGGGGAGCGTCGCCCGGATGGTGGAGTCCGTCCTCCGCGAGGACGGCCGCCGCGTCGGTCTCTACACCTCCCCGCACTTCGAGCACGTCCGCGAACGCGTCCGCGTCGACGGCCGATCGATCCCGAAAGCCGAGGTCGCGGCGTTCGTCGAGGCGGCGAAGCCGTGGCTCGTCGAGCGGGCTGCCGACGGCGAGCCGCTCACCTTCTTCGAGGTCGTCACCGCGTTGGCCCTGTGGCGGTTCGACCGGGCGGACGTTGACGTGGCGGTGTTGGAGGTCGGGATGGGCGGGGAGTTCGACGCCACGAGCGTCGTCGATCCCGTCGCCGCCGCGGTGACGAACGTCTCGCTCGAACACACTGCCGTCCTCGGCAACACGGTCGAGGAGATCGCCCGCACGAAAGCGAAGGTCGCACCCGCGGGCGGTCCGCTCGTCACGGCGACGGCGGGGGAGGCGCTCGCCACCGTGCGGGAAGTCGCCGGCGACCGCGACGCTACCGTGCGCACCGTGGCGGGACCGACCGGCGGCCCGGCTCCCGCGGACGCGGACCTGACGGCGACGTACGAGGGCGCGGTGAGTCCCCAGGAGTCGCGGGTCGCGCTCGTCGGCGACGGCTGGGCCGTCGAGACCAGGATCCCGCTGTTGGGCGCCTATCAGGCGACGAACGCCGGCGTCGCCGCCTCGCTCGTGCGGGCCATGGGCGTCGACGACGGCGGGACGCTCGCGCGCGGACTGCGAAACGCCCACTGGCCCGGCCGCTTCGAGGTCATGGAATCGGACCCGCTCGTGGTGCTCGACGGCGCGCACAACCCCGCCGCCTGCGGGACGCTCGGCGAGACGCTCGCCGAACTCGACGCCGACGATCTCCACCTCGTGTTCGGCGCGATGCACGACAAGGACCACGGTGAGATGGCCGCCGCGCTGCCGGCGCCTGCGTCAGTCCACACGTGCGCGCCGACGCTGGACCGCGCGGAGGACCCGGAGGTGCTCGCGCGGGTGTTCGAGCGGGAGACCGACGCGACGGTGACCGCCGGCGATTCCGTCGCCGACGCGCTCGCCGACGCGCGAGCGGCGGCCGGTCCGGACGACTGCGTGCTGCTCACCGGGTCGCTGTTCTGCGTCGCGGAGGCGCGTACGACGTGGACCCGACAGGTCGTCCCCAAGGGTCTCAGCGACGGGGCGGACGCCCGCGAGACCCTCGCGGACGCGAACGTCCCGACCCCCGAGATCGCCGCCGCGGCCGACGAGAGCGTCCACGAGACGGTGAAGACGCGGGTCTCCGAGACGCAGGCGACCCACCTGCGCCGGGAGGCCGCGCGCGCTGGCGCCGCCTGCGGCGTCAGCGGCGTCGGTGGCGGTGAGCTCGCGGAGGTCCTCCTCGCGGGGTCGCACGCGGCGTTCGGCGAGCTGACGGATGCGCTCGACGACCTCGGCCACGGACTCGCCGGGGTGGCCGAAGACTTGCGCGGAGCCGTCGGGGAGGCGACCGAGGCCGTCGCGGACCCCCGATACCCCTGGACCGACGGCACCGCGGTGATGGGCGTGCTCAACGTCACGCCCGACTCGTTTCACGACGGCGGGGAGTTCTTCGACGAGGCGGACGCACTGGCGCGCGCGGAGGCCCTCGTCGATGCCGGCGTCGACGTCATCGACGTGGGTGGGGAGTCGACGCGCCCGGGCGCCGAAGCGGTGCCCGTCGACGAGGAGATCGACCGGATCGTGCCCGTCATCGAGGCCGTTGCTGACGTCGACGCCCTCGTCTCGGTGGATACCCGGAAAGCGTCCGTGGCGGAGGCAGCGCTCGACGCGGGTGCCGACGTCCTCAACGACGTGACCGGATTGGAGGACCCGGAGATGCGCTTCCTCGCCGCCGAGCGCGACGTGCCGGTGATCGTGATGCACAGCATCGACACGCCCGTCGACCCCGAGACCTCCCCCGACTACGACGACGTCGTCGAGGACGTGATCGCCGAGCTGGGCGAGCGAGTGCTCCTCGCCGAGAAGGCGGGCATCCCCCGGGAGAACGTGATCGTCGACCCCGGGATCGGCTTCGGGAAGTCGCCGCGAGCGAACTTCGCCCTCTTGGGCCGGCTTGGGGAGTTCGAGGCGCTGGGCTGTCCGGTGCTGTTCGGCCACTCCCACAAGTCGATGTTCGAGTTGACTGGCGAGACCGCCGGCGACGCGCCAAATGGAACGGTCGCGGCGACGGCGCTGGCGGCGGCCAACGGCGCCGACATCGTCCGCGTCCACGACGCCGCCGAGAACGCCGCGGCCGTCCGCGTCGCCGCGGCGGCCGCCGACCCGGCGGGGTTCGACGCGCCGCGACCGGCTGACGGCGCCGGCGACACGGACCGAGCCGACGGCGACGGTGGGGACGCGTGACTGTGACCGAACCTGGCCCGTACGAGGCCGCGTACGCTCGTCCCGACGGTGAGGCGACGCCGGCGCGGCTCGCTCAGACCGCCCGGCGGTACGGGTACGACGGGCTCGTGATACGGACGCGCGAGGCGGACGTCGACGCCGCCGCGCTCCGCGACCGCTACGACGTGGACGTGGTGCCGGCCGTCGAGGTCGTCGCCGACGAGCCACCCTCCGCCAGCGGCGCGGTCGGCAACTTTCGGCCGGACTTCCCGCTGGTGCTCGTTCGCGGCGGGACCGACGCGCTCAACCGCTTCGCAGTCGAGCAGGACCGCGTCGACGTACTCGCCGCCCCGCTGTCGGGCGAGGGCGGCTTCAACCACGTGCTCGCGAAGGCCGCGGCGACCCACGGCACGCGCGTGGAGTTCGACCTCGGGCCGGCGCTTCGGGAGTCGGGCGGCGTGCGAGTTCGCGCGCTCAGGGGCTGCGGAAGCTCCGAGAGATCGTCGGCCACTACGACGCGCCGTACGTGGTAAGCGCTCGGCCGGCGTCGCACCTGCAACTGCGCGCGCCGCGGGAGGTGGCCGCGCTGGGGGCAGAACTCGGCTTCGCCGAGGAGTGGCTCCGTGCGGGCCTGGCCGAGTGGGGGCGGCTCGCGGCGCGCAACCGCGAGCGACTCTCCGCGGAGTTCATTTCCCCGGGGGTCCGAGTGGACCGGTGTGAAGCAGACGATCGCTGACCACGCGGCGCGGTTCTCGGAGGCCGCCGCCGACTACGACGACGAGCAGAACAGCGAGGAGTACGAGGCGTGCGCCGGGCTGGTCATCCGCCGCGCGGCGCCCGGCGAGACCGACACCGTGCTGGATCTCGGCACCGGAACCGGCGCCATCGCGCTCGCGCTTTCGGCGGACGCAGGCCGCGTCGTCGGCCGCGACGTGAGCGAGGGGATGCTGGAGCAGGCGAGGGAGAAGGCCGAAGACCGGGGCGTCGAAACCGTCGAGCTCGGGTACGGCGAGTTCCGCGCGCCCGAGTACGACGGCGAGGCGCAGATCGTCACCTCGAACTTCGCGCTCCACCACCTCGCGGACGAGCAGAAGCGCGAGGCGATCGAGACGTGGGCCGACCTCGACGGCGGGACGACGCCCAGTCGGAGCGACACGGTCGGCCCGCGGCGGATCGTGCTCGGCGACGTGATGTTCTTCGGCGAGCCGGACCCCGAGGAGCCGTTCTACAGCCCCGAGGTGGACGACCCGGCGACCGTCGGGACGCTCGTCGACTACTTCACCGACGCCGGCTACGCCGTGACGCAGGTGGACCGAGTCCACGATCAGGTCGGCGTGATCACCGCCGAGCGCGTCGTCTCCGGCGGCCGGGAGTCGTGACCGGACCGAACCGAGTCGTGACCGCGTCGACCGCCGCGTTCGATCGCCCGTGAAACACCTCCCCAAACACATCCGGCCGCGGTGGCGGTACCTCGTCGTCGGCCTGGAGTCGTGGCCCGACGCCAACCTCACGCGGGGGTCGGTTCAGCGCGAGGTGTGGTACGCCGCACAGAACCTCCTCGGCGACCCCGGGAGCGCCGACGCCGACCTGACGGTCGTGCGCTTCCGGTTCGCCGACGGGACCGGCGCCGCTGTGGTCCGCGTCCGCCACGGGGAACTCGAGCGCGCCCGGGCGGCACTGGCGTGCGTCGACACCGTCGACGGTGACCCGGTCGGGGTCCGCGTACGCGGCGTCTCGGGCACGATACGGGCCGGTGAGGAAAGCTATTTAGGCGGCGCGGGCGGAGTCGGAGACGAGAGCACGGTCGAGCTCACGGCCGACGGCGCGAGCGGACCCGGCCGTCGTCGCCGCGACGGCGCCGTCGACGTTTCGACGCCGTCTGGGTACGTGGGCGCGACCGACGGAGACACTTCCCGCCCGGGGCGGTCCGACCCGGCCGACGACGCGACCTCGGACGAACACTGACACTGAGACACGATGCAGGGACAAGCCCAACAGCAGGCGTACGACCGGGGGATCACCATCTTCTCCCCGGACGGTCGCCTCTATCAAGTCGAGTACGCGCGAGAGGCAGTCAAACGAGGGACGGCGAGCGTCGGGGTCCGCACGGCCGAGGGCGTCGTGCTGGCCGCGGACAAGCGATCGCGCTCGGAGCTGATGGAGCCGGACTCCGTCGAGAAGCTCCACAAGATCGACGATCACGTCGGCATCGCTAGCGCCGGTCACGTCGCCGACGCCCGCCAGCTCATCGACTTCGCACGTCGGCAGGCGCAGGTAAATCGCCTCCGCTACGGCGAGGAGATGGGCATCGAGACGCTGACGAAGACCGTCACCGACCACATCCAGCAGTACACCCAGGTCGGCGGCGCGCGCCCGTTCGGGGTCGCGCTCATCGTCGGCGGCATCGAGAACGGCGAGCCCCGCCTGTTCGAGACGGACCCATCGGGGACGCCCTACGAGTGGAAGGCGCTCTCGATCGGCGCGAACCGCGCCGACGTGCGCGAGCGCTTGGAGGAGGGCTACAACGACGACCTCGCGATGGAGGAGGGGATCGAGCTCGCGCTCGCCGCGCTCGCGGAGTCCGGCGACGAGGAGGGTCTCGAGCCCGACGGTGTCGGCCTCGGAACGATCCACGTCGACGACGAGCAGTACGTCGACCACGACGTCGCCTCGATCGAGGGCTACCTCGACGAATTCGACTTCCTCGCGCCCGAGGACGAGGAGGCCGACGGCGACGACGCGGCCGACGAGTAGTCGGGCCGAACCGCCTCGCCGCTCGCCGACCTGCACTGTCGGCTCACACCGTCGATCCGCGCTGCGATTCGCCGGGTCGCCGAGTCGAATTCACTTTCTATCGACGGTCCGTGGAGATGCGAGACGGCGACGAGCGCGATCTCAGTGATGGCGCGCTGACGGTCGACGCGTTCCAGCGCGTTCGCGCGGTCGATCGCATCGCCGTCGGCGACGCTCCCTCCGTCGAACGGGCTGTACCGTTGGGGAGCGTGCCCACTCCGGAAGAGAGTCGTCCGAGTGATCCGCCCGCGGCGCCGCGTGGTGACGAGGCGGCGGTGCGGGCGGATGTCGGCACGGAACGCGACGACGACCCAGACGTGGTGACAGTACTGTGGTGACAGACGATGGAGCGTCGCGTGCTGGCCGGTGACGCTCCGCGAGTCGCCGTCGCGGATATAACTATTTACTCACGATAGAATAAGCCTTTTGGCGGCTCGCGTGGTACGTCCGGTCATGAAGGCTATCGCCGTTCGCCGGGGGGAGGAAACCCCGTCCATTCTCGAGAAGCCGAGGCCGGAACCCGTCGAGGGGGAGGCGCTCGTCCGGACGCTCCGCGTCGGCGTCGACGGCACGGATCACGAGGTCATCGCGGGGAGCCACGGCGGCTATCCCGACGGCGAGGACCACATCGTGCTGGGTCACGAGGCGGTCGGCGTCGTCGTCGACCCCAACGGGACCGGACTGTCGGCGGGCGACGTGGTCGTGCCGACGGTCCGGCGCCGACCCAACGGCTCGAACGACTACTTCGCGCGCGGCGAGCCGGACATGGCGGCCGAGGGCCAGTACCACGAGCGCGGTATCGACGGCGCGCACGGGTTTATGTCCGAGTACTTCACCAGCCCCGCCGAACACCTCGTCCACTGTCCGCCGGAACTCGCGGAGCTGGGGTTCCTCGTGGAGCCCGCCTCGATCACCGAGAAGGCGATCGAACACGCGCGAGCGAGCCGATCCGCGTTCGAGTGGGACCCCGAGTCGGCGTTCGTGCTGGGCAACGGCAGTCTGGGGCTTCTCACGGTCGCGATGCTTCAGGAATCGTTCGACAGGCTCTACTGCCTCGGTCGGCGCGACCGACCGGACCCGACGATCGACATCATCGACGAGTTGAACGCGACGTACGTCGACTCCCGGGAGACGCCCGTCGACCAAGTGGCGGCGGCGCACGAGCCGATGGACTTCGTGTACGAGGCGACCGGCTACGCGAAACACGCCTTCGAGACGATCGAGGCGCTGGCGCCCAACGGGGTCGGGGCGCTGCTGGGCGTGCCCGGCGACTGGACGTTCGAGGTCGACGGCGGCGCGCTCCACCGGGAGCTCGTCCTCCACAACAAGGCGCTGGTCGGATCGGTGAACTCGAACGTCAGGCACTTCGAGCGCGCCGTCGAGTCGGTCGCCGCGCTGCCCGACTGGTTCACCGACGCCCTCGTGACCGGCGTGTACGGCCTCGACGAGTTCGAGCGAGCGTTCGACGACGACGACACCACTATCAAGACGGCCGTGGAATTCGGGGCACGATGAAGAACGTCGACGACCTCATCGACGACGCGGCGGAGCTGGCCGAGCGCGGGCTCTCGAAGGGAGAGATCGCCGACGAGTTGAACGTCTCCCGGGAGACGGCCTCGTGGCTCGTGGACCGGTCCGGCGCGACGCCCGCCGACGCGGGCGGTGACGCTGTGGACGCCGGGGGCCCCTCCGGCCCGCAGGACATCCACGTCGACTGGTCGACGATCGGGCGCGACTCGACGCGGCTCACCCACGTCGGTCGCGCGATGGCGGACCTGCTCGCGAAAGAGGGCGACGAAGTCGATCTCACCGTCGGTATCGAGAAGGCGGGGACGCCGCTGGCGACGACGATCGCACGCGAACTCGACACGGATCTGGCGGCGTACGCCCCGGCGAAACACCAGTGGGACGAGGGAGACATCGACGACGTTGGCGGCGGCTTCTCGCGTAACTTCGCGACGATCCGCGGCCGAGAGTGCTTCGTCGTCGACGACACTGTTACTTCTGGGACGACGCTCACGGAGACGGTCGAGGCAGTGCAGGCCGAAGGTGGTCAGCCCAAGGCGTGCGTGGTCATCGTCGACAAGCAGGGGCTCGACGAGGTCGCTGGCGTGCCCGTCTACTCGCTGATCAACGTCGTCGGCGTCGGTCGCGACTGAGCCGCGCGGATGGTCCCCGCGCCGTCTGATTCCACCGATCCCGCCGAGCACCACTACTCATCCCGTCGCGGCGAACCCGCCGATGGTGGCGAGGACGGCAGCGGCGCTAAGAATGGCGAGGACGTCGACAGCGGCGGCGACGACGGCGACGGATCGATCGATCGCGACGAGGGAGGGGACTGCGAGTCGGTCGTCTCGTGGGATCTCTCGACCGAAACGGACCGCGTCGCGGGCGCGGTGCTGCTCGCGGGAGTCGGCTTGATCGTCGGGCTCCCCGTCGGAGCCCTCGTCCTCGGCGGCGCCGTCGTTGCGGCGATCTCCCTCCTCGAGCAGAACCTCGTGCTGTTGGGAGCGCTCGCGGCAGCCGTGGTCGTCGCCGTCGCGATCTCCCGCGCGGAGTTCACAGCGATCCGCATCGCGAACCGCAACAGGACGGGAAGCGGGACGGGAACGCGGCGGATGGTAGTCGCCACGCTTCTCGGCGGAGTCGCTCACGCCGTACTCATCGCGATCGCCGGTGCAGTCGAGTACAGCTACGGGCTGGTTGCGGTCGGCTTCGTGACGATCGCCGCCTCCGCCGTGTTCGCGGGTGAAGGGCGGGTCGATCCGGCGGCGGGAACCGTCGACTACTGTGGGGACGAGTTGCCGCTGGGAGCGATCCGCTCGTTCCGGGCGGTCGGGTTCGCCGGCCGAGTCGTCGTCCTCCCGCGCTACCGCGGCGGGGTACCGACGGCCTCGCGGGCGGTGACCTTCTCTCGGGAGGCGTACGCCGCGGCGGAGCCGCTGTTGCGAGCGGGGGTCCGCGGAGACAGCGACGCACTCGGCCCCGTCGAGCGGCCACGCCGACTCCCGCGTGCCGTCAGAATCACCGCGGCCGTGATCGCGACGGGGATGGTCAGCGTCGCCGCCGCGGTCCACCTGCTCGCCCCGCCGGACCTTGCGGTCGTGGTTCCGCTGCTCGTGGCGGGCGAGATTCCGGTTATCGCCGTGTTGCTGTGGTACGCGTACGCCGGGTAGATCCGGATGTACGCGGTGAAAAAGCGGAATTCGCGATCGGGAGAAATACGACCGCGCTACCGCGTCACAACCCCTATCAACCGGAGTCGCTTACTCTCACGTATGGCGTTCCAACCCGAAAGCGAACTGACGACCGAGGAGGCCACCGAACGCGTCGACGAGGTGCTCTCGGAACACGACGTGGTGCTGTTTATGAAGGGGAATCGGCTGATGCCGCAGTGCGGCTACTCCAAGCGCGCGCTCGGGCTCATCTCCCAGCACGTCGAGGAGTTCGAGACGGTCGACGTGCTCCCGGCGCTGCCGGAGTACCGGGAGGCGCTGGAGGCACAAGGCGGGTGGGAGACGATCCCGCAGACGTACGTGGACGGGGAGTTCGTCGGCGGCAGCGACATCCTCGTCGAGTTGGAGGAACGCGGGGAGTTAGGCGAGACCCTCGGTGCGGACGCGTAGAACGCTCCTGGCGGTCGTTCCCACCTCGTTCGGATCGGCGCCGGCCGGGGACAGGTGTTTTACGCCTCGGGTTCGTAGATACCGGCGAGTAGGGTCGTACGGACGGCGACCGCAAGACGACGCGACGCTTTCCCGTCGCACCCACCCCACCCCCCATTCCACACATGTCAGGCCGCGTATACCGACTTCACTCGACACTTGAACTGCCACTGGAAGACCTGCAGGACCACTTCGCGTCCGACCCGGAGCTTCCGGAGGGCGTCGAGGACGTTGACATCACACGCCGGAACAACACGCTGATCCTGAAGGCGGTGTCGAACGACGAATCGATCGGGAAGTACACCCCGACTGCCCAGTTGAAAGCCAGCGTCTCTGAGACGCGGGTGTACGAGGAGGAACCGCCCCGTACCGGCGGCGGCTGGATGCAAGAGGAGGAAGAGGAGATCCCCTCGGAACTCGTGGAGTTCGCCTGCTTCAAGGGCGACCGCGAGACCGTCCTCCAGAACACCGCGCTGCAGTATCCGATGTTCCTCGTGCTGCGCGAGATCGCGCTGCTGTCGGAGAAGGGAACGCTCACGGCCATCACCGAGGTCGACGACACGCTCCGCGCCCACCGCATCGTCGAGGGCGAGGAACGCCCCGCCAGCGTCGAGGTCGTCGAAACCCCCAACCGCGACGCCGAGAAGGGCGGCGTCGAGTGGCGGGACAACAAGTTCATCAGCTGATCGCTGCGCCTGAACGGAGGCGGTCGCACGGGACGCCAGAGCACACGCGGCGTCAGACCGAACGCGACGATCGCCTGTACACGAGAGCACGGCAGCAGATTTCACATTCCCACGGGTAGGCCGCTACCTGCGGCTGATAGGCACTCCATATTGTCGCTCAAACCGGCCCGAGCGACGGTTACGGTCACAAGAACTTTACCCGTCTAATTATATCTCATTACCAGGCATGGCAGACTCACAGCAGCAGTTCCCCGAGTATCTTGACGTGGACTACACGGACGGCGAGGGTGAGGAACCCGGCGACTACCCGAGCATCGAGCACAAGCTCGAGAAGGCCCTGGAGGTCGTCGAAACCGGCCTGCGCGAGTACGAGAACCCCGCGGTGATGTGGACCGGCGGGAAGGACTCCACACTCACGCTGTACTTCGTGAAGGAAGTCGTCGAGCAGCACGACGAACTGGAGCTGCCGGTAACGGTGTTCATCGACCACTACCAGCACTTCGACGAGCTGATGGACTTCGTCGAGCACTGGGCCGACGAGTGGGACCTGGAAGTTGTCTGGGCCCGCAACTCGGACGTGGGCGACTACGTCGAGGAGAACGATCTGGAGCCGGGCGACGACATCCCCGTCGACGCGCTCTCGGAACACAACCAGCACCACATCCGCAACATCCTCGAGTACGAGGAGGAGACGTTCCCGTTCCTGCTCGACACCTACGTCGGCAACCACCTGCTGAAGACGGTCGCGCTCAACGACACGCTGGAGTCGGAGGAGATCGACGGCATCATCTCAGGCATCCGCTGGGACGAGCAGGAGGCCCGCGCAGACGAGACGTTCTTCTCGCCGCGCCACGACCCGGACATCTACCCGCCGCACGACCGCATCCAGCCGATCCTCCAGTTCAAGGAGGCGGACGTGTGGGACGCCTTCTGGTACTTCGTCGTCCCCGAGACAGTCGAGGGGTATCCCGAGGACGGCTACGTCCCGCAGGGCTTCGACGACCTGCCGGACGGTATCGAGATCGAGGACATCCCGGTGTCGCCGAAGTACTTCGCCGGCTTCCGCTCGCTTGGCTCGGAGATCTCGACGGACAAGTCCGCCGAGGAGCCCGCGTGGCTGCAAGACATGGAGAACACGACCGAGCGCGCCGGCCGCGCCCAGGACAAGGAGGACCTGATGGAGCGCCTCCGCGACCTGGGCTACATGTAAGATCCGCGCGCTGTCGCCCCGCGGTGATCGCTGCCTAGTCCCCTTCGACGACCGCTTTTTCCGGATAACTTCGGACCGACAGTCACCGCTCTTCGATCGAGATCCGCGTCCAGCCGTCGTCGCCGCGATTCGGTCGCCCCGGGCGCAGCCCGCCATCGCCAGCGGAGGGTGATCCGGGACTCTCTCCCCCACGGTTGTCAACTCGGGGAACCCCTCTGGCACCGGCTCGCGACTCAGCACCTCGTCGCCGGAGGCGATCGACTCGCTCGTCCATCGGTGGATGCGTTGCCAGCAGCCGCGCGAGCGGGTGCTCGTGCTCTCTGCGGCTGTACAGCGGCGCGAACGGGATCCGAGAGCGGCTCGCCCGCTCGATCTGCTCCAACGCGCGAGCGAGTGCGAGCGGATCTCCTGTCACCTCGACCGCGCGGTCGTCGGCCGCGTGCTCGCGCCGACGCGAGTACGCGCGCAAGAACAGCGTCAGCCCGACCAACAGGAGCGTGAGCACCTGCGCGAGTCCGACGTGAAGCTGTCCCGGCACCGTCCGGTGCCACTGGCCGGGCGACCCGCGTGCGAGCGCCACCCCGCGGGCGAACCCGCCAGCGAGGAACGTCAGCGGGGCGAGCGCGAGCGCGACGACGCCGACGGCGGTGTGGACGGCACTGTGAGCGAGCGTCTGCACGAGGCCGTCGCGGCCCTCGATGTGGGCGAGTTCGTGCGCCAGCACCGCGCGCAGTTCCGCGGCGTCGAGCGCACGAAACAGCGAGTAATCGACGACGAGCGCGGGCGGGCGCCCACCGAGCGCGAGGGCGTTTGGCTCGCCCAGGCGGGCGACGTACACCCCGGGGCGAGACACGTTCATCGCCGCCGCGAGGTCGTCGACGACGCGGTGGACGCCGCGGGCACGCTCGCGCGGAAGCTCTCGCGCGTCCAGTCCGGCGAGGGTTCGCCCCGTGCCGAACCGGTAGGTGAGATACCCCGAAATGAGCGTCGCCAGGAGGAACGTCCACGCCAGCGTGAACACGCTCGGCCGGTTCGCCCAAACGAACTGTCCGAGCCGCCAGAAGACGGCGGCGGCGACCCCGTAGAAGCCGAGTGTCGCCGCGCCGGCGACGGCCATCGCGGCTCGGAAGCCGGCGCTCGGGTCGCGGGTGGGAGCCGAGGGCGAGGACGGGGACATCGCTCACCGTCCGTACGTCGGCGCCGCTCAAACCGGTGTCGACGGGTCCGGTGGCGCCCGACCGTCACGGGTAAGGGGTGGTCGACGCGTACCCTCGGTATGAGCGACGACGCTGACGGCGACGCTGACGGGACCTCCGACGGCGACGCGACCGCTTCGCCCGGCGCCTACGTCGGGCTGTTCTCCGGTGGTAAGGACTCCTCGTGGGCGGTGTACCGGGCGCTGGATCGCGGGCTCCCGGTCGAGCGCCTGCTGACGGTCCACCCCGCGGGCGACTCGTACATGTACCACGTCCCCGAGACGCGCCTCGCGGCGCTCGCGGCAGAGAGCATCGGGATCCCGCTCGTGGAGATCGAGCCAGACGACTTCGACGCCGGTTCCACGACCGACTCGGGCGCGCAGGGCGACAGGGAACTCGAACCGATGGAAGCGGCGCTGACGGATCTGGCCGCAGAGGTTCGGCTGACGGGTGTCACCGCTGGCGCCGTCGAGTCCGAGTTCCAGACGAGCCGGATCGAGGCGATGTGCGATCGCCTCGGGATCGAACTGTTCGCGCCGCTGTGGCAGCGCGACCCCCGGGCCCTCGCCGAGGAGATGCTCGATGCCGGCTTCGAGATCACGGTCATCCAGGTCGCGGCGGCGGGGCTTGACGAGTCGTGGCTCGGCCGGACCATCGACCGGGAGGCGCTCGCGGAGTTGGAACGACTCAACGACGAGTACGGCGTCCACCTGCTCGGCGAGGGCGGCGAATTCGAGACGTTCGTCACCGACGGCCCGCACATGGACCGCCGGATCGAACTGTTGTACGACACGGAATGGGACGGCACCCGCGGACGGATCCGGGTGACGGAGGCCAAACTGGCGGACTAGACCGGTCGTCGCTCTTCAGGTATCGTTGGTCAGCCGCGAGTGAGCGCCGATGAGCGCGCCCGAGAGGTCGAGCCCGTCGACGACGGTTTCCTCGTCGATGATGCTGCGGCGCACGTCGGCATCGCGGACGGTCGCGTTGCCGAAGACGACCGACGATTCGAGCGACGAGTCGACGATCTCAGCGCCTGGGAGGACGTACACGTCGTCGCCGATCTCCGAGTCCGTGACGGTCGCGTCCGGGTGGACGATCGACTCGCCGTCGAGATACCACGAGACTGCGTCGAGGTAGCTCTCGGGCGTGCCGATGTCGAACCAGGCTTCCTCGAAGGTGAACGCGTGGACGGGCTGGCGAGACTGGAGCCACTGGATGAACCACCCGGGCTCGTCGGGGTTGTTGCCGTCGGAGAGGTACTCCTCGAAGTCCGGCAGCGTCTCCTGGGGGAACGCGTAGCAGGCGATGGAGACCAGCGTGCTCTTCGGGTCCTCGGGCTTCTCTTGGAAGTTGATGACGCGGTCGCCCTCCAACTCGACGAGCCCGTAACTCTTCGCTCGGTCGCGCGATCCCACGTCGTAGGCGGCGAGCGCGGGCGTCCCCTTCTCGGCGAAGAAGTCGACGAACTCCGCGACGTCGAACGAGATGAGGTTGTCGCCGGCGACGACGACGAGGTCGTCGTCCACGTTCTCTCGATCGATCAACTGCGCGAGCGCGCCGACGACGCCGAACTTCTCCGACTCGGCGCTGGTGTCTTCGACCGAGATGGTCGGCTTCTCGAACTCGGAGTCGGCGAGGTACGTCTCGAACGCTTCGGCGAAGCGCTCGTTCGTCGAGACGAACACCTCGTCGATCCGATCGTCGGCCTCCAGATCGCCGAATATCTCGTCGATGACGGTCCCGTCACCGACCGGAAGCAACATCTTCGGCCGGTTCCGGGTGATCGGCCAGAGCCTCGTCGCGTATCCCCCTGCGAGTACAACTGCCTTCATGAGGCCACGGTTACGCCGGACCGACAAGGGCTTTTCCTCTCTCATTCCACTCGGGCAACAGTTCCGCTCCCGGCGCCCGCGGCAGTCGCCCGAAACCGATACCCTCCCTCATGAACTACTCCGGGTATGCCCGAGCGGACGACCCGCGAGCGGATCGCCGACGCGTTGCGCGAACGGGCGCGGTCCGGCAGCGCGCTGGCCGCAGAGTTCGACCTGCCCCGTTCGGCGGTGTACGACCACCTCGACCACGTCGCACAGTCGCTGCCCGACGGCGAGGAGTTCCTCGTCGCACCCCCGACGTGTCGCGACTGCGGCTTCGACGACTTCGACGAACCGGTGAACGCGCCGTCGCGGTGTCCCTCCTGTAAGGGGGAACGCATCGAGGAACCGCAGTTCGTGATCGAGGGGTGACGCCGCGCCGCTTTTCCCTACCCACCCGAAACGGGGCGTATGGCAGTTGGCACGCGGACAGTGTTGGCCCTCCTGGGCGGCGTCGTGCTGACCGCGGGAGTCTACCTCCACGCGACCGGGCGCGAAAGTACCGGCTACGCGGTCATGGCACTGGGCTTTGCGACCGCGGCCGGCTGGGCGTTCCTCGGCATGGAGTTGGCACGCATGGGGCGAGCGCAGACGCCTGAGAGGACGTACCTCTCGGGCGCGATGGCCGCGGTCACCCTCGCGATGTACTTCGGGATGCGCGCGCGAGCCCTCGCGAAGGGCGAGTGACCGGTCATCCCCGAGCGATCGTCGTGGCTGCTATTGTCGCTAAACAAAAATGAACTCGTTTTTCGTTTACGGCGGTTTTCGCCAAATTTCGTCTGTGCACAGAACTAGCGAATAGCTGGAGATACTGGCACTTTCTCGTCGTGAGAATTTGGGAATAGAACCGAGGAAGGTGAAATACTGATTTCAGTGACTTCTCCTGATATGAGAGAATCCCACATGCTTAAGTTCGGTATTCCATAACGAAGGCCCGTATGTCAGACAACCAGTCCGGTTCCACCCGGCGTCGGTTCCTGCAGGGAACTGGCGTCGCGGCGGTCTCCGCTGGCCTCGCCGGTTGCTCAGGCAACGGCGGCGACGGCACCGAAACGTCCGGCGACGACGACGAGACGCCGACACCAGATCAGACGCCGACCCAGGTGGACGACACCGGGGACATCCCGACCGGCGGGATCTTCGACTTCGGCATGGGAACCTCCCCCAACACGCTGAACGTCCTCGCGAGTTCCTCCGCGTACGTCGGCGTCATCACCGACCGTATCTACGAGTCCGGTGCGGCGATCGACCCGGTCAACTTCGAGATGCACCCGAACGTCTTCACCGACTGGGACTACGAGGTGCTCGACGAGACCGGCGAGGACGACCGCCCGAACGTCGAGGTCTACTTCGACGTCCGCACGGACGGCCTCACCTGGAACGACGGCGAGGAGTTCACCGTCGACGACGTGATCTTCTCGTACAACTACATGCTGGAGCAGGTTCCCGGCGGCTACGCGGCGTCGCTCAACCCCATCGTCAGCGTCGAAGAGCACGACGGCGACTGGGACTGCGTGATGACGCTGAACCAGCCGAACGGGACGTTCGCGTACGACCAGCTCGGCCTGCCGATCCTCCCGGAGCACATCTGGAGCGACGTCGACGACTACCAGACGTATGAGCCGGCCGACACCGACTTCGGTCCCGTGGGACTCGGTCCGGGCGTCGTCACGCAGTACGACCCCGACACGTCCGTCGAGGTCTCCTTCGCCGAGCGCGAGGGCGAGTACAACCTCTCGGAGCTGAGCTGGCGCGAGGAGGTCCCCGGCGTTATCGCCGGCGGCCCCTTCATCGACGCCATGCGGATCCGCGTGTACTCCTCGCAGTCCGCGCTCCACCAGGCGCTGTTCGAGGGCGACATCGACTCGCTGTACGAGGGTGTCCGCACCTCCCGTATCTCGGACGCGCAGGACGACGAGAACATCAACCTGCTCGACGGCTTCGACACTGGCTACGGCCACTACTCGTTCAACCTCCGCAACACGCCGCTCGACGACCTGACGTTCCGGCAGGTGCTCGGGTTCGCGTTCGACGACGTACTGTGGACCCAACAGCTCCAGCGCGGCTACGCCCAGCAGGGTGACTTCGTCATGCCGCCCGGCTACACGGCCGTCCGCCCGGAGACCGGGTCGGACCAGGAACTGCTCGACGGGCCGTCGACGCAGGCGTTCTCCTTCCGCCAGTCGAGTCCCAGCGTCCCGGACGTGGAGAACATCCGCGCGTTCCTCACCGAGGGACAGGTCATCACCGGCGAGGGCGGAACGTACGTCGGGCAGGAGTACCCCGGCAGCCTCACCGGCGTCACCGCGAGCCAGACGGAGACGAAGCACGACTACAGCTTCGGTCCCGTCGAATCCGACGTGCTCGCCAACTCCGACCAGGACCCGGATCAGGAGATCCGCGTCAACGGAGAGACGATCACCGAGATCAACGACGGCCCGATCACGATGCTGATGTCTCCGGCACAGGAGGCGCCTCAGTCGGCCCAGATGATCCAAGACTGGATCGGCTCGCTCCAGCAGATCGGGATCCCGATCGACCGCGAGGTCGTTTCGTTCAACACCCGCGTCACGCGGGCGTACGGCTCCGAGGAGTTCGACGCGTTCAGCATGGGCTGGGTGAACCTCTCGCCGTTCGCGACGAACACGCTGTACAGCCTGTTCCACTCCGACAACGCCGACGACCACTCGGTCGCGGAGACCGAGGGTGACGACGAGAACACCTCAAGCCTGCTCAACAACGCGATGGGCTACGGCCTGTTCGAGGACGCCAGCGCCGACGACCTCATCGACGAGGCGCGTACCACGCTCGACTCCGAGGGGCGCAACCAGACCTCCCGGGAGGCCGTCGAGCGCATCTACCTCGACTTCCCGACGATGGTCGTCGACTACGGCGTGCCGAAGTGGCCGATCTCGACCGAGTGGTCGGGCGCCATCGAGAACATCCCGGGTCCGGGCTCGACGTATCTCGGAACCCAGATCATGCAGATCCACCAGAGCGAGTAACGCCCGCGAAACCGACCGTCGCGTCCGACTGACGCGCGGTGTCGGGCATCCCCTCATCGTCCGGTCTCGACCGGAGCGATTCGGGGTCCCTGACGGCGCCGCGCGTCGGTATCGGACGATTCAACAGGTTCAAACGGCCGCCTTCGTGACATAGTACTACGCAGAACGGTCCCACAAAACGCATGACCAGAATCAGTGGAAAATACCTCGCAAAGCGGATCGTCGTTTCGTACCTGACGCTCCTCGTGATCATGTCGCTGCTGTTCGTCCTCCTACGGAGCATGCCGGGCTCGTTCATCACGAGCATGATCAGCACCGGGATGACGTCGGAGCAGATCGAACGGATCCGGGAGACGTGGGGACTGAACGAACCGCTGTGGAGACAGTATCTCGACTTCATGATCAACTATCAGACCGGCAACTTCGGCCGGTCGCCGACGTACAACGCCCCCGTCTCGGATCTGATGATCCGTCGGCTACCGCGGACGCTGATCCTGTTCGGTGCGACGTTCCTGATCGGCTTCATCATCGGCCCGCTCGTCGGGATGTACCTCGGCTGGTGGCGCGGCTCGAAGAAGGACAAGACCATCTTTAGCAGCTCGCTGCTGCTGTACTCGATGCCCAGCTTCTGGATCTCGTGGCTGTTCATCTGGGTGTTCAATTACGAGCTCGGGTGGCTGCCGAGCGCGTACATGTTCACCCAGTTCCCCGAGTTCCAGTGGACCGCATTCACCGTGATGCGCGACGTGCTGTACCACATCGCGCTGCCGATACTGAGCCTCACGTTCATCGGATGGGTCGGGTCCATGCTCATCATGCGCCCGACGATGAACCAGGTCACCGACGAGGGCTACGTGTTCCTCGCACGCGCCAAAGGGCTCTCGGAGCGCACGGTGATGATCAAACACGCCGCGCGAAACGCGCTCATCCCGGTCGCGACCGGCGCGGTCGTCGGACTGGCGTTCCTCATCGACGGCTCGATCATCATCGAGAACGTGTTCAACTGGCCCGGGATGGGACAGATCATCGTCACCTCGGTGCTCAACCGGGACTTCCCGGTCGCACAGGCCACGTTCTTCCTGTTGGCCGTGCTGGTCGTCATCATGCGGCTGCTCACCGACGTGGTGTACACGTACCTCGACCCCCGGATCAAGTTCGGGGAGGGTGAATAATGGCAACCGGACAAGGAGACACCGACACCGACGGCGAATCGTACACGCGGCGCTTTGAGCCGCGGATTGAGCGACTCAAGCGAGGCTGGAGCAGATACACCGAGCACAACATCGGGATCCTCGGACTCGTCATCCTCGCGATATTCAGCCTGTGGGCGGTAGTTCCGGGCGTGTTCGCCCCGCACTCTCCGGACTGGATCGCCTACCTGGGGGAACCGCCCATCCAGAGCCGGCTCTCGGCCGAACAGGTCCGGTCGCTCCCGCACCCGCCGGCGTTCGGCGACCCGTTCTTCGCTCCGCTGGGGACGAACGCGAACGGGAACGGGATCCTCTCGCTCGTGATCTACTCGGCGAGCAACGCCATGTACATCGGGCTGGCCGCCGGCCTGCTGTCCAGCCTCGTGGGCGTTCCGCTGGGCCTGATCTCGGGGTTCTACGGCGACACGTGGATCGACGAGGCGATCCAGCGGTTCGTCGACATCATGTACGGCCTGCCGTTCCTGCCGTTCCTGATCGTGCTCGTCGCCATCCGCGGGATCACGACGACGAACATCATCATCGGCATCGCGGTCACCTCCTGGCTCAACAACTGCATCACGATCCGTGGGGAGACGCTCTCGCTGAAGGAGCGCTCGTACGTCGAGTCCGCGAAGGTCGCCGGGGCCTCCGACACGCGGATCATCTTCCGGCACATCATGCCGAACGTCCTCCCCATCTCGTTCGTGTTCCTCGCGCAAGACGCCGCGGGCGCGGTCATCGCGCAGGCGTCGCTGGCGTACCTCGGCCTGGCGGACTTCACCGCCAACTCCTGGGGGATCATGTTGGAGAACATCAAGTCCCAGGGGTACATCTTCGACGCCTGGTGGTGGCTGCTGCCGCCGGGCATCGCACTGATGCTGATGGCCGCATCGTTCTACTTCATCGGCTTCTCGATGGAGGACGTGACCAACCCGCAGCGGTGATCTGATATTCAATGACACTACTGGAAGTAAACGACCTCTCGATCCGATACGCGGTCGACGACGGCTCGTCGGTCCACGCCAGCGACGACGTGAGCTTCTCGGTCGAACCCGGGGAGACCTACGGGCTCGTCGGCGAGTCCGGCTGCGGAAAGACGACGCTGGCGAAGAGCCTCGTCCACCTGCTCGACGACAACGGGTACATCGAAGACGGGGAGGTGTGGTTCGAGACGACGCTCCCCCAGTGGGCCGACGAGAACGGCGACCCCAAACAGTCGGTCATCGACGACCCGGACAAACCCGTTCGGGCGGACGGAAAGACGGATCTGGCGCAGCTCGACAGCAAGCAGATCCGCGACATCCGCTGGCGCGACATCGCCATCATCCCGCAGTCGGCGATGAACGCGCTCAACCCGGTGTACAAAGTCGGTGACCAGATCGTCGAGGCGATCCTCAGACACGAACCGGAGACGACCGCCGAGGAGGCGGACGACCGTGCCCGCGACCTGCTCGAACGGGTCGGCATCGAGCCCGACCGCGCGGACGACTACGCACACCAGTTCTCGGGCGGGATGAAACAGCGGGCGGTCATCGCGATGGCGATGGCCTGCAGCCCGGACCTGCTGATCGCCGACGAGCCGACGACCGCGCTCGACGTGATCATCCAGGACCGCATCCTCGAGGAACTGGAAGCGCTCCAAGAGGAGTTCGGTGTCTCTATACTCGTCATCAGCCACGACATCTCGGTGATGGCGGAGATCTGCGACCGGATGGCCGTCATGTACGGCGGGAAGGTCATGGAGTCGGGACGCACCGAGGACATCTTCGGCGAGACGGCGAACCCGTACACGCTCGGGCTGAAGAACTCCTTCCCGACGATCACCTCGGCGGATCAGGACCTCGTCTCAATCCCCGGCACACCGCCGACGCTGCGTGACCCCGAGGAAGGCTGTCGCTTCCGCGACCGGTGTCCGTTCGCCGTCGAGGAGTGCCACGCCGCACACCCGCCGATGTACGACGTTGCCACCGCAGAGACCGAGGGCAGGGCCGTCGAGTCGACCGACCGACGGGCGCACCAGACGGCTTGCTACCGAATCGACGACCTCGAACAACTCCGAACCGACGCACTCAACGAATCCACATGGACCGATCAGACGATCGAGAACCGCTAGTAGAGCTCGAGGGGCTGCAGAAGCACTTCGACCAGTCACAGGGCATCGTCGACACCGTCCTGGGACGCGAGCCGCAGCCGGTCCGCGCCGTCGACGGCGTGTCGCTCGACATCTACCGGGGCGACACCGTCGGCATCGCCGGCGAGTCGGGGTGCGGCAAGACCACCCTCGGGAAGCTGCTGGTGAAGCTGTACGAGCCCACGGAGGGCTCGATCCGCTTCGACGGCGAGGAGATCACCGGCATGACCCGCGAGGACGAACGCGAGTTCCGCAAGCGGGTCCAGATGATCTTCCAGGACCCCTTCGAGTCGCTCAATCCGCGGATGACGGTGTACGACACCGTCTCCGAACCGCTCAAGATCAACGAGATGGTGGACGGATACGACGAGCGGCGCGCGCGCGTCAAACAAGTGCTCGAGGACGTCGGGCTGGGGCCCGCAGAGGTATACCTCGACGCGTTCCCCGACGAACTGTCCGGCGGCGAGCGACAGCGGGTCGCGATCGCCCGGGCGCTCGTCGTCGACCCGGACTTCGTCGTCTGCGACGAGCCGGTATCGATGCTCGACGTGTCCATCCGCGCGGGCGTGTTGAACCTGATGCAGGAACTGCAGGACGAGTACGACCTCACCTACCTGTTCATCAGCCACGACCTCTCGCTCATCCGGTACATGTGCGATCGCGCCGGGATCATGTATCTCGGCAACATGGTCGAGCAGGGCCCCACCGACGACGTCATCGACGATCCCAAACACCCGTACACGGAGGCGCTGTTCGACGCGGTTCCGGACGTGGAACTGGGAGACGATCGCCGTCGCGCCAACGCCACCGGCGAGGTGCCCTCGCCCCGGAATCCACCGAGCGGCTGCCGCTACCATCCGCGGTGTGCCCACATCATCCCTCCGGACGGCTGGGGCGGAAGCCAGGAGGCGTTCCGACGGTCCTTCCAGTACAAGTTGAAGCTCGAACGGGGAGACCTCGATGCCGACGCTGTGCGCGACGACGGCGGCGAGCCGGTGCAGTCGCTCATCGAGCACGGACTGACGCTCGACGTGCCCGAGGAGTACCGCAGGGAGTCGGAGGTCGAGAGCGGCGGCCATCGGGTCTCCGTCTCGTCGCTCGATCTGCCGGGTGACGCCCGCAGCGCGCTCGAGGAGTCAGCGCAGGCGCTGCTCGATGGCGACGCCGAGACGGCCGTCGCCGCGCTCGACGACGTCATCACGACGCCGTGTGCCTCCCGGGAACCGCGACCGCTCCCGTCGGGCACGCGCGAGGTCGCGTGTCACCGGTACGAGGACGGGAGCGGCGAGGCGATCGGCGGGTCGGACAGCCGGCTCAACGCGGCCCCCGCGGAGGACTGACGGTGGTCAGGCCCCCGCGAACCCAGCGCGCCCTCCTCGCCGCCCTCGCGGTCGTGCTCGTCGTCAGCGCCGCCGCGTTCGTCGCGACAGCGAGCGCGCAGCTGGCGTGGCAACAGCGCGACAGCATCGATTTCCAGCCCACTGACTACGAGCTCGTCGACGACGACGATCCGCGGCTCCGAGTGAGTCTCGAGGTGACGAACCCGACGAGCGTCGACGCACAATTCCGCGTCGGTTCGGTGGTCGTGTACGACGGCGATCCCGCAGAGGGCGCGGCGTTGTCGGTTCCCCGAAGCGAGCGGCTGGCTGACGGGAGAGAGGCGACGGTCGCGGCGGGCGCGACAGCGACGGTGACGCTCGTCGCGTCGGTTCCCGGAGACACCGTCGAGGCGGCGCGAGCGGCGATCGAGTCGGACCGCGCGGTGACCTCCGGGACGTTCGCGGTCACCCTCCGCGAACGGAGCTATGAGGCGAATGTCTGAGCGAACGTCGGGGCTGGTAGGAGCGGTGACGCGCCCCGTGCAAGCGTCGTACGGCTCGCGTCGCGAGCGACTCGCCGCCGCGCTGGCTGTCGGACTCCTCGCGGGGCTGTCGGCCGCGATGGCGACGTACACCCTGTGGCAGGGATCACTCGCGCCGACGTGGGCCAGCGACGTCGTCACGGGGTCGCTGGTGTTCGCGGCGGGCGCGCTGGTGAAGCTGCTGTGTCAGAACCTCAAGACGAGCGTGCTCGCGCTGGCGGTCGCCGTCGTCGCCGGAGCCGCCCTGACGGCGGCTGCGGGGATCGCCCCGTACCTCCTGCTCGACATCGGAACGCTCGGTGGGATCGCGCTGCTGCCGGACCTCCGCGACGTGATCACGCTGGTGGTGTTCGGACAGATCCCGCTGCTGTTGTTCGGCTACCTCATCGCGATCGTCTACGACGGCGCGACAGCCTGACCGCGGGCGCGCGACGACAGGCCTTTGGCTCGCTATCGGGTACCGGTGGGTATGCCGAAGGAGATCCCGACGGAGGAGAAGTCGGTTCGCGAGCGGGGGACGTACGCCAACGACGGCAACGACCCGACGCTCGCATCGTACCTCTCGTCGCTGTTTTTTCTCTTGTCGGTGCCGGCGTTCGTGACGCTCGCGTACGGTGGGTACTGGGCCGGTCTCTACGGGGAGTCGGCGGTCGTCCCCGCGTTCGCGGGGCTGCTCGTCGCGGGACTGGCCGGCGTGTTCGCGGTGATGCACGTCACGACCGGGCGGTGAGGGCGGCCGCTCACCCAAGCGGGCGCTGGCCGAAGGGAACGGAACGAGAGAGTCTGATGCCGAGGCGGTCGGAGTCTCGCGCGGTCGCAGCCGGGCTCAGAACCACTTGTCGTTGTACACGCACTGGAGGGGCTCGGTGACGACGTTCGTCGCCAGCGCCATCGAGACGATCTCGACGGCGTCGTCGTACCCCCCCGCGTCGGCCGCCTCGTCGTCCCAGGCGGCGATTCCGACTCCCAGTTCGACGTGGTAATCGAACACCGTGATCAGCCACTCGTCGGGGAGCGTGCGCTCGTCGGCGTCGGACTCGTTTATGACGCGGATCAGGTACTTGAACGTCGTGTCATCGCGACCCGAGAGGTCGTCTCCGGCGTCGTACCCCGGGACGTTCGGGGTGCCGAACAGCTGGACGAGGCGGTAGAGAGCCGTTCCCACGTCGTCGTGGGTTCCCCGCTCTGTGGGGTCCGGCTCGAGTTCGATGTGGACGTCCTCGCGCGCCTCGCGGAGGTTCACCTCCTCGAAGGCGGCGTCTCCCTCGCGCCGCGACAGGATCTCCTCGCGGGAGACCGGCACCATCGTGAACTCGCGGAGCTCTTCGACCGGCGGCGCCTGCGGGTGCTCGCGGATGTCGTACTGCATCTCAGTACGCGAACCCCATGAATCCCTTCCAGCCGGCGTAGCCGGCGATGATACACGCGAGACCGGTTCCGATAACGATCAACGCCTCTGTGCTGGAGATGCCCTCGATCCCGTTCAGCCCCAGAAACAGCGTGATCCCGAGCATGGTGAAGATGTAGCCCACCACCAGTCCGAGGATCATGACGCCCAGAGAGGCGGCGCCGAGGGGGCCTTTGAGGCCGTCGGGGACGCGATTGCTCACGGACATTCGTACCTATTCGTAGCGGATTCGCGGGTCTTAATTCCCCCGTTACGAGGTGGCACGGACCGCGGACGACGCAGCCGCTGAGGCGGTCTCGTTGCGACCCGTTATCGGTCGTCGCGTTCCTCGCCGCGCTCGCGGCGGTCGCGTTCGGCGTCGCCGGGGTCGGCCTCGCCCAGGGGGCTCATCGCGGGGTCGAAGGTGGACTCTTCCCCCGTCGACAGTTCGGTGTCGCCCGCGTCGCCGCCGCCGGATCCGCGGTCGTGACCCCGCTCGTGTTCGCCGCGTTCGCGGGCCTCGCTGGTGAGCCCGTACTGCTCGGCGATCGGTCTGCGCGCGCGGTAGCCGATGGCGATGGCGACGACGCCGGCGACCCCGTAGACGACGACCGGCGTCGCGGTCACGCCCACTTCGCCGGTGACGACAGAAAGGTGCAGCGCCTGGCCGATCGAGAGGGCGCCGACGACGAGCATCGCCGTGGAGATCACGCCGAGGAAGCGAGTCGAGACCATATCGGTACTGTGGGTGCCGCCGTGAAAAACGCGCGGGAGTCAGCCGGCTCAGCCGTCGCCGTACTCGTCGACGACGACGACCTCGCCGTCCTCGACGGTGACGTTGATCAGCGTCTTCACCGAGTGGTCGGTGTCGTCGAGCTTGTTCGGGCCGGCCTTCTTGATCACCGCGACGACGTCGACCACGTCGGCGCCGATGTGGGTGAGCGCGTCGAGGATACCCTTCATCGTGCCGCCCGTCGAGAGCACGTCGTCGAGCACGAGCACGCGGTCGCCCTCGAACACGTCGTTGATGTACATCTCGCCCTCCGAATAGCCCGTCTCCTGCTGGAGTGCGACTTCGCCCTCGAGGCCGTACTCCCGCTTGCGGATGACGACAAGCGGGATGTCGGTCATCAGCGACAGCGCGGTGGAGATGTGGATCCCCATCGCGGCGGGCGTGACGATCTTGTCGACGTCCTCGATCTGGGCCTTCCGGATGATCCGAATGACGATCTCTCGGAGGAGTTCCGGCTCCAGCATCGGGACGCCGTCGCTGATGGGGTGAACGAAGTACTGGTACTCGCCCTTCTCGATGATCGGTGCGTCCAGCAGGGACTGGCGCAGGCGTTCCATGTTGCCGGTACCGCTACCGAGGTGAAAAGCGCGGCGGATCCCGACAGGGCCCGAGTCGGCCGCACGCGAGACGCTGACGCGCGACTGTTCTCGTAGGCTCGACTCACTGAGGATCGTGTGGCCGCGTTCGACCGAAGACCGCTCGTCGCCCGCAAGCACCTCCCGCGACGAACGCGGTGGGCACGTGCCGTCCTCGCCCTCCGCTGACTGCCACAGGTCCAGTCGCGGTTCCCGGTCACACGAGGAACAGCAGCGCGAGACTGACCAGCAACGCGACCAGCAACACGCTCGTTCCGAACCCGGCGCGCAGGTCGATGTCGGGCCGCTCGTGTGCGCCGTTCGTCAGTGCGTCGTCGCCGGCGATCACGCCGACGGCGCCGATCCGGTCGAGCGTCCCGGCCGGGTCCCGGACGGCCCCCGCGACGGCGCTCGACCCCGCGACGACCGCGCGGTCGACCGCCGCGTACAGCTCGGTGACGCCGACCACGAGCGCCCGCGTACCGTAGAAGCCCGCGCGGTTGTAGATCGCGTCGACGTCGGGCACGCGACCGACCTTCGCGAGCGGCTTCTTCAGGATGACGAAGCCGACCACGCCGAGCGCCGCGAGGATCAGCCCCTCTTCAACGTGAGGGACGGTGTACGTGGTGTATTCGTAGCTGCCGGTGTCCGGAAGCACCGCGAACAGCGCGGGCGGGTAGACGCCAAGCACGACGCACAGGACGGCGACGGTCCCCATCGCGAGCTTCTGGCCGACGTTCGCCGGACGCACGTCGCCCTCGTACTCGCCGTGGAGGAAGACGTAGTAACCCAGCTTGATGAACGAGAGGAACGTGCCGACGCCGCCCGCAAGCAGCAGGTACCAGATGATGTCGTAGTGCTTCTTGTGAGCGGCCGCGAGCACCATCCCCTTGGAGACGAACCCGTTGAACCCGGGGAATCCCGCGATCGACAGCGCCGCGATCAGGAACGCGAACGCCGTGACGGGGAGCTTCCGCCAGAGCCCGCCCAGTTCCTCGAGGTGCTCCTCGCCGGTGCGGTAGATGACGACGCCGACCGTCATGAACAGCAGGCTCTTGTAGAGGATGTGGTTGAAGACGTGACCGAAGGCGCCTGCGGT
Source organism: Halobaculum halobium (assembly GCF_030127145.1). Taxonomy (NCBI): domain Archaea; kingdom Methanobacteriati; phylum Methanobacteriota; class Halobacteria; order Halobacteriales; family Haloferacaceae; genus Halobaculum; species Halobaculum halobium. The sequence goes on from NZ_CP126158.1 coordinate 204,841, forward strand.
GGCGAGCGCGCCGCCGAGGCCGACGCCGGCGACCATGTACCCCACCTGCGACTGGATGTGATACGAAAGCAGCCGCCGCATGTCGCCCTGCAGCAGCGCCATCCCCGCACCGAAGACGGCCATCAGCGCGCCCATGTACGCGACCGCGAGTTCGCCCTCCGGGAACGCCCGGAACATGCCGTACACGCCGGTCTTGGTGGTGTACACGCACAGGAACACGCTGGCGGCGATGTGCGGCCGGGGGTACGTGTCGGGCAGCCAGGCGTGCAGCCCGATGAAGCCGACGTTGACGCCGATACCCACTGCCGCGAGCACGGGCGCGACGACGCCGGCCAACCCGTCGCCGGTGAAGACGAACGTGCCCGTCTCCACGTAGTGCCAGATCACCGCCCCGAGTAGGAGCGTGCCGCCGATCCCGTGGAGGAGGGCGTACCGGAAGCCCGCGCGCACGGCGCGGCCGCCGTAGTGCCACACCAGGAGCGTGCTGGTGACGGCCATCAGCTCCCAGAAAAAGATCAGCGTGAGCCAGTCGCCGCCGAAGACCGCGCCGAGGCTGGTGCCGACGTAGCCGAGCGCGAACGCGGTCTGTCGTTCGTCGGCGCCGCTGGCCCACGAGTACAGCACCGCGATCGCGCCGATGAAGCCGAAGATGACGCCCATCAGGCGCGAGAACCCGTCGACGTTGAACAGGACTGCGTCGAAGCCGAACAGTAGCGTCGGGAGGTGCTCGCCGCCGGGCACGAGCCACACGTACGGGACGACCGCCGCGGTCGCGAGCACGCCCAGCGCGTGACCGGCGCGGCGACCCAGCAGGGGGACGACCAGCGCGGCCGCGAGCACGAACAGGAACGGCGGGACCAGCGGGTCGAGCGCCACCATCAGACGCTCACCCCCGTGGCGCCCGCGACGATCAGGCGGACGATCCTGAGGAACACGGCGCCGTCGGGGACGATCCCGAGGACGACAGACCCGAGCGCGGTGACGAGGATCGGTGCGAGCATGAACCACGTCGACTCGCCGCCGGTCCACCCGCGGCGGTCCCAGCCGCCCGCATGGTCGTGGCCGCCTTCGTGGCCGTAGGCGTCGCCGCCGCCGTCCGCGACCGCGTCGGTGTCGGAGGTTTCAGCTTCAGCGACGGCCGCGCGCCCCCACGACAGTCGGCCGCCCAGCGGCCCCCCGACGAGCGGCTTCTCGTCGGTCTCCTCGGGCGACTCGAAGAAGGCGGTGTACACGACCGGCCAGAAGTAGCCGATGTTCAACACCCCCGAGACGAGCAGCGCGACCGCGAACAGCGTCTGTCCCGCCGACACCGAACCGATGAGCAGGAAGTACTTGCTCACGAAGCCGGCGACCAGCGGGATGCCCGCCATCCCGGCCGCGGCGACGGCGAACGCCGCCATCGTCAGCGGCATCCGCCTCCCGATGCCGGCCATGTCGGAGATGTCGTCGGTGTGGGTCTCGACGTGGAGGGCCCCGGCGGCGAAGAACAGGGTGATCTTCATGAACGCGTGCGCCGGGATATGGAGCAGTCCACCAACCAGCGACGTTGGCGCTACCACCGCAAGCCCGAGCACGATGTACGACAGTTGGCTCACCGTCGAGAAGGCGAGCCGGCGCTTGAGATTGTCCTGCCTGAGCGCGATGACGCTGGCGGTCACGAGCGTGAACGCCGCGACCGCCGCAAGCGGCAGCCCCATCCCCAGGTCCGCGACGGCGTCGGGCCCGAACACGTCGAGGACGATCCGGGCGATGCCGAAGACGCCGCTTTTCACGACCGCGACCGCGTGCAACAGCGCGGAGACGGGCGTGGGCGCGACCATCGCGTCGGGCAGCCACGAGTGCAGCGGCATCAGCGCCGCCTTCACCCCGAACCCGGTCGCCAGCAGCGCGAACGCCAGCCGGGCGAACATCGGGTCCGCCGAGGCGAGCCCCTCGATACCGCCCGGGGTGAACGCGACGGTTCCGGTGAGCCAGTAGACGAGCGCGGTGCCAGCCAGCACAGCGACGCCGCCGCCGAACGTGTACGCGAGGTACTTCCGGGCGGCCGAGCGCGCCTCATCCGTCTCGTCGTGGGCGACGAGCGGGTACGTCGCGACGGTGAGCAGTTCGTAGAAGACGAACAGCACCAGCAGGTTCGACGCGAACGCGACGCCGACCGCCGCGGAGACGCTGCCGGCGAAGGCGGCGAAGTAGCGCGTCTGTGCGTGCTCGTCGAGCCCGCGCATGTAGCCGATGCTGTAGCTGCTAGTGACGATCCACAGAAAACTGGCCAAGAGCGCGAAGAGGACGCCCAGCGCGTCCGCTTTCAGCGCGAACCGGGCGCCCGGGAGGAACGCGCCCAAATTCGTGACGTACGTGTCGCCGGCGAGCACGGCGGGCACCATGCTGGCGACGATGCCGAACTTCGCGAGCGCCGCGACCGCGGTCCACGACTCGCGGACGTTCGGCCGGCTGCCCGACAGCAGGATCGGGCCGATAGCGACTGCCGAGACGAGCACGGCCGCGAGCGGTCTGAGTGACGTGATATCGGTCATGAGAGGAGCACCTCAACGGTCGGAGCGAGGGCAGATTCGTACGCCGGGACGGCCGCCCCGAGGCCGACGGCGAGCAGTGCCGCCGCGAGGACGGCGGCGACCATGCCGAGCGAGACGCCGCGGTCGGCGGGGGCGTCGCCGACGGCGTCGTCTCCGCCGCCGTCGGCGACGGCGTCAGCAGCGGCGTCGGTTCCCGCGGGCGCCTCGCGGAAGAACATCCGTTCGAGCAGGCGCGCGAAGTACGCGAGCGTCAACAGCGTCGACAGGAGAATGACGGACGCCAGCGCCCACGCGCCCGCCTCCAGCGTGCCGACGACGATGTACCACTTGCCGAAGAAGCCGATCGCCGGCGGCACGCCGACCATGCCGAGCGCGAGCGCGCCGAAGGCGGCCGCCGCGGTCGGCATCCGGGAACCGAGCCCGTCGTAGTCGGCGACCGAGCGGCCGCCGACGCCGGTGGCGACGAGGCCGGCAGCGAGGAACAGCCCGCCCTTCATCACCGCGTGGCCGACGAGGTGAACCGCTAGTCCGACCAACGCCGTCGCGTTCGTCACCGACAGCGCGGCGACGACGAGTCCGAACTGCGACACCGAGGAGTAGGCAAGCATTCGTTTGATCTCCGTCTGTGCGACCGCGAGGACGCTGCCGACGACGATGCTGACGGCGGCCGTCGCCGCCAACAGCGGCCGCGCGAACGGCACCGCCTCGAGGAACTCCGGCGTGAACACCGTGAGGACGATCCGGACGAGCGCGTACGCGCTGACCGTCGAGACGAGCGAGGCGATGAACGCGCTCACGGAGTCGGGCGCGCCGGCGTACGCCGCCGGCTGCCAGGTGTGAAGCGGGAACATCGCGACCTTGACGAACAGGCCGACGACGACGAACGCGAACGACGCCCGGACGAGCGGCGACGCGTAGCCGACGGCGGCGAGTTCGGTCGACAGATCGGCCATGTTCAGCGTCCCCGTGGCGACGTACGCGTAGCCGACGCCCAGCAGGTACAGGGCGGCGCCGAACGTCCCCACGAGGAGGTACTTCAGCCCGGCGACCGCCGACCGCCCGCCGTCTCCGCTCGCGACGAGCGCGTAGGCTGTCAACCCGGTTATCTCCAGGAAGACGTACATATTGAACGCGTCCCCGGTGACGGACATCCCCGTGAGCCCGGTGACGAGCAGGAGGTACGTCGAGTAGAAGCGGTTCGAGCGCGGGCCGGCGCGGCGCGCGTACGCGAGCACGCCGAGCGCGACGACCGCCACCAGCACGACCATCGACGCCGACAGGCCGTCGACGAGCAGTTCGATGCCGTAGGGGATCGTGAAGTCGCCGACGGCGTAGCTGCCGGGCGCGCCCGAGAGCCCGTCGGCGGCGAACGCGACCGCGCCGGCGACCTGCAGGGCCAGCGTCGCCGCCGCGACGTACCAGCCGGAGCGGGTCCAGCGGATCCCGGCGAGCAGCGATACGAGCGCCCCCACGATCGGGAGCACCACAAGCAGCGCCGGGAGGTCACTCATCCTCGTTCACCTCCGCGACGAGATCCGCGCGGAGCGTCCCGTACTCCCCGTAGATGCGGACGATCAGTCCCAGCGCCACCGCGGTGAGGCTCACTCCGACGACGATGGCCGTCAGGATGAGCACGTGCGGCAGCGGGCTCACGTACGGTCCCGGCTCCGACAATAGCGGCGCGGACGCGCCGGTCACGTACGCCGAGGCGATGAGGAACAGGAAGATCCCCGTCTGGAAGACGTTCAGTCCGATCACCTTCTTGACGAGGTTTCGATCGCCGATCACCATGTGGGCGCCGATCCCGAGCAGAAGGAACGCGACGACGAAGTACGCTCGGTCGACGAGCACGTCTATCACTCCTCCACCTCCTCGGCATCGCCGTTCGCGTGGCCCGCAGCCAGCGCGAAGAACAGGCCGACGACGGTCCCGGAGACGATGATCCCGATCCCGACCTCGACGAGTTCGATACCGTACTTGCTGGAGTGAGCCACCGGGATCGCCGTGTACTCCAGGAACGCCCCGCCGAAGGCGACCGCGGCGAGGCCGATACCCATGAACAGCGCGACGCCAGAGACGACGAGCACCGTGAGAAACGACGACGAGAGCCAATCGCGGGTCGGCCCGACGCCGAAGGCGATGGCTATCATGAGGATAACCGTCCCGACGATGACGCCGCCTTGGAAGCCGCCGCCGGCGGAATCGGCGCCGTGGAACATGATGAACGCGCCGAGCGTGAACACGAACGGCGCGACGATGCGGACGGTCGCCATGATGATCGGGCTCTCGACGTACGGACGGACCGGGCCGTTACTGACCGAGAACTCGTCGTCACCGTCGGCGGTCGACGACGAACTCATGCCAACACCTCCCGGTCGAGCACGACGAGCAGTCCGATGAGCGCGGCGAAGACGACGACCGCCTCCCCGAGCGTGTCAAACCCGCGGTAGGCCGCGAGCACCGCGGTCACGGCGTTCTCGACTTCGGTCTCGGTGTAGGCGTTCTCCAAGTAGTAGTTCGTCACCCGAGAGGTCGCCACCGGCGTCGACGACGAGCCGACCGGCGGGAGTGCCGTCAGCGTCGTCGCCAGTGCTCCCACCAGCAGTCCGGAGACTCCAAGGGCCGCCACGTCGATGTCGACGAACAAGTCGTCGCCGGCGGGCCTCACGGTTTTCGCGATCGTCAACAGGAACAGCACCGTCGTCACGCCGGCGCCGACGGCGGCCTCGGTCAGCCCCACGTCCGGCGCGCGAAGCAGCAGCCAGATGACGGCGATTCCGAGGCTGTAGGCTGCGAACGCGATGATCGACGCGAGTACGTCGCGGAGCAGCGCCGTCGCGAGCGCACAGCCGAGGACGAACGCGAGGATCGTCCACTCGACGGGCGTCACCGGCGGTCACCCCCGTCGGTTGCGGCGCCGTCCGGGTCGCCGCCCGCGGAGTCGCCGCCGGGCGGGTCGCCACCGGAGTGAGTCGGATCGGCGTCGCCGTCCGCGGACCCCTCGGCGTCAGCGTCGGGGTCGCCTGCGGTCCACGGTTCGATGCCCTGGTCTGCGGCCGCCCGCGCGATGGCGTGGGCGGCGGTCGGATTCGTGATGAACATGAAGACGATCAACAGCGCGAGCTTGAGCGTGTCGACGCCCGCGTCGAGCGCGAGCGCGGCCGCTCCGAGCGTGAGCACCGCGCCGAGCGTGTCGCTCTTGGAGGCGCTGTGGGCTCGGGTGTACAGGTCCGGCAGCCGGATCAGCCCGACGGCGGCGACGAACGCGAAGAAGAGGCCGCCCGCAAGCAGCGCGACCACGGCCGCCTCGATACCGGTCACCATCTACAGGACCCCTCCGCGCTCGACGGTGAACTTCGAGATGGCGATGCTCATCAGGAAGTTGAGCAGCGCGTACACGAGCGCGATGTCGAGCGCTCCCGGCGTGTCGGTCGCCGCGGCGATCAGCGCCGCGACCACGACCGTGTTCGACCCGACGACGTTCACCGCGATGACGCGGTCCTGCATCGTCGGGCCCTTGACCGCACGGTACAGCACCACCAGAGAGATGAGGACGAACCCGGCAGCCGCCGCCAGTAGCGCGTCGGTGACGAGCGTCACTCCTCCACCTCCTCGCGCTCGCCCGGCGTCGGGCGACGGGCCGCCGACCGGCCGTAGAAGACGAACCTGACGGCTCGCTCTAATTTCCCGTCAAGCAGGTCCTCGCGAGCGCCGGCGGTCAGCGAGTGGATGGTGAAGTGGCGGCGCTCGACGTCGACGGTCAGCGTCCCGGGCGTGAGGGTGATGCTGTTCGCCAGCGTCGCCGCGGGGACAGTCGACCACACGTCGGCGTCGAACTCGATCAGCTTCGGGTCGATCGGCAGCGACGGGTGCAACACCACGTACGCGATCTGGAGGTTCGCCTTCGCGATCTCCCACAGCAAGAACACCGCATACAGCGACAGCCGACCGAACTGGGCGGCCAGCCGGCGAGGATCGACCGCGCCGGTGAACGAAATGTGCCACAGCGTGGCGGCGACCGCGCCGGCCGACACCGCTCCGGTGATGAGGTCGTAGGGGGCGGTCGACCAGCCGGCGAGGAACAGGTAGAACCCCGCCGAGAGGGCGAACAGCAACAGGAACTGGCCCACGCCGGACCTCCGAACGAGGCGATCCCGCTGCGTCTCGCGCTCGACCGGGGCCTCCTCGACGTCGAGTCCGGTTCCGGTGATCTCTGCCTCCAGCGCGGGCAGCAGCGGCGTCGAGCCGGTCGGGCGGTACTCGGGATCGAGCACGACCTCCCGAACGCCGTGTTCGTCCGCGTACTCGGCGATCGCATCGGCGTAGTCGCCGGGGCTGAACAGGTACTCGTCGGCGCCGACGACCGCGGTCTCGACGGTCACGCGGTCGCCGTTCTCGCCTCGGTCCTCCTCGACCCACACCTCGATCCGGTCGAGCAGGTCGCTCGCGCGGTCGTATTCGTCGCCGACCGTGCCGCGGCTCGACAGCGGGAACACGAAGTGCAGCGTCGACGGCTCGCCGGACTCGACTGCCCGTCGGACGACGTACCCAACCGTGTTCCGGAGCGTGCTCGACTCCTCGACCGGGACAACCACGGCCCCGGGACTCACGGCGTCCCCCCCGGTTCGCGGCATCCGTCCCGATCCGAGCGGATGGGTCGGCGGTAGCTGGTTGGTATCACTGGCTGTTGTGGCGTCGTTGGGATGAACGGATCAAAACCGTTGTGATCCCGGGTACGCGAAATCGGGACGACGGGCGCCGATTTCGGCTGAGTTCGGCCGGGGATCAGCCGATCACCGTCGCCAGTTCGTCGGCGACACGGAGCCCGAGCCCGAGCTTCGATCCGGTATAGGCGTCGAAGCCCGCTCCCTCTCGGTGGACGACGAGCGCCCGGGTGTCTTCCGCGCCCATCACGCCCGCGTCGTTCGCGACGACGAACGCGAGGTCGACGCGTTCCAGCGTCTCGCGCGCCTTGGCGGCGAGCGCCTCGTCGTCGCCACCGGGCTCGGCTTTGAATCCCACGAGCGGGAGGGCCGGGTACTCATCGCGGACCGCATCGAGCAGCTTCGGCGTCGGCGTCAACTCCAGCGTCAGCGACGCCTCGCCCGACCGGATCTTCCCCTCGCTCGGCTCGACGGTGTAATCGGCGATGGCCGCCGCGGAGATCAGCGCGTCGGCGTCCGCACACGCCTCGACGGCCGCGGCGGTCATCTCCGCGGCCGACTCGACGTCTACCACGTCTGCGTACGGCACGACGCCGTCCGCGTGGCCGGCGGCGTCAGCCGCCCCCTCACCGCGCCCGCGTCGTGTAGCAGCGTCACGTCCGCGCCGCGGGCGGCGAGCGCCCGGGCGATCGCGCGGCCGGTCCGCCCGGATGCCCTGTTTGTCAGCACGCGCACGTCGTCGACGGGCTCGCTCGTCGCGCCCGAGGTGACGACGACGCGCCTGCCCGCCAGCGATCGGTCGCTTGCCGCGCGCGCCGTCGCCGTGACGATCGCCTCCTCGGTCGCGATCTTCGCTTTCCCCTCCTCGATCCGCGGGTCGACGAACTCGACGCCCCACGACTCCACGCGGTCGATGGCGTCCAGCACGCCCGGGTGGTCGTACATCGGCTCGTGCATCGCGGGCGCGCACACGACCGGCACGTCGGCCCCGAGCGCCGTCGTCGCGCAGGTCGTGACCGGCGTGTCGTCGACGGCGGCGGCGATCTTGCCGACGGTGTTGGCGGTCGATGGCGCGAGCAGGAGCACGTCCGCCCAGCCGTCGCGGCCGCACAACTCGACGTGCTCGACGCGCCCGGTGATCTCGGTGACGACGTCGTGTTCGGTCGCGAACTCGAGGGCCCACGGGTGGATGATCCCCGTCGCGGCGTCCGTCATCACCGCGCGGACCGAGGCGCCGTGACGCTGAAGCTCGTGGGCGAGTTCGACCACTTTGACGGCCGCGATGGAGCCGGAGACGCCGAGCGCGACGTTGGTGTCGGCGAGGAGATCGCTCATCACGGGTACGGATGCACCGTCGGGTGTTAAATTGTCCTCGGACCGGCTGTGCGGATCCGACGGCGTCGTCGACCCGGTGTTCGGCGGCCACCGAACGCGTTAGTGTTTCTTCGAACCCGGGACACGGGACGCGACCCGAGCGTGCGGTCCGGTACCCGTCTCGGCCGTTTACGAATCCAGGTCTCGCAGCGTGAACCACCAGTCGTACAGCTCGACCCCGTCTTCGTCCGCGATCGACTCGCGCGAGGCGATCCCGTCGACGGTGCTGGGCGGCGGGAGGAGCACGCGATCGTCGAAGAGGTCGTTGTTCGGCCAATCGGCCGGCGTGGCGACGCCCTCCTCGTCGCTCGTCTGCAGGGCGTCGAGGGAGCGAAGGATCTCGTCGATGTTCCGCCCGATCTCCTTGGGGTAGTACAGGATCTGTCGGACGATCCCCTTCGGGTCGACGACGAACACGGCGCGGATAGTTGCGGACCCGCCACCCGGATGGAGCATGCCGAGTCGCTCGCCGACGGTGCCGCCCTCGTCGGCGATGATCGGGAAGTCGATATCCACGTCGAGTTCGTCGGCGATCCATTCGGTCCACTTGTGGTGGGAGTGGACGCGGTCGACCGACAGACCGACCAAGTTCGCATCACGGGCCTCGAACTCCTCGCGGCGCTCCTCGAAGGCCGTGAACTCCGTCGTGCACACGGGGGTGAAGTCGCCCGGGTGACTGAACAGGACGATCCACTCGCCCTCGTAGTCGTCCGGAAGCGAGATCGACCCGTGTGTCGTCTCGACCTCGAGTTCCGGGAACTCGTCTCCGATCAGCGGCATCGTCGTCGCTTGCGGTGTCTCTGTCGACATCCATTCGAGAGGAGGGGTTGTCCAACGTTCAACTTCTCTTTGTCCAACGACAACGTCAGTTCGATGAACGAAAACCGCCGTCGGTGAGGTGGCTTCGAGAGCTGCTCCGCCGATGACCGACACCGTGTGGCACCGATCCGTAGCCAGCCCGAATGGCGCCTGGTCTCAGCTGTCGCCGTCGGTCGACCCACCACCGCCGTCGCTCGTCCCGCCGCCACCGCCGTCCTCGTACCACTCGTCGTCGACGCGCCCGAGGTCGTCGTCGACGAGACTCGGGTGAGTACGCTGGCGGTCGGGGTGCTCCTCGGCGAAGAACTCGCGCATCGTCTCGCGCGACTCGGCGGCGCGACGCTGCCGTTCGGTGCCGCTGATCTCCGCACAGCCGGGCGGCACCTCCCGACCGCGGTCGGTGAAGTACCCCTCGGGGACGACCCAGTCGTGATAGAAGGGTACCTCGGCGTCGTGCAACAGGGTGATCGCCGCCTCGGCGCCGTGACCGGCGGTGACGACCGCCTGGTGATAGCGCTCGGCGATCCGGCCGGCCGCGTACACGCCGTCGACGGCGGTGCGCCCGAGGGCGTGCTCTGCGACGTAGCGCTTGCTCCCGGCGTCGCGGACCTCGACGCCGAGCCCGTCGAGGTAGTCGGCGTCCGCCCACGAGGCGGCGACGACGCGCGCGGCCGTGACCGCGGTTCCATCGTCGACGGCGGCTGTGAACGCGCCCTCCTCGCCGGTGACGCCCTCGACGAGCCCGGTCTTGATCTCGGCGCCGTTGCGCTCGGCCTGCTCGCGGAGCATGTCGGCGAACAGCCTGGGGTTCACACCCGCCGGGAAGCCAGGAACGTTCTCCAGGTGCGCGTTGCGCCGGAGAATCGACTCGTCGCCGGCGACGACGAGCGTCGCGAGGTCTGCGCGCGCGAGGAACGTCGCCGCGGTGAGGCCTGCGACGCCGCCGCCCACGATGAGCGCGTCGTAGTCGGCGTCGGTGTCGAGCGTCGTGTCGCTCATGGCGGCAGGTCAGCTCACGCCGGCTTCAGTACCACGATCCGTCACGGTGGGGGATTCCATCGCCCGTGGGAGCGTGGGAACGCCTTTCGACCCGAATCACGTACCGTGCGGTATGCCTACGTACACCGTGCTCGCGAACGCGAACGAGGCGCAGTTCCAGAACCCGCAGGAACTGGTGTCGATCTGGGGTGATATTCGGGCGGACATCGAGCGACTCGGGGGCGAACTCGGCGAGAGCCACGCGCTCGTCGGGGAGTACGACTTCCAGCTCACGTTCGAGGTCACCGACGAGGAGGCCGCCCTCCAGATCGCGCTCGCCATCGAGGGCCACGGGTTGGACACAGAGACGATGCGCGCGATCCCGATCGAGCGCATGGGCGAACTCGTCGAGGACGTCTGACCGCCGGCGTCGACGGCCGCAGGATCCCGCACACCCCCGCGTCAGTCGTCGGTAGACGCTCCCGGGAGCGTCTCCGCCTGTCGCCTGCGGGCGCGCTCGACGAACTCCTCCGGCAGCGACTCGATCTCGCCGGCCTGCACCCCCCACAGTTTGGCGTACAGCCCGTCGGCCGAGAGCAGCTCCTCGTGGCCGCCGCGCTCGACGACCTCGCCGCCCTCCAGCACGAGCACCTCGTCTGCGTCCTTCACCGTCGAGAGGCGGTGCGCGATGACGAACGTCGTCCGGTCCGCCGCGAGTCGGTCGAGGCTCCGCTGGATCAGCAGTTCGGTCTCCGTGTCGACCGCGGAGGTCGCCTCGTCGAGCACGAGGACCTCGGGGTCTTGGAGGACGACCCGAGCGATGGACAGGCGTTGGCGCTGGCCGCCCGACAGCTTCACGCCGCGCTCGCCGATCCGGGTGTCGTACCCGTTCGGGAGGTTCTCGATGAAGTCGTGGGCCTCCGCGGCCTTCGCAGCCTCGCGTACCGCCCCGTCGTTGGCGTCGAAGCGACCGTAGCGGACGTTTTCGGCGACCGTTCCGTCGAAGAGGTAGGTGTCCTGGCTGACGTAGCCGACAGACTCGCGGAGGCTCCGCAACGTCACCTCGCGCACGTCGTGGCCGTCGATCCGGACCGCGCCGTCGTCCACGTCGTACAGGCGCATGAGGAGCTTCAACAGCGTCGACTTCCCGGCGCCAGTCGGGCCGACGAGCGCGACCGTCTCGCCCGGGTCGACGCCGAAGTCCACGTCACGGAGGACGAGTTCGTCCTCGCCTTCGTAGCCGAAGTCGACGCGGTCGTACTCGATCGCACCTTGCACGTCGTCGAGGGCGACCGCGTCGGGCGCCTCCGTGACCGCCGCGGGGATGTCCTGCAGGCCGAACACGCGCTCGCAGGAGGCCTTGGCGTTCTCGTACTGCGAGACGATGTTCGACACCTCGGCCAGCGGCGTGACGAACCGCTGGGTGAGAAACAGGAACGTGACGAACGTCCCCGCCCGAAGCTCGCCAGTCAGCGGCCCCGGTGCGGTGCCGGAGACGATCCACAGCCCGCCGACCACGAACGTCGTCGCGAACGCGATTCCGGCGAACAGCTCCATCCCGGGGCGGTACACGTAGTTGAGCCGGAGCATCGCGAGCGTCTTGCGGAAGTAGTCGTAGGATGTGTCCTCGACGCGGCTCGTCTCGTAGTCCTCGGTCCCCGTGGTCTTCACCAACTGGATACCCCCCAGGGCGTTCTCCAGCCGGGTGTTGAGGTCGGCGACGGCCTCGCGCTGGGCCGCGTACCGGGGCTCGACCGCCTTCATGAACCAGTAGGTGAACAGCACCATCCCCGGCACGACGACGAGGGTGACGAGCGCCAACTGGCTGTTGCGCTCGAACAGGACGATTCCGATCCCCAACAGCATCACCCCGAGGCGCACGGAGTTCTGGAGCGCGTCGTCGAGGAAGCGCTCGAGGTTCGTCGCGTCGTTGTTGAGGACCGACATGACCTCCCCGGTCTGCTTGTCGTCGAAGAACGTCATGTCCAGGTCCTGCATCTTCGCGTAGGAGTCGGTCCGAACGTCGTGCATGACGCGGTGGGCGAAGTTGTTCGCGGCGACGCCGTACACCCACGTCAGCGCCGCGGTGACCGCGAACGAGCCGACGATCAGCCACGCGGAGAACCAGAACTGCGCCACGTCGGGCGCGGTCGTCGGGAGCCACCCGGCGGGGATCAGCGGCAGCGTGTACGGCTGGTCGCCGGTGAACGCGGCGTCGATGGCGACGCCAAGAACCAGCGGCGGCAACAGGCTCGCGCCGCGGGCGATCACGTTCGCGGTCATGCCGACGAGGAGCCACGGCCACTTGTCGAGCCCGTACTCGGTGAACAGGCGGTACAGCGGCCGGTCGACGCGGTCGCGGTACACGTCGAAGGCGCTCTCCTCCTCGGTACTCATTACGAATCGAAACCCGCGGGGGCGACTTAGGCGAACCGGTGTCGCATCAGGGACCGACCAGCCACAGCACGGGCAACAGCGTCGCCGCCGAGGCGACCGTCGTCGCGAACACGTTGACGGACGCGAGGCCGTCGTCGCCGCCGAGCGCGCTGGCGTACACGAACGTCGAAACGGCGGTCGGCATCGCGAACATGACGACGCCGGCGCGGACCGTCGAGGGAGCGCCGCCGAGCGCAGAGAACGCGGCGAACGCGATCAGCGGCATCGCGAGCAGCTTCGTCCCCGCCACCGTTCCGACGGTGGGGTAGTCGATCGAGACGCCGTCGAGCGCGAGCGAGGCGCCCACGCCAAGCAGCGCGACGGGGAGCGCCAATTCGGCAGCCACGACAGCCCCGTCGCGACCGCCGACGGCGGCGCCCAGCCGACGGCTGCCGAGGCGAGGCCGGCGACCAGCGCGAGGAGGACGGGGTTGCGCCCGAGCGAGACGATCTCGCTCGCCAGATCCGCGTCGGCGTCGTTCACCAGCGACAGGATCGTCACCGTCGCGGGGACGTGGACGAGGGCGCCGACGCCGAGGATCACGCTCGCCTTCCCCGCCTCGACGGCGCCCGCGCCGAAGGTCGCGGCGACCAGCGGGAGCCCGAGGAACCCGAGGTTCGCGTGGTACGACTGGACGACGGCGACGCTTCTGACGGCGGCGTCCGCCCGTCGGCGATGGACGGTCCAGCTCAGGCCGATACCGACCGCAAGCGCGCCCACCACGCCCGCGACGAGTCGGATCGAGAGCACCTCGCCGAGCGGCTGCGCGTACGTCGAACTGTACACCAGCGCGGGCAACGCGAGGTAGAAGGCGGCGTCGGTGAGCGCGTCGCGGCGGCGCGGCGTGAGTAGGCCGACTCGTCGGGCGGCGAGCCCGGCGGCCAGCAGGGCGAGCATGAACGCGAGGTTCGAGGCGACGGACACGGGAGTCGACGGTACTCTGCGGGGGCGAGGGTTTACCGTTGCGTTCCCGGCGAAGCGGGGCTGCCGCGGTCGGCGCCGCTGCTCACTCGTCGATCGCCCGTCGCGGCGTGACACGCGGACCGTTCGGGCCGAAGCCGACCTCGGCCTCGACGCCGAACACGTCCCTGAGGAGGTCCTCCGTGACGACCTCGTCGGGCGGCCCCCACTCGTACGGCTCGCCGTCACGCAGCGCGATGAGGTTGTCCGCGAAGCGTGCGGCCTGGCTGATGTCGTGGAGCACGACGCAGACGGTGATCCCGTGGTCCTCGTTCAGTTCGCGGACGGCGTCGAGCACCCGGAGCTGGTGATGCAGATCGAGGAACGTGGTCGGCTCGTCGAGCAGGAGCGCGTCCGTCTCCTGTGCGAGCACCATCGCGAGCCACGCGAGCTGGGCCTGCCCGCCCGAGAGGTCTCCCACCCGTCGGTCGGCGAGGTGCTCGACGCCGGCGCGCTCGATGGCGCGGTCGACCGCACGGTAGTCCTCCTCGCGCATCCCCTCGAAGAAGCCGCGGTGCGGGTACCGTCCGTGGGTCGCCAGTTCGCGCACCGTCGTCGACTCCGGAGCGACGTGTTCCTGCGAGAGCAGGCCGAGCCGGCGCGCCAGCTCGGTCGTCTCGAACTCCTCGACGTCGCGCCCGTCGAACGCCACCGCGCCGCGGTCCGGGGTGAGCTCCGCGTTCATCGACTTCAGGAGCGTCGACTTGCCGCTGCCGTTTGGCCCGATTAGCGCGGTGATCTCGCCGGCGGGTACCTCCAGGCGCTCGGCCTCGATCACGGGCTCACCGTCACCGTACGAGAGGGCGATGTCGCGGATCGACAGCGGCGGCGAATCGCCGGCGCCGTCGTCCGCGCTCATAGGTCCCCCAGCCCGTCCTGCTTGCGCATCAGGTACAGGAAGTACGGACCGCCGATGAGTCCGGTGACGATACCGACCGGGAGCTGTGCCGGCGACAGGGCGAGCCGGGCGCCCACGTCCGCGAGCGTAACCAGCGCCGGCCCGGCGAAGACGCTCGCGACGACGAGGCGCTTGTAGTCGGAGCCGACGAGTTGGCGGACCATGTGCGGCACGATGAGCCCCACGAAGCCGACGATGCCGGCGACGGCGATCGCCGTTCCCGCCGCGAGCACCGCGACCGCAGACAGCGCGAAGCGGACGCGCTCGACCGACATGCCGAGCGAACGCGCGGTGCGCTCACCGAGCAGCAGGACGTTCAGCTGTCTGGCGCCGACGAGCGTGAGGGGGACCGCGACGAGCGTCCACGGGAGCCCCATCCGCACCTGCTCCCAGTCGACGCCCGTCAGCGAGCCGGTCGTCCACGCGATGGCGGACTGAACGACGCCGAGGTCGTCGGCGAAAAAGAACAGCCCCGTCTGGAGCGAGCCGAACACCGTCGAGACGATGACCCCCGCGAGTACGAGCCGAACGGGGTTCGTCCCGCCCTTCCACGCGATCGCGTACACGAGCAGGAACGCCACCGCGCCGCCACCGGCGGCGATGAGCGGGAGGAGCGTCGTCAGCCCAGAGAAGACTATCAGCGTCAACAGGATCGCCAGCCCGGCGCCGGAGGAGACGCCGAGGATGAACGGGGACGCGAGTTCGTTCCGCGTCACGGCCTGGAACACGGCGCCCGAGACCGCGAGGTTCGCGCCGACGATGACGCCGACGAGCACCCGCGGCATCCGGATCTGCCAGACGATGAGCGTCTCTTTCGGGAGGTCGACGGCGGCGGTGGAGATCCCGAGCGCGCTCGCGACCGCGTTACCGAACCCCTCGCCGAGGAACAGCCGCAACAGCACTTGCGGGTTCGTCCACACCAAGGGATCGAACACCGAGGCCCACGCGGTCGTGATCGACATCGTGAACGTGCCGAAGCTCACCTGCACGAGCCCGGACAGAACCACGACCGCCGTGCTCGCGGCGATGACTGTCAGGAGCGACGTGTCGATCCACGAGAGCGCACTCTCCACCTCGTGGACCGGTCCACCGGCCTTTCCGGCCTCACCTGCCACAGCGACTCCCCACTCGTTGCATAATTTTTAGGGCGGCCTAAGTATTCAAAACCGTTTCGTTCCTCGAGGCGACGCGGGAATACCGAGAGAGCCAGCCCCTTCGAGTTTCGCGGGTGATTCGTTCAGGCCTCGCCGCGGACGGCCGCCGCGAGGTCGTCGCGCGAGAACAGTTCGCCGGAGAACCGGTCGGGGAAGTACAACGTCGAGAAGCGTTCGAGGTTGAACAGGTGCTGAAGCGGACCCTGGTAGATGGGGCCGCCGCGGAACACGCGACCCTCCTGCACAGCCGTCAGCTCCGAGGCCACGTCGTGATCCTGCATGAACGAGACGACGGTGTCGCGGAACTCCTGTTCGGTCTTCCCCTCGTGGCCGCGCAGGAGGATGGAGTCGGGGTCGACCGAGAGCAACGTCTCGTAGTCGATCTGCCCGCGGTCGTTGGTCGAGAGCCCGGAGACGCCGGTGCCTGAGAGCGCGTCCGTGATCCCGAGGTCGCGGAACTGCTTCTTGTTGGTCCCGCGGTCGGAGAGGCGGTACGGGTAGAACTGTTCGGGCTCGTCGCTCGCGCCGAAGCACAGCAACGCGT
The DNA here is from genome assembly GCF_030127145.1 of Halobaculum halobium. NCBI lineage: Archaea > Methanobacteriati > Methanobacteriota > Halobacteria > Halobacteriales > Haloferacaceae > Halobaculum > Halobaculum halobium. Next base: position 221,202 of record NZ_CP126158.1, read on the forward strand.
TCGGCCGGCTGTCGGCGCTCGGGAGATCCGCACTCACCGTCGCGAGCGCGTCGTCGTGGACCGCCTTCACCGCCTCGTAGCGGTCGGTTCGCTGGAACACCTCCGCGACCTTCTCGAACGCCTCGTACAGCGTGTAGTAGCGATACTCGTGCCACCCGTCGGTCCGGCGGAAGATCGTGTTGCCGACGAACGGCCCGACGTCGTCGACGACGCCGTCCACGTCGGACTGTTCGAGCTTGAAGCCGTTGTTGATCAGCCACTGCGGGTCGATGAGGTGCACGTCGCTGTCGAGTTCGTAGAACAGTTCGCGGTCGATGGCGAACGAGTCGCCCAGCAGTTGGGTGGGCTCCGCGTTCACGGAGACCCCGTCCAACTCGGCGACGTGGTCCGTGTGGAAGCGCGCGGTGTTGCCGACCGCGAGGAGGTCGTCTCCCTTCCCGAGCGCGATACCCATGTCCGCGTATCCCGACTCGTACGCCGAGAACGTCTCCGGCACCGCGTCGAACGTCACGTCGCCGACGGGTTCCATCGAGACGGTGTGGCTGGCGGTCGGCGGCGCCGTCGTCGTCGCATCCGCCTCCGTGGCCGGCGTCGATCCGTCGCCCCCGGCCGACTCAGTTTCTCCCCCGTCGCCGTCGGATCCGGCACAGCCGGCGAGTCCGGTGGCTATCGCGCTCGCGCCCACACCGACGAACGTCCTTCGATCCAGGTCCATACTGTTTCGGCCAGCCTAAACAAATAAAAGCGCGTCGGTTTTTTGGCTGGCCAAAATATATTCGCAGCCACCGGCGCCGACTAAGGGTCCGCGCCGTCCCAGCCCGAACCCTTACCTCTCGTCCGGCGGATCCGGAGACATGGACGAGCTCGTGGTCTCGACGGACGTGTACGTCGCCCCCGAGGAGGCGTACGAGTTCCTCGTGGACCTCCCGCGCTACGAGCGATACAGCGAGTACCTCGACCGCGTGTCGCGGACGCACGGCGACGGCGGTCCCGGGTCGCGCTACGCGCTCCGGTTCGCGTGGTGGAAGCTGACGTACACCGCCCGTTCGGAGGTGACCGACGTGGAACCGCCGACGCGGATCGACTGGCGGATCCTGAAAGACATTCGAGCGCGCGGCTCGTGGCGGATCGAGCCCTTCGACGATCTGCCGGCAGACGCGCCCGACGACGCGACGGTCGGCTGTCGCGTCACCTTCGAAGTCCGTTTCGACGCCGAGAGCGCGGACGCCTCGTCGGTGTCGCTCCCGCCGCTGGTTTCGTTCGACTGGGTACTCGACAAGGTGAGAGGGCTCGTCACCGAGGAGGCCGAGCGGGTCGTCAGGCGTGCGGTCGCCGATCTCGAGGGGCGCGATCGAGAGGTGACGCTCGTCGTTCGCGAGGACACGGACGCGGTGTAGCGGCGGTGGAGGGTCCTCGGTGCCGTCGAAGTGACGACCGCGTCCGCGCCACTGGCGGTGACGCGGGTGGTTCAACTTCGGAACGCTCATTTTGTTCGGTCGAACACGAACGGGCATGACAGGGGTGGCCCCGCCGTGCGAGTCGTGATCATCGGCGCGGGACAGGTGGGAGAGAGCATCGCCGCGGACCTCGACGAGAGCCACGAGGTGGTGATCGTCGAGCGGGACGCCGACCGGTGCGACGAACTGACGTACTCGCTCGACGTGTTGACGATCAACGGCGACGGGACCGCCGTCTCCACGCTGGAGGACGCCGGCATCACGGAGGCGGACATGGTGATCGCCTCCACCGACAACGACGAGACGAACATCGTCGCCTGTTCGACGGCGAAGGCCGTGAGCGACGCGTTCACGATCGCCCGGATCAAGAACACCGAGTACCTGCGCACCTGGGAGCGCTCGCGGACGGCGTTCGGCATCGATTTTATGGTGTGTACGAACCTGCTCACCGCGGAGTCGATCGTCAGAGTGATCGGGCTGCCCGCGGCCCACCAGGTCAATCTCTTCGCGGACGGCGAGGTGCAGATGGCCGAGTTCGACGTGAGCGAGGAGAGCCCGATTGCGGGTCAGACGGTCAGCGAGGCCGATCGGTTCGACTCGCTCACCTTCGCGTCGCTCATCCGCGACGAGGAGGTCGTCATCCCGCGCGGCGAGACGCGGATCACCGCGGGCGATCGGGCGGTCGTGATCGGCTCACCCGGCAGCGTTCGCGGGTTCGCCGCCGACGTGGCCCCGGAAGAGCACGTCGGAACGAGCGAGGAGGTGGTCATCGTCGGCGGGTCCGAGATCGGCTACCACGCCGCGCGTCTGCTCGCCGAGCGTGGGTTCTCTCCCCGGCTCATCGAGCAGGACGAAGAGCGGGCCCGCGAACTCGCAGAGGAGCTCCCCGAGACGGTCGTCATGCAGTCTGACGCCACCGACGTCGACTTCCTCGAGCGCGAGCACGTCGGCGACGCCGACGTCCTCGTTGCCACGTTGGACTCCGACGAGAAGAACCTCCTGTCGTGTCTGCTGGCGAGCCGAATCGGCGTCGAGCGCACGGTCGCGGTCGTCGACCGGACCGTCTACGTCGATCTCTTCGAGACGGTCGGCATCGACGTGGGCGTCAGCCCGCGAGCGGTCGTCGCCGAGGAGATCTCCCGGTTCACGCGAGAGGGCAGCGCCGAGAACGTCGCGTTCATCGAGGACGACCGAGCGGAAGTCTTGGAGGTCGAAGTGAGCGAGGAGTCGATGCTCGCAAACCGCCCCATCAGCGAGTCGATCCACGACTTCCCGCCGTGCCTGGTGATCGGTGCGATCACCCGGGACAGGGATCTCGTCACCCCTCGCGGTGACACGGTGATCAAGCCCGGCGACCACGTCGTCGTCTTTTTCGAGGAGAGCGTCGTCGACGAGGTCACGAGCAAACTCTAAGCCGTCGCGCCCGGTCTCGGCTACTCGATCGTCAGCGTTCGCTCGGGCATTCCGCCCTGGAGCGCGCCGAAGGCCGTCTCGTACCCCTCGTGGCGCGCGATCTGCGGCCACACCGTCGGCGTCAGCGTCAGCTCGTCGCCCGACTCGACGCTCGCGCCCTCCATCGCCGCCCCGTAATGGTACGAGAGATCGGGATCGAGCGTCCGGCTCAGCTCGCCGGTGAACAGCGTCTCACCCCCGCGTTCGTGGGTCGCCTCAAGTCCCATCGCGGGGATCACCATCCGGTTGTACGGGGTTCGCGCCGAAACCGCGAGATACGGGCCGGGAGCGTCGACGCCGACGGGCGACTCCTCCAGCAGCGTCGCCACGAGGACCGCGTCGTTACTGTTCACTTCGCCGAGTCTCTCCCCCGGGAGGTCGTCTACCGGCGGCGCGGTCGCGTCGGGCATCATCTCCATCTCCATGCGATCGACGGCGTCGCGCGCACCGGCGTTCTCGAGGGTCCGGAAGGAAATCTCGTCGCGCCCGGACTGGCTGTACTCGATCTCGACCGGAACGGTTGCGGGATCGCCAAACCGATCGCGGTACGTCCCCGTCCGCCGGGTGCGGACGCCGCCGACGGAGACGTTCACGGTGTAGGTACCGTCGCCCTCGAGGCCGAAGTTCGCGCCGTAGTGGGTCCCCATCGGCTGGGAGAGCATCGGGTAAATGACCTCCTGGGAGACGAGCGACCCGTCCTGTTCGATCTCGACCGACAGGCCGGTTTCCGGGAGTATCTGTCCCGTTTCGGGGTCCCAGACGCTCGCCATCAGGTGCACGTCGTCGTCGGGCTGCACGTCCGTCTGCTCGACGGACTCGCCGTTGACGTTCCAGAAGCGGTGCGCATACGAGTAGAACACCCCGACGCGGTAGTCCCCGCTCTCACCCATGCCGCCCATCTTCATCCCCTCCACGTGGCTCGGGAGGTAGACGCCGTCCGGGCGGTCCTCGACGATCGGCGGCTCGCCGGCGATCCCGTCGCTCGAGCCGAGTTCGAAACCCAGACAGCCGGAGAGCCCCCCGGCGCCGGCGACAGCACCGGTCGCCGCCGCGCTCCGGAGGAACGTCCGTCTGTCCAACTGCGTTCGTCTGCGCATACTCGTGATCGGACCCGGCGACGAAAGGGGGTTCTGGTACACCCGTCGAATCGGTGGTGCGCCCGTCGAACGCCGTCGGCGAGGAGGAGCGCTTACTACTGTCGGGGGACGACTGGGGACGACGGACGCACGGGCCGCGCTGGCCGCGGCCGCGACGACGCTGATCGTCACAGCCGGCGTCGTCGTCGTGACCGCCGGGCCGACTGTCGGTCCGGTCTCCCTCGGCGTCGCTATCGCCGCCGAGGTGTTCGTGATGTACGGCGACGGCCGCGTCGCGGTGCTCGAACCGCCCGGGACGGCCGGCGGCGCCGGGGTCGAAACCGTGTTATGCGCGCCGACCCTCGACTGCGGCGATGAGACGGAGACTCCTCGCTGCCGCGTTCGTGGCGACGCTCGCGATCGCGTCGCTTCCGCAGGGCGTGCTGGCTCATCCGGGCCACCCGACCGCGACCCCGACGGGTCCGCTCGCCGGGGCATCCCCAACCGGGCTCGGGATCGGACTCGCGGGACTGCTCCTCGGGTCCGGGGTGTTGTTGCTCACTCGCGAGGACGTGCTCACCGAGCGCACGCGCAGTGTGGGCGTCGCCGTCGCCGTCGCGCTGACGGTGATCGGCGCGGTCGTGGCGTTCGTTCACTTCTGAACCGGCCCCCCGAGCCGCGCGTCGATCACCCCTCGCTTCCGTCGGGCGTCGGCAGCGCGCGCAGCGACCGCGGCGGAACGAGGAAGTAGCCGCGGTGGCGCAGGAAGATGTACTCGAGGATGCCGTTGTTGACGCGCTGTCGGACGGCCGGCGTCGCCTCCGTCGCGTCGACGCCGTTCATCGACCGCCGGACGGTCTCGAACTGGTCGATCGAGCGCTGAAGCGACGGGAAGTGCAGGCTCGCGATATCGTCGTCAGCCGACTCGAAGTGCCGCCGGAGCAAGAGCGGGTTCCCGTCGGCGTCGCGGTTGTCCCGTGCGGCCTTCTGTGCGTGGCCGACCCGCCCGTACTCCTCAGCGTCGTCGACCACCGTGTCGAGGAACCGGTCGATTCCGGAGTCGTCGCCGAGGTTCGTCCCCACGCCCTCGACGAGGTTCTCCGCGGCGTGGCCCGGGGAGAACATCTCCATCACCTGTTGGTCGAAGTCCTGCTCCCCGTACCAGTCGTCGAGCCGCTGGCGCCAGTTCCCGACTGACTTCGTCGTCCCCTCGGCGAACGGCCCCTCGCCGATGGCAACGGAGTCCTCCGTCGCCTGGTTTCCCCTGAACCCGGCCGCGAAGCCCATGAACAGCGGCGCGTCCTCCGGGATCGGATTCGGGTCCGGCACCCCGGAGAGGCCGTCGGCCTTCTCGTGGGGCATCCCGGGGTCGAAGAAGCCCGTTCGACGGTCGTCGAGCGCGAGCGCGTCGGTCAGGGCCGACGGGACCGAAACGCCGTTAGCCTCCTCGCGCTCGCCGAGGAGCGCTTCCTCGGCGGCTAACAGCGCGTCCGGGCGATCGGACGCGAGGTGGACGAGCACGTCCTGCGTGTCGAACTCGGGCGTCTCGTAGTCCGCAAGTGGACCGGGCTCCGGCAGGGACACGTCTTCGGGGAGGGCGAGCGATCCCTCGAAGCGCGCGAAGTACTGCGGCGAGTACCCGGCCGAGTGGAGCAGTCCCTCGTGACTCCACGCGTACGCCCGGTCGAGCGCGTCGAGCGCGGCCGCGACCGCACCTCGGTCGTCGTCGCTGGGCGGTCCATCCTCCGGAAGCGAGAGGTACAGAAGAGTCTGATGACGCGGGACTAGCCAGTTGCCGGCGTCGTCGGTCCGGATGTGGTCGTTCCAGCCGAACTGGCGATCCGGGTGCGCATCGGCGCCGTCGCCGGCCGGGATCGGCTCCTCGCCGTCGAGCCGGTCGACGCAGGCGGCGAGGCCGGCAGCGCCGCCGACGGCGACGGCCGCCTTGAGCGCGTCACGTCGCGACAGGCCGTCGGTGGCGAGACCGTCTCCCCCGGGCTCGTCCCCCTCGGAAGCGTCCGCGTCGGTCATACCCGTGTTACCGGCGTCGCGGAGAAGGGGGTTGTGGTGCGCGCGTCGAACGGGCGTCGGAGTGACCGCTTCGAGCGGAGCAGTCGGTCACTCGAGCAACGCGTCGACGAGCCGGGTGAACCGATCGAGTAGCCGGTCGGGCAGCGACGGCTCGATCTGCTGCAGCAACGCGGCAGTCGCCTCCGGGTCGGTCAGCGCGAGCGTGACGCGCCCGTGTGCGTCGCGCCGCTTCTCGACGACACCGGCCTCGACGAGGCCGTCGAGGTGCCACTCTAGGGTGCTCCTGGCGACGCCGACCGCGTCGGCGACGGCGTCCGGTCGGGCGGGGGCGTCGAGCAGTTCGACGACGGCGTCGCGGGCGGTCTCGCGTCGGAACAACGCCAGCCGCCGACGGTCGATCGGAGCGACGGTGGGGTCGAAGTAGTGGGTCCGACCCGAGACCTCCTCGCCGACGACGCGGTCCTCGCGGACGAGCCGGCGGAGGTGGTACTGCGCCTGTCCGGGCGCCAGATCGAGCCGGCGGACGAGTTCGTTGAAGTGGATCCCGGGATGCGCGAAGACGTAGTCGGCGACGCGTTCGCGCGTCGGCCGGTCGCCTGCCGGCGTTGCGGGATCGCTCACGAGGCCGCCTCCGTGCGTATCGTCCGCGCGTAGTACACCGCCGCGATGACGAGGCCGGCCATCACCACGTCGAGGAGGTGTTCGCCGAAGTGGTGGGGGCTGACGCCGACGAGGCCGACGGCAGCGGCGCCCGCAAGGCCCGCCCGGGCCGTGAGGGTGCCGAGCGCGAGCGCGACGAGCAGATACGATCGCGACCGTCGCCGGAGGAACGCCGCCAAGCCGAGCCCGAGGAGGACCGCGCCGGCGACGCCGCCGACCGCGACGACGAGCGCGTAGGCGGCACCCTGGAGTCCGGCCGACACGTGGAGCAGGCCGTTCATACCTGTGCGTGACGCCGAGTGGCCTTCACAATTGCGCGCTGCGTACCGACGGGGGCGACGCGCTCGCGCCGGAACGGTAGCTTCAACAGGGACGCGCTCGCCCGCTTCGAGAGTGAACCTCCGCGTGGAGTACCGGGCGAGCCTGAGCCTCGTCGGGACCGTCGTGCGGTACCTCTCGGTCCCCCTGCTCGCTCCGCTGGTCGTTTCGCTGTACTACGGCGAGTCGATAGCGCCGTTCGCCGTGACGATCCTCCTCGCCGTGCTTGCCGGGACGGGGTTGGAGCGGTTGGATCCCGACCCGGATCTCGGCGCCAGAGAGGGCTTTCTCATGGTCGCGATGACCTGGTTCGCAGTCGGGATCGTCGGCTCGGTTCCGTACCTGATCGAGGCCCACGGGATCCCCAGCGTCCTCGCGCCTATGGCCCCGACCTCGACGCTCGCGAACCCGGTGAACGCGCTGTTCGAGGCGATGTCGGGCTTCACGACCACGGGTGCGACCGTCCTCGGCGACATCTCTTTCGACACGCACACCCGCGGGATCATGCTGTGGCGGCAGCTCACGCAGTGGCTCGGTGGCATGGGGATCGTCGTCCTCGCGGTCGCGATCCTCCCCGAGCTCTCCGTCGGCGGCGCGCAGCTGATGGACGCCGAGGCGCCCGGCCCGGGGATCGAGAAGCTGACCCCGCGGATCGCCGAGACGGCGCGCGTACTGTGGGGCGTCTACGCGGGCATCACCGCGCTCGAAGTCGTGCTCCTGTACGGGATGCACGTGGGCGGTCCGGCGGTCGGCATGCCCGGGCTGGCGCCGAACATGACGCTGTATAACGCGATCGCCCACGGCCTGACGACGATGCCGACCGGGGGATTCTCGCCGGAAGCGCGGTCGATCGAAGCGTTTTCCGCCGCCGTGCAGTGGGTGATCATCCCGTTCATGTTCGCCGCCGGGATCAACTTCGCGCTGTTTTGGGGCGTGCTCACCGGCGACCCGCGGCGGATGTTTCAGGACGTCGAGTTCCGCGCGTACGTCGGCGTGCTCGGCGTGCTGACCGCGATTCTCACCGGACTGCTGTTCGGCGGGACGTTCGTCTCCGCGGTTCCAGCCGGGGGATCGACGTTCGACGCCGCGTACCTCACGCAGGTGACGGACGCTATCTCGGGCAACGTCGAGCCTGCCCTTCGCCACGCGCTGTTCCAGGCGCTCGCACTCGTGACGACGACGGGGTACGCGAGCATGGACTTCAACGCCTGGGGGCCGGTAGCACAGTACGTGCTGCTGTTCGCGATGTTCATCGGCGGCTCCGCCGGGTCGACCGGCGGGGGGATCAAGGTCATCCGCTGGGTGGTGATCGCCAAATCGCTTCGGCGCGAACTGTTCACGACCGCCCATCCCGACGCGGTCCGTCCTGTCCGGCTGAACGGCCGGGCGCTCGACGAGCGCGGGGTCCGCGGGATATTTGCGTTCACCCTGCTGTACATCGTGCTGTTCTTCCTGTCCGCGCTGGTGCTGTTCCTCGACAGCCTCCGCGTCGACACGGCGTTCTCCGTGCTCGAGATCATGAGCGCCGCAGCGACGACCCTCGGAAACGTCGGGCCGGGGTTCGGCGTGCTCGGACCGATGGGGAGCTACCTCCCGTTCTCGAACGGCAGCCGCCTGTACATGGTGTTCCTGATGTGGATCGGTCGCCTGGAGATTATCCCGGTGCTGGTTTGTTTCACGCCGGAGTACTGGCGACGATAGCCCGGCGCGATGCCTCGACTGTCCGGGGCGGTGATGTCACCCGTGCGAGGAGCCTCGCCCGACATAGCGGATCCCGACGAGAAGAATAACCGACGTTCCGACGACCGTGAACACGATCCTGCCGGCGCCAAACGAGATCCGGAACCGGAGAACGCCGAGCACGTACGGTATCACGAGAAGGGCTATCACGATCCGCTGGCGTCGTTCGATCGAGTCGAGTCGCTGGCGGAGGGCGTCGTCCACGTCCGAACCGCGAAACTCGGCGGCAAAAACTACTGATGGGAGTTCCCCGGCCGGCCAGCGGCCGCGCTCCTACTCCTCGACGGCGCTGCCGGCGCGGATGACCGTCTCCTCGCCGAAGGCCGGGCCGACGAACTGCATCCCGACCGGCAGTCCCTCGACCTCGCCGGCGGGCACCGAGATCGCGGGGAGGTTCGCGAGGTTCACCGGCACCGTGTTGGCGTCCATGAGGTACAGCGAAAGCGGGTCGTCGAGGCTTTCGCCGCGCTTCGGTGGCAACACGGGCATCGTCGGCGTCGCGAGCACGTCCGCTTCGGCGAGCGCCTCGTCGAAGTCCTGTTTCACCCAGGCGCGGGCGTCCTGGGCCTTCTTGTAGTACTTGTCGTGGTAGCCCGCCGAGAGCGCGTAGGTGCCCAGCAGGACCCGGCGCTTCACCTCGTCGCCGAAGCCCTCCTCGCGGGACCGGGCGAACGACTCGTTCCAGTTGCCCTCGCCGCCGTCGATCCCGTAGCGGACGCCGTCGAACCGTGCGAGGTTGGAGGAGGCCTCCGACATCGCGATGACGTAGTACGCCTGGACCGCGTGCTCGACCGAGGGAAGCGACACCTCGACCGTCTCGGCGCCGCGCGCCTCGAGATCCGCGAGCGCGTCCTCGAACACGTCGACGACGGCGTCGTCGGCGCCCTCGACCAGTTCCGTCGGCACGCCGATCGTCATGCCGTCGACGTCGCCGTCGGCGGCCGCGGCGTACTCGGTCGCGTCGGCCGGATGAACGTCGTCAGGGACGTCCGCGGCGTCGCTGACGGCGGCCGCGCCGCCCTCGGCGGCGTCGTACCGCGTGGTGGCGTCGTGCTCGTCGGGGCCGGCAATCGCATCGAGCAGCGCCGCCGCGTCCTCGACAGTGGTCGCCAGCGGGCCGATCTGCTCGAGCGAGTTGGCGTACGCGACGAGGCCGTATCGCGAGACGAGTCCGTACGTCGGCTTGATGCCGACGACCCCGCAGAAGGCGGCGGGATTGCGCACGGACCCGCCCGTGTCCGACCCGAGCGCGAGGTCCGCTTCGCCGGCGGCGACGGCCGCCGCGGAGCCCCCGGAGGAGCCGCCGGGGACGTGCTCTGGGTCGACGGGGTTCTTCGTGGGTCCGTACGCCGAGGTTTCCGTGGTGCCGCCCATGCCGAACTCGTCCATGTTCGTCTTGCCGACGATCGTCGCGCCCGCCTCGCAGAGCCGCTCGACGACCGTGGCGTCGTACGGCGGAACGTACCCGTCGAGCATCGCGGAGCCGCAGGTGGTGGGGATCCCCGCCGTCGAGATGTTGTCTTTCACCGCGACGGTCTTGCCGGCGAGCGGTCCCTCGTCGTCGCCGGCGACGGTCTCGCGGCTGAGGAAGACGTTGAACTCGTCGCCGTCGTCGGAGCCCGCGGTGTCGTCGGGACGGGCGTCGTCGGCGCTCATGAGACCTTCGGCCCCTTGAAGAAGCCCGCCTCGCTGTCGGGCGCGTTCGCCAGCGCCTCCTCTTGCGTGAGTCCGTCGCGGACCTCGTCGGCCCGCATCACGTTCACCAGATCCGGTTCGTCCTCGACTTCGGGCACCTCGTCGAGCGCCGCGAAGTAGTCGAGCACGTCCGCGAACTGCTCGGCGAACGCCGCCGCCTCCTCGTCGTCGAGGTCGACCCGCGCGAGGTCGGCGACGTGGCGGACCTCGTCGGGGTCGACGACGCCCGCGTCGGCGTCCGATGCGCCGCCATCGTCCGTCGCTGTCATGTACGGGGAGTGCCGCGGACCGCGAGTAAGGGTTTCGATACCCCCGACCGGGCGCGCCTCCACCGCCAGACTCGTCGGTTCCGACCGACCGCCTTCGCCCGTCCGAGCTCACCCGGGGAACGTCGCAGTTCGGAGCCGATGGCGCCGAGACGCAAACCGGCGTCGTAGGGTGCGTTTCGCGACCGGGGACAGCGAAATACCGCCAGCAGATATAAGTTGCTTCCGCCCGTGTAATTGGTACGGCGAAACCCCCATCGGAGCTGTTAGTCTCCGATTTCAACCATCCTAATAATGAGTGAGAACGTCCGAAGCTACACGGACGACCGATCGCGTACTACCACCGTCGATGAGGACGAGGCGACGTCCGAGTCGGAGGGAGAACAACTCGAGTGTCCAGAATGCGGCGGCAAGCTGACGAACGACTCCGAACGCGGCGAGACGGTCTGTCGAGACTGCGGTCTCGTCGTCGAGGAGGACGAGATTGATCACGGGCCGGAGTGGCGCGCGTTCGACTCCAAAGAGAAGGACCAGAAGTCCCGCGTCGGCGCCCCGACGACGAACATGATGCACGACAAGGGGCTGTCGACCAACATCGGCTGGCAGGACAAGGACGCCTACGGCAACCAACTGTCCGGCCGCCAGCGCGAGAAGATGCAGCGCCTGCGCACGTGGAACGAGCGGTTCCGCACGCGCGACTCGAAAGAGCGAAACCTCAAGCAGGCGCTCGGCGAGATCGACCGCATGGCCTCCGCGCTCGGCCTCCCGGACAACGTCCGCGAGACCGCGTCGGTCATCTACCGCCGCGCGCTCGACGAGGACCTCCTGCCGGGGCGCTCCATCGAGGGCGTCGCTACCGCGAGCCTGTACGCCGCCGCGCGGCAGGCCGGCACGCCGCGCTCGCTCGACGAGATCACCAACGTATCACGGGTAGAGAAGGACGAGATCGCCCGCACGTACCGCTACGTCGTCCGCGAGCTGAAGCTGGAGATACAGCCCGCCGACCCCGAGAGCTACGTCCCGCGGTTCGCATCCTCCCTCGAGCTGTCCGACGAGTCCGAGCGCCGCGCTCGCCAGCTCCTCCAGACCGCAAAACAGGAGGGCGTCCACTCGGGCAAGTCGCCGGTGGGCCTCGCCGCGGCCGCCGTCTACGCCGCGTCGCTGCTCACCAACGAGAAGGTGACCCAAAGCGAGGTGAGCGAGGTGGCGAACATCTCGGAGGTCACCATCCGAAACCGGTATCACGAGCTCCTCGAAGCTGAAGAGCACGTACAGCTCGGTTGAGCGACTGACGTGCGTTCCGGGGCCGTCCGTCGCGCTCGGCCCGCTTTCGTAACGCCGAAGCCGTGCACCCGCCAGCGACGCGTATGGAAACGACACGCCACTTCACCGCGACCCTCTACCTCGTCCACGACGGCGCGACCGCCCTTCACCGCCATCCGAAGCTCGGCATTCGTATCCCGCCCGGTGGTCACGTCGACCGTGACGAACTCCCCCACGAAGCGGCGCTCAGGGAGGCGCACGAAGAGACCGGTCTGGAGCCGACACTCGTCGACGATACCGAACCGATCGCGGCGCCGGCAGGCGAAACGCTTCCGGTGCCCCGACACACCATGCTGTACGATATCAACGTCCACGATGACGGCACAGTCGGTCACCAGCACGTCGACTCGATCTACTTCGCGGCCGTCGACAGCCGGGTGATCGACCCCGCCGGCGACGACGAGGTCGGTGCGCAGGCCTGGAACTGGTACACTCCCGGCGATCTCCGCGAGGGCGACGTGGACAGCGACACTGCCGCGATCGGCACTGAGGCGATCGAGACGGTCGCGGACGCGATGGACTGGTAGCGGCGCCCGTCCGACGCGCTCGAGATCCACCTCCAGTCGAGCGTGCAGTCGCAGCCGAGGGTTCAAGTACGGGAACGCGACCACTGTCGCCGTCGAGTAGCCAGCGCCGGTCGGCGCTCAGCGGGAGCGCGACACTGCGTCGACCGCTGTGGCCCGCGAGGCCGTGTCGCCTGTCAGCACCGACCGAGAGCGCAGCGTCTGACCGCTCGACGGCTGGCTACGCCTCATCACCCGTGCGGTACTCCTCGCCGCACAGATCGGCGACGTAGCGCCCGACGTGGTCGTCCATCCGGCGTTTGAACCCGGACTGTCGCGCGAGGCGGTCGAGTTCGCGGGAGACGTACGTGCCGTATTGGACTGCCTTCTTATTCGCCGAGCGGACGTGTTCGGGGACGAGTCCCTCGGCGGCAGCGCGCAGCGCCACCTTCCGCTCGCTGTCGGCGACAAGGAGGTGTCCGGGCAGCGCGAGCGCCGCCGACACGATGCGGTCGTGGAGCAACGGCGCGACCGGTTCGACGCCCGCCGCGCCGAGCGCGAGCACGTCGCGCTCGAGTTGGTCTGGGAGCGTCGCGACCGTCTCGCGGCGGGCGCCGCGGACGGTGCTCGCGTCGACGCGAGGGTCGTCCGCCGGATCGACCACCTTCGCGTAGCCGCCGAACAGTTCGTCCGCGCCCTGGCCGACCGCGAGCCGGGTGTATCCGTCCGCGGCCGCGCGTTCGCCGACGAGATACAGCGGGAGCGCGATAGCGACGTCCATCGGGTTCCGCCTGCCCGTCGCCGCGACGATTTCGGGGACGGCTCGCGTCAGATCGTCGTGGGTCAGTTCGACGACCCGCAGGTCGCGATCCATCGATGCGGCTGCCTCGCGAGCGGCGGCGACGTCGTGTGCACCCTCGAACCCGGCGACGTACAGCGGCGCCTCCGGTACTCCGGCGGCGACGACTCCAGAGTCGACGCCGCCGGAGAACGCGACCGCGAGCCCGTCCGAGTCAACCGACCGAACGCGGTCGCGGACAGCGGCCCCGACTTCCTCGAGCGCCGTCAGATCGTCGACCGGGTCAGGATCGGGAAGCGACCAGACGCGTCGCTCGCCGTCGGCGTCGAGCACGCGGCCGGCGGGGAGCGAGCGCGGGCGCTTCAGGTCTGTTGGCGTCCGGCTCCAGCGGTCGGCGTCGTCGCGGTCGACGAACAGCGGCCGTCGACCGAGGACGTCACGAACTAGAGTCCCGTCGAGAATCCCCGCGAACCCGTTGGTTCCGGGTAGCGGGACTCCGTCGGAAAGCGCCGTGCGGACGATCACGGGATCGGCGCCGTCGACGCGGTCGGTCCCGCCCCTGTCGGAGGTAGTGGCGCTCCCGCCGAGATCTGTCACTCCGGGGCGACGAATGCGGCTCACAGGAGATCGCCGACGCGGCGACCGATGCGGCGCTTGGCGCCGCCGGCGGCCTGTCGAAAGGAGATGTACCACGGGGTCCGCTTGCCGACGACGCTCGTACGCCCATCGCGGACGGCGTCGAGGATTGCGTCGACCGAGCGTTCCTCGGCGCCCACCTCGGTCACCGCTTGGCCCACCATCTCGGCGATGTGTGCGTCGCTCCCGGCAGTCATCGGGAGTCCCCGGTTCACTGCGAACGATTCCGCTTGGCGGTTCGAGCGCCCTGTGAGGAGTCGGGAATTGTACACCTCGATGGCGTCCGCGTTCGCCAACTGATCGTCGGAGATGTGCGGTGCGACGCCGTGGCGCGACTTCTGGAACGGATGCGGGACCACCGCGAGACCGCCCTGCTCGTGGATCCGGTCGAGCGTCTCGTCATAGTCCAGCCCGGCGGGGATCGGGTCATCGATACCGAACGCGAGCACGTGACCGGCAGCGCTCGTGACCTCCATCCCCGGGATCCCGACGAGCCCGTACTCATCGGCCAGTTCGGCAGCCTCCAGGCTCGCGTCGAGTTCGTCGTGGTCGGTGACCGCAAGCGCGTCGAGGCCGACGGCGGCCGCCTGTTCGAGGAGCATGTCGACCGGGTCGCGGCCGTCGTGCGAGAGCGCGGAGTGACTGTGCAGCTCGACCGATAGCACGACAGAACGTACTCGCGGACCGTAGAAAAGGGGCCCGGTCCGATCGGGACCCCCGGTAGATCGGCGACATATGGGCATGTTCGTGCACATGGAAAGCCATTTTGCTGGCCGTGTTGACCGCACATGTGAATGCCCCTCGCCGATGCGGACCGGGAACTGGTGGAGGCGGAACTCGGACGGGAGCCGACCCGAGCCGAGTCCGCGCTGTTCGAGAACCTCTGGAGTGAGCACTGCGCGTACCGGTCGTCACGTCCGCTGTTGAGCGCCTTCGACAGCGAGAGCGACGACGTGGTCATCGGGCCCGGCGACGACGCGGCGGTCGTCGCGCTCGACGAAGACACCTACGCCACGCTGGGGATCGAGAGCCACAACCACCCCTCGTACGTCGACCCGTTCGACGGCGCCGCTACCGGCGTTGGCGGGATCGTCCGCGACACGATGTCGATGGGCGCGTACCCGATCGCGCTGGCGGACTCGCTGTACTTCGGCGGCTTCGACCGTGAGCACTCCAAGTACCTGTTCGAGGGCGTCGTCGAGGGGATCAGCCACTACGGCAACTGCATCGGCGTCCCCACCGTCGCGGGGTCGGTCGCGTTCGACGACGGCTACGAGGGGAACCCCCTCGTCAACGTCGCCTGCGTTGGCCTCACCACCCCAGATCGGCTTGTCACCGCGACCGCCGAGACGCCCGGGAACAAGCTGGTACTCGTCGGCAACGCGACCGGCCGCGACGGCCTCGGCGGCGCCTCCTTCGCCAGCGAGGACCTCGCGGAGGACGCAGAGACGGAGGACCGCCCCGCCGTCCAGGTGGGAGACCCGTACGCCGAGAAGCGTCTGATCGAGTGCAACGAATCGCTGATCGACGAGGGGCTCGTCGTCGCTGCCCGAGACCTGGGTGCGGCCGGGCTCGGGGGAGCCTCATCCGAACTCGTCGCGAAGGGAGAACTCGGCGCCGAGATAGCGCTCGACCGCGTCCACCAGCGCGAGCCGAACATGAACGCCATGGAGATCCTGCTCGCCGAAAGCCAAGAGCGCATGGTGTACGAGGTGCGAACCGAAGACGTCGACCGCGTCGCCGAGCTGGCCGACCGATTCGACCTCGGCTGCTCGACCATCGGCGAGGTGACGGACGGCAACTACGTGTGCACCTTCGACGGCGAACCGGTCGTCGACGCGCCCGCGGGGTACCTCGCCGACGGGGCGCCGATGAACGACCTCGACCGGGAGGAACCCGTACAGCCAGATCGGAACCTGCCGGACCTGGTTGCCGACGACGGGGAAGCGGCGATCGATTCCGAAGCGCTACTCGAGGCGATCGAATCGGTCGTCGGGCACCCCAACACCGCGAGCAAGCGCTGGGTGTACCGGCAGTACGATCACGAGGTCGGCGTCCGAACCTCAGTGCTCCCGGGCGACGACGCCGCGGTCATGGCTATCCGCGAGGCGGAGTCCGACGCTGGTGAGCCGCTGGGACTGGCCCTGTCTTCGGGGTCGGAGCCGCGATGGACGGATGCAGCTCCGTACGACGGTGCCCGCGCCGTCGCGCTGGAGAACGTGACGAACCTCGCGGCGAACGGAGCGACCCCGCTCGCGGCGGTCGACTGTCTCAACGGTGGAAACCCGGAGAAGTCCGACGTGTACGGCGGGTTTGCGGCCGCCGTCGACGGGCTGGCCGAGATGTGTTCTGATCTCTCGGTCCCGGTTGTCGGCGGCAACGTCTCGCTGTACAACGACTCGGTCGCCGGCCCGATTCCGCCGACGCCGACGCTGGCGGTCATCGGGACGAAGGCGGGGTTCTCGGCGCCGCCGGCGGCCTTCTCCGGCGAGGGGACGCTACTCCACGTGGGCGCGCCCGGCGAGGCGCTCGGCGGGTCGGAGCTGCTGGCGCAGATCGGCGGGAGCGACCGCTTCCCAGGGGTTCCGGAGAACGCATCGGCAGTCGTCGAATCCCTCGCTTCGGTGGCCAACGAGGGGGAGACGCTCGCGGTCCACGACGTGAGCCACGGCGGACTCGCTGTCACGCTCGCCGAGATGGTGACGGACGGCGCGGGCGCCGACGTGGCGCTCGACGACGCTCTCGCGCTGTTCGACGAGACGCCCGGACGGGCGGTGATCGAGACGACCGATCCGGAGGCGGTCCGCGAGACGTTCGACGGCGTCGCGCCGGTCGAGCGGATCGGCGAGGCGACGGCCGACGGGACGCTCTCGCTCACCGTCGGTAACGCGGCGCTGTCGTTCGACGCCGCGTCGATCCGCGCTCTCCGCAGGGTCATCGAGCGCGAACTGGAGTGACGGCGCCCCGAGGTGGGGGAGACGGTGGCGGTCGCAGCGGCGCGAGAGTCGATCGACCGCGGTGCCTCTCTGGGTTCATGGAATTGCGTCTCGCTCCGCGTTACCCTTCCGGCTGCGGTGTTCGCGAGGCACTCGGCCGCATTCGAGACGAAGGGGACAGTCACCGTCGCTGTGAACGAATCAGCGAGGCTGTGCCGAGGTGAAAGCCCGATGAGATCGATCGTCGGGACCGAGTCGAGACGCTCCGACCGTTACACCAGAACGAGCGGCAGCCCGAAGGCGACGAGGACGCCGACGATCGCGATGATTGCGCCCGTGATCGCCTGTCCACTCGTCACGTTCTGCATCGGCGAAGTGACGCGCTCGTAGTCGAACTCCTTGTAGTGATCGTGATCGTGGTGGTCGGCCATAGTTCCTATCGGAACGGCGTCGCGCTGCTACTTAATCGGTCGTGGTCCGCGTCGGCTGCGGGCCAATCGGGACCCAGCGACGCCGTCGGCCGTCACCGTTTTGTCGTGGGTTCGACACACGGGGGTATGGTCCTCCCGAATCGCTCGACCCTCCTCACGCGCGTCCAGCGAGCGGCACAGCGAAGCGAGTACGTCGCCGACCTCGTCTGGTGGACGGTGTTCGCGTGCTACGCCGCGACGGTCGCCGCCGTCGGACTCACGGGGGTAGTCGGGGGCGTGTACGGCTACCTCAGGTACGTCCACCCCGTCGTCGTCGAAACGGTCGACCCGACGGCGCAGGCGGTCGCCGGGCTCGCGTACGTGTTCGTGCTGTTCGTGCTGCTTCACTCGCTCGTGAGTCGCATCCGGTCGTGGCTGTACGGCGGGGGAACCACCGCGAGATGGAAGCGGTGAGCCGAGTCGTGTGACCGACGGGGTCCGACCGACGCTGTCGGGGCAACTATGATCACGACGGCCGTCGCGGTCGCGCCCGACGCCGCTCGGGCAGTCCCTGCGCGGACAGGCGAAACGATGAAACCCGGGTCGCGGCTATCGAACGTATGACCCTTACGAAGCGGATCATCCCGTGTATCGACGTCGACCTCGACGACGACGGGAACGCCGCCGTCTACACCGGTGTCAACTTCGAGAACTTAGAGTACTCCGGTGACCCCGTCGAGATGGCGAAAAAGTACAACGAGGCCGGTGCCGACGAGTTCGTGTTCCTCGACATCACCGCCAGCGCGGAGGGCCGCGAGACGATGCTCGACACGGTGTCGGCCGTCGCCGACGAGTGCTTCATCCCCCTGACCGTCGGCGGCGGCATCCGCACGAAGGCCGACATCAAAGAGACGCTCCGGGCGGGAGCGGACAAGGTGTCGATCAACTCCGGCGCGATCGAGAACCCCGAACTGATCACCGAGGGCGCCGACGCCTTCGGCAGCCAGTGCATCGTCATCTCCGTCGACGCGCGGCGCCGCTTCGACGACGAGGGCGACCACTACATCGAGGTCGAACGCGAGGCCGGCGAGACCGAGGAATGCTGGTTCGAGTGCACCGTCAAAGGTGGTCGAGAGGGAACCGGTCTCGACGTGGTGACGTGGGCGAAGGAGGCGGAAGAACGGGGTGCCGGGGAACTGTTCGTCAACTCCATCGACGCGGACGGGACGAAAGACGGCTATGACGTCCCGCTCACGCGGGCCGTCTGCGACGCCGTGTCGACGCCGGTTATCGCCTCCTCCGGCGCGGGCAGCCCCGAGCACATGCGAGAGGTGTTCGTCGATGCGAACGCCGACGCCGCGCTGGCGGCCAGCATCTTCCACTTCGACGAGTACGGGATCGACGAGGTGAAGCGCTACCTCGACGAGCACGACGTTCCCGTCCGGCTCTGAAGCCGTCGATCGACCGCCGTCATGCCATCGCCTCTGACGGCCTGCGCACTTGTGCGTACCAGACACGACCGCTGAACGTTGAACACGCGGGCCAGCGAAGAGTCGGGTATGAGCACCGACGGCGACACCGATCTTGACCCGGAGGCATACGACGAGCGCGTTCGCCAGGACCGCCGCAAGAAAGACGAGTTCTTCGCCGAACACCCGCGATCGCCGGTTCCACAGTCGGACCGAGCGGGGTTTTCCGGCCTGAACTACTTCGATCCGGACCCCGCGTACCGCTTTGCGGCCACGTTGCACGAACACGACGACCCCGAGCGCATCACCGTCGAGACGACGCAGGACGGCGCTCGCGAGTACGACAACGTCGGCGAGTTCCGGATCACGGTCGACGGCGAGGATGTGACGATCCAGGCGTATCGATCCCCGGGCGACGAGCACCGCCTGTGGGTGCCGTTCCGCGACGAGACCAACGGCGAGTGGACCTACCCAGCCGGCCGGTACCTCGATTTGGAGGACCCCGACGACCGGACCGCCGGCGGCGACTGGCTGGTGGACTTCAACGAGGCGTACAACCCCTACTGCGCGTACTCGGAGGCGTACGAATGCCCGCTCGTCCCGATGGAGAACTGGCTCGACGTAGCGATCACGGCGGGCGAGACGCTTCCC
Source organism: Halobaculum halobium (assembly GCF_030127145.1). Lineage (NCBI taxonomy): Archaea > Methanobacteriati > Methanobacteriota > Halobacteria > Halobacteriales > Haloferacaceae > Halobaculum > Halobaculum halobium. The sequence goes on from NZ_CP126158.1 coordinate 240,624, forward strand.
GACGAGTGACCGACGAGAGCGAAGAAACGTACCGCGGCGGCTCCCGGATCAGGCCTCGGCGGCCGCGACGTCGTCGAAGGCGACCTCGATTCGGTCATAGAGGGTTTCAAGATCGTCCGAGACGGCCATCGCGGCCTGTTCGAGCGCGTCGAGCGGGTCGAGTCCGTCCTCGGTTTTGATCGAGAGGATCGGCTCGGTCTGTCCGCCTGACTGTTCGGGGTTCATGTCGTACGTCGCGGCGGCGACGCCGTCGGTATTGAGCAGTTGCCCCTTGAGAACGTTCATGAAGGTGTGGTCCTCGCCCGCGATCTCGATGCGGAGTTCCTCGTCCGTCTTGTCGATGACGCGAAGTTCCATTGCCGGAGCGTTCGCCTCAGTCGGGTTTCAAGCTTGTGTTCCGCGGATTCACGCGTCGCCGTCTGCGGACGGAGGCCGGCCGACGCGTCTCGCCGGCGTCCCGGTACGCCCCACTGGCGTCACTCCCCGGTCCACTCGACGACGCGGTCGATGCCGGGGTCGGGAAACAGTGCCGACACGGCCGGATCGGCGTCGACGAGGGTATAGCGCGTCCCGTCGCGTTCGACGACTCCGGCGCCCGCGAGGTGATCGAGGTGAGCGTACGCCTCGCCGGGGCCGTGGAGCACGTGGATGCCGTGGAGATCGCCGAACAACGCGGCGCTCACTTCCCACGGCGTCGACGGGCCGAGGTCTGCGAGCGCGTCGACGACGTTCTCCGTTCGCTCGACGTGGTGCCGGAGGATCGTCGCCGCGCGACCCGCCGGGTCGTCGATGCGGTCGCGGTGACCCGGCCACGCGGTCCCGGGATCGAGGTCGATCAGGTCCAGTAGGCTTCGCACGTACCTGCCCAGCGGATCGTCGACCCGGATGTCTGCCCCGCCCACGTTCGGGGTGTACTTCGGGAGGATCACGTCGCCGACGAACGCCTCGTCGGCCGCGGGATCGTGGAACGCCGAGAGGCCCGCGGCGTGGCCGGGCAGGTGAACGGCCTCCAGCGTCCGCCCACCCACCGCGAACTCGTCGCCGCCGGCGAACGGCGTCACGTCGCACGGCTCGCCGCTGAGGTCGGCGTGGTCCGTGAGGAAGTCGACGAGTTCCGCGCGCGTTTGCTCGGGAATTCCCCACTCGCGGAACTTCTCCTGCTGGAGCCGGCGCTCCTCCTCGACGCTGGCTTCGTCGCCCGCGACGAGCGGCGCGTCCGCCTCGTGGACGTGCACGGTCGCGCCCGACTCCGCCTGAATCGCCCCGGCGAGCCCCGCGTGGTCGGCGTGCCAGTGCGTGAGGAGCACCCGGTCGACGTCCGCGATCTCGTGCCCGAAGTCGGCGAGTCCCGCCGCGAGCTGTTCGCGAACGTCCGGGAGGGCGACGCCGGCATCGACGAGAACCAACTCCTCGCCACGATCACCGTTTGCCGGGCCTTCGAGCACGTAGACGTTGTTGAGTCCCTCGAAGACGGTGTTGGTGAGACGGATCCGCTGCATACGGACCGATGCTCATCGGACGCTAAGAACCCTTCCGACTCAGCCCGCGACGACATCGCAGGGGGAGCGGTCCACTCGCGGTTCGTCGGCACACAAATTTTCATCACGAAGAAGCCCGTGGGGACCCGTGAGTGCCTCTCGTACAGTGTGTCGGCTGTCGTCTCGGACGAGCCTCCCGAGACGCCGTCGTCGACCATCGGTCGGTGAGTCGATGACCCGGCAAGAGAGCCGGCTTGCGCGGGTTATGACCGCCGGAATCGTCGGGATGGCGACGGTCGGGACGCTGTCGGGTCGGCTTCGCGACCGCGTGAACGCGACGATCATCGATGTCCTGTCGTCTGTCGGGGAGTGGGCGTCGGGTGTCGCAGCCAGATACGGCGACAGGGGAGCCACGGATCCGCCTGGAGCAGCGCTCGCGGCCGCCCGCGAGGTCGCAGTCGACGCCGCGGTTGAGGGGCTGATCGTCCTCGACCAGAACGGTGTCGTCATCGACTGCAACTCGGTCGCGGCCGACGTGATAGCCGTCGAGCGAGGGGTCGCCGTTGGACAGTCGATCGCGGAGCTGGACCCGGAGATCGCTGCCCGGATCGACGGATCGAACGACGAGTTGGCTGACGACCTGACCGACGTACGCGGAGAGCCGCGAGATCACGGCAGCGCGCGCCGACAGCCGTACGTCACGCGGATGACCGACGAGGGAAAGCGTCACTACGAGGTCCGCGTCACACCGTTCGAACGGCCCGATCTCGAGGGGCGAGTCATCGCGCTGCAGGACGCCACCAATCGCCGCCGACTGCGCCGACGAGTGGGGGTGTTGAATCGGCTCCTCCGACACGATCTCCGCAACGAGATGAACGTCGTGTTGGGCTACACCGAGCTGCTCGAAGAACGACGTGCGGATCGAACCGAGGCCGAAACGGGTGACGACGACCGGCAGGTTGCGACCGCGCTCGACCGGATCACCGGCGCCGCTGAGACGATGCTTGACCGCGCGGAGACGGTCCGCCACGTCGAGGCGACCCTCGACGCTGACGAGCCGACAAAGACGCACTTCGACGTCGCACGGTTGGTGCGTGCGCAGGTGGACGGACTGGCCATGGAGTACCCCGCCGTTGACCCACAGATCACTGTCGACGCCCCCGAGTCCGCGTGGATTACCGCGACGGGGCTGATCGACACCGTGTTCACGAATCTCCTCGAGAACGCGATCGAACACAGCCACCGCGAGCGCCCGACGATCGAGATCACGGTGGTCAACTCCGGCGCGTTCGTCGCCGTGACCGTCGCCGACGACGGGCCGGGGATCCCCATGCAAGAGCTGGAGACGTTCGAGACCGAAACCGAGACGGCCGTCACGCACTCGTCGGGGCTGGGCCTGTGGCTCGTCGTGTGGATCACCGAGTCGTCAGGCGGACGCGTCTCGTTCGACGTGGACGAGACGGGAACGGCCGTCACCGTGGAGTTCCCGGCGGCGGACCCGCCGGGAGACTGAATTCTGTCGGGACCGCGGCGGACGAACGGCCGTCTGTGACCGAAGACGTCGCGGCGGATTCCGTCGCGTGACCCGACCGGTGCCGGTGACCCCGCTTACCGAACGAGGTACGGGTCTGACCCCGCGATGAACCGCCCGAGGTCCGACTCGCGGCGGTAGTCCGTGGCGCGAAGTGTCGCGAGTCCGTCGACCAGCCGGTCCGCATCCGACGCGGCGACGCCGGCGCCGTCGGTCGCCCCGACGGTCTCGTCGTCGGCGCGTGCCTCTTCGGCGTCCCGGTTCGTGGGCTTCGTCACCGCGGCGTCCGAGCCCTCAGTCCACTCGGCGGGGGATTTGATCGGGAGGACGAGCCAGCCGGAGCCGCGGATCTCGCGGCCGTGGAGGTCGTCCATTCGGATCGGGGTCTTGTTCGCTTGAGCCGTGTACTGTTCTATCACGTGTCGAGTCGCCCGCTCGCCGACCGGAAGGAGCACGTGGGCCGCGATGGCGCGAACCTCCGCGTCGAAGAACCGCTCCATATCGTCGTACGACGCCGCGGTCGGCGCGCAGTCGGGGCCGAGCCGGTCGCCGGTCGCCTCGCACATGTGGAGATACGAGAGGTACGTCGAGTCGACGACAGGCTCGTCGCCGGCGGTCTCGAGCAGCCCCGCGCGGACCAGCGCGTCGAGCAAGCGCTCGCCGGCGGCCGACCCGGTGAACGGAACCCCCGTTTCGAGGCCGCCGTGGACGCCCGGGTGGTCGCCGATGACGTGGAAGTCGGCGTTCGCGTCGCCGTATCCGGGGACGAACCGATCGCACTCGGGAGACAGTCCGAACGGGTTCGACACGCGATCGGTGACGTTCTTCACGACACGTGGTAGGACGCGAGCGGGGCAAACCGGTTTCGGTCCCGGTCAGGACGACGGGGACGACCGCAAGAACAGGGACGACGAGGCCGAGGCGGCGACCGGGTACTACAGTTCGACGCCCGACGGGATCAGACTCTCGCGGCGGAGCAGGTTGCCCTCGGCGTCGTACACGAGGAAGGTCTCCTTCTCGTAGGCGACGACCGGATCGCCGTCGACGTCGATCTCGACCCGGTACCGGCCGTCGCCGTCGCTGGCGCGGCCGTACTCGCGGGCCGCGCGGATGAAACGGAGCACGTCGTCCGCGGACTCGTTGAGTTCGAGGACGAAATCCCCAGTGTGGCGGTTCGTCACCCCGACGACGCCTGTCGCCTCGGGGTCCCGCTCGTGATCGGACTGGAGCCGAAATGCCACGTCGGTCTCCTTGGCGTCCAGCAGCTCGCCGTCACCCTTGGTGAGGCGCTCGCGGAGGAGGTCCGCTGGGCCGTGGAAGTCGATAGATACGTGCGGCTTCGCGGGATCCGCGTCGGTCTCGACCCAGTCGACGTGGTCCACAGTTAACTCGAAGTAGTCGCGCCTCATTCCGTACACGGCTGTAGGGAATCAGCGTGTAAGTACGTAACGCCCCCCAACCCCGGTCGGTCTGTCTGTCTGTCGTGGGAGGGATCGAGTGAGGTCACTCGGAGGCGGGGGCCGCGCTGGTCGGTCTGGTCGGTCCGGTTAGCCGGTCAGTCAATGCTGTCGACCCGTCGGTCCAATCGATTTATTTCACCGCGCCGTGCTCCGGGGAACATGGTCTGGGTCCGATCTGAGTACGCAGGGGAACTCGCCGTGTTGTCCACGTGGGTCGCGGCGCTGCTTCCGTGGAACCTATTCTACGGCGCCGTCGCCGGTGGAACGGTACTGTTCGTCCGGTTCCCGCTGTTTCAGATACGCTACGCGTTCGGTGTCCCGCTCGTCCGCGCGACGAGCGTCTCCTCTCCCGTTTCGGCGTACCTACTACAGTCTGGAACCTCCGTCCAGATCGCGTACGGCGCTTGGCTCGTCGGCGCGTGCGTGTTTCTCGTCGCCCTCGGCGTCTCGGTGTACTACTACCGCGAGGAGGAACGCGCCGAGTCGTGGCGCGTCGACCCCGTAGACGTGCTAGGCGGACTGCTCGTCGCCTCGGCGACGCTGTTTCTCGTCGCGTCGGTGCTGTTTCCCGAGCGCTTCTTCGGGATCGGCTTCGGCGTCGGCGGCGGGCTCCCCGGTGTGTCGATCCCGGTCGGGGCCGCGCTCCAGTTCGTACTCGGAGGCGTACTCCTGAGGGCCGAGCAGGTGAGGTGAATGGGGACGGTGCGCCGTGCGTTGCGCGGCCGTGACGACGGGGTCGTTCCCGCGTGAGCGACGGTCGGGATATCAGAACTGTGATCGTTGGTGGTGAAGTTAAGTACCGGACTTCCCTACGGACGCCAGTAACCGATGTCGGGGGACGCCGCTGACGCCGCGACCGACGATCGCCCCCTGTCCGCGCTCAGGCAGCGCCTCGCTCGGACGCTCGAGGTGCTCCGCGGCGGCGACCTAGCGGTCCGACCGTTCCTCCCCGACGAGGACGGTCCGCTGGCGTCGTTCGACCCGCCAGCGGACCACGACGAAATCGAGCGCTACTGGGTGAACGCCCCGTACGCGTACATCGTCGTCACGTACGACACGGAGGGCGACAATCACGTGTATCACGTCGTCGAGCCGGAGCTGGACGACTTCGAGTTCGACCTCCTCCAGCGCGTCGTCGACGACATCCGCGACCCGCTGTTGTACCGCGAGGACCCCGGCGAGGCGGACGACGAGACGCTCCGCGACGAGCTGGAGGCGCTGCTGGAACAGTACGGCGTCGACGCGTCGATGCAGACGTTCCACGCGCTGTTGTACTACCTGCGGCGAGACTTCCGCGGATACGGGAAGATCGACGCGCTCCTCTCGGACCACCACATCGAGGACATCTCCTGTGACGGCTACGACCTCCCGATCTTCGTCTACCACGACGAGTACACCGACATCGAGACGAACGTGGTGTTCGGCCCCGACGAGCTAGACAACTACGTTATCAGGCTTGCGCAGCGGTCGGGGCGGCACATCTCCGTCGGCGACCCGATCGTCGAGACGACGCTCCCGGACGGGTCGCGTGCCGAGCTCGCGCTCGGCGAGGAAGTCACACCACGCGGCTCTGCGTTCACTATCCGCCAGTACGCCGAGGAGCCGTTCACGCCGATCGACCTGATCGACTACGGGACGTTCTCGATCGAACAGATGGCGTACTTCTGGCTCTGCATCGAGCACAACAAGAGCCTCATCTTCGCGGGCGGCACCGCCTCCGGGAAGACCACCTCGATGAACGCGGTGTCGATGTTCATCCCCCCGCGATCGAAGGTACTCACCATCGAGGACACCCGCGAGCTGTCGCTGTACCACGACAACTGGCTCTCGTCTGTCACCCGCGAGCGGATGGGGCAAGGGGAGGACATCGACATGTACGACCTCCTGCGCTCGGCGCTCCGACACCGCCCGGAGTACATCATCGTCGGCGAGGTGCGCGGCGAGGAGGCGCTCACCCTGTTCCAAGCGATGAACACGGGCCACACCACGTTCTCGACGATGCACGCCGACTCGATCGAGACGGTGATCAACCGGCTGGAGAACGAGCCGATCAACGTCCCCCGGGCGATGGTTCGATCGCTGGACTTGCTGTCGGTCCAGACGCTCGCACGCTTCGACGGCGGACGCGTGCGCCGTGCGAAGACCGTCGGCGAGATCGGCGGGATCGACCAGCGGACGGGCGAACTGGACTACTCGTCGGTGTACGAGTGGGACGCCGGCTCCGACAGCTTCACCAGTAGGGATTCGGCCCTCTTGGACGAGATCCAGTCCGATCGGGGGTGGAGCCGGGCGGAGTTGCTGTCGGAGCTTCGCGACCGGCGTCGGTTCCTCTCGCACCTGAGTGATCACGGTGTCACCGACTACCGCCGCTTCACCGCGCTCGTCAACGAGTACTACGCCGACCCCGACCGCGTGATGGCGCGGATCGAGGCCGCCGATGACGACGCGGAGGAGGATCTGATCGGCGATGCGGATCTCGGTGAGTCTGACGTTTCGGAGTCCGACCTCGGGGAATCTGACCGCAACACGTCCGATATCGGGGAGTCCGATAGCAACGAGTCCGGACCCGGTACCGGCGGGGACGAGGAGTCCGGCCTCGGCGACGGGGACTGACACGTGGTTCTGTCGTTTCTTCCGCTGGCAGGTACGGTGCTCCTGTTGGCGCCGATCCTCGTCGGAGCGGTGAATCGCGAGGCGAACCTCGTTGTGACGCGGGTCGCCGTTCACGCCTTCGGTGACTACGTGGCGACCGATCGACCGCGGACACACCGCCAACGCGACCGGTTGCGGGCGGCACACATCGGCGTCACGCATCGGTCGTACGCGTCGAAGACCATCCTGTACGCGGCCGTCGCGGGCGTCTCCGGGAGCGTCCTCGGCGTGTATCTCGCAGCGGGAACGCTGGCGCTCCTTCGGATCGGCGGGGACGCCGTTCGCGCGGCGCTGCCGGCCGTCTTGAGCTTCCTCGCGGACCTCACGCGACTCGGCGAACTCGGCGTTCGCGAGCTGTTCCCGCTGCTTTTCGTCTCGTCGGCGACAGTCGGCGTCGGCTCGGCGCTCGCGGTGTACCTGCTCCGCTGGGAGATCCTCGACCAGCGCGCACACGCCAGGGCGAGCCAGATCGAGGCAACGCTTCCCCGGACGGTCGCGTTCGTGTACGCGCTGTCGCGCTCGGGGATGGCGCTTCCGGCGGTGTTGGAGACGCTGTCTCGCAACGAAGACGTGTACGGTGAGGCGGCCCGCGAGCTCGGCGTCGCCGTCCGCGACATGAACACGTTCGGGACGGACGTGCTCACCGCGCTCGAACGCACGGCCGACCGCACGCCCTCACAGAATATGGCCGAGTTCGGGGAGAACCTCGCGTCCGTGCTCGGCAGCGGCCGGGAGGTATCGGCGTTCCTGCACGACCAGTACGAGCGCTACCAAGAGGAGGCCGAGTCGCAGCAGGAGCAGTACCTCGAACTCATCTCCGCGTTCGCGGAGGCGTACGTGACGGTGCTCGTCGCCGGGCCGCTGTTCTTCATCACGATCCTCGTCGTCATCGGGATCGTCCTCTCGGACACGCTTCCGTTGTTGCGGGCGGTCGTCTACCTCGCGATCCCGCTCGCGAGCTTCGGGTTCGTCGTCTACATCGATTCGATCACCCGGTCGAGCGGCGACACGATCGCCCCGGATCAGCCGGTTGATGACGCGCGGGTGCTCGCGGTGGCGGCCTCGAACGTCGCCGGACTCGGCGGCTCGGACGCACGGGCGGACGGCGGCGTGACTGCCGGCGACGCCGATGCCGCTGTGGAAGGCGATCGGTGGGCGGCGAGCAGGGAACGGCTGGCTGTCTATGATCGGATCGAGGCCGTGCTCGACGCCGCGAGCCGCCCGGCGGGACTCCTGCTCGAACGGCCGGGGCTGACTGCCGTCTTCACGATCCCCGTCGGCGTGTGCTGGGTGTGGATGCGAACGCCGTCGATCCCGCTGTCGCTGGGACCGTTCGCTCGGGTCGTCGACTCCCCGGTGATCGAGGCGACGCTACTGGTGCTCGCCGGGTACGGGATCGCCTACGAGGTCGAGAAACGCCGGATCCGGGGGATCGAACGCGCGGTTCCCGACTTTCTCGACCGGATGGCAAGCATCAACGACGCAGGGGTGAGCGTCGTCGAGAGCCTGCGCCGGCTCACCGGCTCGGACCTCGGCAAAGTCACGCCGGAGGTCCAGCGCGTGTGGCGGGACGTGCAGTGGGGCGCGACCGTCACGACGGCGCTCGACCGGTTCCGTCAACGCGTCCGCTCGCCGATGGTGTCGCGCGCCGTCGCGCTCACCACGAACGCGGTCGACGCGAGCGGCGACGTGGCGCCGGTGCTTGCGATCGCCGCTGACGAGGCGCGTTCGACGCGGCAACTCCGGAGGGAGCGACGGCAGGTCATGGTGACGTACCTCCTCGTGATCTACGTCTCCTTCGCGGTGTTTATCGGGATCATCGGTGCGCTGACGGTCGCGTTCATTCCGGCCGTCGAGGGGGCGCAGCTGTCGGCCCCGGGCGGCGTGGGGGGCGTTTCGACGGGCGTGTTCGAGGGGATCGGAAACGTCGACACCGGCAGCTACGTCGTGTTGTTCTATCACGCCGCGGCGATTCAGGCGATCGCGTCGGGTCTGATCGCCGGACAGCTGGGCGAAGGCAGCGTCAGCGACGGCGTGAAACACGCCACCGTCATGCTCCTGCTCGCATATCTCACGTTCGTGATCGTCGGATGACGCAGGGCGACCCGACCGCGGACGGAAGCGAGCGGCCCGAGGCGGACGAGCCACCGCAGTCGCGGCCGGCGGGGAGCGCGGTCGCGTCGACGTACGACCGCATCGCCGCCCACTTTTCAAAGACGCGCGAATACGCCTGGCCGGAGGTGGAGTCATTCCTCGACGGTCGCTCCGGAGGCGTCGGGCTCGACGTGGGGTGCGGCAACGGACGACACTCCGACTCGCTCAACGAGCGGACAGAACGGGTCGTCGGCGTCGACGTCAGCGGTGAACTGTTGCGCGAGGCACGGGCCAGAGCACGCGATCGCGGGTACGCCTCGGGCGTGTCGTTCGTCGCGGGCGACGCGGCCGCGCTTCCCGTCGGCGACGACCGGGTCGCGCTCGCGGTGTACGTCGCCGCGCTCCACCACCTCCGACCGCGACAGCGGCGCGTCGCCTCGCTGTCGGAACTCGCGCGGGTGCTCGAGCCCGGCGGACGAGCGCTCGTCAGTGCGTGGAGCACGGCTCACGAACGGTTCGACGCCGACGCGGACGCCGAGACGGGGTTCGACACGGCGGTCGACTGGACGCTCCCCGGCGGGGAGACGGTGCCGCGCTTCTATCACATCTACGCGCCTCGCGAGTTCGACGCGGACCTGGTCGCGAGCGACCTTCGAGTCATCGACTCGGAGGTCTCAAGCGGCAACTGTTACGCGGTCGTCGCGTCGGAGTGAGCACGCGATCGACGGCTCCGGGTTACGGCGCGCGGCCGGCGGGATGTGAAGCCGTCCCGGGTGGATGCACGGTCCGCACGACCGGACGCGTTTTTATACGACGGCCGGTCCAACACCGAGGTAGATGAACACCGACGGCGAGTTCGACTACGACGTGACGGTTGTCGGGGGCGGCCCCGCAGGACTGACGAGCGCGCTGTACGCGACCCGGCTCGGGCTGGACACGCTCGTCGTGAACCGCGGCGGCGGCCGCGCGGCGATGATGCGCGACACGCACAACGTGATCGGCGTGACCGAGGAGACCTCCGGTAACGAGTTCCTGCAAACTGCACAAGAACAGGTGCAGAGTTACGGCGGGGAGTACCGCCGGGGGTTCGTCGAGGACGTCGAGGCGCTCGGTGACGGTGGCGCCGACGAGGCCCCCGACGGCTTCCGCGTCGACACGGGCGACGCGGAGCTGACGACCCGCCGCGTCGTGCTCGCGACGGGCTTCTCGGACGGGCGACCCGACCCGCCGCTGCCGCGGACTGGGATGGGCCTACACTACTGCCTCCACTGCGACGCGTACATGTTCGTCGACGAGTCGGTGTACGTGATGGGGACGGACGACGCCGCCGCCCACGTCGCCATGATCATGCTCAACTTCACTGACGAGGTGGACGTGCTCCTGCGCGGCGCGGAGCCCGAGTGGTCCGACGACACCGCGGAGCTGCTGGCGAACCACCCGATCGACGTGATACCCGAAGACGTCACGGGCATGGAGAAAGACGACGACGGCTGGCTGGAGAGCTTCGAGTTCGAGGACGGGACCGTCCGCGAGTACAAGGGCGGCTTCCCGATGTACGGCTCGGAGTATCACGCCGAGCTCGCGGACGCGCTCGGACTGGAACGGGAGGACTCCGGCGAGGTCGCCGTCGACGACCACGGCCGCACCTCCGTCGACGGCGCGTACGCGGTCGGCGACCTGACGCCCGGCCACAACCAGATCCCCGTGGCGATGGGCGAGGGCGCCAAGTGCGGCATCGCGATCCACATGGACCTGCGGGCGTTCCCCCGCTCGAGCGAGAAGATCGCCGAACTCGGCCCTGTCGACGAGAGCGAGGTGCCGGCGATCTCGCCGGAGCTCATGGCGACGGCAGTCACCCACGAGGGGCACGCGGCCGGACCGCGGACCGAGGCCGAGACCGTGGAAGGAGAGGCGACGGCCGACGACTGATCCGGGCCGAGCGTCGACGACCGCGAACGGTAAACCCCTTATTCCCTCACCGAATACGGGGTGGTACCCTCGGTGCGCCGGTGGTGCGCGAATCCGAACGGATTCGCGAGTGACGGCCCGCGAGGAACACAGTGACGAACGCGCCGGTGGTCTAGCTGGTATGACTTTGGCCTTCCAAGCCAACGACCCGGGTTCAAATCCCGGCCGGCGCAGTTCTGCTGCGAATGAAGTGAGCAGAGAAATCGCCACGGCGGGATTTGACTCAGGGAGCACATCTTCGATTTGCGACCGTGGTTCACACTCCCGGCCGGCGCACTCACGCCTCTCCCCGCCCGGTTCGGCGTCCAATTCGGGCGTGAACGTCTCAAAACAGCGATACCACCGGTGCAGGTCGTCGACGGGTCGACCGGCGAACGTCACCTCGAGTCCGACCCTCACGACGAGCAGGCGGCTCCCGCAGTTCGGACACCTGGTGTCGAATAGCCCCACACACGCGCGTCGTCGCGGCCCAAATAGACGCTGTGGCGGACCGTCAGACCTCGGGTCGGATCGAGTCGAGGGGCACCGTCCCGTCAGTCGTCGGCCACGTCGGGGTCCGCCTCCACGTCCGCGAGCGCGGCCTCCCGCGCCGACGCCCGCCGGAACACGACCCAGAAGACGCCGGAGGCGACGACGATGAACCCCGCGGCCGTGTAGAACGCCACGCTTGTGGAGACGTACTGCTTGATCGCGCCGATCCCGACCGGCCCCGCGACCTGGCCGACTTTCCACGAGATCGACCGGAGGCTCATCGCAGAGGCGACGGAGTCGTAGCGTTCGCCCTCCTCGACGAACAGCGACATCGACGCCGGCAGGCGAAGCGAGTCGGCGATCCCGAGCACCATGTACGCCCCGAAGAGGCTGAAGAACGCCCCGCCGAGCACCTGCTCGCCGCCGAACGCGACGAACCGAACCGGGTCGATGGCACCCTCGAAGTAGTAGCTGAGCGGGATGAGGGCCGTGCCGATTCCGTACAGGAGCGCGCCGGCGACGACGAAGTACTCCTTGTTGCCGACGCGGTCGGTGAGGTCGCCGACGTACCCCTGCGTGATCGACTTTGTGAGCTTTCCGCCCGCGAGGATCCAGCCGATGGCGAACGCGGTCGTGCCGAACTCGGTGCGCGCGAGGATGGGGAGGAAGATGATGACGGCCATCTTGCCGACCGAAAAGGCGAGCCGGAAGACGACGAGCGCGCGGATCATCGGGAGATCCAGCAGCGCCTTCAGCGTCGCGACGCCGCCGCCGGCGTCGTTCTCGGTGCCGCCGCCGGGGTTGTCGCGGAGGTTGACGAACACGAGGACGAACGCGAGGATCGTGACCCCGGTGAGCACGAGGTAGGTGAACGTGTAGCCCTCCGCGAACAGGAGGTACCCCCCGACCACGTCGCCCGCGAGGCTGGAGAACGCCGCGACCTGGTTGTACGAACCGAGCCAGCGACCGTTCTCGTCGTCCGGCGCGATGTGCCCGACGACGGTCGAGCCCGTGATCCAGAGGACGGACGCGCCGACGCCCTGCAACACCCGAACGAGGATGACGTGGGCCGCGCTCTCGACGAGCATGAACCCGAAGAAGACGACGACGTTGATCGCGAGCCCGAGCAGGAGCCAGTGTTTGGCGTTGCCCGTGTCGACCTTCCGGCCGAGCGGGACGACGATGAGCAGCTGGACGACCGCAAAGGCGGTGCCGAACAGCCCCTCGACCGTCCCGGTCGTGTCGAACTGCTCGGCGTAGAGCGCCAGAGCGATGAGCAGCGTCGAATACGCCTGACTCCGCGCGAACGCCGTGCCCGCGAGCGCCGAGAACTCCCGGTCGCGCAACAGCGCGACGGAGCTGCCGAACTGCGCCACTGTTACGTTCCGAAATACACAGCGTGCGCTTAAACTCAATCATCGCGGCCGTCTGCGAGGTGTACTCGCACGGCACACACGTCGGTTGCGGCGGTGAGAGCCCGCAGCGGGATGCTACAGCTCGATCCGTTCGACGAGCTGGTCGTCGCTCTTGGTGTTGATCGCGACGATCCGAACCTTGTCCTCGATGAGCGAGTCGTGGAGCTTGGACTTCAGGAGGTTGTCGACCTGGTAGACGCCCGCGGCGTTCACCATCTTGATCTCGACGAGCACGGGCATCGCGTCGCCGTCGTGGCCGTCTGCCTCGCTGCCCGGCTTCAGTTCGACGTTGCTGATCGCCCGCGAGGAGAGCGTGTTGATGCCGCGACCGCCCTTCTCGTACGGGATGCGAGAGCGACCGCGTTCCATGTCGAGTGCGTCGGCGACCCGGATGACGCCGGCCTCGCGCGTGAGCGGCGTCTCCTCGGTGTGATGACAGAGAATGGCGTGAAGCACCTCCGCTTTCACGCGAACGGTTTCCTCGGTTCCGTAGTAGTCGAACTGCGGGAGCAGCCGGTCGAGGAGGTCGGCGGCCAGCGGAATCGAGTAGTAGGCGTGTTCGTCTCGGTGGACGACGTGTCCGATGTCGTGGAGGGTGGCCGCGAGCGCGATGATGACGGGTTCGTCGGCCGCAGGGAGCCCCTGATCGCTCGCACCGTTGAACGCCACGTTCCCGCGTTTCAGCAGTTCGTACAGCCGCAGCGCTCGGTTTCGAACGATCTCGATGTGCTTTGCGCCGTGGTCGTTGTACCCCTTGCGCGTGACCGCGTTGACGTTCTGCGCGCGGAGGTACGTCTGGATCTCGGGGTCGGTTTCGATGACCTCCAGCACGTCGTTCACCCGTTCGTCGGGAAACACGTGCTCGGCGTCGGGATCGTACTGCCGAACGCTCATCTTGTTCAGGTCGTCGGCCCCGTCGTCGTCCTGCTGGACGTCGCCTGATCCGGCGTTGTCATTCATACTTCGGTGGAGGGCGGGCGGTCGCAAAAGCCCTCCCCAAGCCGGTGCACCTCGAAGACCCACTCCGCCGCGCCGCCGCCCGCGGACCGCTCGCTCGAGTGGACGAGGGGGAATCGACGGCGTAGTGACTGTTGGTTGAACTGTCGAAGCATTTACCAACTACTATTTGGATAGTTCAAATATGGATACCGAATCGACTGGAGAAGAAGAAGAGGAGGAAGCGCCAACGGCGGGACCGAGCGGACACGAGCCCGAACGGGATGACGGTCCCGGGAACGGACAGAACGTCACCGAGCCCCCGGAGGAGGACGTTCAAACGAAGGGACCGAACGACATGTACTGTTCGTCGTGCGGGGCAGTGATCAGAAAGAACGCGGAGCTGTGTCCCGAATGCGGAGTCGCCCCAGGTAACGCTACGACTGGGGGGTCCTCGGCGGGAACGTCCCACTCCGCGGCGCCAACAAGCGGATCCGGGATGGGGAAGAACAAGTACACCGCTATCGGGGCTGTTTCGGGACTCGTCGGGTTCGCACTGCTCCCGATCGTCTTCGGTCCCATCGCGATATTCTGCGGGTATCGAGTGTACCAGAACCACGACGAGACCCACGGCATCGCGTTGATGGCGTGGGGAGGCCTCAGCCTCGTCGTCGGCATGGCCGTCGGCGCCTGGGTGCTCTCGTAGCGGCGGGTCGCGACCGATCCTGGCGCCCGCTGTCGAGGCGTCGGATGTGGTCCCGGCCGTCCGGACCCGCGACAGGTTCGGGTTCCCTCCGTCTCTCCATACTCGGTCACGGTATCCCGAGCGGACACGGCAGATGCGAGTGAGCCGGCCCCGGATGTTCACCCGCGAGAGTCCTGCTACGGGTGTCGATCGCACCGCCGAACCAGTAGTGAGATCACAGCTGACTCCCACTGACATCGCCCGTTCTGCCGTACATTCGGGAGGTGAACCCCTCTATCCCGGATACTGTGCAGTCCAAAAAGCCTATAATTGCCACCGGGTAAGCCGGGAGTAGAGATGCTCACTAGCCTACCCCTGTTCGGCGCCATCCCGGGCGGTCCGGAGATGCTCATCATCCTGCTCGTGTTGGTGCTGCTGTTCGGCGCGAACAAGATCCCCAAGCTGGCCCGGTCCACCGGGCAGGCGATGGGCGAGTTCAAGAAGGGACGCGAGCAGGTCGAAGACGAACTTCAGGAGATGCAGGAGGGCGAGGGCGACGAAGACGAAATCGCCGCCGATTCCACCGTCGACTCGACCGTCGATTCCACCGACGATGCGGTCGAGACCGAGACGGAGAAGAACTAACGCGCCGTCCCGGACCGCTTTTATCTCCGCGCCGAACACTCCCCACCCGGGGCGTGTGGCCAAGCGGATACGGCGAGCGGTTCCTAACCGCTAGATCGCGGGTTCGAATCCCGTCACGCCCGTTTCCGTTCGGTTTACTCACGCGATATCTGCGACGAGCGAAGGGAGGGACCGTCGCGCAGACAGCTTTCCGCGATTCGAATCGAAGGAACCAGTGCAGTCGCCCGCCGGCCGACCAGGAGACGACGGCGTTCATTCCAGCGCAACAAACCTATCATAAACCGGAAGCGAGTATGTCAACTCAACAGATAGAGCGGTCCTTCACCGCGATTTGCGGGTTTTCTCATCGGTGATACGGAGGGCAAGCATTTAACGTGGCCCCCGAAGTGAGTGAACGCAATGGCTACCGACGAGGCTGACGCGGCCGCCGGTTCCGGATTCGACGACGAATCCGGATCGACGGCGCGTCCGGGGGATACCGCCGTCGTCGGGGAGTACACGTGGCCGGACTTCCTGCGAGAGCACGGACACGAAGCCGCGGCCGACGAACTCGCCGACCGCCTTCGGACGGAGGTCGTCGAGGAGGACGAAAACGGCGAGGAGGTCGTTCGGATCGCGGTCCGCGCGGCGACCGCTGAGGATCTGGCGGCGCTCGGCGTCGCAGACACCGTTGCCGACGCGTTGGGGATCGATCCCGTCGACGTGTCATCGGTCGTCGGTGGCGCGGGCGCACTCGGCGCCTCGATCGCCGAGCGCTCCCCGCTGCTCGCGTACGACGAGACCCCCGTCTGGAAAGACATCTACACGTGGGACGACTACCGGGAGGAGTACTTCCTCGACGAGGAGGGGAACCCACCGACCGACGAGGAGGACGAGCCCTTGGAGTTCACCGACGCCGACAAGGCCGAGGCGCTCGGGTTCGATCCCAATCGCGTCGAGGAGACGCTCGGCCATCTCGCGAAGCGCGCGCCGGAACTCGACGAGGTGATCGACGAACGAACGGTCGACGTGGCCGACGACATCGATGAGGACGCGTTCTTCAGCGACGCCGCGGGGGCGACGACGATCGCGAACCGGTACGACTTGGAGAAGGCGGTGCCGATACCGAAGAAGCGCCACTTCCGCGAGATCGAACGCTACTGGGTGAACGAGCCGTACTCGTTCGTGATCGTCTTTCACTCGACGAAAGAGAACGAACAGAAGTACTACGTCGTCGAACCGTACCGCAACGCCATCGAGATCGACCTGTTCGACTTCCTCGAGGGAAAGCTCCGCTCGGCGATCAAATACGCCGACGAGGGAGAGGTCGCGGCCGACGAGGACCACCGCAAGCTGACGATCCGCGAGGAGACGTACGACCTCCTGGAGCGATACGACCTCTACACGCGAGACGGCGGCCCGAAGCTCGGCGACAAGCTCTCCGACCTCTTCGGCGTCGACGTTGACGACGACGGCGCCGCGGGACGACTGATCCGCGCGCTCGGCGTCGCACCACGCGACGTGGACGGCGAGATAGACGGGATCGCCGCACGGCCGGAACCCGCCGTTCTCGCGGAGGACCCCGACACGCTCACGGAGTACACCGTGACGAAGGCGCTGTACTACCTCGAACGCGACTTCGTGGGCTACGAACGCATCGACGGGATCAAACACGACATCAACGTCGAGGACATCTCCGTCGACGGCTACAACTCGCCCGTCTTCGTCTACCACTCCGACTACGAGCAGATCATCTCGAACGTCTATCACGGCGAACAGGAACTCGACGACTTCGTCGTCAAACTCGCCCAGCGCTCCGGCAAGGGGATCTCTAAGCGCCGGCCGCAGGTCGACGCGACGCTCCCTGACGGCTCGCGGGCGCAGTTGACCCTCGGGAAGGAGGTGTCAGATCACGGGACGAACTACACGATCCGCCAGTTCAAGGACGTCCCGTTCACGCCGATCGACCTCATCAACTGGAACACGTTCAGCCTCGACGAGATGGCGTTCCTGTGGCTGTGCATCGAGAACCACAAGTCGCTGATCTTCGCGGGCGGCACCGCGTCCGGGAAGACGACGAGCCTGAACGCCGTCTCGCTGTTCATCCCCTCGAACTCGAAGATCGTCTCCATCGAGGACACCCGCGAGGTCGAGTTGCCCCAGCGCAACTGGATCGCCTCCGTCACCCGCCCCTCGTTCGCGGACGACGACGGCGGCGACGTTGACGAGTTCGACCTGCTGGAGGCCGCGCTGCGCCAGCGTCCCGACTACATCGTGATGGGGGAGATCCGCGGCGAGGAGGGTCGAACCCTGTTCCAGGTCATGTCGACCGGGCACACCACCTACACGACGTTCCACGCGGACAACGTCGGCGAGGTGCTCAAGCGGTTCACGACCGAGCCGATCAACGTCTCGAAGACGATGTTCACGGCGCTGGATCTGGTGTCGGTGCAGGCGTCGACGCGCGTGCAGGGGCGAAAGGTTCGACGGAACAAGTCGCTCACGGAGATCAACCACTACGACGCCGAGAACGACGAGATCAACGTCCAAGACGTGTACCAGTGGCAGGCGGAGACGGACGAGTTCCTCCACATGGGCGACTCCAACACGCTCGAGGAGATCATGTTCGACCGCGGCTGGAGCGTCGAGACGCTCGAAGAGGAACTGCTCAAGCGGCGCACGGTGATCGCGTATCTCATCGACCGCGGGCTCAACACGTACACGCAGGTCGCGGCGACGCTGCAGGCGTTCATCAACGATCCCGAGACGATCCTCTCGCTCATGGCGAACGAGCGACTGGAGGCGAGCCTCGACGACCTCCGGGAGATGGAGTCGGTCCTGATCGACGTCGACGAGGACAAAGAGGCGATGGTTCCTCGACCGGAGCCGTCGGAGGCGCAGGCTGCGGAGGCGGCGTCGATCCTCGAAGAGGCGGAGTCGATCCTCACGGAGTTCCGCGGTGCGCGCTCCGACGGCGTCGCGGCCGCACTCGGCGCCGTCGAACCGGCCGCGGACGTCCCGGCCGACCCCGGGCCGGCGACGCATCCACTGCCGACACGGCTGTCGAAGCTGACGCCGCTGACGCCGACAGCGACGGCGAGAGGGATGCTCACACCGGCGGCGACAGCGACGCGGACACCGCCGGCGACGCGCCCGACCCCCCGTTCGACGGTATCGGACCGGAGCCGCTCGACGTCAGCCGGTCGGACGAGGTCGATGTCGCGGGTGAGGCCGCGGTCGACGAGGCGGCCGACGCGTTCGACGCGATCGATCAGTTCGATGCCCGTTTCGAGGAGGACGGAAGCGATCCGATCGACGACGACACCCGGATCGGTGAACTCGACACCACCGACGAGACCGACGGAAGCGATGAATCCGACGCCACCGACGCCGTCGCGGACGACGCCTCCCCAGACGAGGAGGCGGCCCCCGACGAGGAGGTGATCGACGACTGGGGGTTCGGAGAGGTGGCGTCGACCGACGACGCGGAGGAGGAGTAGATGAGCCTCGACACCGACGCCGGCTTCGGAAGCGCGCGGGGGTTCGCCGACGCGTTCTATCCGCTGTTTCGGCGGCTGTTCGACGAGGAGGGCGACTTCGTCGACACCGTCGACACGAAACTGACCCAAGCGCGGATGAACCAGCCCGTCGAGTTGTACGTCTCTCGCGCACTCGGCGTCGGCGTACTCGTCGGGCTGGCGCTGTGGGCGATTGGCATGGTCCTCGGCTGGAGCCTGTTCGCGTTCGGGATCGTGCAGGCGGAGTCGATCGGGCTGGGGATCCCGGCGAGTTCCCCCGAGCAGGCGGCACTGCTGGAGTCACTTACCGAGCCCGTGGCCGTGCTCGTGAGCGGCGTCGTCTTCGGGAGCATCGGCTTCGGACTCGGGTTCGGCACGCTGCTCGCGGTTCCGTACCAGCGGGCCGACGCGCGCAAGCGCGAGATCAACATGCTCCTCGCGGACGCGGTCTCGTTCATGTACGCGCTTTCGGTGGGCGGGTTGAACCAACTGGAGATCTTCGAGGCGATGGCGCAGGCCGACGACACCTACGGCGAAGTCGCCAAGGAGTTCCAGAGCGTCGTCCAAGAGACGAGCTACTTCGGGACCGACTACCGCAACGCCGTCCGTCAGCAGTCGATTGAGACGCCCAGCGAGGAGTTCTCGCAGTTCCTTACGGACATGCTGTCGATCATCAACTCCGGGGGCGACATGGAGCGATTCCTCTACGACAAGAAGGAGAAGCACCTTCGGACGTCGAAACAGCAACAGGAGCTGACGCTGGAGACGCTGGAGCTGTTCGGCGAGATGTACATGACGCTGTCGCTGTTCCCCCTCCTGCTCATCATCATCCTCGTCATCATGTCAATGCTCGGACAGGGCCAGGACTTCCTCCTGACGGCGACCGTGTACCTCCTCACACCGCTGATCGGGGTCGGCTTCCTCGTGCTCGTCTCGACGGTGAAACAAGACGAGGTGGGCGACGGCTACCTCGATCCCGGCGGCGTCGACGAACACTTCGCCGAGGAGCAGCGCGAGGGGTTGCTCCACCTCGGGCTCGTCGAAGCGTTCGTCGGCGAGTTCACCGTCTTCGACCGGATCCGCTCGCGCGAGGGAACGCACAAGACCGGCGAACTGCTGAAGGCGCCGCACCTGTTCTTCCGAGACAACCCCCTGTTCACGCTCGCGCTCACCGCCCCCGCCGCGCTCGTGTTGGTCGGGTTCGGAGTGGCGTCGGGCGACGCGCCGCTGACGTTCCAGGGGTTCGTCGACAACCCGGTGTGGTCGACGTTCGTGTGGGTGTACGTCCCCGCGTACGTCACGCTGATCCCGCTGGTGATATTCTACGAGTGGCACCAGATCCGGCGCGGGGGGATAACCGGGAAGCTCTCGGACAACCTCCGGAAGCTCTCATCGGCGAACGACACCGGGCAGACGCTGTTGGAGTCGATCCGGACGACCGCCGACACCTCCAGCGGAAAGCTGGCCGAAGAGTTCGAAGTGATGTACGCGAAAGTGAACTACGGGATGAGCCTTCGGGAGGCGATGGTCGAGTTCAACAACAAGTACCACATCCCGCGGCTCGCGCGGACGGTGAAGCTCATCTCGGAGGCCCAGCAGGCCTCCAGCCAGATCACAGACGTGTTGACGACGGCGGCGCAGGCCTCGGAGAACCAGGACGACATCGAACGCGAGCGGGTCTCGCGGACCCGGATGCAGGTGGCGATCATCCTCATGACGTACCTCACGCTGCTCGCGGTGATGGCCATCCTGAAGCTCCGGTTCCTGGACGTGCTCGCGGGGTTGACCGCGCAGGCGGGCGGTGGCGGCGGCGCTGGAGCCGCGGCCGGCGGGGGCGGCGGGCTCGGATCCGGCGGCTTCGGCGGCAACGTCGACGTCGACCGCCTGTCGGTGCTGTTCTTCCACGCGGTGACGATTCAGGCGATCCTGTCGGGGATCATCGCGGGCTACATCCGGAGCGCGGATGTCGTCTCGGGGATGAAGTTCGTCGTGGTCCTGCTCACCGTCGCACTCGGCGTGTGGGTGGTGGTGGCGTGAGCGACGGGACCGAGCGCGGGGGGGACGCCGCTGACAGCGACGGCTGCGACCGCGGACAGACGACGATCGACTACGCCATCGGCGTGAGCGTGTTCCTGGTGGTCGTCGCGTTCGTGTTCGCGTTCGCTCCGTCGCTCACGGCGCCGTTCACCGGCGACGCGACGGACGCGGTCGTCGTCGCCGATCGCTCGGCCGACAGGCTCGCGAACGACCTGCTCGTCGAGGACCCGTCGCGCCCGGCGGTCCTCGACGCCGACTGCACCGCGGGCTTCTTCGACACCGACGAACCCGTCGACGGCGACTGCCGGTACGACACGGACGCGAGTGATCTCCAGGGCGCGCTCGGACTCTGGTCGCCCGTCCGGACGGCGAACGTGAGCGTCGTCGGCGAGGGCGGGGTCCGCGTGCTCGGGGACGGTGCGGACGCAGTTTCGCTCACGGCCGGTCCGTCGCCGCCGCGCGGCGCGGACGTGTCGGTGGCGCGGCGGGCGGTCCTGCTCGACGGTTCGGACGCGACAGTGATCGTGAGGGTGTGGTGATCATGCGCGCACAGGCACACACGCTCGAGGGATTTGCGGCGGCGATCATCCTGTTGAGCGGCGTCCTCTTCGCGCTGCAGGCGACGGCCGTCACCCCGTTGACCGCGAGTACCTCTAACCAGCACATCGAGAATCAGCAGGCGGCCGTCGCCGAGGGGACACTCGCGGCCGCGGAGGCGAACGGGACGCTCGCGCCGACGCTGTTGTACTGGAACGCGACTGCCGAGCGGTTCATCGGTTCCGGGTCCGACGGCGTGTACACCGGCGGCGGTCCGCCGACGCCGTTCGGCGCGACGCTGAACCGGACGTTCGGGGCCGACCGAATCGCGTTCAACGTCGAGATCAGCTTCCGAACGGCCAGCGACGGCCGGGGCCGAACGCGGATCGTGTACATGGGGTCGCCGAGCGACAACGCCGTCGCGGCGACACGGACGGTGGCGCTGTTCGACGACAACACGGTCGGCGACGGATCCGCCACGCTCGCGGAGATCGAAGCCGACCCGAACCGGGAGTTCTACGTGGACGACACGGATCCCGACGGGCCGCTGTACGGCGTCATGGAGGTGCGCATCGTCGCATGGCGGATCTGATGGGGGGCCGGGACGACGGCGGCGGAGAACGGGGCCAGCTCGTGCTCGTCGCCGGGTTCGCCCTCGCGGTCGTGCTCGTCGCGTTAGTGCTGCTTGCGAACACCGCGATCTTCACCGAGAATCTCGCGACCCGCGACAACGGCGTCGGCGAGCGCGAGGTGCTCGGCTACCGCGCGTCCGTCGTCGACGGCGCCGGCGGGATCATCGACCGCGAGAACGCGGCGGAATACGACGGGCACGACCCGCTGGAGGAGAACGTCACCGCGGGGCTAGGCGTGCTCAACTCACAGTTGCGGGAAATCGGCGCCCGACGGGCCGCCAGTGCGCGCGCAGACGTGGACGCCGCGGTCTTCGTCAACGGTTCGCTGGTACGCCAGAACGGCACCGCCGACGACCCGCGGCAGTTCACGAGCACCGGCTCCGACGCGAACTGGACGGTCGCGACCGACCTCGAACCCGCAGGCGACGGGAGGGCGACGCGGGCGTTCGTCGCGGTCGTGACGACATCGTCGCTGGAGCCGGCCTCTGCGAGCGACCCGGACGACGCCTTCCACGTCGTCGTGACGAACGGGAGCGCGGCGTGGCACGCGTACCTGTACGAAGACACGAGCGACGGGGCCATCTCAGTCGCCGTCAAGCCGGCCGGCGAACCCGCGTCGGCGACGAGCGAGGTCTGCTCGGTGTCGGCGTCGAATACGACGGTCGACTTCACTCGGGGGACCGTCGGTGGAGACGAGTGCGCTGGACTCGCCTTCGGCGGCGACGTGGTCGACAGCGCAGCCACCGACGAGTACGACGTGCGCGTCCGCAACGGCGACCGCGCCGCCGGCGGCTACGACCTGACTGTTCGGACGGCGAGTTCCGGCTCGGTCTCGACCGGGAACCTCTCGACGACGGCGTCGGCGGACGAGCCGTACGTCGTCCCGGCCGTCTACGCGGCCGAGATTCCGATCCGGTATCAGACCAGCGAGGTGACGTACGCGGCGACCGTTCGCGTGGCGCCGGGGGAACGCGATGACTGATCCGGCTCGTGGGGGAGACCGCTCGCCCGCAGATCCGGGCCGGTATGGGTCGGCCCGCGACCGGGCCACGGCGACGACTCTGTCGTACGTGTTGACGCTCGGCATCACGGCGCTGTTGATCAGCGGCCTGCTCGTCGCGGCCGGCGGCGCCGTCGAGCAACAGCGGGAGGACACGACCCGCGAGGCGCTGGAGGTGGTCGGACAGCAGCTCTCGTCGCGGCTGATGGCGGCCGACCGCCTCGTCGGCGCCGGCGGGAGCGAGGTCGCCGTCCGAGGCTCGTACCCCGAGACGGTCGCCGGCACCACCTACTCGGTCGCGGTGCGTTCGGGGTCGCCAACGACGATCGAGCTGACCGCCACCGGCACGCGTGTCTCGGTCACCGTCGCGGCGGCAACGCGTACGCCCGTCGCCGACGCCACGGTTTCGGGCGGCGACGTGACGGTCGTCTACGCCGGCGGACAACTGGAGGTGCGCGAGTCGTGAACCGAGCCCAAAGCGACGCGATGGGGTTCGTGCTGGTGTTCTCGTTGATCGTGCTCACCGTGGGAACCGTGTACGCGGCGGGGTACCCCGCGCTGGAGGAGTTCCGGACGGGCGAGCAGATCGAGAACATGGAGCGGGCGTTCGACGTGCTCGACGACAACCTCGACGACATCGTGCGCGAGGGCGCGCCGAGTCGAGCGACCGAGATCAAGCTCAATGGGGGCACGCTCGCGGTAAACGGCTCCACGACCATCACGGTGAACGCGACGACAGGCGACGCCGTCGAGGGGGCGAACTTCACGGTTTCGGACGAGAGCACGCCGATCACGTACACGAGAGGGGACACCACAGTGGTCTCGACACACGGCGCAGTGCTCCGACAGGACGGCGACGCAGCCGTGATGCGCTCGGCCCCCGGGTGGGTGGTCGACGGCGACCACGCCCTGATCCCGCTGGTGGTCACCGACCGGACCGGAGATCGAGTCGCGTTCGGCGGGAGTTCGACCGTGCTGGTCCGCGGTCAGGTGACGGGCCGGGGCGTCGCAGCGGAGCTCGCCGCCGACACCGGCAGCGACGTGACCGTGACCGTCACGGTGGACTCACCGCGGGCGGTTGCCTGGAAGCGCTACTTCGAAGCCGAGGGGTTCACCGCCGTCGACGGCGACCCGGCTGACGGCGAAGTGACGTACCGGTTCGACGTCGACAGCGTGGTCGTCCAACAGACGACCGTCTCGGTGGAGTTAGAGGGGTGAGTCGACCGGCGATACCGAGGAAGCGTTCGTCCGGGAGTGTCCCAGTGTGCGTCAGTCCTCGTCGATCTCGATCTCGGTGACGGAGACGTGGAGGTACGTGATTCGCGGCGCGTTCGACGCGCTCACGTCGAGGTTGATCGTCCCGACGCTCGGGTCGTACTCGAAGTCGTTCGGCTTTCCGTTCACGTCGATCGTGTCGCCGACGAGTCCGCCCTCGAAGTTCGTTCCGCCACCGCCGCCGCCGTTGAGGTCGACGTCCGACCCGGGCGCGTAGACGAATCCCACGAACAGGTAGTTCCCGTTGAAGTCGACGTCGCCGTCGGAGTGGACGAGCACGCGGAGTTGACTGGCGGGACCGTCGGGGTTCACGTCACCGTTCACGGAGAAGTCCTCGCGGACGTAGAAGGTGGTCTCGTTCCCACCGGTGACGTCCACGTCGCCGGCCCCGAAGTCGCCGTCGACGACGACCGTGACGTTCCCGTCGGACGTGTCGATCGCGAGGTCACCGTCGTAGCCGTCGTCGAAGAAGTACGTCTCGCCGTCGTCCATATCGCCGGTCGAGAAGTTGCCCTCGTCGACGCACGCGTCGGGGTCGGTCTCACACTCATCGACGTGCGACTCGATCACGTCGTCCGCGGACGGCTGGACGACGCCGTCGCGGTACGGTTCGGGCGGCGGCCCGGGGTTGGCGGAAATCCCGCCCGCCGTGGTGGAGGCGACGACGTTGTCGAAGTCGGTGTCGAACGGAACGATCAACTCGGTCCGTGCGGTCCGATTGCCGTCGTAAACCGTCACGTCGCCGCTGGTCCGCTGCTCGAAGAACCGTCCCCACGCGTCGTAGTACTCGCTCCCGACGGTGATCACCACGACGCCCTCGTCGAGGGGGTTCGCGCGCCCGCTCCCCTCGTCGGGGTACACCGCGCTCGGGTCGCTCGAGCGCCGCACGACGACCTCACCGTCGAGCCGCTCGTCGCCGCCGACGCGCACGAGCGGGAGCGTCAGCGTCGTGCCGCGGTAGTGGAACTCCGGCGGCGACACCATCGCACTGCTGTCGCCCGACCGCCGCCAGACGCCCCCGCCCTGGTACGCGACGGACGCGTCGCCGTCCTCGTAGACGACCGCACCGAGGGTGGTATTCGTGATCTCGTACTCGAACGCCCCGGTCGAGGCGTTGTACACCGAGATGTTCATCCAGCCGGCGTCGGCGTCGATCCGCCGCGTCGCGTCGGCGCTGCCCGCAAGTTGCACCCGCTGTGAGTCGCTGTCGCCGTGGGCGACGAGGCTCGCCTTCGAGTCGAACTGCGTCATCGACTGCTCGGCGGCGCCGGTCGTCGCCGACTGTTGGACGCCCGCGATCGCCTCGCCGCCGAACGCGACGACTGTCGTCGCGCCGGCGATGGTGATCACGAGCAGGAGGACGACGCTGATCACGTCGCCCTGGGCTCGACTGTCGCCCGTCCCCCCGGGACTCATGGAGAGCAATTGGAAAACAAGCGGCATAAGGGTTCGTTTCAGAGTATCACATCCGAATCTGTTGGTTCGCGGACCGTGACCCGACCCGTCGCTGGAGAGCGGGTGGAGAAAACAAGGGAGGACGGTGTCGGAAGTCGACTACCGCGTCGACGCCTCGGCCAGTGTCTGTGGTGAGTCGCCGTTTTTCGAGGGTCAGATCACGCGGACGGTCGTGTCGGGTGAGCCCTCAATCGGACTCTCAGGATCACTGCCAGAGGCTGATATCGTGAACTCGACTGGCGGCGTGCCGTCAGTGGCCGTCAGGTTCACGATCTCCGCGTCAGCGACCGTGTCCCCGCCCCTGCGGGTCGCTATCACATACTGCTGGTTGCCTATTCACAACTGATGCCCGGTTGGCGGGTGCTAGACGGTGCTCCCGCTACACGGTATGAAATCAGAGTGGACTCGGTGGGACATGAGTCCATAGCGATGCACCCTCGCCGTCGTGCGAATTCTCACTGATCATCGTCTTGGGTATTCGCTGAATCGTCCTCGTCGTCAAGCCGGAGCAGATCAACCAGATCTGCCCGCCGTTCGCGATACTGCTCGTCCATGGTCGGGAAGTCGTAGTGCTGGATCAGCCGCTTCGGCCCCGTGTTGACGCGCTCGGCTACGTCGTCGAGATCCCAACCGGAGTTCCGGAGATTGCTGATCGCGCCGGTCCGAACCGCGTGCGGACTCCGAGCTGACGGACACGATCGAGCTGCGCGGAGCGACATCCACTCACAGCTGCCCGGCTCGCGATCGTGCGGGCACTCGACCGACTGACACGGCAGCGTCGCGAAGTACGTATACCGCCGGATCGTCGTCTTCGAGGCCCTGCCTTGCGCGGTCGTCAACAACGGCCGCCGCCGGTGCTCGTCGCGCACCTTGTCGCGGACCTCTCGCACGTAGTCCCGCAACACATCGACAGCGGGATCCGCGAGGCCGACCTTCCGCTCGGGGTTGTGCGCCTGCTTGATCGGCGTGCCGGTGTCAGGCCGGTGGTAGAACTCGATCGTACCCTCGTCGAGATCCACGTCCTCCATGTCGATCCCACGAAGGGCGGACATCCGCGCGCCGGTCCACCACTCCAGTTCTAACAGGACGTGCTGGAGGGTCGCCCGACTCGCCCCGACAGGCTGGCTCCGGAACTCGCGGATCGTCGACGCGGCTAGCTCGGGATCGAGGCGCTCGGTGTTGACCTCCTCGTCGGTGCTCGTTTGCGGCGGGTTGAGCACCTCGCTGATGCCGTCCTGGGCGATCCCGAGCGTCTCGGCCCACTCTAGCCAGTTGTTCATCGTCCGGTACTCCTTCGAGAGCGAGACCTTCTGCGGGTCACGCGACCTCCGCCGAGCGTCGAACTCGTCGAGCTTCCACGGCGTCAAATCGGAGAGCGACTCGATGCCCTCCGACTCGCAGAACTCGACGATCTGCTTGATCCGGTACCAGTAGGTCGCCAGGGTGTCCTCCGTAAGGTCGATCTCCCGCTTCGACAGCCAGCGCTCGGCGGCCTCGCGTGCCGTCACGTCCTGGGGCGAGCTCACGGTTCTCCTCCGGTCTGCCCGGGTTCCCACGCGGTCGTCGGAGTGGGGCCGTCATACGTCGGGTCGACCGAGTCGGGGCGGTGCGGACACCGACCGTCAACGGGGTCACCCGCTCGCCCGGCGCGAAGGTGGCCGAACTCCGTGCCGTCGTCACCGATCGTGATCGGCTTGCGACAGACGCGACAGCGGAGGTTACCGCTGCGGGCGGCCCGCACCGACTCGATCACGATGTGGTCCGGCACCGCGATCGGGTCGGTGAGACGGCGGCGTGTCGTGCTCATCGACCCTCCTCGTGCCGCGGCAGGACGTACGCGTCGTGACCCTCGGTTTGCTGGTGGCTCTTTACCTTCGTCTCGGCGGCGGGTTCACCGCGGAAGCCACCGAGACGGCCGCAAGCGTCGTCGCACCACGCGATGTACTCGATCTCATCGGGATCGGGCTCGCCGCCGTCGGCAACGAGGCGCTCGGACTTCGCCCGACACGTCTTCACCGCCGCGATCTCGGCGGCCACGTCCCGGTACCACTCGCGAGCGAACTCGACGGTGCCGGACGCTCCGATCGCGATCGAGATCTCGAACGCACGCCGCGCCGACTCTCGCTCCTCGCGCAGCTCGTCGAGCTCGCGTTCAGGCACGCTCGGTCACCTTCGTCTCCTCGAACTCGGCGTCGCGAGCCTGTGCAAGCTGCACCGTGGCCTCGCGTGCTTCGTCCGACCGGTCGGCATGGATCAGACCGAGGGTGTGACCGTCGGTCTTGATGATTGCGAGCTCGCGGTTCGCGAGCGCCTCGATCTGCTCGTCGGTCAGCGTGACGACCCGCACGTCGACTCCGTTGTCGCTGGTCGCGTCGGCCAACGGTGTGCCGTGGCCGTCCTCGACGCCGATCTCGCTGTGGTCGAAACCGTCGTCAGTCACGCGGACTCACCTCGGGTGCGACGACAGTTCGACCGGTGGCGGGCGATCCCCAGTGGCGTCTGCCGTGTCGCGCCGCACTCACACTCGAAGCCACCCTTGACGGCGCCGTGTTCCGGTTGGCCGCCGTCGGTCGCAGCACCCTCGCCGCGGTCGACACCGTCCGGCCCCTGGCAGTCGGGGCACAGATGCCGGATCTCGGGGGAGTACTCGTCGGGCGGCGACACGTCGATCGTGTCCGTCACGCGCTGGGGGACGTAGCCACCGCAGCCCTCACAGGTCACTGATCGCCGCGGACAGTCGTGGGCGTGACTCCGAACGTGAAGATCCCGACCACAGTCGCCACAGGTGTCCGGGTCGTTGATCCTCACGCCGACTCACCTCCCTCGACCGTCTCCGCAGCATCGTGCCACGCGGTATCGACAACCTCGGCGGCTTCTTCGACACTATCGTCGACGGCCTCGATCACGTCGCGGACGGTTGCGACGGTCGGCTCACCGTCGACGTTCTCTATCGCGGTGATCGCGGTGACTACCTCGTCCGTGTCGTACTCCGCGAGCGGGTCCTCACCGCCGTCGGTCATGACGCGCTGCGACCCGCCGTCAAGAGCGAACGCGACCTCGCGCAGCGTCACACCGCTCACGTCGAGCCCGCACGGCGCAAGCCGCGTCCGGCCCGGTCCGGCGCTCGCGATACCGTGGTCGGCGAGTGCGCGGCCGCAGTCGGGACAGGTAGTCAACTCAACAATCGATCCGCCGTCTCGTGCGGGGGTTTGAAGCCCCCCGTTCGTCTTGTCGTACATGGCTTTCGTGCCTGGTCCACGAAGGCCCGCGCGGACCGGCGTCCCAAGCGCCGGGTCCGCAATCTTCTGCGAGCAGGGACCCATCAGGGAGCGACGGGTCCGCGAAGCGCCTTCGTTACAGGTTCGTGGGAACAGGAGGGACTTATAATTTAGCCTATTCAAGATAGCTATCAATCTCATATGAGACAGAATCGCAGTCAAGCACACGCAATTAAGCGAGCTGAGGGGTGTACTACAGTCGAATGCGACCCCGGCCGAACTGGATGACAATGAGTGACTCCGCAGTTTTGGAGTTTTTAGCGGAGCATGACCTCGAACTGTCTCCAAAGCCCCTTTCACGGAATCTAAACCGCCACGGGTACGATATCGGCTATTCGACAGTCCGGCTGAGGGTACGGACGCTTGAGGAACATGGCCTGTTGAGCAAGGACGACGATGGTTACTACGAAGTGACCGAGAAAGGCCAGCTCTGGCTGAACGACGAACTCGATGTCGAAGACCTTGAGCACGAGGAGGAGTGATGTACGACCATCGGTTTCTGGTAGTGTACGCCGCCTTTCTCGTGATCGTCCTCGGGACCTCTATCGGTTTCTTGGCGATGGTACTGTCGCTGTTCCGACTCGGTGAACCGCTTACCTCTGCCAACTCGCGCACCATGGTGATCACTCCGTGATCACGTCGAGGTGCAGTCCGAGCCGGTGGACTGTCGCCTTACACCAGGTCGGCATCCCGCCAGTCCCCTCGTAGATCGCCACGTCGTCGTCGGTCACACGGAACCGCTCGCGCTCGTTGCCACGCCGGAGCGTCAGCTCGACCTCGCTGGAGCGGAAATCGTCTTTGTCGATACTGAATCGCACTTCCGGTGCATCATCATCGGAGTCCTGGCTCCCCAGGACACGATCGCTCGTCGACATCCGGCCGATGTGAGCGCTGGGTGGTACTTGAAGCGCTGAGAGAACTCCACTTTATTCCACTAGAATATATTGGAAACGCCAAACAGCGGTCCCCCGGTGAGCCGCTTCCGGACAAATACCTACCAAATTCCGGCACTTCCGGAGCTGAATGATATGAAACCCCCCACTTCCGGCAGATAATCTGTCCCAATCACCCAGTTACTGACAATTTGAGATCTCTGTCTGTCAGCACATAGCCTGTACTCGCTGGTAACGATAGAGCGTGTATTCCGCAGGATTTCAACAGAGGCTATACTCCCAATATTATTGTGTCTGAACACGAACGCCCAAATTATAAGTGACTCGCCGAAGGATCAAAAGCTTGTATTCAAACATATGTCAAGCAATAGATATATATTAGGTGGGATCCCAATAATGATCGGGGTTTCACATATCTCTCTAGGTATTTCTGAAGACTTTTATATAGTGTTGGAAGGGGCTATTCCGCAGATATGGATCTTCGTTGTCAAACCGATCGCTGCTGTGGGGAATTGGGCGGGCCTATGGGGGCCGAGTCCTGACTGGTCGGTCTGGCTATATGGGATTATTTTCATTATTATCGGCGTGGCTGCCTCCGTGCGGTTTTCATATCAAATTAAAGTGCTGTCAGTCATATTCTTCAGTGTAAATCTTGGTCTGTACTGGATGCTGTTCCTCTGGAGCGAATGGGGGCCGTTGGGCGAGTTCATTGTGGGAAGCATCGGCTATACGCTACTAATTGGCACCGCGATAGCTGTCTTTATTTCCGCGTCCCCCTCGTCGGGGAAACCTTCCGTATCTCAATCTGAGAGAAGTTCACAGCATGCCGTTCAGACGGACGAAATGGCTGAAAATCACCCATCAGTGGGGGAGACCTCAACTGGCGAAGCGAGCAGATCGGCCACGGAGATGCAGTCAGCGAACAAACCGAACCCACGGGTAAGCGCTGATATGAGTACCACCCCAAACGAACCCGCCGATAATGATGGACCAGACGGCTCTCAACAGACCAATGAGAAACAGTCCAAAGAGGAATCAGTGAGCGACGATGAAAACGAGGAGGACGATGAACCCAACCTGTTCTAATCGCTCCTACACAAGTGCGTCTTGTGAATATTCATTTATTCAAAACCCCTGGAATACAGAATTTCTCATATAATATGTAATAAGCTCTCACCAATGCAAAAATAGACTGTTCGAGAAACCTCTTGCGAACGCTTTTATGGAGGATCTCGTGGATACTGTTGAGCGGTAGTTACAGAACCGAACAGGACAAGCACACCGCGTCATCGGTGTTGCGTTTGACGAATGACGGTGCGACCTGTGAGTCGTGTTCTCTGGTCGTCGTTACGTCGAGATCAATGATTGCATTCGTTCCCGTATCTACGATCAGTGTAACTTTCAACTGCTGAATCGTCAATTACGTTCGCTTCGTGTAGTGTTTCGAGGCGTGACTGCTGTCGAACCCGGAAGCGTCGACCCCCACGACACCGTTAGTCAAAAAAAGTGTAAGCGAGAGGTTGAGCAGGACATGCCAAACCGACATATCGAGCCGATTGAACGCCTTATACAATTGCGAAGGTGACGGGGTTCTACGAGATCGATAGTATTCCGAATGCGGGGTATCTCAATGAGTTCGTCAAGGAGCGCCCCGTATGTCGTGGTCTTCTGAACTTTGAGACCGAGTAAAACGATGTCCTGGGGGAGTGTTACTCTCGTCTTGAGAATTTCAATGTGTAGCGAGCGACAGCTCGGCGTGCCAAGTTAAATTCCTGTTCAATGAACCGGAGTAACAGCGACTTCGGGAGGGCTTCCATCCGGTCAGACTACCGGACGTACCTGTAACTTCTTGAAGATTTCAATAGAGCCGAAAGTGTGAAAGGTTATATGTTATATGAATGCCAGATTCTATCAAATATGGAGATCCCGATTAGGGGAGATATGGCAACACAAAACGCACCCGTCGAGATTCGACTTGAAGAGCGGACTGAGGCGGAATTCAATCTTGCTCAGACAGGTGATTACGTCAATCTGAAGGGAATAGACGGCCGACTCGTTCTCGATTTCGAGGTTAATAGAGGCGAGGTAATGGATAATATCAAGCGCGTTGAAGATCCAGGAGTAGTTGACAAGCTCAAAACTCGTATTAATATGTTTTTAGAGGATTGGGCACTCGAACCAGATATTATGAATACAATAAAATTAAATTATGGTACTTTATTATTAGAAGGTATCGAGCCGATCGGAAGTTTGGAACAGAATGTTCCCTTAGTAAAAGAGATCTCCCGACAGAAACTCAAGGAAACGTCTCCGAGCGACCTGAAGCGAGAACTACGCCAAGAGGTTACATACAGTACCACCTACGATGAGTTAATTGAAGATATTGAAGCGTATCTCGAACGAGAAGGGCTCAAACCCGAGGACTTCGAATTTGGAGTTCCGTTCCAGATACAGGCTGAGGCCGAAGCAATAAACGACGAGAACGAGGATATCTTTGGGACGAAGTTCACCGTGGGCGTGAAGAACAACCGTGCTATCGGGCGTGAATACGAGAACGAAAGTCACCAAATGGCAGGTACCGTACTCTTAAGAATTGAGATGCCGCCGGAGATTGGGAAACAGATCAACAAATCTGAGGGCGTGTATGACTCAGCCAAGGGCGAGTACAGGTTCCCAATGGGGCGAGTCGAAGAGGATGGTGAGGAATATATTCAGTTTGTGGTCCCTGTGACAGCGGGCCGGGATCTGGAAGAACTTAAAGGAGAGATCGAGATCGAGATGGAGACTCCCTTCACATACCTTGCTCCGACTGGAGTGTTTGACCCGGGGGGCAAGAAAATTGACCTTGGGTCACATCATTACGATATGAGCACCCGCGGGAAATTCGAAGCGTCGTTCTATACAGAAACGTCTGAGATTCTCAAACGAGATCTTGTGGAGGTCTCGAAAAAGTTCACTGTTGAAGGTATCACCCCACCCGACGCTGTAGAGTATATCGACAATACGCTGCGATCTCGGGGTATCAGTGCAAGCTGGGAAGGTCTCGACGACGAGCTCGAACCGCGTGAAGGGACGGAGGTTCGGTCGTTCCACGGCGAGTGGATAAATGGTTCGACGCTCCTTGAGGATACCCGCATCTCAGTAGATATCCTTCTCTCTGGCTATCGATCATCCGGGGAACGAAGAGCTGAGATGGCTGAGGAAGAACACGACCTTCCCACAACCGAACGGTCGGTGGCGATGTCCTACGGTAAGACAGGAATCCGTATCGACGGTCGGGGATCGGATCAAGACAAAATCGACGATTACGTGTCAGATCTCCGTGATGAAATCAAACTTCGACTCGAAAACAACGCAATGGAGGTGTAGCATATGTTGACGAAGACCTCCGCTGACAAACCTTATCCTGAACAGAAGGAGTGTCTTGAAAACACGAAAATCTGTACGTTCGATGTTGAGTACATATGTCACGAGTGTGGGAAACCACTTTGTAAGAAGTGTTCCGTTGGAATCCGCCATCAGCCCCGACTAGTGAAGTTCTCACGGAGAGGCCGCACACGACAGGGGGATCGAACCGAGTGGCACTGTCAGGACCCGGAGTGTCTGCGGGAGCATCAAATCCAGAGTAATAAAATCCTCGGAGGAATTGGCGCAATTATCATCGGTGTATTGCTAATTTCACAGATAGATATATCAAGAATAGCGGTGGTGGGATTAGTTGGAATCATCCTCGGCGGATTCCTGTTATATAAGGAGTGGAAATTGAAAAGACCGCAAAATGAGGAGTTATCGCTTTTAGATATGTGGTCGCCATAAAATAGTGCCCTTACACCCGCACGATATACGGTAGATTCGGGTAGAACCTATGAGTAATACGAGTCCTAATCTAACAGGACCAACCTGTATTTAATCGAACTCGTCTCTTTTGAAATCCTCTACCGCTGATAGTTTGTTGAGGCATTGCGCGATACAGAGGGTGCCTCTTCCGATGGGCCAGATCAAACGGAGGATTCAGCGGACGAGAGCGGGCGGGAGCGAGCGGCAGTACGGACAACCCGCTTCGGACTACCCTATCTGTACGGTGAACACGATCTGGTTGTTCAACAGAATGTGAAGCGGCTTGCCTGCGTCGTTCCACTCCTGAGTTTCCGAGTACGCCGAGTCTCTGGTCTCGTCGGTGAAGGAAACCTCCACGTCGTAGTCGCTCTCCATGATGACCTCGTTGTTGATTTTCCTCTCCGAATGCGGGGCCAGGTCAAAACTAGTCTCGATGGTCGTTGATGTGCTTCCGGCCTGCGTCACCGTCACCTCGACCGTCCGCGACACCTCGGCCACGTTGTGGAAAATCACATCAGTTGCGCCTCGGCTGCTCCCAGACCCATCGACACAGCCAGCGACTCCCGCGAGACCCACGACCCCGAACCCGGCGAGGAAGCGTCGCCTCGATCGCGTCATTGCCATATACCTGATTCAGACCACGCCATTAAAAGGCCAGTCTAGGTTCCAATCCCTCTTTGTGTCTCTCCGAGCCTGACAGGGATGCGCCCTGTATTCAGCACGCCCGCTAAAACCTATCCCTGAATGAGGGTTTCAACAGGGACAGCAAGATCCCGTTATTCGACTGCGCCGATCGAAAGATACCGGGTCCCGCGCCCGCTCCCCTTCTTGCGGATACACCCATACCGAACGAGCACGTTCAGATACCGGCGACGTTCTCGCGGCTCGGCGTCCGGGTACTCGAGCTCGAACATCTCGGCGAGGTCCTCGGCACGAATCTCGCCCGCGTCGTCGATCATGTGCTTCAGCAGGCGGTGAGGCGTGTCGAGGCGCTCGATGTTATACCGCCGGATCGACTCCTGGGCGGGCTCCCGAACGTCGGCGACGAGCGCCGGAGTCACTCGCTCGTCCCGTGACTTCCCTTCGACGTACGCCTCGCGGAGGATCGAGATCGCCTCGCGGGCGTTCCCGGCGGCGGTGTCGGCGATCACTTCGAGCGTGCCGTCAGTGATCCCCGAGAGGTCGCCCGCGTCGATCCGTGATTCGAGGATGTCGACGATCTCGTGCTGGGCGTACCGGTCGAGTTCGATGTGTGGGCCGGTTCGGAGCCGGGAGGCAGTCGCCGAGTCGAGTCGCGCCGCGAACCGCTCGTACTCGTGCATGACGAAGATCGGCGTGACGCCCGCGGTCTCGAACAGGACGTGCGCGAGGTGCTCGTCCTCGATGTGCTCCGCTTCATCGAGGGTGAGCACGACCGGCGAGTCGGCGTCCTCCAGCTGTGCGAGGAGTTCCGACGCGGCGTTCGCCTTCGGCGACGACCGCGATTTCAGCCTGGCGTCGACGAGCGCTTCTTCGAGAATCGCGGCTCGTGAGCGCGTCCGGAGACAGTCGACGTGCGCTGTATTCACCGTCGTCTCCCGCCGAAGTTCACGCACTGCGAACCGTGCGAGTGCAGTCTTTCCTGCACCAGTCGGCCCGGAAATGCAGATCGGGTACGCCGGCTGATCGGAGCGAAGCGGGTCAAGGCCACTCGCCAACTGACGAAGCGTCGAGTCGCGATGTGGCATCCGCTCGGGGACTCGATCGAGTTCGAGCACCCGCGGCACGGACACGGCTACTCCGCTCGCCATTGGTGCCGGGGGTGGATCCAGTCCCACTCGCTGAGGTCGACATCGGCGAAGTACTCGCCACGTCCGGCGTACCGGATCTCCTCGGGAACGTCCCGGGCGAGATCGTCGACGCCGTGCTCGTCGAAGTTCGCGGCGACGACGTGGTTCCAGAAGTAGTCCCAGTAGAGCGCGATCTCGCAGTCGTTGACGAGCCCCAGGAGCTCGTAGCGACCTTCGTCGGTGTCGTCGAGGTGGCGAGTCATGTTGACCGCCTCGCTCGGGGAGCGGTGCTCGGCGATCGTCCACGCGAGTTCGCCTTGGACGTGCGTGAACGTCCCCGAACCTTCGGTAGTTCCTGACATCAACTCAGTACGGACACCGTTCGATATTAGAAGCGGGCCATGAGCGGGGTGTAAGTGAAACCCCCCGGATGCGGGTGGTGTGTTCCGGTGGAAGTGAACTGTGCAATGCGCTCTACTTTCACTCCGGTCAACGAATGTTAAATACAGGCCAGTTCCAACTGCCAATACTCCCGCACAGAACCCACCAGGGAGTTCAACTATGACCATCTCGGCTCAAAAGCTTGAACGTTGGACGAACTACGAAACGGCGGCAATCAACGGTGCAAAGGAGACTCATCAGCATATACGTGCGAACCTCGACAAGGATACGTCACGACTCAATAACAGGAGTGATGCACGATTTGATACGCTGCTCCAAGGTTCCTATGCAAACACAACCCTCGTCCGAGGCAGCGGTGATGTCGACATCTTGGTTAGGCTGACCAACCCATACAAGGGAGATCTATCCAAGTTAGATTCAAGAAAAGCTAATCACTACGAACGTACTGCGGACTACTTCCAAGCGAGTTACAGCTTAGAGGATTTCCAGTCAGATGTTCTTGCGGAACTTGAGGAGATTTACGGTTCGAACGCAGTGACACGCGGGAACAAGGCTATCGAGATCGACCAAAGCAAGTGCCAACTTACCACAGATGCGGACGTGGTGCCCTGTCAGGAGTATCGGAGATACACCAACTATCAGGGCGAACAGCATGACCCGGAAATGTTCTACAGGGGAATTAGATTCTTTCCAGCTAATGGAGGCGATACAATCATCAACTTTCCAGAGCGGCACATCGAGAAGGGCACCGAGCTGAACGACGCAGCCAATGGTAACTACAAAGAGACAATACGGCTCTTCAAGAATGCGCGTAATGCGCTTGTTGAGGAAGGTCGAATCAAGAAGGACGACGTTCCTTCGTACTTCATAGAATGCTTGTTGTCTAACGTTCCTTCAAGCAAGTTTCACAGTTCTGATCTACTGGATCGCTTCGGTTCGATCATCATCTACTTACAGAGTGAAGAGGTGGATTTCACGACGTTCTCAGCCCAACATGGTCTTGAACCTCTGTTTGGCCGGTTTGATGAGACCAAATGGGATCGTCGTTCTGCAAATCAGTATATTGACGCACTCGGTTGGCTGTATCACAACGGGTAGCTGAAACGTGCACACCTATTCCACTGATAACGATAAGCGGGTTAAAGTCGCGGCCGGTTTGGGTATTCTCAGCTATCTCGTCACATCTAATCTGGACTTCTTGATCAGACTATTTCAGCCCTTCACACCGTTTGGACTCGATCCTACAGTCGTATCGACTGGGATGGTGCTCTCAGCGGTACTGATCATCTTTGAGAGGCGAGCTTGGTCCGTTGGGGTACTCCGGTCCCTTGGTGTTGTAGCCGTTCCCGATCTGTCTGGACACTGGGAGGGGACACTGACCCCGATTGAGTCAGCGACTGCAGGTGACGAGGAGTACAAATCAGGCGATGAGGTCGAAATCGAACTTAAGATCCGCCAAACATGGAGGAGAATCGTCATCCAACTGGAGACGGAAGATTCGATATCTGAAAGCTTAGGCGCTTCATTTGTGACTGATAAGATTGACCCCAAGATCCACTACTACTACGAAAATACACCAAAGCCAGGAACATCACAGACCATGAGCCCTCATCGAGGCAGTGCAGAGCTGACTGTTATCAATCAGGGTGAATTGAGGGGTCGTTATTACACGGGACCCGACAGACAAAGCTACGGAGAGATTCGACTTCAGAAAAAGCGAAAGGCGAGCCTGATGTCTAGGATTCTATCTAAATAACTGTTCAGAGGGTATTACCGAGCCCGTCTCCGAAGTATCCACATTCATCACACCGAACGTGTGTTCGCATTTTTGCATTAGCTGTCTCAGCATCTGAAGAGCCCTTTACTGCGCCGAACAGTCCACCTAATATCGCTCCCTGTGGCCCGAACGCGCCTCCAAGTAATGCACCACCCGCTGCACCGGCTAGAAATCCTCCCCATTGGCTCTTTGATCTCTCTTCTCCCTCTGACTTTGCCTCGTCCTCGCTCAGGATACGAGTAGGATAGGCCGATTCAGAGTCGCATTTTGGACAGGATATGTCATCCTGCTCCAGTGGGAAATCCTTGTGAAACGATGGCCCCGCGTCAGACATGTGATCGTTGATGAGTTGCTCAACGGAATAATTCTCTCGTTCAATTGAGCGATCTCCTGAGTTTCTTAGACCTTCAGACAGTCATTATCAAGGAGATCGTCCCTCAGTACGCCGAAAGCTGGCTATCTACACTACTGGATAGTGATCGCCTGATCTGGTCGCGATCCTACCCAAGCGGCGATAGCACGCTTTCCGCGGTCCGGACCGATTGTTCCTGATTCCATTCAGTACCGTAGGACGGTAGCTCTTGGTAACTAAATCGGACACGCGCCAGTCCGCGTGCGTCGTTATCAACGACGACGTACTCAGCGCGCTGTCCGGGTTCAAGCGATGCAGTTCCTCCTGACAGAGGAGACGCTGATCAGGGCTTCAGGACCAAATAGCAGCCTTCTCTGCGGAACCGCTGAACCCTGTCGGCGCGCACCGAATCTGAACTTCGTCCATCAACACCGAGTCCGAGACCGCGAACACCAACCATCCAACCATCAGTTCTCCTTCTGACTGATATCCTCTGTCGAAGAGCTCTCCACTGACCGGATCAGAGATCGTCGAGACATATCCGGTGTCGAACCTGTCGTAGGTTTCACTGTTGCTCACAACAGCGAATGACTCCTCATCAGGTATTGTTCCGCCCCCACCGATGTTCTCTCGGCTGACTTCCGCCAAGAGGATCTGTTGGCCAGAGTCAGCTGTGTACGTCTCTTCGGAGTAGCCTTTACCGACTGTGATCGACTGAACGAACTGCGGATAGAGTGTCTCAACGGTGACTTCCCACCGATCACCGAACGCGTAGCTCTCGCCGAAGTCTCTCGATACTGGTTTGATATCGATCTCGTCCCGTCCGCTGGCCCCATCCGGCCCACGAACCCGATATTTACGGTCAGTGAGTACATTGGCCGAATCGGACAACTCGACTTCTTTCGTAGATTCGGCGCTGACCGACTCACTGATCGTAGCGATCTGCTCCCACGCGCCGGACTCGTCTTCTGTCCCGATCCGCCGTTCGAGAATGGCGTTGTAGAACCCGTCTCCCTCCCCAGTGTTCTCGAATTCGACGATAACCGGATATTCTGCGTCCAGTTCTGCGCTGCTGGGTGTGAGAACACCAACCGTCGAGGTGTTCGGGGTCGGGAGCTCTCCAAGAGACCAGCTGATCTCCGGCGTCTCTGAATCGCCCAACGAACGGTAGAACGAAAAAGCATCTCCAGCGAGATCTCGGCTCACATCGAACACGACATACCCTGTCTCTCCGGGTTGTGCATCGCGATACGTAACAGCCGAGTCGTCGTCCGGAAACAGTGCCTGTGACTGAGCAACCTCGTCATCAAGCTCGAATGCACGTAGCGCTGGATCGGACTCACCATCTGGATTTTCAACGGCGAGATCAACCGCCACGTAGATACCGTTGTCTGGGCTGACAACCTCCGTCTCATCGAATTCCTCTTGGAGGAACGATTCTACGAGCCGCGGGTTTGACACGGACAGTGTGAGGTCGCCGATAGCAACCTGTTCTCCGAGATCAGCATTTACCGTCGTGATCTCGATCTCGTGAGATGCGTCGTAGTCGGTGATCCGGAATGAATACTCACCGGTGTACCCGATGAATGTTGGGCCGACAGTTGTTGACTTCGTCTCTGTGATCGGGATCTCCTCGATAGTCACGTTCTCATCGATGCTGAAAGCACCTTCACCGATCGTCAGAGTAGTACTGAATGTTCCAGTCCGACCTCCGGTGTTCTTCGCGCTCACTTCGAGCTCGAAGTCCTCTCCGGCATTCGCTTCCTCTGGACCGGATATTTCCACATCCTCGAAATAGGGCGGACCGGAGCGGACGGCGCCACGAATCGTGTTGCACCCTGCGAGGCTGGCGAGAGAAGACGCGCCGACGAGTGAGAGAACTTTTCTTCGATCCATAACCGGCCGTGAGCAACGCATCTAATCAATCCACCGTCACGATTTGCGGGACTGATAGTAACCCATCGACGAATGGGTGTAAAATTCATCGACGACTGTCTAATCGAGGTACAATTTCCAGCTGCCAAAGGTAAGGCCAACAAAAATCCAGTAGCATGAGTGCCATCGGCGCTAGATGTCGGTGAGGCCCCATTGAACCCGAGTGTAGCTGGACTACTGGGAATAGAGTCGCGAGCCGTCCGTGCTCAGTGGAAACAAAACCCGAACAATCCAACGGCTTATCGTAGCTGGAAGACTCAATTGTCTTGCGATTCCCAGATAGTCGTTCAATTATACAGAAGACAGAAGATCTATGCGGAAGTGAATATAGAATTTTACTTTTTATTCAATTCAACTAACATATCGACCATAATGTACTCTGAGAACAGATTCTTGTATTCTCCCTCGCTGTAAAAGAAGAGGACACCAAAGACAAAGAGAAACGCACCGAAGTATTCGCTCCCGAGATCAGTGTTTATCAGATCTATAATAATTGGTGTGTACTCCGGTGACGACTGTAGAAGCGTATACTTGCTTTCTCTCCAAGTCAAATCGTAAGACGCTGTACCAATGATAACTTGATAAGCAGAGAATGAAAATAATACTACCCACATACTCCTAGAAAATGAGAAAATTGCTTGGAAAAGGTTAGCTCGACTTGATTCTCCCGACTCTAGTATGCTCATTGCCGAAGTATAAACCATATTCCCGTCATTACTATCCAACCAAGAAACCTGTGACTCTATCGACTGCTTGAATGACTCATTGAGTGGTCTATCCTGTTTAAAACGATTCTTGAACTGGTTTCTGTGTGGTGTCAGGACTTTACTAAACCAGTCACGCAGAGACTCAATTGGCCCAATTGCGGCTAAGACATAACCTAAGCTGTAAGAAAAGAAAAGTTCGTATCTACCGGTCGCAACTCCATATGCCAAGGTACCTACAATAGGTACAATCAACACCGCCAAGGAAAGTACTACATATAGGTCCGATGGGTCGTCCTGTTTACCATTATTGTTATTTGAACCCGACTCACTAGATTCTTCATCTGTTTGATCATCAAAATACCCACTGACCGCACTATTTAAAACATTCTTTGCGGTGATGATTGAGTTCCAATACGCTCGCATTGATAGATATATCGTCGACTCAATGTAAACTGAGATAGTGTGAATTGCTTGACCAACAGCAAAGCCAAACACGAAGACAATCAGTACGGTTACAGCCAGAAGTGCGCCAGGCGAGGTGTCAGTGCCAGATAGACTCCCTGTTGGAAGAGACAGGATGCTGAGTGTAAGAAAGGAAATGCCAGGAAACGCCTTCGCATACAGACTGTAAGAATCG
Source organism: Halobaculum halobium (assembly GCF_030127145.1). Classification (NCBI taxonomy): domain Archaea; kingdom Methanobacteriati; phylum Methanobacteriota; class Halobacteria; order Halobacteriales; family Haloferacaceae; genus Halobaculum; species Halobaculum halobium. The sequence continues at coordinate 281,979 of NZ_CP126158.1, forward strand.
AAGATACTCGAGAGATTACTTTGCACAACATTCCCCATAGATTACAACATATTAAATGGACTTACTCACTGATATATGAACTACCCGCAAGATCTTGATCTGGGCGTAGGATGGCCTGTTATTGGAGCAATGCACGGTGTCTGGCGTCGGCTCAAGGCAACCCCGAAATTGAACAAATCCTACTCGAATGCAGATAACCGGCTATCTCGATATCCCACCAGCGTTCTCCGTATCCGCTCACGGTCCCATCCCAGCGGCGACAACACGCTCTCGGCAGCCCGAATCGCTTGCTTCCGATACCAGGCCGTATCATACCCACGCAGTTCCTCGTGACTCAGCCGGACCCGCCCCAGCCCGCGAGCGTCGTCGTCGAACACCAGATACTCGACCCGCTGGCCCGCCGCTAATGCACAATCCTTCCACTTCGCGCGCTTCAACGCAGCCACGGTCACCGTCTCGTGACGGTATTGTTCGGCACGCTTCGACACGCGTTGCGTAATCAATAAATCGGACGGCGGGACTTCCTCTCGCTCCAGCCGTCCGAGCCACGTCGCGAGTTCCGATACGACCGCCTCCGCGTCGTGGGTCCGATCGAGCGTCCGGATCAACGTGGACTGGAGCTGCGCGATCCACGTCGGGGTGTCGTCCTGTCGCGATTCGATCCCACGCGTCTTCACCGCGTCTCCGAGTCCTTCGTCGGGATACTCGACGCCCTGACGACGGCCAAAGTACCGTGTCAGCGCCCCCCCGTCGCCCCCGCGACGTGGACAGAACGCGACCCAGTCGAAACCCCCCTCATACTCCAATTCGATCCGGGTCGCCTCAGAAACCTCCGTTGCAATATCGTCGAGTGGTCGTCGATCACTCTCGGCGACCTCGGGTGCGGGCGTCACCCAGATCGAATCGACGATTCCGTGAAGGACTCGCCAGCCTCCTTCTTCGAGTGCGGCTTTCGCGTCCAGCAGGATCTCGCGAGCGAAGGCGTTGATCGATTCGTGACACTCGATCCGACCGAACTTGGCGTTTGAGAACCCCTGATATCCGAAGCAGGACACGAGGATCCACTTGATCGCTGAGGATCGCGCCTCCAGGGTCGCCCGTTCCTCAGGGTCGTCCGTCTCCTGGATCCGGCGCTTGATATCGCTCCGCCCGTCGATGAGCGGCCCGAGAACGTCCGGAAGATAGCCGTCTCGTACGCAGATCGAATACCCGATCTTCGGGACCGCTTCGTTGTCACAACAGCCGCATCGGACCGTCTCCGGCGAGATGTTGTATTCGCGGATGATGTTCGGATACATCGACGCGAAGTCGAGTTCGTACACATCCTCGTGGACGCCGACCTCGGGCGCGAGTGTCGTCCCGCCTCGGTCGGCGGTGTCCAGCGTCGAGGCGGAACGGAAGAATTCGGGTCGCCACGCCCGCCACGGAACGAGAACTCCACAGGACCGGGCCTCGCGGATCTGCATGGCCGTCAACACGCGCCCGATCGAGGCCCACCCGAGTTCTTGTAACGGCAACCCCGCGCGTTCAACGAGGTCAAGACACCCGTCGAGGCCCGATTCGCTGTAGAAGAACGTATTCGCTCTGTCCAGAATCACGCGCCCCGGAACCGAATACCGGGCAGGGGAGTGACCGACCCGTCCATAGCTCGTGTACGTCGATTCGGAGGCCAACTGTGTGAATCCCGGTTCGCGACCAAGGGAGTACGGCTCCAGCCCGTACTCTGCGGCCGCCTCGAAAAGCAACGGGACGACGCGAGCGGTGTCAACGACGAGAACATCGGGATCGACAGATGAAATGCGGTGTTCGACCGTTTCCGCGACCTCCTTTGGAGACGACCCGATTTCTCCCCCGTCGATCTGGAGCTGTCCCAAGGCGGAGATACCCGACTCGTGAGCCGGAAACTGGATACGGAGTGTACGGAGGTCGCGGACTGAGGTATCTGGAGCCGCCTCGGTGTCGGTTTTAAGCGTGTACCGTAGTTGTCGGGTGAGGTCGACGTTGTAACAGGTGTGTTCGTCGGGATCTCCGAATTGGTGGATCCGCCGAGCAACCGAACGGATGTCTCCAACCCGTCGACAATCCACACGAAGAACCGGCCGCGCGCTCGATCGAAACGTCTGCCGCCACACGTCGATCTCAATGTTCGCAACGGCGTCCTGTCCGTCGAGAAATGACCGCAGATCTCGGAGTGATTCTGGAATCGCGCCGCGCTTCGCCAATTTCGGATCCGGATCCGGACCTCCGTCACGACCGTACAACTCTGAGACAGGGGATCCGAAGAACAACGTGGGCCGATAATCATCGACGACGGTCCGATCGACACCGTCCTCCGACAGCCGCCACTCGATAACCGATTCGTCGTCGTAGTCGATCGCGAGTACCATACTGTGCTATTCCTCGTCGGTGACAGACACCTCAGGCGGCCGGTCCGGAGTCTCTCTCTCGTCCCTGACTTCCGCCTCAAGTTCCGTGACTCGACGTTCGAGTTCGTCGATCCGGTCCTCTTGTTCGATGTCGATGCTGACGAGTACCGGCGCGAGGCGGTCAGGGTGATTCAGGTGGCCTGCCGCGTCGGCGTGTTCTCTCGCGTAAGTCCACAGCCGATCGAACAGCGGTTGGTGGCGTCGACGGAGTGCGCGCCGGAAGTCTCCCCACTCGTCCTCCATCCGTGAGAGAATATCACGGAACGTCGGATTCGTCCGTCCCATAGTTACCACCCCTCCGGTGTGACCGGTGTCGACGGGTTCGGGACGGTACTGGGTGTGTCTGCCGTGGGACCGTTCTCGTCGACCAGAGCGCCGGCGGCCCGGGCACGGTGTTGGAGGATCTCCTGCCAGAACGCGAGCGTGGTTTGCATCCAGCCGTCCCCGAGGTGGTAAACCAGCGTCTCGTCTCCGCCCTTCTCGTCGGTGAACCGCGGGCCGAACTTCGTTGCCTGACAGGTCAGCGTCTCGCGAGCGGCGGCCACGAGCGGCTCGCTCAATTCATCCTCGCGTGACCGGGTGAGAACAACGGGAACGTTGCGTTCCCGAGCGATGCCGGCGAGTGTCGCGAGTCGGCGAACGAGGAGATCACGCGCTTGTTCCCGAGAGATATCGTCCTCTCGATAGAGTCGGTCCATACCTGGCACAACGAGGAGTGCTGGCTGATCCCTATCGAGGGTGCTATTCGAGACGATCCGCGGGAGTCGGTCCAGTAAGGAAGCGTGCTGATAGGCCGTGAATCCCCGCCCGACCGTAATGCGGTCGAGATATCTCGAATGAGGGGCGAGCCGGTGAAGCGTGCGGGTTCGGGCGTGGCCGCCGGCGTCAACCCAAAATGCTCGCCCAGACTCCCCGAGCAAATGATCGAGGACGACCGCACACAGCGGCTCGACGCCAAGAGACGAGTCGATGTCGAGTAGTGTTACTCCCGGTTGGAGCGACGGTAACTCGACCCCACCGTTCGAACAGTCGCGTTGCATACACCAAGAGTGGATTACTGGACGTATAGTCGCGAGCCATCCATGCTCGGCGGAAGTGAAACACGAGGATATCCGGGTGCTATTCGAGGCGAATGGTCAGGGTCGTCTTGCGGTTTCCGTGTGAGAGGATTTAATACCCGAAGTACCAGTCGAGTTGCGGAAGTGAAACGACTGAAAGATCGTGGATCGGTGTTCTGGCATGACCGCGCGGGGGTGCATGAGCACGATCGTCCTTCCCCAAAACTGAACATCTGAGACAGTTACCCGTGCGCTGTAGTGTTCGGTTTTGCCCCCGACCGAGACCGACCACGCTGAACACCTGATCCACCGCGCATTGGTCGTTTATATGTGATTCTGAGACTAGCCACTCCCGAGCCCCACTGAGTGAGGGCACTTGTTCAGATATGGTTGACTCACTCGTTCTAATCCAGAGGGATCGTTCCGGGCCGATGAATTCACTCTACCCCCACAACACCGGGTAATTCCATTGGAATCTGAGTCAGCGAAGATGGCTGGTGGCCACTGATTGAAAAGCTCTGTTGGCTATCTCATTCTGTGGTCGGTTTCTGCTGCATGGCGAATACAGACTGCACATCGGCCCCAATCTAATTTCAATCACATATTACCATACTCAGCTTGGTTTCACAGATCTCTTTCCTCCTGTCGGCGACGGTAGATGCCTAATTTTATATTCTAACTACATATCAGTTTCTTACATGACTAGAGACAAACTAAAAGTCCTACTCTTAGTCTTCACCATCGTCGCTGCCGTCAGTATCAGTGGCCTGGCAACAGCTCAGTCGGACGACTGGCCAGATGACGACCCCAAGGAGGTGTCTCTTGGAACTTACTCCGGAGAGGTGAGTTCGACCGATGATCGCGATCTTTTCGTGATCCCTGTTTCAAAAGGACAAGTTCTGAATCTCGAACTGTCGAAGGATGCTGGAGAGTCCGTATATGCACATGTGGACTATCCTGGCGGAGATTTCTCACTCAGAGATGACGAAGGAACTAGTTCGTCCAGACGAATTACCGTTGAGGAAGATGGGTTATTGAGGTTCAGTGTTGGTGGTTTCCCTGATGGGTCGAGCCTTCCGTGGACGATCACTGCGGAAGATTCGGGAGAACGCGACCAATGGTATGACACTGAAACACCCGAGGAATCATTCGGTAGTCATTCTGGACAGGTGAGTTCGGTCGATGATCGCGATCTCTTCGTGGTCCCTGTTTCAAAAGGGCAAGTCCTGAACCTCGAACTGTCGAAAGATGCCGGAGAATCTGTATATGCACATGTGGACTATCCTGGCGGAGATTTCTCACTCAGAGATGACGAGGGAACCAGTCCATCCAGAAGGATTACCGTCGAAGAAGATGGGCTTGTGAGGTTCAGTGTTGGTGGTTTCCCTGATGGGTCGAGCCTTCCGTGGACGATCACTGCGGAAGATTCGGGAGAACGCGACCAATGGTATGACACTGAAACACCCGAGGAATCATTCGGTAGTCATTCTGGACAGGTGAGTTCGGTCGATGATCGCGATCTCTTCGTGGTCCCTGTCTCGGAGGGCCAAGTGGTCTATCTGAAACTGTCGAAGGATGCTGGAGACTCCGTATATACACATGTGGACTATCCTGGCGGGGATATCTCGCTTAGGAATGACGAGGGAACTAGTGAGTCCAATCGGGTTACAGTCGAAGAGGATGGCCTTTTGAGCTTCAGTGTTGGTGGTTTCCCTGATGGGTCGAGTCTCCCGTGGACGGTGACCGTAGGTACAGGGAGCTCCGAGACAACAAGCACAGCCGAACCCACGGAAGCGAGCACACCCACATCTACACCAGCTCCAACTCCAACTCCCACACCAACCCCCACACCAACCCCCACACCAACTCCCACACCAGCTCCAACTCCAACATCCACACCAGCTCCAACGTCCACGTTTACTCCAGTTCCGACAACCATACCGACGGATACGGCTAGTGACCGCACGGAGAATTCTGAATCATCTCCGACTGAGGATGAGGTTGATTCTGGAGATGATGTACAAGACAGTGATGGAGATGGTGTAATAGACTCCAAAGATTATGCACCCCGTGACCCTGAGGTGCAAGAACAGAGTGACGTTCAGAATACCTCTAGCGGTTCAGCACCGGGCTTCGGAGTTATCGTTGCTGTTGTGGCGCTGATTGTCATTTCACTTGCTGTTATTCACCGGAGTGAATAGTCGATAATCTCAGCCCACATTTATCAGAAACTACCTGTATAATCCGTCCCGATTTGCTGAAAACATCTTCTTTACCCAGCAAGGAATCAATTCTAACCGGTTTTACATTTGCAGAGTTGGAAGTCACCGGCTCTGTTGAAATCCTCAGTAAGTGATATATTCTGACCCGGTTGCGGTCAATCCAGACTGAGATCGACTGTAACTCAGATAATCACGACAACACTTTCCGAGAGGGGATGTTGGTGTGACATGTCTATGCAGGGTAACATGTCCGTCTACTGTGTATGTACACCGGTTGTTGATACGAAATACGACTCTGAGAGTGATCGTTCCGCTACAGACGCTATTGTAAGGGCTCTGGCGGACGCTGCCGGTGTTGATCCAACCGATATCCCCCCGCTGTTTGATTACGTTGACCCGGACGCTCTCAACACGCTGTTTGATTCTTCTGACAGGGGCACAGGCGGTGATACCCTCCTCAGTTTCCAGGTAGACACGTGGAACGTGTTCGTCCGCTCCGACGGTCGCATTCGCGTCTGTGACGCAACTCAACCAACCGAACCAGAACCCGTATTTGAGTCCACAACCGCCTAATTCGGGTTCTGTGCGTGGCCAGCGCTACTGATTCATTCGCGCCCTGTAATCAGCACAACCTCATTAAACAATCAGCGTCTGAAGATCTCAGCAGAAGCGAGTCAGGTAGTTGGGTCGTGAACTGTAGTTCTTGCCCAGGTCGGTCAAGACATCGGTTCTTCATGTGCGTAACTGTCGGTGCGTAGCAGACACCGGATCTATTGGAGTCTCGTTTATTGATAATTTGTCGGAACCGTGCTGAATACAGGACGAGAATGCAGCACGTCGCTGTGCCGAATTAGAGGATTGCCTAATCTGGTCAGTGCACAAAAATAATGAATCGAAATGAATGATGTTCCCTCCATTTTCGGTTACGACCGGTGTGCAAGACATAGAGAATCTATCTCGCAGCCCGTCTCCCGAGGACAAACACCAGCAATGCAGCTAAGATTGCGCCAAGGGCAGTTTCGGAGATCGCCGCCCAGCGACCCCAGCCAACTGGTTGGTAATTCCCAAATCCGAGTGTCGTGAATGTGAGGGTGCTAAAATACAGTGCTTGGGGAAAGACCACTGGGATGTCCCCGATGGTAGAAGCATGGAGAATTTGACCGGTGTCTGTAACGCGGAGCCCGCTGAGTGAGTACATAATAGCATAGCCAAACACGAACGAAAGTGCTGTAATCAGGATACGCCACGGGCTTTCTCCATATAGCAAGACAAGTCGGGCAGTCGAAGCACGTACCCACTTAGCCCACCGTCGGAGAGCTAGACTTGGTGCCGCTGCCGCCTGTTCAGCGTATCGCTGGCGGTGCATATCTTGCCGTCGCACGAATCCGATTGCTTGCAATGTTGGCAGAGAGTTATCTCGGCCAATTGTCTCGATGAGATGGTATTGCCGTGCGGCTTTCTGATATCGACGAGTGGCGTCATCCCTACCATCCTCATCGTTCTCCAACTCAGTCCCTGCGGAGGTTTGAGGCCTGAGTGGGAGGTAGGATCGAATAGCCGCGATATATTGATACAGACCCGATTGTGCCTCGGTGTCGAATTTGGGATCTGCGTCTACGCGTGAGGGGCGATTCGGGGTATCGTCTCTAATCGAAAGAAAATCGACAGTCTCATCGATAAATGAATTCCCGAAAAGCGCTCCATCTATGTCAGCGCCGTAAAAACTACAGTTAGAGATATTGGCTTCTATGAACTTCACTCGTGTGAAATTGGCACCTTCGAAATTGCCATTTGAGATAGTCTGACCTATAAAATCGGCCCCTTCAAATGTTACTTGGCACTTTGGCCCGAACGTCGTTTCAGCGAATGACACGTCTCCTTCGACATCGAATGTGGCACTATTGAATGCGATGTCGCTCTCCCCTTCGAACGACAATCCCCTAAAGTAGATGTCACCCTCGCCTGAGAATGTGCTATTGGGGAAGTGAAATCTAGTATCGTCGGGAAACTCAGCATCCCAGAAGATCGTCCCTGTGCCGCTGTTGAAGGTTGTCTGATCGAAATGGATCATCCGATATCCGAAGTCCACATTACCGAAGTGGACAGTACCTCCAACATCAAATTCTGACAATGAGAAATCGACGACCGTTCGAGAGCCGAACTCACTCTCAGTGAAAATAACAGATCGACCAACATCAAATTCGGCGCGATTAAAATCGACAGTCGCCACATCGAAAACACTCTCACGAAATGTAACCCGATCGTCGGTACAGAACTTAGTCTGCGAGAAGTCAACGTTTGAAAACCGACTATCGAATCCACACCCCCGTGCGTCGAGACTCGGTTCGATCCGAACTCCGCTCAGGTCAACATCGCCACTGAAGCGGGCGTGCGTGAGTCGAATCGGGTAATCATCGTCCGCAGCTATAGTCGTTCCCGCAGCAATTTCGAGGTTGCCAAAATTGGCCCCAATAAATTGCTTCCTTCTCCGGGTAATCTCTGTATCCCTGGCTTCAGTCGCTCTATCGAGCGCCTCGAGAAGAGCTTCACCTTCGTCTATATTATCAGGGAGCTCGTGGGGAGGTGTATGAAAGATACAGGTTGGTAACGTCCCTCGTGAAGGGTGTTCAAAGGCGTCATGCGGACATTCCCAGGATTCAACTTCTAACCGGTGATCCGGAGTGGCATCTTGACCTGGTTGCGTATCTACCAATAGCCAGTCCGATGGCGCCTCCCCATGCCAGTTGGACGGGTCCGACATATGGGCTTTGTATGTACAAATTGCTTGAGGCATCGTCTGCCAGGACCTCAGTTGGCTAAGATAAAAGAGCCTGGTCAAAGTATGGCTACCATAGCTCCTCGGCTTCTGCGTCTAACTGCGTCCCTGCGTACTGCAGGTAATCGTTCGCGCTCGATAGATCGGCGTGACCCATTGTCTGCCGGATATATTGTGGCGTCGCACCCCACGCCGCGATCAACGTCCCGTAGGTGTGCCGGAGGACGTGTGGCGTGATCTTCTTGCGGAGGTCGGTCTCGGCGGCCACACGCTTCACGCGGTTCGTGACGGTCTGACGAGTAGCGTCGTACGCTTCGTGATAGCTGAAGTAATCACGAAGCCGTCGCACTGTGCCGGGGTGCTTCAGCGGGATCGTCCGCGCGGAGTGCTCAGTCTTCGGCGACCACTCGCCTTCGGTGGGGGGCACCCGGAGTCGCTCGGATTGCCAGTCGATCCAGCCGTCGCGAAGGTGCGCGAGTTCGTCGGCTCGCATCCCGGTGTGAGCGAGCGTGTAGATCGCCACCTGGTGGTCGAGATTTCGCTCGTCGGCGGCCGCGAGCAACTTGTCGAGCTCGGATTCTGTGAGGGGTTCTCTTGTCCATGCCATAGCTGACAGTAAAACGAGTTTCCAGCGAGACCTAAATACGGCCCGTGTGGAGGGGGTCAGCGCGGTCGAGTTTGACAGTCCCCCGTCTCTGTAAAACCTCTCGCCTACCACGGACCGGTCCGCAGGCCGATACCTATCGCCCCTGGAATCACTACGATCAGGACGGCTCCGGCACCACACTCAAGAACTGGAACTATACCAGAAATTCCGCTAATCTCTCCAGCCAACACTGTCGGACAACTATTGATCAGTGGAAGTGCTATCTTGTTACGTGCAGAGGCCACTGGGGCCCCTACCTCGGATACGGCCCAGAACGCCACCAATACCAACCCTACACTCACGAAGGCAGTCTTGAATCGCATATCGTCAAATGATCAAGGATAAGTCAAGTATCTTGCACCCAATCCTGTTTGACAGTCGTGTAGCTCTGTAAACAAAGACGAACTACTGTTCGCCGTTAGTACGGGGTATCCAAATGGCGAAAGAACAATTCTACCACATTGACGGACACGGGGAGTTGGAAGTAGGCGAGACAATGAATCTTGAGTGGCCGCCTCGGATTAAGGATAAAGTTCAGGTACGGTCAGAATCTTCAAACGAAGATGTCCTGGTGTCTGAATATCCTGATATCTAACGCTCGCAAATACTGGAGGGGAGAACCTGGCTCGGACTCACCGACATGGGAAGTTGTGATGGAGCCCCCGTTCGAAGTAATGGAACAGGTGCCAGAGCCACAATAGAATATTCTATTTCCTTACATATTCTCGATAGAGTGATTTGAAACCGGACTAAGGCTTGTAGCGTCAACACGATGATGGGCGTTGGGGGCCATCCAGTAAACAGAAACGCAGTATAGCCAGACTCAGGTCTGTCCAATGACCGGTTCAATACTCTCACCAAGGATCATTCGCTGCGTATTTCCACCGAAATAATATGTACGATGAGCCCAATCAGAGATTGTGACAAAAGAAAAAGAAGAAGAAGAAGACACAAAAGAAATTAGTGGACAAAAACTGGATGAGGCACGCTTCACGGTCAATAATCAATTACAAGTGGCTAATTCCAATGAAGATAAAGCATTTAGACTCTTACAATTCAACTTGACAGCACTCGCGGCGATTTTCACAGCATTTTCAGTCGTACCGTCGATAAACGCTTCAGTTACCGAATTCATCAATATACCAAATGCTCTAGCCTTGTTCCTACTCCTAGGTTCTATTGTAACAGCAGCGATAAGTTTCTTGAGTGGATCAAAGGTACTCGGAGTCAATGCAGGTATGCTTCAAGTAGAAATTGATACTGCTGATGAAATGAAGAATGCACTAGTCGAATCGTACTCTAAGTGGATCTCTGAAAATAGAAAATCAGTTCAGTTTCAATCATATATGACGACATATTCGATCATAATGTTTGTTAATTGCTTGATATTCGCAATTTATGGAGTAAGCGCTACGGTATCTGGTTCGGTCGGATCTTTCTGGTACTATGTATTTCTCATCATAATTATGATATCTGGGTTATTTATTAGCTCTACGGCTTATTATTCTGACCGGTTCGCTGAGTTATTGATGACTAATTAGAACTGTATAATACAGATCAGTCCGCCGTCCGCGGCTGTCCGAACGCGTCCTGCTCCATGAGCCGCTGTGCGGCGAGTCGCTCGACGACCTCGGTCTCCAACGGGTCGGGGACCTGCGCGTCGTCGACGAGCCGCACGAGGTAGACGCGCCGCCCGAGCCGATCGACCACGACGTTCTGCTCGCCCGGAATCGCGCCGTCCTCGTTGAGAACGCCGTCACGTTCGAGCCCGCACTTCGGGAGCGTCACCACACCGCTTTTCCCGCGCTTTCTGAGCTGTCGCATACTCGACGCGACCTGACCACTGCTAATAAAGGGCCCGTGCGGAGCGAACGCGCCTACTCTCAGAGTGCCATTGTATGGATCTTCTGCTGAGGTTCTAGTACGGGCGTCAGGTCTCCCGCTGTATCGGCCGCCCTACCGGCCGAACAAAGCATGGGATCGGACACCCCGCCGCCACGAGGCGGCACCGACGACGGTTTCGAGGAGCATCGTATCAAGCGCCCCAGCGAGCCGGGGCTCGACCTCACGCTCGGCGACGTAGCACGCGTCGACGAGCACGTCGGCGATCTCGTCGGAGGTCGAGCGTGAGTTCGCGGACGCTCGGGGAGGTGGTCAAAGGACTCCTGTCGGCACTCGGCGACGCCCTCGACGCGGTGATCGGCGCCGGCGAGAGCGAACCCGATCCCGACAACCGGCCGCCGATCACGCCGAGCGCGAAGGCGATCGAGACGTGGCCGACGGAGTCGCAACACGAGCACGACCCGATCCAGCAACCGTTTCAGGGGCATCCGAAGCCGCTGGGGGGCGACCTGTGAGCGAGTGCCCGTGGCCCGGCTGCGACGAGCTGCCGACCGTGACCGTCGTCGAGCCACCGGCAGACGACGAGATCGAGCCCGGGATGTCCGGCGCACCAGCCGGCCGGTACTGTCCCGAGCACGCCCAACGCGTCCGCGACGGTGACTCGTGGTCGGTCGACGAGGTCGAACCCGATCGCGTCGAGTCCGAGGTGCGCTGGCAGGACTACTCGACAACGGAGGTCGGCGACGCGTGAGCACGACGGCGGAGGAGCGCGTTCGGTTCCTCGGCGCGGTGATCGTCACGTCGATCGTCTCGCTGTCGTTCACGCTGTCGGTGCTGCTCGACGGCGGACTACTCGCGGCAGCGGCGTCGCTGCTGCCGCTCCCGCTGTGGGCGTACATCGCGTGGGAGGAACTCGGCACCGCGGCGCCGACGCGCGACCGCGAGACCGAGCTCGCAACGGACGGAGGAACACGGACTCGCCGCCCGGAAAGCGGCGATGACACATGAACTTCAACGAGCTATTCAGCAAGCGAGCGGCGGCGCTCGCGATGGTGGTACTGCTCGTCGCCAGTTCGGGCGGAGCGCTCGCCCAGGCGGCGATGACGATCAACGATCCGACGCAGATCAACTACGAGAGCGACGCGGTGCAGAACCCCGGCGTCGAGGTGACACTCGAAAAGGACACCCACCAAGTCGGGTGGGACACCGTCGAGTACGAGGGTGACGACGGTGAGGTGAAGACACCGGACGCCCGCGTGAACGACTCGGAGGCGAACCCGGTCGGGATCACCGCTACCGACATCGCGTTCGAGGATGCGGGTGCGTTCCCGCGGTACAACGAGAGCCACTCGGCGCTGCACGCCGACGAGTGGTCGACCGAGACGGGCGTCTCCGTCTCGAACACGACGACCGCGCCCGACGTGGACGCGCTGAACGTCGCGACGAACGGCTCGTTCTTTGACGGTAACTCGGCGACGGCGACGTACACACTCTCGGAGTCAATCGACTCTGACGAGAACAAGCGCTCGCTGCAGCTGTTCGCCGACGTGAACACGCTGGACGCCGGCGCACACGTCGAGGTTCGGATCGTCGACGAGGACGGCGACTACAAGACCGCCGTGATCGACCCGGACAACTCGACGGACGCCGACCACGTCTTGGCGAACGCGACTGGTGAGGGCTACGTCCTGCAGCACCAGCTCGGCAAGATGGACACGACGACCGTCGGCGGCTCCGACGGCGAGTTCGACAACATGGCGTCCGTCGAGATCGTCGTGATGGACGGCGACGCCGACGTGTCGCTGTCGGTGATCAACGCCGAGAAGCTCGGCGAGTACACGCTCGGCGAGCAACGCGTCGACACCGACGACGACGGCGAGAAAGACGACACGCGGACGATCACCGAGCCGAGCGGGACCTACTGGGTGACCGGCTACGACACGCTCGGCGAGACGTTCTCGAACGCGACGATCGCAGGGTCAGAGGTCGCGATGATCTTCGACGCGTCGTCGCTCGAAACCGAGACGGACGCCCGGATCGAGTTCACCGACGACCGCGGTGACTCGGGCGTGTACCCCGGCTTCGAGTTCATCGTCGACGTGTACTACCGGCTCAGCTTGCCGAGCGCGTACGACGTGAGCTACTCGAACGCAGAGCTGACCGACACGGTTGAGCGACCGTCGAGCCGGTACGAGACCGTCGAGTACGCGGAGGGCGTCTCCGACACCGAGTTCGAGGAGATCTCCTCGTGGTCGAGCGTGAAGTCGAGCTACGACTCGCAGGGCGACGAGGTGACGCTCGACTCGACGATCCAGCCGGGCCAGGAACTCGCGATCCACTACGAGTACCTCGTCACGGCCTCCGAGAAGGACACGTTCCCGGCGTCGAGCGGCGCGGCTCCCGGGCAGTACGCTGGTGAATCGGGCGGGTGGCTCTCGAACATCCCAATCGTTGGACAGTGGCTTGGTGGCATCGCGGCCGCCGTCGGCGCGCTGTTCGGCGGCAAGTGGGCGATGGGGAAGTAAGATGTCGCAGGCAGAGCCGCTCACGCTGATCGAGAAGGCGCGCGGCCGAGGACTCACCGGGATCGCCAAACAGGGCATCGGCGGGTGGCTGCTGGCGCTGTCGTCGAGTCTCATCCTCGGCGTGCAGGCGCTCACTCAAGTCCTAATCGTCCCGATCGACCTGTTCGTCAACATCACCGAGGCGGCGGGAGAGGCGTTCATCGTCTCCCCGCTCGGCGTGGTGATCGCCGGAAGCGAGGCGTCCGCGCAGTCGATCGCGGAGTTCGAGTTCCTCGGGCTGCCGATCGGCACGGTCGTCGTGCTGGGGTCGTTCGCGATCGTGGCGCTGTACCTCCGGCAGCCGTGGTCCTCGGACTTCGTTCCGGGGACGTTCACCGACTCGCTGGGGACCGGGACCGAGGAGGAGGGCGAAGCGTAGCATGACCGCCAGCCGCCCGCAGCAGTCTCGAACTGGAGATCTCGTGAGGTGGCAGCGTGGCTGAACGGGATCAGGGCGGCGGCGGTGGCGCTATCAACGTCGGCGTACTCGCCGATCGGTTCCTCACCGAGAACAACAAGATCGCGGTCGGCGCGCTCGGCGGTGGCCTCGTGGGAGGCGGGCTGTACGCACTGCTGCAGGGGCTCGTCGGCGTCGTCCTGAGCGGCGGGGCGGCGATCGATCTGCTGCTACGGGGCTACGCGGAGGCGCTCACGTCGAACGTGAACGCGCTGCTCGACGGCCTGCAGGCCGAGGTCGCGGACGCATGGGATCCGTTCCAAGCGGGCGCGTTCTCGCTGCCGCTGAACCTGATCGTCGTGCTCGCCGGCATGGGAGTGCTCGCACTCGCAGTGTGGTGGTACCGTGGCTGACGAGCTCGGGATCTCGGACACGGAGGGAAGCGCCGGCTCGACGAGTTCGGCCGGCTCGGAGAGTGGCGGCGGCGGGCCGGTGCTGCCGTCGTGGCTCCCGAGCTCTCGGTCGGGGTTCCTGGCGCTCGTCCGGGGAGCTGTGTTCCGGCCGATCGTGAAGACGATCCTCGGGATCGCTGCGACGGCGTACGGAGCGGTCCTCACGCTGTTTCAGGGCTCCGAGCCGGGCTTTTCGCGCGAGGAGTCCGTGTGGGGACTCGCCGATCTGCTCCCCGCGCTGGCGTCGTACGGGCTCGACCTGATCGAGTTCGTGTACGGCGCCTACGTCGACGTGGGCTTGTTCATCGCGGGAGCGATCACGCCGTCGGTGTCGGGCCCTGTCGACGGGCTGATCCTGCTGGTGGTGTTCGCCGTCGAGGCGGTCGTCACCGTGTTCGTCCTGATCCGCGGGACGAGAGCGATCGCGGACGCGATCCCCGGCGTGTCCGGGGTCGAGACGTTCCTATTCGGGTGATCACAGATGGGAAAACTCAGAGACAAGACGACGGAGGTACTCACACACCCGGTTTCGGCGGCAGCGAGTGCGTTTGCCGCCCTCGGGAGCGTCCTGAACCCGGAGTTCGTGTTCGCGCTCGGCTCGGCGCTGTACGCTGCGGCGCCGAGCCTGTTTACGGGCTCGTCGATCGCGGCGTTCACGCTCCCCCAGGTGTTCCCGGGGCTATCGATTCTCA
Source organism: Halobaculum halobium (assembly GCF_030127145.1). NCBI lineage: Archaea > Methanobacteriati > Methanobacteriota > Halobacteria > Halobacteriales > Haloferacaceae > Halobaculum > Halobaculum halobium. The sequence goes on from NZ_CP126158.1 coordinate 297,054, forward strand.
AGCCGGTGTTCCTCGCGATCGTCGCGATCGCGGGGCCGCTGTACCTCCTGCGGCTGGTGAACAGTTCGACGGATACGATCGAGGACGAACTATGACACGAGACACACAGAGCAAGACGAATCGCCGGCGGGCAGGGGGTGGTCGGTAGTGCCGACCGAGATCCTCTCGCTGCTCGCGGAGAACTGGATGTGGGTGATCGGCGCGACGTTGTTCGCGCTGATCGCGTACTGGGCTGTCGACGAGGGGCGAGACGCCGACGACCGCGTCGAGACGGTCGAACGCGTCACCGATCGCGCGGAGAACGCGACGGGCGGGTTCCTCTCGGGGGCCCGAGCGCTGCTGCTCGGCTTCGCCGGGATCGGCGTAACCGTCGCGGGCGAGCTGCTCGGGCTCGCAACAGCGCTGAACGAGCTACTCGGTGGGGTGCCGTACCTCGTCGGGATGCTCCTGTACGGCGGACTGAGCTTCGCAGGCGTCTATCTCGACGTGCGGCCGGCGACGCTGGGAATCGCGTTCCTGATCGTGTTCATGACGGTGTCGATGATGTGGATCGGGAACCGTCAGGGGAGGGCGGCGTAGCATGGTCGCCGCCGAGATCGTCACCGGCGCGTTCGAGGTACTCGCAACCGGCGCGAGAGTGACCGTCGAGGCGATCTCGGCGGGATGTTTCGCGGGGGTACTCGCGTGAAGCGAGCACTCCTCGCGACGCTGCTCGTCGTGTCGCTCGTGGTGCCGCTCGTCGCCGTCGGCGGGGCCGTCGCCGACGGTCACGACGGAGCGGCCAACGAGACCGACACGGACAGCGAGGCGTACACGTACGAGGACCTGAAGCGCGGCGGGACGACCTACGAGAGCGCGCCGTCCTCGATGCGGTTCCTCGGCGACTACAGCAGCGCGACCGTCCGCGTGTTCCCGGTCGGACCGGGTGAGTCGGGCTGGCACTACCTCGAACGCGGCGAGGTGGTCAACTCGAATTCGGTGCAGCTACGGACGGTTCGACTCGCTCCCGTGGACGAGCTCGACCGGACGCTGAACGTTACCGTCGTCGCGTGGCAAAAGGGCACCCGGACGGTCGAGCGCGGGAACTCGACCGTCGAGGAGACGGTTGCGACGAACGTGACCGTGCGGCGCCAGCAGATCGAGGCGGGGCGCGGCTACGACACGGCGAACGTCTCGCTCGGTCAGCACTACGACTCGACCTACCAGATCACGATGTGGGTCGAGGAGAACCCCGACTCGCGCTGGCGGTTCGCGCATCGCTCGGTCGAGACGACGCGGGCGCTGCCGTTCGTTCCGACGTGGGGCGGCTACTGGTCGTTCACCACGACGAACGTCCTGCTGTGGATCGTCGTGCTGACCGGCGTCACCGTGGTCGGCGCCGTGGGCTCAGTCGAGATCACCGGCAAGGGCCCGGGGCTCGGGCTCGTCACGTGGGCGATCATCATCGCGATCGGCTCGGCAACGGTCGGCATCGGCGCGTTCGTGTGGACGGCGTCGTTGCTGTCGGCGGCGCCGCCGGTGATCGCGTTCGTAATCGCGGCGGTGATCGGGATCGTCGTGCTCGAAACGACCGAGAAGGGCGTGTTCAGCGTCGCGCTCATGCGGTTGTTCACTGAGGAGAAGAAGAACCCACGCGGCGACTTCGCGAAGGAAGCACGAGAGGCCGAGTTCGAGAAGGTGACGCTGGCGAACACGGCGACCGGGACGAAGGTGATCAAGCCGGGGCTACGGCCGTGGCTCGCCCGGTTGCGGACCGGCGGCACGGAGTTCGTCGGGCTCGAACGCATCGAGTTCGAGTTCGACCTCGGGAGCCCGGAGGTGCCGTTCACCGAGAGCGTCGCGGATAAACTGATCTTCGTCGACGAGGACGGCGTCGGAGACGACGGTGAGCTCGTGACCGCTTCGCCGTCGACGGTCGAGTGGGACCTCCCGCTGCGCGTCGAGACCGACGACGGCGTTCGAACGAACTGGACGGCGGTGTTCTCGCTGGCGTTCCACGCTCTCGTACCGTTCGCGCTGGCGTACCAGACGATGAGCTATCTGGGAGTCGGCGGCGGGCGCGTCGTCGGGGCGTTGTTCGCCGCTGTCGTCGTGTACGCGGTTCACACCCGGGTCACCGAGGGCCGTGCAGAGTTCATGCCCGCGGTTGGCATGACACAAGACGCGGTCGCGACAGCGATGCACCTGCAGTCGGAGGTCGACGACTACCAGACGCTCGAAAAGGCGCTCTCCGCGCTCGTCGACGAACGGAACTCGACGGACGAGTTGATCGAGACGCTGCAGGAACTCGACGCGGAGGCGGCCGTGCGAGACGCATCGCGACGTGACACGAGCCCGGGATCGTTCGCCGAGGGGACGAACCCGACTGCGGAGGCTGACGACTGATGTCGTCGGATCTCCCGTCGCTCGGCTCGACGATCGAGAACACCGACGAGACGGCCACGGCGGCCGTCGACGGTCTCGGCGACGCGCTCGCACAGCTCGACGGGGTTCGAGCGGGCGAGGTCGACGAGTCGGTGCTCCCGGAGTTCGAGCGCGAGGACACGTCCGACGAGATCGTCTCGACGCGGCCGGCGCTGCAGGCGCTCAACGAGCAGCAACTCGACGCGCTGCGGGAGTTCAGAGACGAGGGCGTCGAGCATCGCCCGGCGCTGCTCCGGTGGCTGCTGCGGCTGCAGTACCGGACGCTGGGGCGGCTCCCGGACTACTGGTACTTCCACATCGCGACGGACCCGACGGCGCTTGCGTGTGTCCTCACGGGGCCCACGCGGGGCGTCTACAACCGCCGCGGCGAGACGAACGTCACGCCGAAAGAGGCGTGGGGGACGCGCCGGCGACTCGTCGCGCGGTACCTCCGACCGGCGTGTCGCGAGGCGTTCCGGTTCCTGCGGCCGAAGGCGACGGAGTACCTCGACGACGAGTACGACCCGGAGAAGATGGCAGCGCTGGCGATGCGGCCGGCGCTCGACGAGCACTACCAGCGTCAGGAGGAGGCACTTGCCGAGTTCCATGAGGGGTTCGAGTCGGCGGACGTGCTCGACGCGTGGCTGCAGCGGCTCGACGCGGCGACGTTCGGGACGATGAAAGCGGTCCACCCGGAGTTCGACTACGAGCTGACGACGACCCGGCTGCAGCCGGAGCTGTCGACGAGTTCTGAGCAGATGTACGTCGAGGCACGCGAGCGGATCATCGCGCGGTTCCTGCTGCCGGCGTGCAACGTGGCCGTCCGGGAGCTGGCGGAGCGAGCGGGCGAATCGGACGATCAGGAAACCACCGCGAGCAGCGGGGTCGAACTATGAGTAAGACACAACAGACCCACGAGACGACACGAGCAGAGATCGTCGAGGCGTTCGAAGCGGAGACGCGGACCTCGACGTACCGCGGCACGAGCTACGGGATCACCGACGCCGCGTCGATGCGACGCGATCACGGGCTCCGACCGTTCTGGAAACAACTGTACGAGACGACCGACGCGACGACGATCGACACAACCGCGGACGCGGTGGCGTACCCGGGCGTCGTTCCGGACTGTCTGATCCACCTGCGGCGCGACGAGCGAGAGCTGCTCAAGCGCGACGACCCGGACCTGTCGAACCTCCCGAAAGCACGGCGGAACGTGCTGCGGTGGCTCGCCGTCGACGACGACGCGCTTGCCAAGATGTCGATCGGCGGGACGGACGTACTGGCGACGGGACAGCCGGGCTCGGGGAAGTCGACGCTCGGGAACGACCTGGCGCGGCAGGTCCTCGAACTCAACCCGGAGGAGGCGTTCGTGTGGCGCGGCACGCCGTCGCGAGCGGAGTGGACGCCGCTCGCACCGTGGACGAAGCTCCTGCTCCCGTCGAGCGTCGAGTCGAGCGTACGGGTGCAGCCGCCCGCACACGCGTCGGGCTCGTTCACGCTCGACCCCGAGAACGTGGCACGCGAGGTCGTGTACTACGACGACGTGTACGACCTGCTCGGAGAGTTCGAGGCCGGCACATTCCACGTCGTCTATCCGGATCCAGCGGGGCGCGGTATCGCGGACGTGTTTCAGCGCTCGCCACGGACGGACCACTTCGAGTGGGTCAACGACGCGAGCATGGCCGACGAGAGCGAGTACGACACGCCGACGCCGCTGTCACACTGGTGGTTCGGGTTCGTGGTCGCGCTCGTCGACGAGGCGGGGCCGGAGGCGCTCTCGCTGCTGCTCGACGAGGTGGGCGACCTCCTGCCACAGGCCGCCCGCAGCGGTCCGAAGAACCACAACTGGTACGAGAAGATCGAGGCGTTCCGCGACGCGCTCGTCGACGCGCGCAAGAACAACAAGACGCTGTTCATGATGGGCCACAACGAGGCCGACGTTCACGATCTCGTCCGGCGGAAGCTACGCTGGCGGGTGACGATGCCCGGGTGGCCGAACCCGACGGCTGGCGACAGCGTTGTCGGGTTCAAATCGGCCCCGATGCACGAGCAGCACACGCAGTACATGACGGTGGGGCGGGGGCTGTGGTGGAACGCGCTGCACTACACGAAGTTCAGCTGGGGCGACCTCGCCAAGCCGACAGTCGCGAAGGTTGCTGTCGAGCTCGGCGGTCGGGGTGATCGTCGATGATCGACGGGGTCGATCGGCGCCAGCGAGCCGGAGCAGTCAGATATCTGACGCCAGACGTACGCGCGCGTAACGAATCGATTAGGACAACCCCCCGGGGGCGGGTGCGCGCCGTTGCTTCGAGCGCTCGCGTCGGGCCAACGCGTGAGCGGGCGAGCGCCTCGGAGGTGGTTGCTCGTGCGTGATCGGACACGCCGCGCGTCGGCGATCGCGTTCGTCGCGCTGCTGCTCGTGTCGACGGTCGCGGTCGGCATCCCGCTGGCGAGCATGAACGCGGCGGCGGCTCCGTCAGGCATGGTCGCGCTCGACGGTTCGTCGATCACCGAGGAGGTACCGAGTGGCGAGTCGATCCCGGCGAACGCCTCGGAGTTCGAGGGGCGGATCTACTCGACCGAGCACGCGGAGTCGATGTCGCTGACGCTCACAACCGGCGGACACGCTGACGAGGTGATGAACTCCGACGCGGTCCGCCTTGACGGCGAGGGCATGGTGCTGGTGCTCGCCGACGACGAGAACCACGGCGCTCGCGAGGTCGCGATCGAGGCGACGGTGCTCTCGAACTCGCTGGGGTACGTGCCGAAGTGGGCCGTCGGAACACACGAAGACGGCTCGACGTGGAAGCGGCCGGTCACGTACGAGGACGGTTACGTGCGGTTCGAGGTACCGCACTTCTCCTCGAACGCGGTGAGCTTCGAGTCGGAGGTCGAGATCACGGCGGACGCTGCAGTGAACGCGTCGGCGTTCGAGTACGATATCGCCGACGGCGGGCTCGACGCGGCCTCGAAGCCGACGGCGAACTGGACAGGCGTCACGAACACCGAGTGGGACAACGAGTCGGCGTCGGCAGTGGCGAACGGCGGCTCGGTGAGCGTGCCGGTCGCGGGCAACCTCGCGCCGACGGACGAAACGGTGACGTTCGGCGGCACGGAGACACTATTCGCCGAGACGCGCTCGGGGACGAGCGTCACTGAGGGCGACACGGCGACGATCTCGGTGAACGGCGACGCGGCACCGCGGAACGGCGAGGTGACGTTCTACGGGAGCGGCTCGTCGAACTCACGGACGGTGTCGGTGACAGGTGCAAGCGACGGATCCACCAAAGCGTATGATGTCGGTGGTAATCTCGCGCCGACGGGCGAGTCGGTGACGTTCACCGGCGAGACACAAACGACCAACGGCGATCAGTCATGGTCTGGCGTCTCACTCGGTAACTCGGTATCTCTCTCGAATCCCGGCAATATCGAGCCGGCAGGACCGGGCAGTAACAACAATCCGACGGTAACGGTCACGCCTCAAGCAAGTAGCAAGCAAAACCCGAACGGCGGTCAGACGGCCTATACCGTCCCAACTATCGCGGATGGAACGAGCGCTCAGGTGGTCGTGAAGGAGACCGGCGGGACCGTCACACAAGTCGAGTTCTACATCAATTCCTTGTCCGGAAACCCGACGGCGGACATCTACATCAATGGGAACGGGCTGGACCAGTCACTTCAGGACGGCACACAAGTCCGTGATAGCTATGCGATCTCGTCGGGTTGGAACACCCTATCGATCTCGTCGGTCGACACCGGGACGGGGCCGGTGACGATCGAGTTCGTCGACGACGGCGCGAACGGCGGAGATAGCGCCTCACTCGGTGGTGACTCAGGTGGCTCTGGATACGTCGAGTATAATGACGGTTCGTGGACGGATTCCGGACGGATTCCGGCGGTATCAGCGACCTACAAACTCGCAGAGAGTGTCTCGGTCGATGGCGTATCCTACGGGACCGTCACCTCCTCGGAAACGCAAACAATCGATATAACGGCGAGTCAGGAGTCGCTCTCGACTTCGGGCTCCGGAACTGTCGATATATCGATCGACAAGACCGATCGAACGGCGACGGAGGATCCGAGTGTGGACCTCGACGACGACGGCACCGCCGAGGCCTCCGTCTCGGGTATCCTTACCGACGGCGAGACAGCGACCGTCTCCTCTTTCGACGTGTCGACGGGCTCACAGACGACGACGACCAACACCAACGCCGGATCTACCGTCAGCTGGGACTTCGACTTCACCGAGGAGTCGGGAGTCAAGGATCCGACCGTCGACATCGACGACGACGGCCAGATCGACGCGAGCTACTCGGGCGTGCTTCGCGACGGCGAGACCGCGACGGAACCGGTGTCGCTGTCGACCGGGTCGAAGACGCTCGACTTCGGCGGCAGTGGCTCGACGTACGACTGGGAGCTGGCGTACGACCGGGTCGAGCACACGGAGAACCCGAGCGTCGACGTGGACAACGACGGCACTGCAGAGGCGACGTACACGGGCACGCTCGGGCCGTCGGAGTCGGTGACGAAGGCGGTCAACCTCTCGACTTCGACCTCGTCGGTGGACGTGTCGACGAGCTCGTCGACGACCGTCGACGTGACCGTGTCGTTCAAAGAGCGGACCGGGACCGACGGCGCCGTGCTCGTCGTGAACGGCAACGAGACACTCCCGACCGGCACGCTGGCGGACGGCGAGCAGGCGAACGCGACGCTGTCGACGGACGTGCTCCGCGAGGGCTCGAACGACGTGCGGGTCGAACTCGCGGATGGGTTCCTGTCGACGGATGCGCCGGAAATGCAGGTCGGACTCGTCTACTCGCATGACACGCTCGACCGCAAGACGGTGGTGTACTCGGCGGAAAAGTGGTCGGAGCGATACAACGTGAGTAAGACGTTCGCCTCCGAGCGCGCCGAGGCGTCGATGAACATCACGTTCGAGCAGAACGTCGTCGAGATCCGGACTGTCGAGTACCGCGTGAACGAGTCGGGCTCGTGGACGGCGCTCGGGCCGGACTACTACACGCTCGACGGGAACGATATCAGCGTCGACCTCGACGACGCCTACGGCGGAGAGATCCCCGCGAACACGACGATCGAGGTGCGCACGAACGGCTCGCGAGTACAGACGAATGGGATGCAGATCTCGGTCACCGAGGCGACGACGACGGGCGACACTCTCGACTCGGAGATCTCGGTCGACACGGTGACGACGGGCGAACCGTCGTGGATCGGCGTCGGGCCGACCTCGGACGGCTCGCGTGTCCACTACAGCTACGACGAGAGCTACGGCTCGGCGTCGGACTACACGGTGATCGAGGCGAACGGCGACCAACAACTGCACCTGCCGAACGCGGAACCGGGCGACACGCTTCGGGTGACGCACCTGCCGGTGTCGGCGTCGCCGGCGAAGGGCGACGTGAAGCTGACCGTCGAGGACAGCGGCGGCGACCCGGAAATCGGCGTGTATCCCGGCCCGGACGGTGAGGGCGACGCCGTCGAGTTCGGCTACTACGACACCACAGACGGCACGAAGTACCTGCTGTACTCCGAGACGAGCGGGATCGTCCGAGACTCGGCGACGGCGAACTCGCCGGTGTTCCTCACCGACGACGACTCGAAAGAACTGCTCGTGATCCGGACGGAGAACACGAGCACGTCGAGCACCGACGACTCGTCGAGTGACTCAGGGCCGTTCGTGCCGGCCGGACAGTTCGGCGAGGAGTCCAACGGAGGCGTCTCGCTGGGGATGCTGGCACTGATCGGCGTCCCGCTGCTGGGGCTCGCCGGCGCGGTGGTCGTGTACCGGCGGCGCGGTGGCGACACGACGGAGGATGCGTCGACGCCGGTTCGCGTGGCCTCGACGGTCGGGCGCGCGGTCTCGACGGGCGTGCGGACGCTCTCGGGAGAACCGCGCGTGGTCGCCGCGCTGTCGGTCTTGGGCGGCATCGCGCTCGTGCTGACGGGTGCGGTGTCGCTCCCGCCGGGGACGGGCCTACTGCTCGTGATCGCCGGCCTGCCGCTGGTGACGTTCCTCGTACTGCGGCGTCTCGACTCGTGGTCGCCGCTCGTGTTCGGGACAGTCTCGACGGTCGCGGTCGTGCTCGGGCTGCAGCTGCTCGGCGCCGACCCGGTCGGACAGGTTCTCGACGCACTCGGGCCGGGCGTGCTCATCCTCGCGCTCGGGCTGTTGGTGCTGGCGTACCAGGGGATTCAGGCGGCGCGGGCGCCGGAGGAGGTGAACGAGATCAACATCGGGGACGGCGACGCATGAGCCTCCTCGAACCCCTGCTCCGGTTCCTCGGCGTGCCGGGGACGATCGTCACCGCGGCGGTGATCGCGTTCTCGGCGTATCACGCGAAGCACCTGCTCGACGTGTTCACCCGCGTCGGTGTGTGGGTCAGGATCGGCGGGGCGGCGGTCGTGCTCTTGGTGATCTTCGCCGTGCTCGTGCCGGGGTTCACGCTCTCGCTCGACGTAGGGCGGTTGCTCGGGTTCGGTGGCGACCTCGTCGACGGCGTGCTCGATCTGGCGCGGCTGGTGCCGTGGGGTGAGTTAGTGTGAACGAACTCCTCGTCGCGTCCGTAGTAGTGTTCCTGGCACTCGGCGTGTTCGAGGAGTACCGCGACCAATTACCGACGCGCGTCCGAGTAGCGCTTGGCGACCTCGACCTCGACGACCCGCGGACGGTCGAGGAGATCCGTGAAGCGTACCTCCGTGACCACATCGGCGACCGGGAGTTCGAGCGGCGGCTCGGCGTCGCGATCGACGAGGACGCCGCGCAGCTGCGACGGGTCGCGGAGAGCGTCTCGGGGATCGGCCCGGATACGTCGTGGTCGCTCGTCGCGCAGGGCTACCGGAGCGAGCGACAGGTACGCGACGCGAGCGTCGACCAACTCGCTGACGATGTACCGAACGTCGGCGAGCAGCGTGCCGGGCAACTTCTGCGGACTGTCGACGAATAGGACACCGCCGGCGGTACGGAAGCGGGGCGGGAGGGCGCCGGGTCAGGCGCCCGTAATGCGGGGGGCGGCCGAACGCGCCGAAGGCGCGTGAGGTACTTTCGGAGTGTGGATTCTTATCCACACGCCTAACGGAGAACGGTAGCCCCCGGGCGCGGTTTCGACGGGATCTCGCCGCGGCGCTGTCGGTCACCAGCGCGGAATCCTCGAGGAACACAAGCGAACTTTAGCGTAACGTATTTGAATACAAACGGACTTTCGCAAGAAGAGACGAACGCGAGTGTTGCCACTCGAAACCCGCCGCTGTCAGCCGGGTTTGAAGTAGTCCCACCCGGTCGGCAGCAGGTCGAGCAGCGTCTCGTCGGCGTACGTCACCTCCTCACCGTTCCGCAGGCGCCCGCGAACGCGGAACGTCCGCGAGAACAACCCGAGCGTGTCGCCGCCCTGGTCGTTCCGGAAGGCGATCGCGCCCTCGCGGATCAGCCGCCGCAGCTCCGACCGGTCGGCACACTCCCACCCGAGGACGATCTCGTCTTTCTCGCCGTCCGCACGGACCTCCTCAACCCAGTTGTCGCGCCAGCGGAGCCACGCGGAGCCCTCGCCGGGCGTCGCGGCGACGTTCTCGGCGCGCACGAGGTTGTCGGCGGCGCCTTCGAGATCGTGCTCGACGACGGCGTCGACGGCATCCAGCCGCTTCACGACCTGTTGGGCGAGATACTGCGAGCGCAGCTGCACGTCGGCGTAGCTCGTCTGTACCAACTCACCGAGCTGGCGGAGCGCACGCCGGACGGTCGAGACGGCCTTCCCGATCTCGTCGGCGATGTCCGCTGGTGAGAGTTGCCCGCCGTCGGTGACGAGCGTCCGGAGCGTGTCGACGTGCGTGTCGTTCAGGTTCCCGAGGAAGGCCCACCGCTCGACGGCGTTCTTCTGCTCGCTCTCGATCCGCGGCGTTGGGTCGTCGACGAGCTTGCGGAACCGCGAGGCGCCGACGGGCTCGAAGTAGTCGTCGGCGACGTACGGCCCCTCCGTGGGCCGCAGCGGGATGTCCGCCCACTGCAGCACGTTCAGCAGCGTCTCGTCGAGCTCGCGTTCGAGCGAGTCGAGATCCTCCCAGTACACGGTGTCAGCCATGACCGAGTGCTGTAGCGAGACACCGACTTTCGGATGCTGCAGGGCGCCGGTGGCCGCGTCGGGGTTCCGCCCGTAGTAGTGCTTGATCTCTTTCGCGAGATCGTGCCCGCCGACGAGGTGGCCGGCACGCATCGACCCGATCGTCGCCGTGTGGTACGAGCCGGCCCGCTCGCGATCGTCGCGGACGGACTTCGCGTACCCCTCGCGGTCACCCGCCAGCAGCATACTGACGCGGTGGATCGGGCCGTCGATCGCGATCAGCTTCCCCGTCTCGCCGTCCTCGGCGCGGATGTACAGCTCGGCGTCGATGATGTTCGAGGAGCCGTGGATCTTCTCCCGGTCGAACGACTCGGGATCCACGTACGTCGGGCCGTTCCACTTGACGCCCTGCTGCTCTTTGATCGCCTCGATCGCTCGCCGCAGCAGGTCCGGGTAGCGACTGAACTCGATGTTCGTGCCGTCGAACTCTGCGTCGAACCCGAGCAGGTCGGTGGGGTTGATCGAGACAGTGTCACCGGCATTCGTCTCGGCATCCTGGTCGGGCCACCGCGGCCGGAGTCGGAAGTACGCCCGCGCCCGGCCGTCGTCTTTCGCGTCGCTGTAGGAGTCGTACGCGGCGGGGAACACGTAGACGCGAGGCTCTTTCACCGTGTCGAGCCGCCAGTCGATGTCGGCGGCGACGTGCTCGTCGGGCGGGTTGATGTTCGAGTCGGAGTACCGCAGCGCGACGGCCCACTCCTCGACGACCTCGTCGCCGTCAAGATCGTCGTCGGCCTGCCGCTCTGCGACGCGCCGGGTGTCGGCTGGCAGCTCGTCGGCCGTGACCTCGAAGCCGCTGAATAGTTCACCGTCGTGTTCCTTCCGGGCGGAGTCGAGCGCGTAGTACCAGTTGAACGGTTTGCGCCGCTCGCTCGTGTCGTACTTGACGTACGCGCCGAACTCGTGGTACCACGGCTGCACGGCGCGCCGCTGCGCGAACGGATCGAGGTCGCCCTCGACGCCCTGCTCGCCGTCCGGTGTGGATCGCTGGCGCTGGCGCCGCTTGTACCAAGCGCGGAACGGCTGACAGTCGTAGTAGTGATCGTCGGGGTTTGCTCCGGACGCGGCGGTGTGTGGCTCGTGGCAGAACCGGCAGGTTGCGACGGGCCGCTGTGCGCACGACTCGCCGTGTGTTCGCGCCTGCTCGTTCGTCTTGTGGTGACTCCGACAGTGCCGACAGACAGCGACGAAGCCCTCCCGCTGTGGGCCGCTCTCGCGGTTGTCACGGGCGTCCGGCCCGTCGGTGTCCTCGGCGTCGCGGGGCTGGCTCGCGTCCGTCTCGGCTGACAGGAGCGCGTCGAGGTGCTCGTCGGCGTCGTCGCGGATCTCCTCGTCGTCCGCGTCGGGGCCGATCACTCGCCGTCACCTCGCCGGTCACGAGCAGCCTCTCTGTGGCGCTCGTTCCAATCGAGGAACTCGGCGAACTGCCGCTCCTCAACCCGTGTCGGCCGACGGAGGAACGCGCTGCACTCGCGGCAGTGACCGATGAACTCACCCGCCGCGGCGTCGATGTGGTGCTCGGTCCCGCAGTTCTCGCACGCGATCCGCGGAACTCTGTGGGGACCGAGACGGCGACGGCGCGTCGACGGTGTCTCGATCACGCCTCGTCACCACCGAGCAGGTCGTCGCAGTTCGAGCAGGTGAACACGCCCGGCGAAATCTCACGGACGTTCCGACGCTTCCCGCAACCGCGGCAGATGTCGGAGCGAGGGTAGGCGGCGCTCACGCGGCCTCACCCCGGAACCGCGAGAAGTGCTCGCTGCGAGTCCACGGAACGACGCGCGCATCACCGCCGCCGTAGGCCCACACCGTCGCCCCGAGCAGGTGCAACCGACTGATCGCTGTCACTGCTGTCCACCTCTGACGAGGCGCTGCTGCTCGGCGGTCGCGGCGGCGACGCGGTCGTCGAGCCACGACATCTGCTCGCCGATCCCGGCGAGATCGAGCTGCTCGAACGGGAACGCGACGGACGGCCCGATCCCAGCGTGGAAGGTCTCGCGATCCCGGAGCGGGTCGACGTACGAGCGCCCGGCGAGCACGACGATCTCGTCGCCGGGCTCGGTGACGCCGAGCCACTCGATCAATTCCATCCCGACGCGGTGCGCCAACTCGTCGAGCGCGTCGCCGTCGAGGTCGTCGATGTGGGTCTCGTAGGGATCGAGTTCGGCGTCGGGCTTGACGAGTCCGTGTTCTGCCGAGAGGATCGCCCACTCGTCACCGACGGTCTCGGCGTACTCGCGCTTCTTCGCGAAGTACGTCGACGTGTACAGGTCGCGGGCCGCGGAGCGCTCGTCGCGCTTCGCGGCGCCGCAGCCGACGAGGACGTACTTAGTCATCCGACGGCACCTCCTGCTCGCCGAACGTCGCCAGCGACGGCGTGTCGCCGGTGAGCGCCTCGTTCACGAGCGCGCGAGCGAGATTGACCGGGACGGCGTTCCCGATCTGCGCGGTTCGCGACGCCTTCGTGTCGCCAACGAACTCGTAGTCGTCGGGGAAGCCCTGCGCGGCAGCGAGTTCCCGCGGTTGTAGCATCCGATAGCGGAGCCCGAGCCCGAGCGGCGAGAGATCCGGAACGCACAGCGCGTGCCGATCCTTCGTCGTGACCGTCGGGAGCGGCTCGTCGACCGACGCCACGTCGGAGTTGCCGTAGTATTCGACGAAGAACGGCGAGACGAGGTGCCCGTCGTGGTTGCTCGCCGTCACCGTGTGCAGCGGGCGGTCGTCAGCGACGTAGGTCGCGTTCGTGTGCAGGCCACCGCGCGGCAGGTTCCGCGGCTTCACGAACGGCTGCGCCTCGATGAAGTGGATCGCGCCTTTCGTGGCGATCGTCGGCACCGGCTCGCGGTCGGCGTCGAGCGCCCGAGCCTTCGACTGCTGCCCCATCACCATGCGCGTGCCGCCGTCGGCGGCGGTCCCGGTCGACGAAACGAGGAACGGTTCGTCGCGATCGGCGAGCGCGTCGTCAAGATCGTCGACAGGAACGATATCGTCCTGCAGCCGCTCGATGTCGGCCGGCCCGAGGTCGGCGACAACATCGGCGTACTCGGCCACCTCGTCGCTGCAGTGATCGCGAAGTCCCTGCGCGATCCGCTGCATGGTGTTGTTCGAGAGCGGCCGCGAGCGGGTCCAGATCGACGACCCGCGGTCGGTCCAGTCGATGATCTCCGCAGCGGGCCGCCACGGAGCGCGGTCGTCGTCGGGAGCCGGAGCGCGAGCGTGAGTCGGCTCAGGGTGGGTGGCTCGGTGGCCGCGGCGCGCGACGACGAACAACCGCCGGCGTGAGGTCGCGTCACCATAGTCGGCCGCGTTCAGCACGTCGTGGCTGACCGAGTAGCCGAGCGAGTGGATCACGTTGACCCACGCCTCGAACGTCTCGCCGTTGCGCGTCGGCTGTCCGTCGTCGTCGATCGGTCCCCAGCTCCGGAGTTCGGGGACGTTCTCGACGAGGACGGCGTCGGGCTGCGTCTTCTGGATCCAGTCGACGACGTGCCACGGCGACGCGCGGCGCTGCTCGGAGACGGGTTTGCCCCCACGAGCACCGGAGAAGTGCGTACATTCGGGACCGGCGACGAGCAGGTCCACGTCGTCGTCGCCGACGACCCGCGGCGGGTGGAGTTCCTCGACCTTCGCGTTGTGATGCTCCGCCCACGGGTGATTCTCCCGGTGCGTCGCGATCGCGTCGTCGTCGTGGTTGACCGCGATCAGCCGAACGTCGTAGCCGAGATCTTCGCATTCGAGCGCGAGCCCGTGAGAGAACCCACCGGCGCCGCAGAACAGGTCGATCGCGGTGAGGCGCGCGTCGGTCACCGCTGCTCACCTCCGTCGGTCTCGACGCGATCGGCGCCGTCGACGACCTCGCGCCACCCCTCGACTTCGTCTGCAGGGTCGTAGACGCGAGCGACGACGACCGTCTCGATTGACCCGTCGTCGCTCACGTCGATCCGTTCGAGCGTGTTCTCGCCGGTGTGGTCGTAGGAGTGCGAGAACTGCGTGCCGCAGCCGCGACAGACGAGCACGTCGTCGCGTTCGTAGTACAGATCGCCGTCGCAGTCGGGATCGGTGCAGCCGCGGAACGCGCCGTCGGAGTAGTTCTCCGCGTCGGCGACGGTGACGAGCGGGACGTTCACCGTCCGTCACCTCCGTCAGTCCGCGCGGCACCGACGCGCGCGCCCTGGTTGAACGACGACTCGTCGTCGGGGTCGACGTGTGTGTCGACGACTTTCCCGGCCGCGGAGCCGCGGCTGATGCGCGGCATCGAGTCGCAGGCGGGACAGCGGTGAACGTCGTTCTGCTCGTCGCCGAAGACGGCGGCGAACCGGTCAGTGACGTGCGCCCCGCAGTGGAGGCAACCGGACTCGTCCGACCCGAGGCGCATCATGGGCGACACACCCCGTCGTCGAGCGCCGGGCACTGCTGCTGTAACGCGCTGATCGGCTCCCCACAGAAGTCGCAGATCGGGGCCGGGAGGCTCTCGGTGTCGAGCCTGAGAGCCTTAGACATAAAGGCCACCCCCGAAATCGAAGGACAGCGCCGCTTCTGGGGGGTTATTTAGCGATGGACTCGGTGGGATTTGAACCCACGGCCTTTCCCCTGCCAAGGGAACGATCTACCACTGATCTACGAGCCCTCGCTGCACTTTGCAGTATCGCGGTTCGGTAGTTAAGGGCTTCGACTGCGCCCGTCCGCGAGACGGATCACCACGGTCGAGGCGCGGATGGAAAGCCATTAGACGCACGGCCGAGACCGTCTGGATGGGAACAGCACGGCCGCAACTCTGACTCGCCCGCGGTGGGCTTGGGATTGCGGATGTGCCCCCGTCGGACTGCCCGCTCGCGCCGATGGCGCGCTCGGGAGCGACAGCCGGCGGTGGCTCGCTTTTGCGGCCGACGTTCCAATTTCAGACAATGGCACGAATGCACACCCGCCGTCGAGGGTCGTCCGGTTCGGACAACCCCGCGGCAGACGAACCCCCGGAGTGGAGCGACGTCGACGCCGACGACATCGAAGCGCGCGTCGTCGAACTCGCCGAACAGGGCCACGACCCCAGCGTCATCGGCCTGAAACTGCGCGACGAAGGCGTGAAGGGCACGCCCGTCCCGAACGTGAAGCTCGCGACCGGCAAGAAGGTCACCGAGATTCTCGACGAGCACGACGCGGGTACCGACCTGCCCGAGGACCTCCGCAACCTGATGGTCCGCGCCGTCCGGCTGCGCGAGCACATGGAGGAGAATCAGCAGGACGCGCAGAATAAGCGCGCGCTCCAGAACACCGAGTCGAAGATCCGCCGGCTGGCCGACTACTACCGCGGCGACAAACTCGACGAGGACTTCCGGTACAGCTACGACGTCGCCGTCGACCTCCTCGAGGACGACGCGTAACGACCGCTTCGATCCCACTCACGAGACCCACGAATGTCCACCGCCGCCGACCCGCCGACAGAGGCCGACCCCGAACGGGTAGCCTCGGCGCTGTCGGCGGCCGAGTTCGTTCGCATTCACCCGCGGCCCACCGGCGATGCGGTCGCCGCCGCCGGGGTGCTCGCCCGCGCGCTCGACACGCGCGGCGTTCCGTTCCAGGTTCGCGCCACCCGAGCGGAGGCGGTCCCCGACGGCGACGGGACCGCGCTCGCGTTGGGGTGGACCGCGCCGAACGCCACCGGAATCGCGCCCGAGGCCCGACCGGTCTCGGCCGTCGCGGCCGCGGTCGTCGACGCCTTCGGCGCCGAGCCGGACCCGCTCGTCGGGCTCGCCGGCGTCGTCGCCGCCGGGACCGTCCCGGGCGACGGCGGCAGCGGGAGCCTGCTGGAGGAGGCCCAGCGCCGTGGAGTCGTCAATCGCCGGCCGGGCGTCGCGGTCCCTACTGCGGACCTCGCTGACGGGCTCGCGCACTCGACGCTGTTCTGGGCGCCGTACTCCGGCGATCCGGACGCCACGGGCACACTGCTCGCCGATCTCGGTGTCGACACCGCCGTCGGTGAGACAGCCGAAGCCGAGCGCGCTGGCGTCGACGAGGACGCTCACCGACGCCTGGCCTCGGCGGTCGCGCTTGATTCGACAGCGGACGCGCCCGACAGGGCCGTCTCGGCCGTCGAGCGGGCGCTGCGGCCATACGAGACGCCGACCGGTCCGTTCGCGACCCTCGGCGGACACGCTGACGTCCTCTCCGCGCTCGCTCGCGAACGCCCGGGGCTCGGCGTGGCGCTGGCGTTGGGCGCGGACGTGGCCGACGCGGCGCTGTCGACGTGGCGCGGTCACGCCGAACGCGTTCACGAAGCGCTCGGAGACCCGACGACGGGGCGGTACGACGGCGCGTTCGTCGCCCGCGTGGAGGCGTCGCCGGCCGCCGCGCCGGCGCTCGTCACCGCCGCGCGACTCGTCCGCGACTTCGCCTCGCCAGAATCCGTCGCGCTCGTCGTCTCAGACGACGCGGCGGCGGCCGCCGGCGACGGCGCGGTCAACGTGACCGCTGCGTTGCGCGCAGGCGTCGAGGCGACGGCTACCGACGGAACGGACGCCGCAGCCGGGGACACTGCGGAGTCGTCGGACGACTCCGTTGACGTCTTCGGCGACGACCGCGTCGGCGAGGCGCGGTTCGCCGGCGGCGACGTCCAGGCGTTCATCGGCGCGTTCAGGGAGGCCCTGCGATGACGGGACCCGCTGGCGACGCGACCGGCGACCTCGCGCGCACCGCGACCGTGAAGACGACGCACGCCGACGCCGACGCCGCAGCGACGATCGCTGCGGCCATCTCGCCGGACAACACCGACGACATCCGAACGGAGGCGGACGAAGCGACGGTCGTTACCCGCGTCAGGCGGGAGACGACCGGCGGCTTCCTCGCCTCGGTGGACGACTATCTCGTGAACCTCGACGTGGCCGACGACGTGGTCTCGGCGGGGAGGGGGCCGGACAGCGACGCAGACGACACCACCGGCGCGGACGAGGTCCGCGACGCGAACGACGCGGACGGACTCCGCGACGCAGACGACACGCGCGGCACCGCAGGCACTGCTGAGACCGCAGCCGCTGCAGACGCCGCAGACACCGCAGACACACACGACACATGAGCGAACGATCAGTCTCACGACAACGACAGGGGAAACGCTGGTACACCGTCCTCGCGCCCGAACAGTTCGACCGAGCCGAGCTCGGCGACACGATGGCCGAGGAGCCCGAACAGGTCGTCGGCCGCACGGTCGAGACCACGCTCGGCGAGATCACCGGTGACCAAGGACAGGACAACGTCAAGCTGACGTTCAAGATCACGGACGTCGGGTCCGACGCGGCCTACACCGAGTTCGTCCAGCACGAGCTCACGCGGGACTACCTCCGCTCGATGGTGCGCCGCGGCGCCTCAAAGGTCGACCTGCACATCACCGTGCGCACGACCGACGACTACCGCGTCCGCGTCAGCCCGGTCGCGTTCACGACGAAGAAGGCCGACCGCTCGCAGGAGCAGGCCATCCGCCAGATCATGATCGACCTGGTCGAGCAGGCCGCCGAGGACCGCTCGTTCTCGGAGCTCATCGACTCCGTCGTCGAAGGTCGCCTCTCGTCGGCGATCTACGGCGAGGCGAAGACGGTGTATCCGCTTCGCCGCGTCGAGGTCCAGAAGCTCTCGCTCGAGGCCCGACCCGAGGAGATCGCCGCCGAGGAGGAGGCAGCCGTCGACGTGGACGACGACGACGTCGCAGTCGACGAGTAACGACCGGTCGACTGACTCGACCACCCGACGTTCTTTCGACCGATCACCACCGACAGCGGCGCGCCGGTGGTCCACAGCAAGGCATAACCCGACCACAGCGGCGCATCGCCAGCCTCCCTCGACGCGTCAGTTGATTCACAGCGTCACGCGACGGGTGATGAGCGCCACGCCCGTCGACCCGCACTCGGGGCACTCGTCGACGACGGCACCGACCGAGACCGTCACGCGCTCGCCACAGTCGCGACAGCGGTAGACGTCCGCCCGTTCGGGCGCGATCAGGGACGCGACGCGGTCGACGAGACGCATCGACATATCCATGGTACAGATTGGCACGAAACGGTAAACGCCTTGTGTCGGGCGAGCAGGGAACTCGGCTCTTAGCCCTCGACGCGGACGACGCCGACCATGCCAGCCTGTTCGTGGGGGATACAGTAGTACGTGTAGTCGCCGGCGACCTCGAACGTGTGCTCGAAGCGCTCGTTCGCGGAGAGTGCGCCCTCGTTCCCGTCCCAGGCATCGACCGCGGCCGCCTCGGTGTCGTAGCCGCCGGTGGCGAAGTAGTCGGCCTCCTCGGGGATCTGGTCCGCGTACGCCGTCACCGAGTGGGCGCGCGTCGAGGTGTTTTCCCAGACCACTGTGTCGCCGACGGACACCGTGATCTCGTACGGGCGAAACGCCTCCGCGGTCATGCCGACGTCGTAGTCGTCACCTGCGGATCCCGGGAGTACGGCCGCACAGCCGGTCAGCGACAGGGACGCGGCAGTTCCCGCGGTCGCGAGGAAGCGGCGTCGGTCCATGGGCGGAGGGTGGGCCCGGATCGATTTATGGGGATTGGTTCGACCGTCGAATCGGATGGAAAGCCATACGGCGAGCGGTGCCGTCGCCCCGGATATGACCGACCGGCCGCGCTTCCTCTCCCGACTCGGGATGGCGGACGCCGTGACCGCCGGGAACGCCGCTCTCGGGACGCTCGCCGCGGCCGCGGTGGCGTTCGATCCGACGCTCGCGGCGCGGCTGGTCTTGCTCGGGGCGGTCGCCGACGGACTCGACGGGGTGCTCGCGCGCCGCTACGGCGGCACCCCGGTGGGGCCACACCTCGACTCGCTGGCGGACGTGGCGTCCTTCGGCGTCGCGCCCGCGCTCATCGTCGCGGCGACGGTGACCGGGGCGTACCCGTTCGCCTCGTCGCCCGTGCTGTTCGCCGCCGGGTTGCTCGTTCCCGCCGTCTACGTCGCGCTCGCGGTGATCCGCCTGGCGGTCTACACCGTCGAAGACGAGGGGACGAAGACCACCCACGGCGTCCAAACCACGCTCGCGGCGACCGTGATCGCCGCCTCGGTCCTCGCGGGACTCGACTCGCCGGCGGTGGTGCTCGGGCTGGCGGCCCTCTCGGCGCCGCTGATGGTGACGGCGATCCGCTATCCCGACCTGCATCCGCAGGACGCGCTCGTGATGGGCGTCGTACAGGCGTTCGCGATAGTCCTCGGCGGAATGGCCGGCGAGTCGTTCGCGTTCGCGCTGCTGTTTCTCGCGCTCGGCTACCTCGTGCTCGGGCCGCGCTTCTACTGGCGGGACGCGGGCGAAGGCGACGAGGAGCCGTCGGAGCCGACTCCCTGCGGCGAGGACCGCGAACTCGGCGCGTGAGAGCCGGCGGTCATGACTTGGCCGGGACCCCCCGAGACGCACTGAGAGCCGTTGCGAGCGAGCGGCGCGTTCCGGGAACGGTTTACCCGGGGCCACCAAGACACAGCTATGGAGCCGAGACAGGTCGCCGACCTCTCGCCCGACGAGCGGCGGGCGTTCTTCGAGCGCGACGCTGGCGTCGACGCGGTGCGTGGTGACGTGCGCGACATCGTCGAACGCGTTCGCGACGAGGGAGACGCCGCCGTCCGGGAGTTCTCTCGCGAGTTCGACGGCGTCGAGGTGGCGAACATCGACATCACCGACGAGGCCGAACGCGCGGTCGACGTCGTCGACGACGACGTGCTCGCGGCGATCCGCGAGTCGATCGCGAACGTCCGGGAGTTCCACGAGGCGCAACTCCCGGAAGACTGGACCCGGGAGTTCGACGACGGTCGCGAACTGGGGAAGCGGTATCGGCCCCTCGACCGAGTCGGAGTGTACGTCCCGGGCGGAACCGCCGCGTACCCCTCGTCGGCGATTATGGGCGTGGTGCCGGCCGAGGTGGCGGGCGTCGAACACGTCGCCGTCGTGACGCCCCCCGCCGACGAGATCAACCCCGCAACGCTGGCGGCGATCCACGAGGCCGGGGCCGACGCCGTCTACAGCGTGGGCGGCGCGCAAGGGATCGCCGCGCTTGCGTACGGCACCGAGACGGTGACGCGCGTCCGGAAGATCGTCGGGCCTGGCAACAAGTGGGTCACCGCCGCGAAGGCTGAGGTCCGCGGCGACGCGGAGATCGACTTCCTCGCCGGCCCCTCGGAGGTGCTCGTGGTGGCCGACGAGACGGCCGATCCCGCGTCAGTCGCCGCCGACCTGATCGCGCAGGCCGAGCACGACCCGAACGCTTCGGTCGTGGCGGTGACGGACGACAGGGACACGGCGGAAGCGGTCTGCGACGAGATCAGCGCCCGAGCGCCCGAGCGCGAGCGGACCGAGACCATCGAAGCCGCGCTCGACAACGACGCATCCGGCGTGCTGGTCGCGCGGTCGATGCCCGAGGCGGTGCTGTTCGCCGAGGAGTACGCGGCCGAACACCTCTCGATCCAGGCCGACGACGACGAGGCGCTGCTCGACCGGATCTCGAACGTCGGATCGGCGTTCCTCGGGCGGTTCACGCCGGTTGCCGCCGGGGACTACGCCTCCGGTACGAACCACGTCCTCCCGACGAACGGCGGCGCGAAGGCGTTCGGCGGGCTCTCGACGGACGCGTTCCTCCGGTCGTCGACCGTCCAACGGCTTTCCCACGCGGGCCTGCGCGACCTCGCCGACACCGTGACGACGCTCGCCGAAGCAGAGGGGCTGGAGGCGCACGCGGCGAGCGTGCTGACGCGCTTCGAGGACGAGTCGTAGCGTCGACACGGCGGGCGGTGGCGCGACCGGGCGGTGGCGAATGCGATCCGCGAGTGACGGCCTGCTCCGGACGGCCGTCTGAATCGGCGTCAAGGTTTTACCCGAGTACCCGGATCCACTACACATGAGTACTGACGCGTCCGGAGGAAGCGAGCTCGACGCCGCTGTTACGGTCACGCCGGCGGCGGCCGAGGAGGCCGTCTCGCTCATGGAGGGTGAGGGCATGGACGTGGACATCGGCGGGCTCCGGCTGTTCGTCCAACAAGGCGGTTGTGCGGGCCTCTCGTACGGGATGCGGTTCGACACCGAACCCGAGGAGGACGACAGGGTCACCGAACAGCACGGGCTGCGCGTGTTCGTCGACCCGGCGTCGATGAACTACATCGGCGGATCGACGCTCGATTACGAGTCCGGGTTGCAGGCGGCGGGCTTCAACGTCGAGAACCCGAACATCGAGGCCGAATGCGGCTGCGGCGAGTCGTTCCGTACCTGATCGGCGGCGTCACGGTCACATCCCTGCGGCGCATCGGTCCCCGTTATTGTGGGTTACCGCACGCGGGTCGGCTCGACCCAGACTGTTTAACAGCGAGCGTCGCCTCCGTCGAATATGAATCTCGACGTCGTCGAAACGGCCGCCGGCGAGCTGTACGTCGACCCGGCAGGCGGAGAGCGCGGGTCGAAGGCGCCGTTCTATCACGTGTACGCCGACGAGGCCGGTGAGACCAGGTGGGGCTACTTCTGTGGGAACTGTGAGACGGTGAACAACGCGATGGACTCGATGGGTCGCATCGAGTGCAACGAGTGCGGGAACATCCGCAAACCAGACGAGTGGGACGCCGCACACGAGTAGCGTCGTCGAGCGACCGTCGGGAGCGAGACGACGGCAGGCGGCGGAGCAGTCTCGTACCGCTCCGCCCAGAAAGAAAGCGTCGTCGAGCGACCGTCGGGAGCGAGACGACGGCAGGCGGCGGAGCAGTCTCGTACCGCTCCGCCCGGAAGGAGAGCGCGGTCGAGCGGATCGACCGGGGGAGAGCGGACGCCCCTGAAGCGGCGGTCGCCGGCTCCCTGCCGCGGCTACTAAGTCCCGTCCGGTCGCAGCCCGGGGCATGTCGACCGATCTCCTCCTGCAGTCGCCCGGCGGACTCGTCGCCGAAGCGCTGAACCGCTTCGTGACCGATATCACCGAGGCCCTCCCGGACATCATCGCCGGGCTCGTCTTCTTGATCCTCGCCGCCGTCGGCGTGAAGCTGATCATGACGGTCGTGCGCGCGGCGTTGCGGCGGACGGTCCCGGGTGAGTCGCCGGTGTACCGGCAGTTCGTCGCGACGATCGTCGCCGTGTTCCTGTGGTTCGGAATCGGGCTGTCGTTCCTGTCGATCGTGGGCCTCGACGGCATCGCCACGTCGCTGGGGACCGCCGCGGGCTTTCTCGCGCTCGGCGTCTCGTACGCCACCTCGAATATGATCGCCGACGCGGTCGCCGGCGTGTACCTCCTTCGCGACCGCGACTTCAACCCCGGGGACACGGTCGATATCGGCGGCACGACCGGCGTCGTGCAGTCGATCGAACTGCGCAAGACCCGCCTCACGGTCGACGACGACACCGTCGTGCGCGGTAACGCCGAAATCGAAAAGAAGTGGACGAAAAAGGACGACGCGACGGACAACGACGGTCCCGACGGTGCCGACGCGGCCGCCGACAGTGCCACATAGTACCGTGTCACGCATTCTGCCGCGGGTTTAAATCCGATGGGGCGGTACTGGGTAGTGAGTAGTAATGTTCGTCGGACACGCGCTCGTGGCGTTCGCCATCGTCGCGCTCGTCGCTCGCCGGAGCGGCCTCGCACCCGAGCGGGCGCTCACGGCCGGCGTCGTCGCGGGGGCGTTCGCCGCTGCGCCCGACGTCGACATCGGCTACGCGCTCGTCGGCGTCGCAGCCGGCGTGAGCGGGGGCGCCGGGGCGCTCGGGCTCGCCGAGTCGTTCTGGTCGACCGGTAACGTCGTCCACCGCGCCGTCACTCACTCGCTGGTGACGGCGCCCGTCGTGGCGGGTGTCGCGGCGGCGTGGGTGTACGGGCGGACGGACGCGCGAGCCATCTCGTTGGCGCTGGCGGCTGGACTCGTCGCGGTCGTCGCGACCGTCGGCGGGGCCCTCTCGGCGGTCGTGACGCTGGCGTTCGTCGCGACTGCGCTCGCGCTGGCTGCGGTCGTTCGCCGACGAACCGATCTGACGCCGCGCGCGACGTTCACGCTCGCGCTCGCCGGGCTCGTCTCACACCCGTTCGGGGACGTGCTTACCGGGGAGCCGCCGGCGCTGCTGTACCCCCTCGGCACCGAGGTGCTCTCCGCCCGCGTCGCGCTGTCGGCCGATCCGACGCTACACCTACTGGGAGCGTTCGCGGTCGAGCTCGCGACGATCTGGGCGGCAGCAATCGTGTGGATCCGACTGCGTGCGGAGCGCGACGGACGCCTCGTCGGCACGGATCAAACCGGACGCGTCGGTCCACGACTCCGCGACCGGCTCGATCCGCGCGCGCTCGCCGGCGCGGGCTATGCCGCGAGTGCGTTCGTCATCCCCGCGCCGACGCTGGACCTCTCGTATCCGTTCGTGTTCTCGGTGCTTGCTGTTGGCGCGGTCGCGGTCGTCCCGATTCGAATACGGCGACGGGGCAGCTGGCGCGAGCGCGGCCGGACGCCCCTGGCTCCCGAACTCGCGGCGCCGGGCGTCGAGCGCACGCTCGTCACCGCGTTGACCGCGGTGTCGCTCGCGGCCGGTGCGTACCTGCTCGCGTACCTCGCGGGAGTCGCCTGAGGCGGTCTCTCCACTCGCGAGCGGCCGGCGGGCGAGAGGGGACCGTTTTTACTCGTCCCCGTCGCATGTCCGACTCGATGACAGAGTCCAGCCTTCGCGCCGTCGTCAGCCAGCGCCGGCCGAACGCGATCTTGGGATGGACGATCCTCGCGTTCGTCACCGCGGTCGCACTGGGCGAACTGATCGGTGGTGAGCGAGTGTGGGGGGCTTTCGTTCTGGTGGTCGTCGCCATCGCGGTTGTCCCACCCGGGGCGTTTCGTGACGCGACGGCGATGCTTCCGTGGGAAGTGATCGCGCTGGCGTCGCTGCCCGCGGTCGCTCGCGCGTTCATCGCCGGCCAGACAGTCGGCGGAGTGACGTTCTCCGGACGGGTGACGACGTACCTCGCGGTGGCGACCGTCGCGCTGATCGTCGCCGTCGAGATGGACGTGTTCACGCCGGTCCGCATGAGCCACTCCTTCGCCGTCTTCTTCGTCACGGTGGCGACGATGGCCGCTGCGGGAGTGTGGGCCGTTGCCCGGTACGCCGCCGACACGCTCCTCGGAACGGGGTACCTGTTGGACGGTCGCTCGGAGCACGTCGTCGAGACCGCCCTGATGTGGGACTTCGTCGCCGCGACGATCGCGGGCGTGCTCGCGGGCCTGCTGTTCGAGTACTACTTCCGGCGTCGCGCCCGGGGTCGTCGTCGTGTCGACGTGGAGGTGTCGGGAGCGTGAGGATCCGCGACAAACTCGGCGTGTCCGCCCGCCGACAGCGGCAGATCACGAGAGCGATGCAGACGCTGCTCCTCGTGTTTCTCGGGATCGGCATCGAACGCGGGTCGACTGGCGTCGTCGTCAACGGGGTCGTCGCGCTCGCGGTGACGTTCCTCCCGGCGGCGCTGGAACGGGAGTACGACTTACCGATGGACGCCGGGCTGACGCTGTGGATCACGTCTGCGGTGTTCCTCCACGCGCTCGGGGTTGCCGGCGTTCCCGGGGTGACGGGGAACCTCTATGCGGACGGGAGCCCGATCCCCTTCTGGGACCACATCACCCACGCGCTGTCGGCCTCGGTCGTCGCGGCCGTCGGCTACACCGTCGCCCGCGCGATCGACGAGCACTCGGAGGCGGTGTATCTCCCGCCCCGGTTCATGTTCGTGTTCATCCTGCTGTTCGTCGCCGCGTTCGGCGTGTTCTGGGAGGTGCTGGAGTTCGGGATCACCGAGATCGCCGCCGTGCTCGGGACCGGAACCGTGCTCACGCAGTACGGACTCGAGGACACTATCCTGGACCTGGTGTTCGACCTCGTCGGCGGGGTGATCGTCGCCGTCTGGGGCACCGCCCACCTCACAGACGTCGCGGGTGCCGTCACCGAACGGCTACAGGGGCGGCGCGGGACGCAGTGAGCGGACGCGAGGTGCACGCGGCGCGGTGAGAGGCGGGATCGCGGGTACTTTTTTCACCTCACGCGGCGAGCGATCGTGTGAGATGGTCTTCAAGAAGATCACGCTGGTCGGTCGGAGCACAGAGAGTTTTGACGCGGCGACGGACGACGCCATCGACCGCGCAGAGGAGACGCTCGACGAGGTGCACTGGGTCGAGGTGACCGAGTTCGGCGTCGAGGTCGCCTCCGTAGAGGGACGAGAGTACCAGGCGGAAGTCGAGGTCGCGTTCGAACTGCAGGGCTGAGGAGCCGACGCGGCTCAGCGTTCCGTGGGTCCCCCGCCGCCGTCGACCGCGTCGGCGTCGGACGCGCGGTGAGAGTCGTGAGTCGCACGCTCGTGTGAGACAGACGCCTCGTCGCGCATCGTCATCTGGGCGACGCCGCTGGTGTCGTCGAACACGAGGTGGCTGTGGGGGTAGGCGAACTCCACGTCGATGGAGTCGTCGTCTTCGAGGATGTCCCAGACGGCGGTCTGCACCTGCGAGCGGACGGTCAGCGGCTTGTACGGGTTCTTGGCCCAGTAGCGAAGGGTGAGCTCGACGCCGTGGTCCCCGAAGCTGTCGATGTAACAGGTGGGCCGTGCGGGGTACCGCGCGACGCCGATCCGGATGTCGGGCCCGCCTTCGATCACCGTCTCACAGGAGGCGGCCGCGCGTTCGATCAGCGATTGGGCGCGTTCGACGTCCGACTCGTAGGTGATGAGGACTGGCAGCGAGAGGCGCGTGCGCTCGTCCTCCGCAGAGAGGTTCGTGACTCGGTGATCGCGGATGTAGGAGTTCGGGATCACCTCGAAGGTGTTGTCGACGGTGAACACCTTCGTGTACCGGAGGGTGACGTCGTCGACGAAGCCCCGGGTCCCGTCGGGGAGCTCGACCATGTCCCCGATCTCGAACGGCTGGTCCGCCAGCACGAACACGCCGCTGATGATCGACCCCACGATCGGCGCGAGGACGACACCGACCACCGCCGAGAACACCGTCACCGAGAGGACGATGTTCCCCAGTTCCACGCCGGCGGCGCTGAGACCGGCGGCGCCGAACAGCAGGATGACCAGCAGTCGGACTCCCCTGAGTACGACGTGGGCGACCGACTCGCGGGCGAACCGGCGGGCGACAGGTCGCCCGAGCAGGCGGAGCGCGTACGTGGAGATGACCGTGCCGAGCGCGAGAAACAGGATGACGACGGCGATGGCGACTCCGGGAACGGCGAGCGCCGACTGATAGGCGTCAGCTATCCCGTCCAACAGGTTCGCGACGGCCGTCGCGAGTGGCGCCGCGCTCGCGAACGCCGCGGTCGTTCCCGGGTACATACCGCGGGCGTCGGTGCCGGTCCGAAAAAGCGTTCCCCTCACGCGGTCACCCGACTGCCGTCCGTGTCGCCGAACCCCGTCCGGGCGGAGTGCCCGGTACTGCTAACACGGGATCGCCCGTACTGAGGGACATGAACAGTTCAGCCGAGCACACGACGTTCCACGTCGCGACCGAGCGCGAACCCGCAAGCACCGTCATCGCGGGCTTCTCACAGTTCGGGCTCGCGGGCTTGACCGCCGTAGATTTCCTCGTTGACCACCTCGAACTCGAACAGACGGGTCACTTACGGGCCGACGGGCTGCCCACGATCACGCCGTTCGAAAACGGGCGACCGCGGTATCCGACGCGACTGTTCTCGCGCGACGACCTCGACGTGACGATCCTCGTTGGCGAGCTGTTGGTCCCCAACTCGCTTGCGGAACCGTTCTCGCGGGCGATCCTCGACTGGACCGAGCGCGCGAGCGTCGACGAGATCGCCGTTCTGTCAGGGGCGCCGTTTCCGCACGGCCCGGCCGAACACAACGCGTTCTACATCGCCAGCGACGACTACCGGGCAGTACACTTCCCCGACGACGACCCCGACACGCCGCCAGCGGACGTCCGCGAAGGCGAGCCAGTCGACGCCGACGCGACGACTACAGCAACCACCGCCGACACGGACCACCACGGGGAGACTGTCGACGCTGCGTCCACAGGCGGTATTCGACCGATGGCGAACGGATTTCTCGACGGGACGAACGCCGCGTTGATGGCTCGGTCGATGGAGTCGGACCTCCGCGGGTGCGTGTACGTCACGCCCGTCCACGCTCAGATCCCGGACGTCGACGCGGCGGTCCGGCTCGTTGGAGCGGTCGAGGAAACGTACGGGCTCGGCGTTGACACCGGGCCACTCGAGGCGTTCGCACACCAGGTGGCCGAGCACTACCAGACCCTCGCCGACCGGCTCAAGGAACACGCTGAGGAGGAACAACCCTCCGACCGGATGTACATGTAGCTCCCGGAGGGGGCGTGTCGACCCGAGCGAGCACGGGAGATACCCCGTTTCGAAAACGGGTACTACTCGGTCGTCAGTAAAACCCTTACGCGCGGGTGCTAACAGGGACGTATGACCGACGACCTCAGGACGACGATGGAGCGAGTGGGCGAGCGGTTCAACCTCGGGGAGTACGAGATCGAGGCGTATCTCGCGGTGTTGGAGCACGGCGAGCTCACGGCCTCGGAGATCGCCAGCGAGACGGACATCCCGCAGCCGCGTGTGTACGACACGGTCCGCAGCCTCTCGGACCGCGGGCTGGTGGAGCTGCGCGAGTCGCGCCCGATGAAGATCGTCGCCGTCGATCCCGACGAGGCGTTCGGCGACATCCGCTCGTCGCTCTCGGAGATGGTCGACGAACTGGAAGCGCGCTACACCGCCCCGACGCGGGACACCGAGGCGGTGTCGCTGGTGAAGTCGCGCTCGACGATCCTCCGCTACCTCGAGGAGGTGATCGAGTCGGCCGAGTACGAACTCGCCGTCTCACTGACCCCGGATCTGTTGCGTCGCTTCCGCGGGGCGCTGGAACAGCGCGTCGACGACGGCGTCGCCGTCGAGCTACTCGTGACGCCGGCGTCGCGGGCGCCTTCGACCGCGGAGTTCGACTACGACGCGGTCGCGACCGAGACGCGCAGCCGACGCGGCATCACGACGCCCGTCATCGCGGTCGCCGACGGCGAGTACTCGGTGTACGCGACTCAAGACGCCCTCCGAGACGACCGCGACCGCTACGGCGTCATCTTCAATCGATCGGCGCTCGGCTTCCTCGTGAGCGGCTTCTTCGGCACCGTCCTGTGGTCCACGTCCGATGTCGTCGCGGCGGACGGCGAAGAGCGGCCGTTCCCCCGCACCTACGCGTCCATCCGCCGGGCAGTGAAGGACATCCACGAGGTCGGCGGCGACTTCGAGGCGGCTATCACCGGTCGAGACGTGGAGACCGGAAACGAGATCCGCGTCGAAGGGCCCGTCATCGACTACGAGTACGACGCCTCCGAGCAGGTCGCTTCGTTCACGGTGAACGACCCCGAGGGCGGTCGTGTGAGCGTCGGCGGCCTCGTCGCAGCCTTCGAGGACGTCGAGGGCCAAGAAATCGAACTGCGGCGCCGGTGAGGCGCTGACCGGGCACCGTGGGCGCTGCGAACGGTATACCGCGCGGCGTCGGCTACGGCCGGAGGAAAACCACAAGTACGTCGATAGCGACGTGTCACCCGATGGATCTTTCCTGGTCATCGCTGTCAGACGATATCGCCCCGTCGACCGTCCTCGTCTTCGGCTTCCTGCTGTTCGTGTTCCCGGAGCCGGCGACCTCGGCGTTCGGCGCCGGGTTGCTGTTGCTGGGTGCCGCGTGGTGGTTCTACGAGTGGGATCGCCCCTGACCGGCCTCGGCGGGGAGCCGCTCGACGCCGCGACGGAGTGACGGAGGCCCCGTGGGTCAGATATCGACCGCGAACGGCGAGTACGCGGGTGCGCGGGCCGCCATCGCGCCGAAGAGGTCCGCGACGGCGACGAGATCCGCGGTGTCGATCACCTCGACGGGCGTGTGCATGTAGCGGTTCGGGATGCCGACGTTCAGCGAGGGGATCCCCCCGCGGCTGGTGAAGAACGCGTCTGCGTCCGTCCCGGTTCGGATGCCCGACGCCTGTAGTTGGTAGGTGATCTCGTCGGCGTCGGCGGCCGCCCGCGCCAACTCGACCACGCGGGGGTGGTTCGCGGAGCCGCGGGCGACGACCGGTCCGGCGCCGAGTTCGACCGGCCCTCGGTACTCGTCGTTCACGTCCGGGTTGTCTGTCGCGTGGGTCACGTCGGCGGCGACCGCCACGTCGGGGTCGAGGTCGAAGCCGATCATCTCCGCGCCGTTGAGCCCGATCTCCTCTTGGACGGTCGAGACGGCGTACACCGTCGCGTCGACGTCCGCCTCGACCGCCCGACGGAGCCCCTCGGCGACGGCCCACGTGCCTACTCGGTTGTCCATCCCGCGCGCCGAGAGCCGGTCGCCGGTGAGTTCGTGGACCGTCGAGGAGAACGTCACCGGGTCCCCGACCTCGACCAGTTCCCGGGCCGCCGCCTCGTCGGCTGCGCCGACGTCGACGAACTGCTCGGCCACGTCCTCGATCTCGTCGTCCGCGCGGTCGCGGAGGTGGATCGCGGTCTGGCCGATCACGCCCTGCACGGGACCCCCGTCGGCGTGGACCGTGACGTGTTGCCCCTTCGAGACGGTCCGGTCGGACCCACCAACGCGGGTGAGTCTGAGGAACCCGTCATCGGTTATCCGCCGCACCATGAATCCGATCTCGTCGGCGTGGCCGGTGAAGGCGATCCGCGGGCCGTCACCGCTCCCCTCGTGGACGGCGACCGCGTTGCCGTAGGCGTCGGTCCACACGTCGTCGGCGAACTGCCGGACGTAGTCGACCCAGACGCGCTGGCCGTCGGTTTCGAACCCCGAGGGGGACGGGGTAGTGAGAAGGTCGTCGAGGAACGCCCGGCGGCTGGAATCCATATGGGGTGTCCGGGCGGCCTCGCCAAAGAAGGGTCCGGTCGCTGCTATCGGACCGACGGCGGAACCGTCGCGTCGCGGTCTCCGCCTCCATCCAAACCACTAACAAGTCTCCGAAAGAATCTCTCTGTATGGCAGACATCACGATGTTCGAGCTGCACTTCCACGAATCGCTCGGCCTCGGTGGCGTCGGATCGGACGGCGGGCCGGCGATCGACTCGGAGGCGACCGAAGAGCCGGACGCGGGAGCAGACGAGGACGCCTCGTCGGGACCGGGGATCGGTGGCGTCGTCGCCGGATTGGTTGCCGTGGCGCTGCTCGTCCTCCTCGGCGTCGGCGTGAAGAAACTGCTGAGCGACGACCTGGATCCGATCGAGGAGCTCGAGAACCTCGACGAAGAGTCCTGAACCGCTCCAGCGGTCCCGCCGGGCGACCGGCTACGCCAGTCGGTCGCCGAGGGAACCGACGCGGTCGGCCGCGTACCCGAACAGGTCCTCGTAGCCGTACGGGGACATCAACGCCGGGTAGAACGACTCGTCGGCAGTGAACACCTCGCCGTCGGCGGCGGCGAAGCGCTCGCCGACGGCCACCTCGGAGAAGTTCTCGACGAAGACTTCGTACTCGTCGGCCGCGGGCTTGGGCACCGGATCGAGGAGCTTGAACACCTTGACGGTCGCGCCCCGATCGGGGCATCGCCCGGCGGCGGGCGTGCCCCCGTCGACGGCTGGCTCAGTCTCCGCGGTCGGATCTGCCGGGAGCGCGCCTGTCGCGGCGAGGAACGCACGGATGAGTCGGTACCCGTTCTCCGCCGCCGCATCGGTTCCCTGGAGTCCGCACTCGACTTCGATGGTGTGCGGGTGCTGGATGAGGCGCCCCTCGGCGAGTCCTTCGGTCTCCAAGAGCGTTGATACGTCGAGGTGCGGAACGATGGCGCGGGTGATCTCGTCGGTCGTCTCGGCGACGGCGAACGGCTCTGCGGTCGACTGTGTCGAGTGGAGCGCGAGCACCGTACAGCCCTCGAGTTCGGCCATGAGGTGGTGCGCGAGCTGCGACTCGTGGGTGTCGCCGTTCGGGTCACCGGGGAACGCGCGGTTCAGGTCCTCCTCGGTGTAGCGGACGCCCGCCTCGAGCGCCTCCTCGTTGGCGACGATCAGCCTCACCGGGCGCTCCACGTCGGGGTCCGCCGCGATCAGCCGGTCGACCGCGCGCGGCCCGCACGGCTCGTCGCCGTGGATCCCGGCGACGACGGCCACCTCGGGAACGCCGTCTCCGAGCTGGTGAACTTGCATACCGATGGTGGATCCGGGACGCATTTGAGCGACGCGGTTCCGGAGCCGTCTCACCGGAGGCCGGGGGGCCCGTCGCACACGTCACCGGCTCGCGAGGCCCGTCGGTCCCGCCTCGGCGGCCGCGACGAGCAGGTCGACCGTCGCCGCGAGGTCGTCGACGTGTGCCGTCTCGACGGTCGAGTGGTGGTACCGGACCGGGATCGAGACGGCGCCGACGGGCGTCGACCCCGCGGCGGTCTGGAGCGCACCGGTGTCGGTGCCGATGTTCGCGGCGACCTCGCGTTGGAAGGGTACGCCCCGCTCGCCAGCGAGCGCTTCGAGTCGCCGGACGACCGCCGGCGTCGGCACCACGGTCGCGTCCTTGCGCTTGATCGCGACGCCGTCGCCGAGCGTCGTCACGCGCTCGGCGGCGTCGACGCCGGGGACTGCGCGCTCGAGCGTCCCGTCGACCGCGATCGCGACATCGGGCGCGACGTCGACGGCGACGCCCTCGGCGCCGCGGAGGCCCACTTCCTCCTGCGTGGTCGCGACGTAGTGGACCGTCGCGTCGGGATCGGCGCGCGCGGCCGCCCGAAGCACGGCCCAGACGCCCGCGCGGTCGTCGAGCGCCTTCCCGCTCACGCACTCGCCGATTCGCTCCGTGGGCGCGCGCATCGTCACCACGTCGCCGACGGCGACGCGCGCTCGCGCCGTCTCGGCGTCGAGGCCGAGGTCTATCGCGACGTCCTCAACGGCCTGTTCGGACTCGGTGTCGCGGACGTGGGCCGGAATCGCGCCGATGACGCCGTCGAGCGGATCGTCGCCGTCGGCGGCGTGGACGCGCACGCGGGCGGAGCGGAGGATCTCCGGGTTCCACCCGCCGAGGGGGCTGACGCGGACGAAGCCCTCGTCGTCGACGTGGCGGACCATGAACCCGATCTCGTCCATGTGTGCGGCGATCAGGAGTTCCGGCGCGTCCTCGGCGCCATCGACGGTGCCGACGACGTTACCCATGGCGTCGGTCCGCACGCGGTCGACGTGGCGGTCGAGCGCTCGCGTGACGACGTCTCGGGGTTCCCGCTCGTACCCGACGGCGCCGTGCGACTGGGTGAGCTCCGCGAGGAGGTCGAATCCGTCCATGGCTGTCGGTCTGTGCGCGCGGCGAAAAGGACGGGGGTCCCGGTGCTTCGAGAGGGTGCTCGCAGCCCGTCGGTCCCGGACGAACGCGTCAGGTCAGTGATCGAGCGACTCGACGTACTCGTAGTCGGCGTCGTAGGCGGTGACCCGCTGGCCGTCGAGTTCGATCCGCCAGCCGTCCAGTACGGCGGCGTCGTCGAGCGCGAGCCGGAGCGTCTCGCGCACGTCGCCGACGTCGACGCCGTAGAAGTCGCCCGGGACGCCGTGGAGGTACTGCAGCGCGGTCTCGAAGAGGCTGCGCATGCCTCCGTCGTCCTCGAAGTCGACGTGTTTGTACGCGCCGGCCGCGACCTGCACCATCCCGTGGAGGAACGCGCTCTCGACGGAGCCGCCGCCGTAGTTGTACCACTCGTCCTCGAAGCAGTCGTGCGATTCGTGGTAGTCGCCCGCGTTGAACAGCCTGACGCCGTGCTCTGTCGCACGGCGGAGGGTCGCGTGCTCCCAGACGCGCTCGTCGGCGCGCCACCCTGTGGGGTCGCCCAGCGGCGGCGCGACGCTCAGATCGCGCGTGTGGTCGTCCATGTCGACGTGTGGGCGGGCGGCGTCCGTAACTCCGTCGTCCGCACCGGCGGGATCCACCTCGGCGAACGGTTTACCACCGACGGTGCCGTATCGTCGTCCGTCGATGTCCTTCCTGCGACGAGTGACGGCGTGGGCGCGGTCCAGCAGTCGACGGCTCAGGGACGACGCGACCCGCACGTGGCGCGTGTTGAGCGACCCCGGGGCGCGACCGGCCCTGCTGTACGCGATCGCGCTCGCGGCCGCGGCGGCGAGCTTCCTGCTGTTCCTCACGGGCGACGGCGGGTCGCCCGACGGTATCGAGTTCGGACTGCTGTTGGGCTCGTTCGGCACCGTGTTGTACATGTCGCTGCGACAGGCGGGGACGGCGCCGAGACGGGGACGGTGATAGAGACCACCCACGCGACGGTGCCCGTCTCCGCCGGCGAAAACCGGAGCATTAACCCACGGGGGAACCCTTCCGGCGAGTGCGTGCGAGGGTAGCCAAGCCTGGAAACGGCGGCGGACTCAAGATCCGCTCCTGTAGAGGTCCAAGGGTTCAAATCCCTTCCCTCGCATCGCCGGGGAGTATCCCCGTGATGCGGAAGACGCTCACGGAGCGCTCTTCCCTCGCAAAACTCACTTCGCACACGGAATACCGCCGAGCCGACGCTCCACCGACGTCGAAGGGGCCGCGGAGAACAGGGTCGGGCGTTACTCGCCGCCGTCGGTCGCGACGCCGAGCAGTTCGTCGGCGACGCGACCGGCCTCGGTGGGATCAGGTCGCGCGCCGTCGCGGACCTCCTCGCCGAGGACGGCCGCGAGATCGGCCACGTCGTCGCCGTCCCCGGCAGCGTGGACGCGTTCGAACGCCGGACGGTAGCCGGCCGCACAGCGTCGGCCGCCGTCGGTCGTCGTCGCGTCGATGACGTACTCGATCTGTCTGACCGCCTCGCCTGGGCGCATGGATGATACACCAACGTACTGCGTCTTAAGTCCGGTCTGAGTCGCTTTCGAGTAAACAGTCGTCGCGGCCGCTCCGGGCCGATATCGGCGGATGGCGCCGAAGAGATACTCGCGTTCGAGTAGTCGGTCTCACAGCCGGGTCGAGCCGTTACGGAAGGCGCCTGCGCATCGCGTCGAGGTACTCGGCGGCGACCGTCGGATCGTCTGCAGCGAGATCGACCACGCGGTCACAGCCGTGGATCAGCTGCTGGGCCCGGCGGCGGTCGGACAGCTTGTTTCGGGCGACCGTTCGCACCGTCTCGACGGCGGCGACAGCATCTTCCGGGCGACCCTCACGGACGGCGACGCGAGCCGACTCGACCAGCTGCGTCAGCACCGACTCGGCGTCCGCAGGGATATCACCGGGATCAACGGCTGCCGGGAGTTCTGCCGGCTCGCTCGCGTCGTCCTCGTGGTCGTCGGGCACGATTAAGCGGTACTCGTACGGGAGAATAAAACTCTCGCGGGAGCCGATGCGCGACGAGTCTACGGGCGAGCCGACGCGTACCGTCCCCTGGACCGCGGCCGGGGCTCGGGACCGAGAACCGACGGCTATTCCGGGGTAGTGTCCGAGGACGTGGGCATGACAGCGAACGATTCGCACGGCGCGGGCGAACGGGTGGCGGTCGCCGAGGCTGCCGCGCGGGCCGGGTCCGAGGTCGCGGGCGGGCGGTTCCGCGACGGGATCGACGTAGAGCACAAGGACGGGAAGACGGACGTGGTGACGGAAGCCGACCGGGCGAGCCAACGGGCCGTCATCGAGCGGATCCGGGAGACGTTCCCCGACGACGCGATCGTCGGCGAGGAGGAGGACGAGCTGAAGACGGTGCCCGATAGCGGCGCCGCGTGGGTTATCGACCCGATCGACGGGACGAACAACTACGTCCGCGACATCCGGGCGTTCGCGACGGCGGTCGCGGCGGTCGTCGACGGCGAGCCCGTCGCGGCCGCGAACGCGCTGCCCGCGATGGACGACGTGTACGTCGCCGACGCCGACGCCACGTACCGAAACGGAGCGCGGGTGACCGTCAGCGACCGCACGGACCCGGAGACGGCGGCGGCGACGCCGACAGTCTGGTGGGACTTCGACGCCCGCGACGAGTACGCCCGCGCGTGCGCCGAGATCGTGGAACGCTTCGGCGACATGCGACGGTTCGGTTCCGCGCAGGTGACGCTCGCGATGGTCGCCGAGGGCGCGCTCGACGCGACGATCACGAACGTCGACTGTAACCCGTGGGACACGGTCGCCGGCGTCCACATGGTTCGCGTCGCCGGCGGGACGGTGACGGATCTCGACGGCGACCCGTGGCGCCACGACTCGGTCGGCCTGGTCGCCTCGAACGGCGGCGTGCACGACGAGGCGCTCGCGGCGGCGCGAGCGGTTCGGTCTGCCGGCGAGGAGTAGCCCGTCGGGTCGGACGGCGCCGGTCACGCGAACCCAAACCGCAAAGGTCCCGAGGCGGCAGATGCCGCTATGGAACTCGACGACACCGACCGCGAGATCCTCCGGATCCTCCAGGAGGACGCGCGGACGCCCTTCAGCGAGGTCGCGCGCCGCATCGACATGTCGAGCGCGACGGTCCACGACCGCGTCTCGCGCATGGAGGAGGCAGGCGTCCTGACGGGGTACCGTGCGGAGGTCGACCCCAAGGCGCTCGGCTACGGCGTCTCCGCGTTCGTCGGCCTCCGGGTGCGACAGGGACACGAGGAGGAGGCGCTCGAGACGCTGCGAGCGGTCGAGGGCGTGCGCGAGGTTCACCTCACGACCGGCGAGTACGACGTGATGATGCGCGTGTACGCCGAGTCGACCGACGACCTGCGCGACCTGATGTTCGGCCAGATCGCGACGATGGACGGGTTCGACCGCTCGCAGACGATGGTGATCCTCGGGACGGACTACGAGGAGTCGGGCGTCCCGATCTGAGCCCGCGCCAGGTGTCCGTCGCCGACTCGCGTCGCCACCGCTGTCGAGACTGATGCGGAACGCTCCGGGCTCGAACACGACACCGACAGCACTACACCGCGAAGCCCCGCCAGTACCACCACCTGAGTATGAAGGCGATCAAGGACAGCGTCCACGGCTACATCACCCTGGACCCCGTCGCGCAGGATCTCCTCGACACGCGCGCCCTCCAGCGCCTGCGTCACATCAAGCAGCTCTCGACCGTCCGGCTCGTCTACCCCTCCGCCTCCCACACCCGGTTCGAGCACTCGCTGGGCGTGTATCACCTGGCCGACAGGGCGCTCGAACACCTCGGCGTCGACGACGACCGGGCCCGACATCTCCGCGCCGCGGCGCTCTTGCACGACGTGGGGCACGGCCCGTACGGTCACCAAACCGAGGAGGTGATCCGCCGCCGTACCGGCGTCGACCACGACGAGATCGGCGACCTCCTCGGCGACACCGACGCCGGCGACGTGCTCCGCGAGCACGGCATCTCGGTCGACCGCGTCGCCGCGATCGTCCGCGGCGAGGGCGAGTTGGGACAGCTCGTCTCGGGGGAATTAGACGTGGACCGGATGGACTACCTCGTGCGCGACGCCCACCACACCGGCGTCCCCTACGGCACCATCGACCACGAGCGCCTCGTCCGCGAACTCACGTATCAAGACGGTTCGCTCGTGCTCGCCGAGGGGAACGTCCAGACCGCCGAGTCGCTCCTGCTCGCCAGAGCCCTCATGGACGCGACCGTCTATCGGCACCACGTCTCCCGCGTCGCGGGCGCGATGCTGGAGCGGGCCTCGGAGCGACTGCTCGAAGTCGACGCCGGCATCGACGCGCAGCAATTCAGTCGGATGGCCGACCACGACCTGCTCGTCGCGCTGCGCGAGCACGTGCCGGCGCTCGGGGAACGGATCGAGTACCGCGACCTCTACAAGCGCGCGATCTGGGCGGACCTGTCGGCGACGCCAGCGGACGTGGTCGACCTCGACCGCGTCGGCGAGCGCACGGCAGCACGCGAGATCGCTGCCCACGCCGGCGTCGACGAGCGCGAGGTGATCGTCGACGTGCCCGGCCGACCCACGTTCACCGAGGCCGGCAGCCGCGTCGTCGTCGACGGCGTCCCCCAACGCCTGGAGGACGCCTCGGAACTCGTTTCGGGGCTGCGGGCGGCCCAGCGCGCGGGCTGGCGGATGGGCGTGTACGCGCCCGCCGAGCACACCGAGGCCGTCGCCGCGGCCGCAGCAGACGTACTCGGCGTGCGCGCGGGGCCGATCCGGGACTAATCCGGGCGGGATCTGAGCGAACGGAACCTGTGCGAACGAGATCGATCCGGGGTCGGTGCGAGCGTCAGTTCGTCGCCGACTCCGCCTCCGACAGCCACGACGGCTCGTCGACGGTGGTTGATCCCACGTCCTCGTAGGTACTCGTCAGCGTGAGCCGCGTCGGGTCACCGAACCCCTCGACGACGAGTTCGTAGCTGACGCGCTTGACCAATCCGTCGGCGCGGACGTACACTTGGATGGTCGCCTCGGTGGAGTCGGCCTCGGCCAGCGTCTCGCCGATCGGTCCGACCGCCGACTCGTTCAGCGTCGTGAGGTTCGCCTCGTACACGTACGTCTCCTCGCCGTCCACCTGCGCGGTGCCGTTCGCCGAGAAGTTGAACCCCGACGAGAGCTCGGTCAACGTCGGCGTCGCGAACGCGTCGGCGCCCGGAATGGACTCGTTGTCCGCGCGCTCGTACCGGATCGTGTTCCCCGCCTGCGTGCGGACGTACGGCCGGTCGTCGCTCGGGTGATACACCGAGACGCTCCCGTCGCCGGTCTCCTGTGTCACCAGGTACGTCTCGGGGTCGGTTTCGACTGCGGCTGTCACGTTGCTCGTGAGGTCGACGAAGCTCCCGTTCACCGACACGGTCTGCGTGTAGGTGTAGCTCCCCGCGTCACGAAGCGCATCCTCGTGGCCGGCCTCGACTTCCTCGGCGGTCGGTGCGCCCTCGTACGGGGCTCCGCCGGCGGTACAGCCGGCGAGCGCGACGAGGAGGGCCAGTGCCGCAGCTATCCAGAGGGACCGTCGTGTGCCTGCTCCCATGGACTCGGCGTGCGGGGGACACGGAATGTGCTTTCCGGTCGCGTTCGACCCGAGAGCGCGGGCCGGGACGCTCGAATCGCCCACAGTTTATCAACGATGCCGGCGAATCGCCGGGAAATGACGACGATCAAAGACTCCGTCCACGACCACATCTCCGTGGACGGCGTCGCCGCGGATCTCCTAGACACGGGGCCCGTCCAGCGGCTCCGACGGGTCGCCCAACTCGGGACGGTGAAGCTGGTGTATCCCTCGGCGAATCACACCCGCTTCGAGCACTCGCTGGGCGTGTATCACCTCGCCGACCGCGCGCTCGACTCGCTGGGCGTCGGGGGCGTCGAGGCCGAGCGCGTCCGCGCCGCCGCCCTCCTCCACGACGTCGGTCACGCGCCGTTCTCCCACAACGTCGAGGAGCTGCTTCACCGCCACACGGGCCTGTATCACGACGACGTGACGGACCTGCTCGTCGACACCGAGGTCGGCGACGTGCTCCGCGAGTACGACCTCGACCCCGAACGCGTGGCCGGACTCATCGCCGGCGAGGGACAGTACGGACAGCTCGTCTCGGGGGAGTTGGACGTGGACCGGATGGACTACCTCGTGCGCGACGCCCACCACACCGGCGTCCCCTACGGCACTATCGACCACGAGCGCCTCGTCCGCGAACTGACGTTCGCCGACGGCGACCTCGTGCTCGACGAGGGGAACGTCCAGACCGCCGAGTCGCTGTTGATGGCGCGCGCGCTGATGACGCCGACGGTGTACGCTCACCCGGTCGCCCGGATCTCCAAGGCGATGCTCCGGCGCGCCACCGAGCGCCTGCTGGCGACCCCGGACATCTCCGCCGAGCGCGTCCGCCGGATGGACGACTACGACCTGATCAGCGCCCTGCGGATGACACCCGAGACGGACGCGTTCGCGGAACGCTACGACCGCCGCGACCTGTTCAAGCGCGCCGTGTGGGCCGAGTACGACGACACGCCGGCGTCGCTTCGAGACGCCGACCACGGGACGATCCGGGAGCTCGAGGCCGACATCGCCGAGCGCGCAGCCGTCGATCCGTCTGCGGTCGTGCTCGACGTGCCGTCGGCGCCGGCGATGACGGAGTCGACTTCCGAAGTGCTCGTCGGCGGCGAGGTCCGACGGTTGGGCGACCACTCGCCGCTCGTGACCGCCCTGCGGACCGCTCAAGAGCAGCAGTGGCGCATGGGCGTGTACACCGTCGCCGACGCGACTGACCGCGTCGGGAAGGCGACCGTCGACGTGCTCGGTCTGGACATCGAGGGAACGCTCGTGTCGGACGTGCGCCGGCGCGTCCACGTGACGCTGGACGAGTTCGAGTCGGACGCCACGGGGGCAGGCGAATGAGCCGCGATACCGGACGGGCTGGCGCCGACGGTCCCGCAGCCGGCGCCGCCACCTACGAGGGAACGATCCTCGTCGGTCGCGACTTCGAGGCCGTCGAGGGTCGGGTCGTCGTCGAGGGGGGAACGATCGCGGCTATCGAGGAGGCATCCGTCGCGAGCGACGACATCCTCTGCCCGGCGTTCGTGAACGCCCACACCCACATCGGGGACTCGGTGGCGAAAGAAGCCGGGCGCGGGCTGGACCTCGACGAGCTCGTGGCGCCGCCGGACGGACTCAAACACCGCATCCTCCGGAGCACGAACACCGAGGAGAAGATCGCCGCGATGCGCCGCTCGCTGCGGTACATGCACGCGACCGGGACGACCGCCCACGTCGAGTTCCGCGAGGGCGGCGTCGCCGGCGTCGAGGCGATCGAGGCCGCCGTCGACGGGCTCCCGATCGACTCGGTCGTGCTCGGCCGCGAAACCGCCGACGCGATGGAGCACCCGTTCGCCGCCGGCTTCGGCGCCAGCGGCGCCCGCGACGACGACTTCGCCGCCGAGCGCAACGCGACCCGCCGCGCGGGAAAGCTGTTCGGCATCCACGCCGGCGAGCGCGACTCGCTGGACGTGGCAGCGGCGATGGACCTCGATCCGGACCACATCGTCCACATGGTCCACCCGGACGAGACGCACCTCGACCGGCTCGCGGACGCCGAGTGGCCGATCGTCGTCTGCCCGCGCTCGAACCTCGTCACCGGCGTCGGCGTCCCGCCGCTGCGCGACCTGCTCGACCGGACGACCGTCGCGCTCGGCACCGACAACGTGATGCTCAACAGCCCCTCGATGTTCCGCGAGATGGAGTTCGCGACGAAGCTCACCGACGCCTCCGCAGTCGAGGTGTTGCGGATGGCGACGGTCAACGGCGCCGAGATCGCCGGGCTGGACTGCGGGGTGATCGCGGAGGGGCGACCCGCGCGTCTGCTCGTCCTCGACGGCGACACGGACAATCTCAGCGGCGTGCGCGACCCCGTCCGCGCGGTCGTCCGGCGGGCGGGCGAGGGCGACGTGAAGGCGGTCGTTCCGTAGCCCGCCAGCGGCGACTCCTCCACCCTCGTGGCGGACCCGTCCGCCGTAACGCCGACACGCCCAAACCCCAGCGGGTCGTCGCCATCGGCATGGATCTCGACGACCTCCCCTCACCGGGGACGACGCTGCGCCACGAGCGGACGTTCACCGTCGAGGAGGTGCAGGCGTTCGCCGACCTCTCGGAGGACCGCGGCGAGCACCACGAGCGGCCCGACGACGACGGGCGCCTGCTCGTTCACGGCCTGCTGACGGCGACGATGCCGACGAAGATCGGCGGCGACCTCGACGTGCTCGCGCGGACGATGGAGTTCGACTTCCACCGGCCCGTCTACACCGACCAACGGATCGTCTGTGAGGTCACCCTCGACACCGTCGACCGCGCCGACGACACCGACGACGAGGCCGACAGCGCGGAGGTCGAAGCGGACGTCGTCTGTCACCGCGACGGCGGCGAGATCGTGCTCACCGGCGGATTCGAAGGCGTCGTCCTGGGGTAGCGGGGCCAGCGGTTCGGGGCCAGCGGTTCGGGACCAGCCACGTCAGTTCCCGCCGGGTGACGCCGGCGTCACCGACGCGCGCTTTGATGAGACGGGGTGTCCTTGTCCCGTCATGGCCTGCCCGCACCTCGAGTACCGCGAGTCAGACGGCGATCGGTCGTTCGACACCGCACGCGCGTTCTGCACCGTCGCCGGCGAGTTCGTCCAGCCGGTTCACGCCGACATCTGCAACGAGCGGTACGGGCTCGATCCCGAGTCGGACTGCGAGATACTCCGCGAGCACGCGGGGACGGAGTGGGACGAATGACGTACGAGGAGTACCTCGACGGCAAGCCCGTCGTCGTCACCGCCGCGCTGACGGGCGGGATTCAGGGAAAAGAGGCGCATCCCGGTCTGCCCGAGACGCCCGCGGAGATCGCCGAGGCGGCGGCCGACGCGGAGGCCGCGGGCGCGGCAGTGGTCCACCTGCACGCCCGCCAAGACAACGGCGAACGCGCGTTCTCGACCGAGCGGTTTCAGGCGGTGACCGACGCCGTGCGCGACGCGACCGAGGATGTCGTGATCCAGCACTCGACCGGCGGCACCGCCGCGCCCGACGCGCTCCGAGCGGAGCCGCTGCGGACCGACCCGGCCCCGGAGATGGCGAGCCTCGACATGGGGCCGATGAACCGCGGGCGCCGCCTGACGAGCGAGAACACCCGTGACACGATCGACGGCCTGCACGCCGAGATGCGCGAGCGGGGGATCACGCCGGAACTGGAGGTGTTCAACAACGGGCACCTCAACGAGGCGTTCCGGATCCTCGACGACCTCGACGACCCGCCGTACCTCAATCTGATCTTCGGTCCCGGAACCCTCGCGCCGCCGTCGCCCGCGAACCTCCAGCGAATGGTCGACCAGCTGCCCGAGCGCGCGGAGTTCAACGTCATCGGCTTCGGCCCGCATCAGCTTCCGCTGACCACTCAGTCGATGATCCTGGGAGGCCACGTTCGGGTCGGTCTCGAGGACAACAGCTATCTCCGGAAGGGGGAATTGGCGACGAACGAGGCGCTCGTCGAGCGAGCGGCCCGGATTGCGGCGGAGCTCGGCCGACCGGTCGCGTCGCCGGCGGAGGCGCGGGAGCTGCTCGGGGTCGAGTCGCGGCGGTGAGCGTGGGGCTCAGACGACGAAGACGAGCACGAGGAACCCCGCGAGTATCGACAGCGTGAGAACGAACTGCGCGGCGGAGGACGCGAGCAGTCCGACGACGGTGTAGGCCGACGCGCGGACCGCCGCCGCGGGCTCTTTCCCGGCGTACAGCTCGGCCCCGACGACTGCGAGGGCCGTTCCCACGATGATGCCGAGGGGACCGAGCACGAACAACAGTGCCAGCGACGCGACCGCCGCGACGAGTACGGTCGACGTCTCGGCGCCCCCGGCCTTCGAGGCGAGCGCGCCCCCGAGGTGTTCGACGGCGAACGCGGTGGCGCCGACGATCACGAACAGGACGATCCACCCGACGCCGAGCGGGTGCGCCGTCGACGGCGCGAACCAGGCATACGTTAAGACGCCGGCCACAGAGAGCGGACCCGCGGGGACCAGCGGGAGCACGCTCCCGAAGACGCCGGCGACCAACAGGAGGAGGGAACCGGCGATCACGGGGTCGACCATAGGGAGCATCAGTCGTCCAACCGCATAAGCACCGTCGCCTCCGGGACGCGCGCTCGCCGCGGCGCTCGGACGGCTCACCGGGCGGCGTTGAGCGCTGCGAACGGCTGCCGGGGCCCGGCGCGAACGTCACTCGTACCGCTCGCGCTCGGCGAACGCCACCTCGTCGCCGTACCGGTCGACGAGCGGCTGGAACGCGCGGCCGAGGGTTCGCATACACTCGGCGGTCGAGACGTAGCCGAGCTCGTCGGCGACGGTCTCCCACTCGTGTGCCTGGAGTACTTTTCGGACGAGGAGTCGCTCCTCGCGCGCCGAGAGGTCGACCGCTCGATCGCGGGCCCGCTCGCTCCCCGCTCTCGTGTTCGAGACTTCCGTCCAGTCAGCACCGCTGTCGAGCAGGTGCGCGAGCGCGAGCTGACGGAACGGCCGCGGCGCCGCGTCCGCGAGCCCGGGGCCGTACGCCGCCGCAACGGTCAGGCGCCACTCGTAGGCGCTGCAGTCGACGACGGAGTGGCCGGCGGCGTCGCAGGCGGCGAGCGCCGCTCGGACCACGTCCGGGTCGAGGTCCGAGAGCGCGTCCGAGAACACCGCGCCGATGCGCTCGCGGAACCAGCGACCGTGGCGGCGCGCGAGCGCGCGGCCCTCGTCGCTCGTCGGCCGGAGCATGAGCGCCGAGTGCTCGCCGCTTGCGGCGTTGCGAGTCGTCGCGAGGTGGACCGTCCGATAGCCGTTTTCGGCCCAGAAGTCGAGCAGGTCGGGCGTCGCGCCGAACCCCGTTCCGAGGTAGTCGACCCCGTCGCCAGTCTCCGATTCGATCTCGCCCAACAGCAGCGAGCCGAGCCCGCGACGTCTGACGGCGTGGTGGGTCGCGATGCGCATGACCCGGTGGCCGACCGGCGCGGCCGCCTCGGGGTCGCGGAGCTGACTCGTCAGGACGTCCGGGAGCATGTTCCCGCGGACGCGCTCGCCGTCGTACATCGCCTCACGGGTCGCGGCGTCCAAGCCCCCCTCGCGG
Organism: Halobaculum halobium; assembly: GCF_030127145.1. Taxonomy (NCBI): domain Archaea; kingdom Methanobacteriati; phylum Methanobacteriota; class Halobacteria; order Halobacteriales; family Haloferacaceae; genus Halobaculum; species Halobaculum halobium. Next base: position 340,988 of record NZ_CP126158.1, read on the forward strand.
GCGAGCAGCGCGACCGAGACGACGTGTCCACCGTAGGTGAGCGCGCGGAGCGAGAGGTTCGGCGCGTCCAGCAGGCGCGCGAGGTCGTCCGGCTCGGTCCGGTAGTGTGCGAGCACGAGCAGGCCGAACGCCTCCCCGAGGAGGTGTTCGTCGGCGAGGAGGTCGTCGGGGTCGAGCGCCCGGTAGTCGACGGTCTCTGGCGTCGCGTCGGCGACCGCGGCGTCCACCGTGGGCCGGGCGTCGAGCATGAGCGCGCGGAACGCCCACCCTTCGACCGGGTCGCCGCGGGCGTACCGAATGGGGTCGTCCATCCGCACGTCGGTCACCCGCCGGTCCGCCTCCTCCAACCGGCCGCGGAACCGGACGGAGAACCCCGGCCCGCGCCCTCGTAGCCGTGAACGGTGGTGACGAACGCCGCCGCGGGCGCGTCCAGCAGCCCGGCCAGCAGGCGGACCGGGAGCGCGGCCGCCTCGTCGGCGATGACGACGTCCGCGTCGCCGGCGGCGTCGACCGCCTCGGCCGGCGGGAGAAAGCGGATCCGACCACCTCCGTCCGCGTCACCGGCGCCGTCGGCCGCTCTCGAGGGGACGATGCGTCGCTGCTCGTCGACCGCGAGCGACGTGTCCAGATCGGCCAGGAGCGCACGCGCCCGATCGAACAGCGCGCTCGCCCCGCTGAACGACGGCGAGGTCACCAGCACGTCCCGACCCTCGACCGCGAGGCTCGCCGCGGCGATGCCGGCGGCGCTGGATTTCCCGCGGCCTCGGTCGGCCTCGACGACCACCGCCTCGGGGCGATCGTCGGTCGCTCCCCCAGGCGCTCCAGCGCGGAGAGCGCGCGCGACTGGTCCCGGGTCAGGCACGACTCGTACGCGACGGCGGGAAAGCCGGCATCGGTCGGGGTCCTCGGCTCCGTGGCGGGTGGCGGCGCATCGGCGCCGGTCAGGCCGTCGCGTTCGATCTCGTCCGGACCGCCGGCGGCGTCTCGATCTGGGCCGTCCTCCCGATCGGCCCCGTCGTCGCGGTGGTCGTCAGTCTCGTCGTCGGTGTTCTCGTCGTCGCCGGCGTCGGTATCCCCGTCGGAGTCATCCGTCCCGCCGTCGCCGTCGTCATCGGCTGCGCCGACCGCGACGATCGCGACGCCCGGGTGCCGGCGGAGGGTGTCGACGAGTCGGGTCCGAAACCGTCCGGAGACGTCGTCGATGCCGAACGGCGGGACCGCGAGCGACTCGTCGAAGGCGTCGCGGCGGTCGGGCCACTCCGAGAGCGGCGGCGCGAGGAGGACGTACAGGCCGCCGCCGTCGACGGCGCCGACGGACTGGCCGACGGCGTTCGGCGAGAACTCCGCGAACGCGTCCAGAAGGACGGCCTGCCGCGTGGTCCCGAGCAGCCGAGCGGCGTGTTTTGGCCGGTGGCGCTCGAACCGGATCCCCTCGCGCGTCGAGAGGAGCGCGACCTCCTCGTCGGGGAGTTCGGCGGCCTCGACGACGGTGAAGGCGGCGTCGAGACAGTCGTCGCGCTCGCCGTGAAGCACGAGCAGGCGTCGCTGGTCGGTCCGGCGCGCTTCCGCGCGGAGGTCGGCCGCGAGCGTCGCGAGCGCGTCGCGTGTCACGCCGTGATGTCCTCGGGCCGGGGGCTTGCGCGTTTCGACCGCAGCCGCCGACGGGTCTCGACGCGCATCGCCAGCCTCTCGTCGCCGTCGGCGGGACTACCGGTATGCACCCGACCGATCTCACCCGGCGCATCGAGCCCGGCATGCCCGTCTACCCGGGCGACCCCGGCGTCTCAGCCGAGTCGACCGCGACGATGGACGCGGAGGGCTACCGCGTTACCCGGCTGTCGTTCACGACCCACGTCGGCACGCACATCGACGCGCCGGCGCACATGGAGCCCGACGGCGCGACCCTCGACGAGTACGAAATCGCGGACTTCCGGTTCGATGCCCGGCTGGTGGACCTCGCCGGCGAGGGCGACGAGGGCGGACTCGACGCCCGAGCACCGATCACGCCGTCGGCGCTCCCCGACGACGCCGGAGGTGCGGACATGCTCGTCCTCCGAACCGGCTGGGGAGGGTACTGGGGCGACGAACGCTACTTCGATCACCCGTACCTGACGTCGGCAGCGGCTCGGCACGTCGCGGGCCTGGACTGTGCAGTCGGCCTCGACACGATCAACCCCGATCCGACACCCACGGCACAAGCGAGCGACGACGAACCGGACGGCGTCCCGGCACACCGCGAACTGCTCGGCTCGGGTCGATTCATCGTCGAGAATCTCGATCTCGGTGGCGACCTCCCGGAGCGGTTCACGCTTCGCGCGTACCCGCTCCGGGTCGACGCTGACGGGGCGCCCGTCCGGGCGGTCGCCGAGAGGGTGCCGGAGCCGCGCTGAACGGCGTCGACCCCGTGCAGTCCTCCGATCGGAGAGTGCCGGCACCTGCCGTGGGCCGGCCTCACACGGCCGCGAAGCATTGAACACGTTTATACGGCCTTCCCGATTACGGATGGAGTACGACCTGCTCGGGGTCGTGACCCGCTCCGTCGTCAGGGACTTACGACCGGCGGAGGTGTCGAGCCACCGAGCGGGAAGCCACACAACAATGTCAGTCTACGTCGACTACGAGACCCCTGCGGACCTCGCGGAGCGAAGCCTCGACGCGCTCGAGGTCGCCCGCGACACCGGCATCGTGAAGAAAGGAACCAACGAGACGACCAAGGCGGTCGAGCGCGGCAACGCCAAGCTCGTGTACATCGCCGAGGACGTCGAGCCCGAAGAGATCGTCATGCACCTCCCCGAACTCTGCGAGGAGAAGGGCATCGCCTACGTCTTCATCGAGACGCAGGACGATGTCGGCCACGCCGCCGGCCTCGAGGTCGGCTCCGCGGCCGCCGCCGTCACCGAGACGGGCGACGCCGAGGAGGACATCGACGACATCGCCGGGAAGGTCGAGGAACTGCGGTAAGCCACCATGTCCGCTGAAGAGCAAGAGAGCGGCTCCACGCCCGCCGAGGTCGTCGAGATCGTCGGCAAGACCGGGATGCACGGCGAGGCCATGCAGGTCAAGTGCCGCATCCAAGAGGGCGAAAACCAGGGCCGCATCATCACGCGGAACGTCCTGGGTCCCGTCCGGATGGGGGACATCCTCCAGCTGCGCGAGACTCAGCGCGACGCCGACTCCATCGGAGGTCAGTAAGCCAATGCCCCAGCAACGAGACTGTGACTACTGCGGCGCCGACATCGAGCCCGGCACGGGCACGATGTTCGTCAGCGTCGACGGCAGCGTCACGCACTTCTGTTCGGCCAAGTGCGAGAAGAATGCGGATCTGGGTCGCGAAGCGCGCGACCTTGACTGGACGGCGGAGGGACGCGAGTGAGCGAACACGACGAGCGGACGTTCGTGATGGTGAAGCCCGACGGCGTCCAGCGCGGGCTCATCGGGGACGTCGTCTCCCGCTTCGAGCAGCGCGGCCTGAAGCTCGTCGGCGCGAAGTTCATGCAGATCGACGAGGATCTGGCCCACGAGCACTACGGCGAGCACGAGGGGAAGCCGTTTTTCGAGGGCCTCGTCGAGTTCATCACCTCCGGCCCCGTCTTCGCGATGGTGTGGGAGGGCGCCGACGCGACCGCGCAGGTCCGGGCGATGATGGGCGAGACCGACCCCGCCGACTCCGCCCCGGGCACGATCCGCGGCGACTTCGGCCTCGATCTCGGCCACAACGTCATCCACGGCTCCGACCACGAGGACGAGGGCGCCAACGAGCGCGAGATCGCCCTCTTCTTCGACGAGGACGAGCTCGTCGACTGGGACCTCGACGCGGCGTCGTGGGTCTACGAGGACGAATAGCGCTCTCACGCACGGGCGCCGACCGCCCGCGGTTCTTTTGCGCGTCCGACACGTACCGCCGCACGTGAAGCGACAGGCATCCTCACTCACGACGGTCGTGTTCGGTCTCGCCGGGTTCGCGTTCCCGGAACGTACCATCGACTACGCGAAGCAGCTGTTCCTCGCGGGCTACGAGAACCCGGAGGATCTGGAGCCGAGCGACTGGTACGTCTCGCTCACCCGGTGGGGCTCGCTGCTCGTCGCCGTCGGCGCTCTGCTCGAGTTCGTCATCGACCGCCGGGACGCCGCGACGGAACCGGCCGGAGAAGACGCCGACGACGGCGACGAGTAGCCCCGACGCCGGCGGCGCGCTCAGTCGAGCCGCTCGCTCGTCTCCGCGTACCGCTCCCCGAGCGCCGTGTAGTGGGCGGCGGCCGCCCGCGTCGGCGGATCCTCCAACTCCGTCTTCGGCTCGGCCGGCACACCCGCCACGAGCGTCCGCGGCGGTATCTCCGTCCCCTCGGTGACAACTGCGCCGGCGCCGACGACCGCCTCCTCGCCGACGCGTGCGTCGTCGAGGACGACCGCGTTCATGCCGACGAGCGCGCCCTCGGCGACGGTCGCGGCGTGGACGACAGCGCTGTGGCCGACCGTCACTTCCGGTTCGAGGACGGCGTCCTCGTGGAGCACCGCGCCGTCTTGCACGTTCGACTCGCGCCCGACGACGATCCGACCGTGGTCGCCGCGCAGTGTCGCGTTCGGCCAGACGCTCGCGCCCGCGCGCAGCTCCACGTCGCCGATGACGACGGCCGCCTCGTCGACGTACGCCGAGTCGGCGACGTCCGGCTCCGTCCCGTCGAAGGATCTGATCACGCATGTCGGTGCGCGGCTCCGCCGCTTGAAGCTGTGGGGGCGTCGACCCGACGGACCGAACGATCCCAACGACAGCATACAAGCCCGCCGGCGTGCAAGCGCGGGCATGGTCACGTTCCTCGCCGGCGGCACCGGCACGCCGAAGCTCCTCGACGGCGCCGCGGGCGTGTTCGCACCCGCCGAAACGACCGTCGTCGGGAACACCGGCGACGACGTGGAACTCGGCGGGCACCTCGTGTGCCCAGACATCGACACAGTCCTGTTCCACGGCGGCGGCGTCCTCGACACGGAGCGGTGGTGGGGGATCGCCGGCGACACGACCGAGACCAACGAGGAACTCGACCGTCTCGCCGACGCCGCGGGACTGGACGGCGGTCCCCGCTACCTCCCCGACGAGGCGCAGATCACCGGGCGCGAACTCGCTCGCTGGCGCCGGTTCTCGGGGGTCGCAGAGTTCATGGAGATCGGCGACCGCGACCGGGCGGTCCACGTCACTCGCACCTCGCTGCTCGACGAGGGGCGCTCGCTCACCGAGGTCACCCGGACGCTCGCGGACGCCTTCGGGCTCGACGTCGACCTGATCCCGATGAGCGACGATCCCGTCGCAACGATCGTCCACACCGAGGACGGCTCCATGCACTTTCAGGAGTACTGGGTCGCGAACCGAGGGCAACCCGCTGTCGAGGACGTTGAGTTCCGCGGGAGCGACGCCGCGACGGCGACCGAGGCGGTCCGTACCGCACTCCGCGACGAGGTAGTGATCGGCCCCTCGAACCCGGTGACGAGCATCGGCCCGATGCTCGCGCTCGACGGCGTCCGGGAGGCGCTCGCGGAGACGACCGTCGTCGCCGTCTCGCCGTTCGTCGAGGACCGCGTGTTCTCCGGTCCGGCCGCCGACCTCATGCGCGGCGTCGGTCGCGATCCGAGCACCGCGGGCGTCGCCGACGCGTATCCGTTCGCCGACGCGTTCGTGCTGGACGACGAGGACGACACCGACCTCGATCGGCCGGTCGTCCGCACCGACACGCGGATCGACGGCGCCGCCGACGCGGAGCGCGTCGCACGCGCCTGTCGGGAGGCGCTGGAGGTGGCTGAGTGACCGGGCCCGTCGCCGGCGACCACCGCGGCGGAGAGAACGGCGGCGCCAACGGCGGGGAGAACAGCGGCGACAGTGGCGACGACGAACGCGCCGCTCGCTCGGCGTCGGCCGCCGACCTCGGAATCGACCCCCGCTCGCGCTCGCGAGCCTCTCCGGCGACTCGGATGCCGACTGGGCTCGCGCCGGCGACGACGACGCCGGCGCGGCGTTCCTCGGGGGAATCGCGCTCGACAGCGAGAGCCGGGAGGCCGCGCGCGCGATGGTCGCCGACCGCGATCGAACGGAGTTCCTCCCCGGGGATCCCCTCGCGTGGATCGGCGATACACTCGACGCGGTCGCGGACGCGGACCTCCGCCCCGGCGTGAACGTCCGCGCGACGAGCGCGTCGGCGATCCGCGACGCGGCCGCCGTCTGCGCCGAGCGCGACGCGATGCTCGAGGTGAATGCGCACTGCCGTCAGGCGGAGCTGTGTGCCGTCGGCTGCGGCGAGACGCTGCTGTCCGACACCGAGCGCCTGTCCGAGTACGTCGCCGCGGCGGCCGAGACCGGCGCCGACGTGAGCGTGAAGGTGCGCGCGGAGGTCCGCGGCGTCGACCTCGCGGACACGGCGCGGGCGGTCTCCGACGCGGGCGCCGACGCGATCCACGTGGACGCGATGGACTCCGAAGCGGTCGTGAGAGCAGTGAAACGCGCGGCCCCCGAGTTGGTCGTGATCGCGAACAACGGGGTTCGCGACCGGGCGACCGTTCGAGAGTACCTCGCGAACGGCGCTGACGCGGTCAGCGTCGGCCGCCCGAGCGACGACGAACGGGTGCTCCGGCGCGTGTGCGCGGCCGTCCGCGAGCGGACCGAGGACGATGCGTCTGCAGACGGCAGTCGGTCAGTCGACGGCGACGCCGAGCGCCCGGAGGTGCCGCGGTGACCGACGCGAGGACCGGCCGGGCTCGCCGTCGTCGCGGCCCGGCGGCCAACGCCGAGTTGGCCCTCCTGCTGGAGGTCGCCGGGACGCCGAAGCCGGGGAACGTCGACCGCGCGCGCGACCTCGCGGATCTCCGGTTCGAACAGTTCCTCGCGGGTGCGGTCGGCGCCCGGCCGGGACTGGCGCGCGCGGCCGCCAGCGACGCGGTCGGCGACGCGTTCGAGACGGCGGTCGCCGGGATGAGCGAACAGTCGGGCGGAAACACGCAGTTCGGCTGTCTCCTCCTGTTGACGCCGCTCGTGCGCGCGGCGGCGGCCGATGACCGCGCGCTCTCGCCCGACGGCGTATCCGCGGTCTGTGAATCGACGACCGTCGATGACGCCGCCGGCTTCTACCGGGCGTTCGAGCACGTCGACGTGGCGGTCACCGACCCGCCCGAGGGGATGGACGCGCTCGACGTTCGCCGCGGCGCCGACGCGGTCCCGGAACTCCGCGAGCGCGGGCTGACGTTGTTCGACATGCTGCACGAGTCGGCCGCGCCGATCGACAATCGGGGGACGCCCGGCGACGCAAACGCTCACGAGTGGGTCGAGGGGTTCCCGCGGACGTTCCGCGCGGCCGACGCGATCCGCGCGGACGACGGACCTGTCTCGGACCGCGCGGCGCGGGCGTTTCTCGACCTGCTCGCGGAGGCCGAGGACACGCTCGTCCGGACGCAACACGGCCCAGAGGTCGCTCGTGAGGTGTGCGATCGCGCGGCGTCGATCGAGTCGGTCGAGGAGGCGGACGCGTGGGGAGACGAGTTGGTCGAGCGCGGGATCAACCCCGGGACGACCGCCGACGTCACGGCCGCGGCGCTGTTCGTCGCGCTCGAACGCGGGGTGGCGGTGTGAACGATCGCGGGCCCGGCTCCGAGTCCGACCGGGAGAACCCCGCCGACGGCGGCGACGACGCGACGGCCGACTGGCCCGTCGACCTCGCTGGCGTCACCGAGTCGGTGGTCGCGACGCTCGGCCCGAATGGGCTGTGGAACCTCGCGGCGCTCGGCCTCCACGCGCCCGAACGCGACGGCCGCGACCCAGACGCGCCGGTGCGCGCGCGGACGTGGGGACGCACCCGAACGTGGCGAAACTTCACCGAACGCGGCGGCGGCGTCGTCCAGTTCGTCGCCGACCCGCGCGATTTCGTCGACGCCGCGGCCACGGTGCGCGAAGCGGAGCGCCCCGTCCTCGGGTCGGCGGACGCGTGGGCCGAGGTGACCGTCGAACGCGTCGACGACGGCGAGCGCGGCGGGACGGAGTGGGTCGACTGGCACCTGCGGGTGGCGGACGCGGCCGTCGAGCGGACGGCCGTTCGGACGATCAACCGCGGATTCGGCGCCGTGATCGATGCCACGGTCGCCGTCTCCCGGCTCGACGTGCCGGCCTACGACACCGAGGAACTGCTGGCGCGGCTGGCGTACTTCGCGGACGTGGTCGAGCGGTGCGGCGGGCCCGCCGAGCGCGAGGCGTTCGACCGGCTGCGCGAAGTGAGCGGGTGGGACGACCGCGGTCGCTGAGCGGAGCCGGACCGCGGTCACCGAGCGGATTTGGACCGCGGCGGCGCGGAGCGGCGAGTAGCGACGAAGCCGCCCCGGAACGAACGCTTTTAGTTCGCGTTTCCTGTACCGTTGCGCATGGCGATCAAACCGAAGTACGTCAAGCAGCTGGCGACGCTGCTCCTGGAGAAGTACCCGCAGTCGTTCAACACCGACTTCGAGACGAACAAAGAGAACGTCACGAAGCTGACCAACGTGGAGTCCAAGGGCGTCCGCAACCGCATCGCGGGCTACATCACGCGAAAGAAGGCCAGCAGCGCGGCGTCGGCGTAACCGAGTCTCTGAGTTCTCGCGCGGACCGACCCCCCGAGCGGCGGCGCCGGCGCACGCAACCGACAGGTTGAACGACGCGGGCCGCCCGTCCCCGATATGTCGAGTTCATCGTTCGCGGACCGGCTGGGAACGTCGCCCGAGGCGGCGTACCTCGGGGGCGTCCTCGCGGCCGTCGTCGCGATCGCCGCGGCCGCGCTCGCGTTCCCGGAGGCGGTGTACGACGGGTTCATCTGGCACTACTTCTGGGGGCCGGTGCAAGCGGACGCCAACTCCGCGGTCTGTGCAATCCGGCCCGGCAGCACCGTCGAGTATCTCTACTCCAGTGCGGAGTGTTCGGCCGCCGCGGAACCGGTCGCGTACCCGGGCTACACGCTGGTGTCGGAGGTCGGGTACGTCGTCATCCTGCTGGTCGCGCTCGCGGGCGTCTCGCTGCTGCTTCGCCGGCTGGACATCGCCCGGACGACCGACTTCTTCCTCGCGCTCGTCCCGCTGTTCGTCTTCGGTGGAGCCCTGCGCGTCGTCGAGGACGCCGACAACGCGATGTCAGACGCGCTGTTCCCGTACCCGTGGGACACGCTGATCATCAGCCCGTTCATCTACTTCACCGTCTTCGGGATCACGCTTGCGCTCGTCGTCGCGGCCGTCTGGCTGGCCGGCAGCGGGGTGGTCGACAGCATCGAGCGCCCGATCCTCCTGTCGGGCATCGCGCTCAACGTCGTCACGATCGGCTTTCTCGCCGCGCTCGCGATGACCCCGGGGAACCCGGTCACGTTCTACCCGCAGGTGATCGGCGTCATCCTCGTCGGCACCGCGGTCTCGACGGCGGCGACGTGGTACGCGACGAAGGCGTGGATCCCGTGGGTTCACTCGGGCACTGGCACGGCCGGGGTCGTCGTCCTCGCGGCCCACGCGCTCGACGGCGTCGCGAACGTCGTCGGTCTCGACTACATGGTCGCGCTCGGCGCCGGCCCGAACCTCGTTCCGAAACACCCCGTCAACCAGTTCGTCGTCGACACCGCCGGCGCCGCGTGGCCGTTCCTCGTCGTGAAACTCGTCGCCGCCGTGTTCGTGCTCGCCATCTTCGAGGAGGAACTGTTCGAGGAGTCGCCGCGCTATGCGGTCCTACTGCTCATCGCGGTGACGGCGGTCGGAATGGGCCCCGGGACGCGGGACATGCTGCGCGCGACGTTCGGGATCTGAGGCCAGGCAGCGAGCCCCGATGGGGCCGGGTCAGTTCTTCGGCGTTACGACCGCGGCGAGCGTCTGCGTCTCGATCGTCTCGTCGCGGACGTGGAACGTGTCGGTCGCGAATTCGTAGGTGTTGTCCGGCGTCTCCGCGTGCCAGACGATGTACGCGATGTCGTCCTCGACGACCTGCTCGTCCAGGTGGAAGTCGACCCCCTCCTGTTCGAACTCCGCGAACAGCCCCTCGAACAGACTCCGGATCTCGTCGAGGCCGCGGAACGTCCCGCTCGTGTTCGTGACGACGACGGAGTCGTCGTCGTAGTCCGCCAGCACCTCCTCCATGTTCTGGTTCGCGAACGCGTCCAGGTGGTGGTCGAGAACCGATTCGGTCGCCGCCGATGGGCTCGTGGATGCCATGGGAGATCGGTTCATCGGTTCGACAGCAACGGGGAACTGCGTATCGTCAGAAAACAGTCGATTGTGTGTGGGATGTGTCGGGGCGGTCCCGAGCAGCGTGCGGCGTCGGTTCGCGGTTACTCCAGCACGACGAGCACGTCGCCCATGTCGACGGAGTCGCCCTCGCCGACGAGCACCTGGCTCACGACGCCGCCCTTGTCGGCGACCACGTCGTTCTCCATCTTCATCGCCTCCAGCACGCACACCACGTCGCCGGCCGCGACCTCCTCGCCCTCCTCGACGTCGACCGAGAGGATCGTGCCCTGCATCTCGGCGGCGATCGCCTCGCCGTCGCCCTCGACGACGACCTCGTCGTCGCCGTCGTCCGCTTCGGCCACGTCGGGGCGCTCCATTCGACCGGCGCCCGCGCTGCCGCCGTTCGGCGTCGGAATCGCCGGCGCGCCGCGCTCCTCGAGACTCACCTCGAAGCGCTTGCCGTTCACCTCGACGGTGAACTCGCGCTCGGTCGACTCCTCGTCGTCGGCGTGGGATTCGCCCGCGGCATCGCCGGTTCCCCACCGCTCCTGTGCCTCCGCGAACGCAGAGCGGTCGGCCTCCTCGTCGAGGTACTTCGTCGTGTGGGTGCCCCCGACGAAGCGGTCGTCGGTGAGCATCAGCCGGTGGAACGGCACGATCGTGACGACGCCCTCGATGTCGTATTCAGCGAGCGCGCGCCGGGAGCGGGCGATGCACTCCTCGCGGTCGGAGGCGTGGACGATCAGCTTCGCGATCATCGAGTCGTAGTCGGTCACGAGGTCGTCGCCCTGGCGGAGGGCGTCGTCCATGCGGACGCCGATGCCGCCCGGCGGGTCGTACGTCTCGAGGCTCCCCTCGTTCGCGGGCGCGAAGTCGTTCGCGGCGTTCTCCGCGTTGATGCGGAACTCCATCGCGTGGCCCTCCAGTTCCACGTCGTCCTGCGAGAAGCCGATCTCCTCGCCGGCGGCGACGCGGAGCTGTTCTTTCACGATGTCGATGCCCGTCAGCTCCTCGGTGACGGTGTGCTCGACCTGGATCCGAGTGTTGACCTCGAGGAAGTAGAAGTTCGTCTCCGGCCCGAGCACCTCGCCGTCCTCGCGGTCGGTGTCCTCCTCCACGAGGAACTCGACCGTGCCGGCGTTGGTGTAATCCGCCGCGCGGACCCCGCGGCGGGCGGCCTCGCCGATCTGCTCGCGCAGGTCGTCCGACAGCGCCGGCGACGGCCCCTCCTCGATGACCTTCTGGTGGCGCCGCTGGAGCGAGCAGTCGCGCTCGCCGAGGTGGCGGACGTTGCCGTGGTGGTCGGCGACGATCTGGACCTCGATGTGGCGCGGGTTCTCCAGATACCGCTCCAGGTACACCGAGTCGTTCGAGAAGTACGCCTCCCCCTCGCGCTTGGCCGACTCGAGTTGGTCGGCTGCCTCGGCTTCGCCTTCGACGACTTTCATGCCGCGGCCGCCGCCGCCGCCCTCCGCTTTGATCGCGACGGGGTAGCCGTACTCGTCCCCGAAGTCGGTGACCTCCTCGGCCTCCGTGACGGGGTCGGTCGTCCCGGGGACGATGGGCACATCCGCCTCGGACATGATCGTCCGGGCTTTCGTCTTCTCGCCGAGCGACTCCATCGCCTCGCTATCCGGGCCGACCCACGTGATTCCCTCGGCCTCGCCGACCTTCGCGGCGAAGTCGGCGTTCTCCGCGAGGAAGCCGTAGCCGGGGTGGATCGCGTCCGCGCCGGCCTTGCGCGCGGCCTCGACGATCGCGTCCTGATCGAGGTACGAGTCGGCCGCGCGCGCCGGGCCGACGTTGTACGCCTCGTCGGCATAGCGGACGTGGCCGCCGTGTTTGTCGGCCTCGGAGTACACCGCGACCGTGTCGATGCCGAGTTCCTCGCAGGCGCGCATCACGCGCACCGCGATTTCGCCGCGGTTGGCGACGAGCACTTTGTCGAACCCCTGGGTTTCGGTCATTCTTGCGAAGTCGTTCCGCAGGCCGTCTACTCAAACCGTCGGTTCCAGATCGGCCGCGGGCCGATCGCAGCCGCCGCTCGCCGGATAACTACTCGGGCTTGAGTACGAATCTTCGCCGGAGCCGGCGGCAGTCAGCCGTGGACCGCCGCCTCAAAAGCGGTCCGCGCGGCCGCTCGCGGTCCACGCGTCCGTGGGAGCGCCCCGAGGGACGCGCGCGCCGCGACCGCCGAGGGCGTCGAGTCGCCCCGCGAACGCCCAGCGCTTGCCGTCCCAGGTGTCTTCGGCGTCGCCCTCGGCTGCCGCGGCCGCCGCCGCCTCCGAGTCGCGGACGTGCGCACCGACGGCCGCGAGGATGGCGGCCGCCTCCTCGTCGTCGGCGTCGTCCGGGAGCGTCAGGCGTTCTGCGACCGAGGAGTCGTCGTTCGTCATCTCAGATCGGGATGTTGCCGTGCTTCTTGTCTGGGAGCGAGTCGCGCTTCGACAGCAGCATCTCCAGGTCGTCGATGAGACGCGGGCGCGTCTCCGTCGGTTCGATCACGTCGTCGAGGAACCCCTTGTCGGCCGCGGTGTAGGGGTTGGCGAACTCCTCGCGGTACTCGTCGATCAGCTCCTGGCGCTTCGCCTCCGGGTCGTCGGCGTCGGCGAGTTCGTCGTCGTAGAGGATGTTCACCGCGCCCTTGGGACCCATCACGGCGATCTCGGCGGTCGGCCACGCGTAGTTCACGTCGCCGCCGATGTGCTTGGAGGCCATCACGTCGTACGCCCCGCCGTACGCCTTGCGCGTGATGAGCGTCAACAGCGGGACGGTCGCCTCGGAGTACGCGTACAGCAGCTTCGCGCCGTGGCGGATGATCCCCTCGTGCTCCTGGTCCGTTCCGGGCATGAACCCGGGCACGTCGACGAACGTGACGATCGGGACGTTGAACGCGTCACAGAAGCGGACGAAGCGCGCGCCCTTCTCGGAGGACTCGATGTCGAGGGTGCCGGCGTTGACGCGGGGCTGATTGGCGACGATGCCGACCGAATGGCCGTCGAGGCGCGCGAAGCCGGTGACGATGTTCTTCGCGAAGTCGGCGTGCGTCTCGAAGAACGACCCCTCGTCGACGACGCGGTCGACGACGTTCGTGATGTCGTACGGCTTGCGCGGCTGATCGGGAACGATCTCCGTCAGTTCCTCGTCGCGACGGTCGCGGTCGTCCCACGGCTCGACGCGCGGGGGATCCTCGACGTTGTTCTGCGGGAGGTACGACAGCAGGCGGCGCATGTCGTCGAGCGCCTCCTCCTCGGAGTCTTCTGCGAAGTGCGCGACGCCGGACGTCGAGGCGTGGGTCTGTGCGCCGCCGAGCTCCTCGAAGCTCACTTCCTCGCCCGTGACGGTCTTGATGACTTCCGGGCCGGTGATGAACATGTGGCTGGACTCCTTCACCATGAAGACGAAGTCCGTGATGGCCGGGGAGTACACCGCGCCGCCGGCACAGGGACCCATGATCCCCGAGAGCTGCGGGATGACGCCGGAGGCCTCGGTGTTGCGGCGGAAGATCTCTGCGTAGCCGGCGAGCGAGCCGACGCCCTCCTGGATCCGCGCGCCAGCGGAGTCGTTGAGGCCGACGACGGGCGCGCCAACGTCCATCGCCTTGTCCATCACCTTACACACCTTCTCCGCGAACACCTCACCGAGCGAGCCGCCGAAGACGGTGAAGTCGTGGGCGAACACGAACGTCTTGCGCCCGTTGACCTCGCCGTAGCCCGTGACGACGCCGTCGCCCGGGATCTGTTTCTCCTCCATCCCGAACGTGTGGGTGTCGTGGGTGCGGAACTGGTCGAACTCGTGGAACGTGTCGTCGTCGAGGAAGTAGTCGATGCGCTCGCGCGCGGTCATTTTCCCCTTCTCGTGTTGGCGCTCGATACGGGCCTCGCCGCCCCCCTTCTCGGCGTCCGCGCGCTTCTCGCGCAGTTCCTCGATGCGGTCCTCCATCGTCACGGCCGGTCACCTCGGGTCACAGCGGTCATTCGTTGCCGTCAGGTGCGACCACGCGCCCCTTAGGGGTTCCGTAACGGGCTACGGTTCCTCGGGCTCCTCACGGGCGGCCCGATTCAAGACCGTCTCGATCCGATCCCGGGTGATCTCGACGCGAGCGCCGACCTCTCCGGCTGCGACCGCGCCGCAGGCGTTCGCGACCGCCAGCGCACGCTTCAGGGTCCCCCCGTCGAGCCGTGCGGCGAGAAAGCCGGCCGCGAAGGCGTCGCCCGCGCCCGTCGTGTCGACCACGTCGGCGTCGAAGCCGTCGTGGGTGTGCGTCAGGTCCGCGGCGCGGTCGTGCGCCTCCGACCCGTCGCCGCCGTGGGTGACGACGAGCGTCGCGTCCGCCCGGAGCGCGCCGTATCGAGTTGCGCCGTCCTCGTCCACGTCGAGCAGCGCGGCCGCCTCTCGCCGGTTGCAGAAGACAACGTCCGCCAGCGACAGCGCCTCGGTGAAGTCACGCTGGGCGAACTGGCGGCCGGGAGCGACGCTGACGGTGGCGCCGAGTTCTCGCGCACGCCTCGCGAGCGCGCCCGCGACCTCGGGGGGCTGGTTCGTCAGGTGGACGTGGTCGGTGTCGGCCGTCAGCGCGTCCGGCGGGAGGGCGTCGGCGGTGAACGCCTCGTTGGCGCCCTCGTTCGACAGCACCATCACCTCGCCGTCTGCGTCCACGATCAGGTACTTCACCGCCGTCTCCCCCTCGGCCTCGACGAGGTGCGTTCGCACGCCCGCCCGCGACAGGTCCCGGCCGGCGAGCGTTCCCGACTCGTCGGCGCCGACCGAGCCGAACAGCGACGCGTCGAGGTCCAAGCCGGCGAGCACGGCGGCGACGTTGGCGGCGCTCCCTCCGCCGGCCTGGTGGCGCCGGCGGATCTTCACCTCGCCGTCGGGTGCCGGAAGCCGGTCGACGATGAGCGTCACGTCCCAGTTCACGTGGCCGACACACAGCACGCTCGGGCGATCGGACGACCGAGCGCCGTCGCTCGCGGGATCGGGGCCGTCGCGGTCGGCGTGGCTCGCGCTGTCACCGCCGCTGCGGTCGTCACCGCTCATGCGGTCGGCCCCGACTCGTCCGATCCCGCCTCGGCGGGCCCCTCCCAGGGCCGGTCTGCGCTCTCGCCGAACAGTTCGCGCATCAGCGTGACGATGCTCTCGGGCGGGAACTGGCCCGACTCGGTGACGATGGCGTCGACGTACCGCGGCGGCGTCACGTCGAAGGCGGGGTTCTCGACGGTGATGTCGCCGATGTCGGCGCGCGAAGCTTCGTCGATGACCTCCGCCTCGTCGCGCATCTCGATCTCCACGGTGTGGCCGGTGAGCGTGTCCGGGTGGAGCTTGATCGTCTGGGCCGCGACCATGATCGGGACGCCACGCTCGCGGGCGTTGACGGCGAGCCCGGAGGTGCCGATCTTGTTGACGACGCCGCCGTCGGCGGCGATGGAGTCGGCGCCGACGAGCACGTGGTCTGCGTCGTCCAAGTATCGGCGGGCCGCCGAGTCGACGACGAGGGTCACGTCGACACCCAACTCGCGCAGTTGGCTCGCGGTGATGTGCCCCTGGTTTCGCGGGCGCGTCTCTTTGACGATCGCCGAGATGTCCTTGCCCTGCTCGACGGCCGCCTCGACGCACGCGAGCGCGTCCGTCGAGTGACAGTGGGTCATCACCGTGTCGCCGTCGCGAAGGCGGTTTGCGCCGACGCGACCGAGGTCGTTCTGTGCGCGGTCGAGCCGGTCGACGAACGCGCTCACCGCCGCGAGCACGGAGTCGCGGAGGGCCTCCACGTCGTCGCCCTCCATGCGACCGAGCGTGTACCGGAGCGCGTTCGGCAGCGACACCGCCGTCGGGCGGGTGTCGTACAGTCGGCGGCCGGCGCGCCGCATCGCCCGCTCGAACTCCGCGGGCGTGGCGGACTCCGTCGCCGCCTCGCGCGCCTGTGTCGCGAGCGCGTCGGCCGCGGCGCGCGCGATGGTCGCGGCGCCGCGGATCTCCATCGAGGCGATGTCGTCGGCGGTGGACTCGACCGCGTCCGAGCGCGGAGGGTCGCTGGTCATGCCCCCTCCGTTAGCGGCGGTGGGTTATCAGTTGTCGGGTACGCGAGCCAATCGACAGCGACGGCGACGGCCTCGCTCACGGGCCGTCGGAGAGGAACCGCTCTGCGGCGGCGAGACAGTCGGGCTCGTCGGCGACCGCCGAAAAGCCCTCGACCAGCCGCGCGCGCTCGTCGGGGTCGCTGGTCGCCGCGCGGACGTACCGCTTCACCAGCGCGACCGACGGCGCAGGCGCGGAACGAACTGCCTCGACCAGCTCCTCGACGGCGTCGTCCAGCTCCGCGTCGTCGACCACTCGGTTGCACAGCCCCCACTCGCGGGCCGTCGCAGCGTCGATCGGGTCGCCGGTGAGCGCGAGTTCGAGCAGTCGCTTGCGCCCGCAGGCCTCGCCGACGCGCGCGACGGCGTACGGCGGGTACGCGCCGATCGTCGCCTCCGGGAGCGCGAACGTCGCGTCCGCGGTCGCGACCGCCAGGTCCGCGGCGGCGACGAGCTCGAAGCCGCCGCCGTAGGCCGGGCCGTCGACGGCGGCGATCACCGGGACGTCGACCTGCTCGGGGCCGAACAAGGCGTCGTACAGTCGGGTTGCGAGCGTCGCCGGCGCGACGTCGTCCCCCAGCCCCGCGACCGAGGCGATGTCGTCGCCGGCGCAGAAGGCGTCGCCGGCGCCGCGGAGCACGACGACGCGCGCCTCCTCGGCGCCGCGATCGAGCGCCTCGCGGAACTCGGCGAGGCCGTCGAGCGTCAGGGCGTTACGCTTCTCCGGGCGGTCGAACGTCACCGTCGCGACCGCGCCGGTCGAGTCGTAGCGGATCACGGCCGGTGGTTCAGTCAGTCGGATGATAAAATCGGGGGCGGTCGACTCGACCGCGCCGAACCGGGCGGCTCAGGCCCGTCGGCGGCGTGCGAGGCCGGCCGCGACGGCCAGCGCGGACACGGCCAGCCCCGCGCCGAATCCGGCACCGGTCGTCTCCGTCTGTGTGGCGGTCTCGGAGGGCGTGGCAGTCACGGGCTCGTCCTCGGGGACGACCCGTCCGGTCGCCTCGGTGATCGTGGTCCCATTGTGGCTGACGGTCACCGAGAAGTGATTGCCGGGCGATTGCCCCGAGAGGTCGAATTCCGCGGCGAACGTCCCGTCTTGCGCGACCGTCGCGTCAGCGCTCTTGAAGAACCGCGGGGACGTGTCACCGGCGGACTGCACGCGAACGCTCACGGTCGAGCCCGCGTCCAATTCGCCCGCGGTTCCGCGGACGGTCGCGCCCTCGACGGCGTGGACGCGAACGGTGTCGTTTACCGTCGACAGCGACGCGTCGTCCGCGGCGGCGACCGTCGGGGCGAACCCGCCGACCGCGAGTCCGCCGACGGCGAGTAGCAGCGTCGCAGCAACAGCCAGTCGTCTGATCGTGGAGGGCGTCTTCATGCACTCGATCGATAGACGAGTCGGGAGGTAAACACGACGGAGACCAAAAGAGCGATTTTCGTTAGACGGCGACGCTGCGCGGGGCCCGCCGAACGACGTCCCCCGAGGTCCCGATCCGTCCCCCCGAGTCGCTCGGCTTCGCCTCTCGCCTCGCGGTTTTCATGTGCGGCGCGTCAGCGAGCGCGCCGCCGCCTTTCGGTCGCCTCAGTCGTCCGCGGGCGCGACGCTCTCGACCGCGGGAACATCGATTTCGCCCGCGTCGAGTTCCGCCTCGACCTCGCGAGCGGCCTGCACGAGGTTCTCCATCTTGCCGTAGGCGGCCTCCCGGGGGAGCAGCTTCAGCCCGCAGTCGGGGCTGACGGTGAGCTTCTCCGGGGGCACGACCTTCAGACCCTGTTTGATGTTCTCTTTGATCTCCTCGACGGATTCGACCTCGGCGACGTGCGCGTCGACGACGCCGAGCGCCAGATCGGGCGCGAACTCGCCGTCCGCGAACGTCTCGATCTGCTCGTAGTCGTCGTTGCACAGCTCCACGTCGAACTCGTCGATCGGGTACTCGTTGATCTCGGGGTAGACGCGCGAGTAGTCGCCGTAACAGACGTGGAGGCCGATGCGAACCTCGTCGTCGATGTCGCTGACGATGCGCTCCAGACACTCGCCGACGATGGCGTGGTCGTCCGGCGTCGTCGCCAGCGCGGGCTCGTCGATCTGGATGTAGCGGGCGCCGGCCTCGACGAGCTTCTCGATCTCCTCGTTCACCAGGTCGGCCAGGTCGTACGCGAGCGCCTCGTCGTCGTCGTACGCCTCGTTGAACGCCCAGTTCGCGAGCGTGTACGGGCCGGTGATCGGCACCTTCACCGGACGCGACGCCACGTCGTCGACGAACTCGAACTCGTCGACCAGCCACGGCTCGTCGTACTCGACGCCCTCGACGACCGACGGCTTGTCGAAGTAGTTGTGGCCCCACACCTTCACGGGCCCGTTGAACTCGTAGCCGTCGATGCGCTCGGCGAAGAACTCCACCATCTCCTCGCGGCGCATCTCGCCGTCGACCACGGTGTCGAGGCCGGCGCGCTCGTGCTCGTGGGTGATGACGCGGCAGGCGTCGTCGGTGGCCTCTTCCCACTCCGATTCGCCGAATGGGTGGTCGTCGTCCTCGAAGTGGTCGCGCGCGCGGTTCAGCCACTTGGGCTTCGGGTACGAGCCGACGACCGTCGTCAGCAGGAAGTGGTCGCTGTCGTGGTTCTCGGGACGGAACTGCTCGCGGTTCTCGGGGTTCCGGCTCATGCTTCCACCTCCGTCTCCGCGACGTCCGCGTCGCCCGCGGCGATATCGGCCGCCTCGGCGAGCACCGAGAGCTTCGCCTGATGTTTGTTCACCGGGAGATAGAACGGCTCGGTGTTGGTGGTGACGTACGTCGTGTCGAAGT
This sequence comes from Halobaculum halobium, assembly GCF_030127145.1. Lineage (NCBI taxonomy): Archaea > Methanobacteriati > Methanobacteriota > Halobacteria > Halobacteriales > Haloferacaceae > Halobaculum > Halobaculum halobium. The sequence continues at coordinate 360,072 of NZ_CP126158.1, forward strand.
CCTGGGCCGGGATCTGGTCGTGAACCCAGTCGACGCGCTCGGCGACCGTCTCGGCGTCTTCGACCAGCGTATTCTGCCCGTCGACGAGCCCGAGCGCGATGTCGTCGGTCGTGCCGAGTTCGTTGATGCACTCCAGATTCGCCTCGCGGTCGGCGGCGACGAAGTCGAAGCCGACGGCGTCCACGTCCGCGTCCATGAGGTGCGCGTAGGCCGTCTCCTCGAAGGCCTCCCAGTACGTCTGGACGACCACGTCGGCGTCGGTCGCGCCGGCGACGCGGTCGATCGTCTCGCTCGCGAGTTCGTTCAGGTCGTCGCCCGGCGCGTTCGTCACGTAGGAGGGTTCGAGCAGGAACAGCGTCTCGTGGGCCGGGAACGCCTCGGCCTCGCCGGCGAGGAAGTCGCCGACGGCGTCGAGGAACTCGGCCTCGTCGCCGTAGTGCTCGTCGGTGGCGAGGTCCGCGAGGGTGTACGGTCCCGGGAGGACGGCCTGGAGCGCGTCGTCGTCGCCGAGGAGCGCCGTGGCTCCGTCCAGTTCGTCGGCCACGTCGCCGGAGGCCGTGAGATCGCCGACGACGCGCGGGTCGCGGTAGAAGTTGTTGTTGTCGTAATAGCGGACGATCCCGCCGGTCTCCACGTTGTCGTGGACGGTGAGCGGGTGTGCGAGCATGTCGTCCCAGCGACCCTGTCCCTCGACGGTCCGGTCGAGGCCGGCGTCGCGCTGGTCGGCGACGAACTCCGCGCGCACGTCGTCGTACGCGTCGGCGACGGCGACGCCCTCGTCGCCGTCGATGAGGTCGTGCTTCTGGTGGCCTTTCAGGTCCGAGAGGTTCTCTTTCGCCCAGTCCGGAAGCGGGTACAACCCCGGTGTGGTGGCGACTACGTCAGTCATCGCTAGTCGCTACGAAATGCCGACGCATAATACTTCTTGTTCGATTAAATGTTTGGTAGTTATTCCTTGCTGAGCCGGTGTCGAAGGGCGAGAATCGACAGCGACTCGAACGGGTACGATTCCTCGGCGACCGTTTCCGCGTGCAAGCCGCGATCGACGGCGTACTCGACCACGTCGGCGAACCCCGTCAGCGAGGAGACGAGCAGGAGCGCGACGCCGTCGGTCGCGAGCGCCCGCGGGAGGTCGTCGAGGAAGGGCTCGATGAGCTCGCGGCCGGACTCACCGCCCGACAGCGCCACCTCCTGCCAGTCGTCCCACTCGTTGTCCGGGTCCGTCGGGAGATACGGCGGGTTGAACAGGACCGTATCGAGCGACCCGTCGCCGAAGGATCCGAGGAGGTCACCGCGAACGGCCTCCACGCCGCGGTCTCGGGCCCGTCGGCACGCGTGGGGGTTCACGTCGCTGCCGATCACTCGGTCGGCATCGCCCTCAGTCAGGACCCGCTCGGCGACCCACCCCGAGCCAGTACCGACCTCGAGGGTAACCCCGCGAGCGTGCTCGACGGCCGCCTCCGCGAGCAAGCCGGAATCCTCCGCCGGGGCGTACACGGGGGCGTCGAGGCCGCGGCGCGCCGCGAGGGCGTCGCGAGTGGTCGCCGGATCGGGAGGGGAAGCACCGTCGGATCCCGGGTCCTCACCAGCGTCAGGCATCGGTCGTTCCTCCGGTGCCACCGGCGTCGTCGTCGCCGTCGCGGTCGGACTCGGATCCGTGGCTGTGGTCCGCATCCGCGGTCGAGAACGGCCCGGATTCGGACCGACCAGACAGCTCCCGCTGCGGGAACGGGATCTTGATTCCTGCGTCGTCGAACGCCCGCTTGACCGCGAGCGTCACCCGAGTCCGGGCCTTCCACATCTTGCGGGCGCTGGGGTTGCTGATGTAGAAGCGGAGCCGCATGCCGATCGCGGAGTCTTCGAACCCCGTGAGTACCGCGTGGGGCTCCGGCGGCGACAACACGAGGTTGTGGTCGTTCATCGCCTCCTCGGCGACGTCGATCGCCTCGTCGAGATCCGTGCTATAGTCGAGCGCCACGTCCACGTTCAGGCGGAGTCGGCCTTTCCGCGAGCGGTTCACCACCTCGGTATCGGTGACGATGTCGTTCGGGACCATCACGTACTCGTCGTCGAACGTCCGGATCCGGGTGTTGACGATCGTGATGTCGGTGACGATCCCCTCCTGGTCGCCGATGACGACCCAGTCGCCAAGTTCGAACGGCCGGGAGAACAGCACGACGAATCCCGCGAGCACGGCGCCGAGCGTCTGTCTCGCCGCAAGCCCGAGCACGATGCCGGCGAATCCGGCGCCGACCAGGAGGTTCCCCGGGTTGACGCCCCAGACCGTGAAGACGACCAACAGCGCGATCGCGTACACCGCCACTTGGACGACGTGGTGGGCGATCTCGGTCTGATGCTCCGACAGCGCGTTCTGCTCGCGGCCGACGTTCCGGATCGTCCGCTTCGTCACGCGCGTCAGCAGGATCGAACCGATCAGGATCCCGATCGACAGGGCCGTCCGTGCCACGTTGCGGCCGTTGAACACCGTCTCCGGCACCGCTTCCCCGACCAGCGAGACCCCTCCCCAGACGATCACCACGAACAGGCCGAACGTGACGCCGGCGGTCGTGACGACCACCGCCTGCGCGGACTCGACGGCCAGCGAGTGGCCGTCGAGCCGCTCTTTGAGCGCGGGACCAGTCCAGCGAACCGCCGAGACGATCGCCGCGAGAAGCCCGGCGGCGACGACCGTCGCCGCGATCCGCGCGCCTGGCGTCGACGTGACCGACTGGACCCACGAGATCACGTCAGCGACGACCGTCATCGTCGTCTCGAGAGCGGGTGTGGCGACCATCGCCGCCGCCGCGGCGAGCACTGATCCCGTCCCCGTCACTGTCCCGGTCCGATAGCGCTCGTCTCGCGGGCCAACTCAGTCAACGACGCGAACGCCGCCGGCGGCAGGTCGCCGGGTCGCTTCGAGAGCGTGTCCTCGTCGGCCGCGTCGACGACCGCGTCGGCCTCCTGCAGCCCCGAGATGTGCGCCGTGTTCCGGATCGCGTTGCGGACCGTCTTGCGCCGCTGCGTGAACAGCGCCTTGACGAACCGGAGGAAGAACGCCTCGTCGCCGACCTCGTAAGACGGGTCGCGTGGCACACAGCGGACGACTGCGCTGTCGACGCGCGGCTGCGGGTCGAACGCCTCCGGGGGGACGCGCTCGACGATCTCGACGTCCGCGTAGTGCTGTGCGGACACGGAGAGCCGGCCGTACTCGGAGGTCCCCGACTCGGCGACCATTCGGTCGGCGAACTCCGCCTGAAACATCAACACCAGCGGTCGCCCGAGCGGGAGTAGCCGGAAGGCGACCTCCGAGGAGACGCCGTACGGGAGGTTCGAGACGGACGCGGTGAACCGCGGAAGGTCGACCTCGAGGGCGTCGCCTTCGATCACCTCGAGTGCGCCGTCGGCGACGGCGTCAGCGAACTCCTCGCGGAGAAAGGCCGCGAGTTCGCGGTCGCGTTCGACGACGGCGACGCGGTCGCCGGCGGCGAGCAGGCGGTCGGTGAGCGCGCCGGTCCCGCCGCCGATCTCGAGGAGGCGCGAGCGGTCGGTCCCCTCTGGGAGGTAGTCTGGGAGCCGGTCGAGCACGCGGTCGTCGACGAGGAAATGCTGGTCGCGGTCGGGGTCGCCGCGGACCCCCGCGCGCCGCCGGAGGTCGTCCGGATCGCGGAACTCCGGGGTAGCGTCGGTCATTACTCCCAGTTGACCGTCGGCGGCGGTAAATCCGTCCATTCGGTCCGAACGACCGATCGCGCCCGGCGAAGGTGGCTGTGGGTCGGACTACTTGTTCGCCGTCGGGGCGTCGACGCCGACGAAGATTCGGTACTTCAGGTCGTCGTCGCGGAGTTCCTCCATCACGCGTTCGACGAGCTTCTCCTTCGGACTGTGGAGCCCGGACACACGCTCGTCGAGGTCGTCGAACGACTCGAAGGGGCCCCGCTTGCGCGCGTCGAGGATGTTGTTCCGCAGTTTCTTGCCGATCCCGGGGAGGAGGTTGAGCTGGTGGAGCCGCAGCGAGATCGGCTCTGCGTCGTTGTAGAAGTCGACGAACCGACGCTCGTTCGTCTCGATGACCTCCTCGACCACGTACGTCAGTTCCTGGCGGGCGCCGCGGTTGAGGTCGTCGTAGTCGACCCGGCGTGCGCGCTTGATCCCTGGCGCGGTCTCGGGTTCGATCTGAACGAGGTCGTCGATGCCGAACTCGGCGTCGTCGGTCAGTTCGAACTCGAACAGCCGGAAGTCCCGCTCGCCGAGTCCGTACGCGACCGCGGGCCGACGGTGCTGGGGGCGGTCGTCGTCGGCGCGGCCGTGCGGGAGGTACTCGAGGACGTACGCGTGGACGGCGCCGTCGTCTGTGGCCTCGGCGGCGTCTCCGGACGCGTCGGGCGGATCGCTTGCCGGCGCAGAATCGCGTTCGTCGTTCATGCGATGCGATAGGTTGGCGGAGGTGATAAAAGGTCGTCGCCGTCGCCGCGTTCCAGCGACCGCGCGGGCGACGACGCGTCGCCGAGTCGGAGACCGCGTTACGCGTACTTCGCGACGACGTCGAGGATCGCGTCGAGTTCGTCCCCGTCGAGCGCGTAGCGCTCCTGGGCGTACACGGCGCGGACCTCCGTTCGGTCGCGCGGGAGGAGGTCGGCGATCTTGTAGGCTTGCGGCTCGTCGACCTTCTCCAACTCGAGCAGCTCTTCGACGAGTTCCAGTGACTCGTCGGGGTCGAGGAAGGCGAACCGGTTGACGTGGTCAACAGCGCGCGCGAGTTCGTAGCGCATCTCGCGGTCCTCGTCGGTCGCGCGATCGGCCTCGATGGCGCTGAGCAGTTCCTTCGCCTGTGAGACGGTCAGGAACTCCTCGCTCAGCTTCTCCTTGAAGATCGTCATCGGGTCTACTCGGTCTGCGCCTTCAGGTGCGCGGGCTTGGCGAGGATCGTCTTGGTCTTGCCGCCGTCGACGATCTCGACTTTGACCGCGGCGCCCTGCATGCCGACCACGGTTCCGGTGTGGCCGTTGAAGCGAGCGTGGAAGCGGCCGTCGTTGACCGACGGGTCCAGCTTCAGGTGAACCTTCTGTCCCTCGTCGAACTCGGCGATCGCGCGCTGGGGCGGCGAGGTGCCGCGGTCGCGGGGGTCGTTCGAGAGTTTTCCGCGTGTACCGTGAAGGGGTCCGTTTGAACTCGGCATAGTCGTGCGCACGTCTTCTCTTGTCGCGGGTATAAATGGTGCGTTCCGCGGGCAGGGTGGTGCTCGGTCACACGCCCGGGACGTGATCGATCTGACTCCACAAGAGGGGTGGTCTCCGAAATCAAGAAACCGGGTACGCCGACGCCGGCGGCGACGAAAAGCGTGGAGCGATCGCTGGCAGTTCCCGCAAGCGAGGAGGCCCAGGAAGGTTACGCGCCGATGTACTCCTCGTTGATCTCCCACTCGCCGCGGTCGTTCTCGACGAGGTACTCCCCGTAGTACGGCACGCGGTCGTCGACGACCGTGCGGAACGACTCGCGGATCTCGGATCTCGTCATCTCGCCCATCGACTTCAGGTCGTCGTTGCGGTTGAGACAGCCCTTCAGGTATCCCTCGTGAGTGACGCGAACGCGGCCGCAGTTGGCGCAGAAGTCGTCGTTCTCGACGGGATCGACGATCTCCACCATCCCGAGTCCGGCGGCGTCGGGGTCGTCTGGGCTGGCCGCGTCGGCGTCGCCGACGTAGTAGCGCTTGCGGTCGTGCATCTCTCGGTGTTCGACGCGGACGGCGATGTCAGAGAGCCAGTCGTGGACGCGCTGGATGTCGATGTTCCACTCGGGCTTTCCTGTCAGCTCTGGCATGTACTCGATGAGCTGGAGCTGGAGCCCGTCGTTCTCCGCGACGTGCTCGACCATCCCCTCGACGTAGCCGGCGGTGTGTTCGAACACGACCATGTTCAGCTTCACCGGGGCGAGCCCGGCGTCGACGGCGCAGCGAACGCCCTCCAGCACCTGCTCGTAGGCCCCGGACTTCGTGACCTCCGCGAACGCCTCGGGGTCGAGCGCGTCCTGAGAGACGTTCACCCGGTTAAGCCCGGCGTCGACGAGGTCTTCTGCACGACCGGGCAGGAAGGTGCCGTTCGTCGTCATCGAGGTCTCCATGGAGTCGGGCGTCCGTCGGATGATCTCCTCCAGATCGTCTCGCAACATCGGCTCGCCGCCGGTGAACTTCACCGCGTCGACGCCGAACTCGGCGGCGACCTCCAGAACGCGAACCACGTCGTCGGTCGACATCTCGTCGTCCTGGGCGTCCATCGGCCCGCGCGTGTCGCCCAGCCCCTCGTTGTGGCAGTAGACGCAATCGAAGTTGCACCGGTCGGTGAGCGAGACGCGCACTCCGGTTACTTCCCGCCCGAAGTCGTCGACCAGCGGTGTCGGCATTATGTAGCATTCTTCGTTCGCGCGTACTTGAACGTATGGGACGATCGGGACAAATAGTAACTGGAACAAGTTACTCTCGTAGTATCTAAATAGATACATCGATCCCCTTTGGCCCGCGCTGAATTTCCCCGTGGGAAACCCTTATTCGGAGCGCTCGCCGACGGCACCTATGGACGAAGCCGCCGTACGCGAGCGACTCGAGGGCGTCGAGGACCCGGACCTCGGGACAGACATCGTCTCGCTCGGCCTGGTGAACGCGGTACAGGTCGACGACGAGGACGGCGTGATCCGCGTGTCGCTGGCGCTGGGGGCGCCGTACGCGCCCAACGAGACGGCGATCGCGGAGGGCGTCCGCGACGCGCTGGCCGACACGGAGTACGCGCTCGACATCTCCGCGAACGTCGAGTCGGACCTCTCGGCCGGCGAGGAGGTGCTCCCGAACGTGAAGAACGTCATCGCCGTCGCTTCCGGGAAGGGCGGCGTCGGCAAGTCGACGGTCGCGGTGAACCTCGCGGCGGGCCTGTCACAGCTCGGCGCCCGGGTCGGGCTGTTCGACGCGGACATCTACGGGCCGAACGTCCCCCGGATGGTCGACGCCGACGAAGCGCCGCGAGCGACCGACCAGGACACCATCGTGCCGCCCCAGAAGTTCGGGATGAAGCTGATGAGCATGGCGTTCCTCGTCGGCGAGGACGACCCGGTCATCTGGCGCGGTCCCATGGTGCACAAGCTGCTCACACAGCTGGTCGAGGACGTCGAGTGGGGCGCGCTCGATTACCTCGTGCTCGACCTGCCGCCGGGCACCGGGGACACGCAGCTCACCATCCTCCAGACGCTGCCGCTCACCGGCGCGGTGATCGTCACGACACCCGAGGACGTCGCGCTCGACGACGCGAACAAGGGGCTCCGGATGTTCGGCAAGCACGACACGAACGTGCTCGGCATCGTCGAGAACATGTCGGGGTTCGTCTGCCCCGACTGCGGCGGCGAACACGAGATCTTCGGCAAGGGCGGCGGCAAGCAGTTCGCCGCCGACAACGACCTCCCGTTCCTCGGGGGCATCCCGCTGGACCCGTCCGTCCGCGCCGGCGGCGACGGCGGCGAGCCGATCGTCCTCGACGACGAGCCGGGCGAGGTGGGCGACGCGTTCAAACTCGTCACCGAGAACGTCGCCAACAACGTCGGCGTGGTGCGACGGCAGACGGTCAGTCAGCGCGCCCAGCAGAACTCCCCCACGCAGTAACGCGAACCTCCGCTGCGCCACGGGACGGCAGCACACACCGCTTTTCACGAGCTCCGATCGAGTCGCAAAGGGCTTAGCCGGGGGCGCACCCAACCCGAGGTATGCCCGACGACGAGGACGCGCGCCTCCCGGAGGCTCCCGGGGAGGACGATGATTCAAACTGGCAGCTGGCCCCCGACTCCGAAGCGGAGTTCGCTGCCGACGCGGAGGCAAGGCGGTTCCTCCGCGCGGTCGCCGAGGACGTGCGCGGCGACTCCGGCGAGTCGAAGCAGCTCTCCGCGATACTCTATCGCGTCTCGGACCTGTACGACGCCGACGAGGACACCTCGCCCGAAGAGATCTACCTGAACGTCAGGCGGATCATGCAGATCAAAGAGCGCGGCGGGTTGAAGCGGGAGTGAGATCGGCTGCGGTCGCGGTCACGGTGCGGAAATCACAGTAGCTGTTCCGTGACTGAGGGGTGAGGAAGTCAGTCCGAACGAACGGCGCTGTTGGCGTCATCAGACGGCTTCGGCGCCAGAGTAGCGGCCCACAGAGTACGAATCCGACAGCATACAACGAGTTTTGACGGGATCGCGCGTCTTCGGCGCGCGAGGACCCGGTACACGACGTTTACTGGAACGTCCGTCCCAGCTCGGTCTCCTGCTCGTCGCGCGCCTCGCGGTTCTGGAACCGCTGTTCGACCTCTTCGTAGCGCTGTCTGGTCTCCTCGGTGACCGAGGGGTTCACCTCGTCGAGTGCGTCCTCGAAGTGTGCCATCGTCACGCGGACGTTGCCGACGGAGTCGTCGACCTCCTCCGGGGAGACCGACTGGATGAACTCCCGTGAGGCGTTCATCGACGCCTCCCGCGAGACCGCCTCGATGTCGGCGCCGACGTACCCCTCGGTACGGCGCGCGAGCGCGTCGAGGTCGACGTCGTCGGCCAGCGGCTTGTGCTCGGTGTGGACCCCGAAGATCTTGCGGCGTCCCTCCTCGTCGGGGACGGGCACGTGGACGTGGCGGTCGAGCCGACCCGGGCGAAGCAGCGCGTTGTCGATGAGGTCCGGGCGGTTCGTCGTCGCGATGACGACCACGTCCTCCAGGGTCTCCAGCCCGTCCAACTCGGTGAGCAGCTGCGAGACGACGCGCTCGGAGACGCCGGAGTCGCCGGAGTTGCGTCCGCGCTCGGTCGCGATCGCGTCGATCTCATCGAAGAAGATGATGGTCGGCGCGTTCTCGCGGGCCTTGCTGAAGACCTCGCGGACGCCCTTCTCGGACTCGCCCACGTACTTGTTCAGCAGTTCCGGCCCCTTCACGGAGATGAAGTTGGTCTCGGACTCGTTGGCGACGGCCTTCGCGAGCAGCGTCTTCCCCGTCCCTGGCGGGCCGTACATCAGGACGCCCTTCGCGGACTCCATGTCCATCGCCTCGAACACCTCGGGGTAGTCGAGCGGCCACTGGATCGTCTCGCGGAGGCGTTCTTTGGTCCCCTCGAGCCCGCCGACGTCCCCCCACGTGACGTCGGGGACCTCGACGAAGACCTCGCGAAGCGCGGAGGGTTCGATCCCCTTTAGCGCCTCTTTCATGTCCGCCCCGGTCACCTGGATCGACTCCAACACCTCGGCGTCGATCTCGTCGTCCTCGAGGTCGATCTGCGGGCGGATACGCCGCAGCGAGTTCATCCCCGCCTCCTTCGCGAGGCTCTCCAGGTCGGCGCCGACGAACCCGTGGGTCGTCTCGGCGTACTCGTCGATGTCGACGTCGTCGGACAGCGGCATGTTCCGCGTGTGGACCTGCAGGATCTCCTTGCGGCCGTCCCGGTCCGGGACGCCGACCTCGATCTCGCGGTCGAAGCGGCCGCCGCGCCGGAGCGCGGGGTCGATCGCGTCCACGCGGTTGGTCGCGCCGATGACGACGACCTCGCCGCGCTCCTCGAGCCCGTCCATCAGCGAGAGCAGCTGGGCCACGACGCGGCGCTCCACGTCGCCGCCGGCCTCCTCGCGCTTGGGCGCGATGGAGTCGAGCTCGTCCATGAAGACGATCGCGGGGGCGTTCTCCGCCGCCTCCTCGAACACCTCACGGAGTTGCTCCTCGCTCTCTCCGTAGTACTTCGACATGATCTCGGGGCCCGAGAGCGTCTGGAAGTGCGCGTCGATCTCGTTGGCGACGGCCTTCGCGATCAGCGTCTTGCCGGTTCCAGGCGGCCCGTGCAGGAGGACCCCCTTCGGCGGCTCGATGCCGAGCCGCTTGAACAGCTCCGGGTGACGCATCGGCAGCTCGATCATCTCGCGGACCTGTTCGAGCTCGTCGTCGAGCCCGCCGATGTCCTCGTAGGTCACGTCGGGAGTCTCCGCCCCAGCCGCGGCCGTGTCCTCGGCGATCTGCTCGGCCGGCTTCTCGGAGATCTCCACTTCGGTGGAGTCGGTGATGACGACGGTTCCCGAGGGGTTCGTCGAGGCGATCTTGAGCGGCACCGCCTGGGACCCACCGCCCATCAGGCCTAAGCCGAGCGGGAACCGGATCGTCTGTCCCTGCGTCACGGGCTGACCGGAGAGCTTGTCTCGGATGATCGAACCGATGTTGCCGCGGATCCCGAACTGCTGGGGAAGGGCGATCGTGATCCGCTCTGCGGGCTCGACGTCGGCGGGCTCGACCGCCACGCGGTCGTCGATGCCGACGCCCGCCTCCTGACGGAGTTGCCCGTCGATGCGGATGACGCCCGTGTTATCGTCCTCGGGATAGCCCGGCCACACGCGGGCGATCCCGGTCGAGTCGCCATCGATACGGATGTAATCGCCGCCCGAGAGGTCGAGTTCGTCGGCGGCGACGCGGTCGATCGCCGCGAGCCGGCGCCCCGCGTCCTTCTGTTTGAGGGGTTTGACCGTGAGCTTCATGCGTTGATCCCGATCGTGAGTACGGCGTTCTCGATGTCAACACTTGCGGCCGAGCCGGGGAGTTCGAACTCGAACTCCTCGTCCGCTCGACCGTCTTCGCGGGCGATCACGACGATCGCGGTCCCGTCGACCGTATCGACGGTCACGTCCTCGTCGGCGGCGTTCAGGTCCGCCGCGATGACCGTCCCGTCGTCGTAGTCGTACCGGCGGAGGAACCGTTCGCGCCGGTCGACGGTGTTGTGTTGGTTCATTTGTGCTAACTACAAGTAATCGATATAACTATATAAATGTGTCGCTGGTGAATCGAAGGAGGGAGCGGCGTGATTAACTGTACGGTCGAGTTGCAGTTCACAGTTTCGGCCGTCGCGATCATCGCAACCGCCCCGGCCGATTTATGCTCCCGCCCCCGCGAAGTTCCGATATGAACACAGCGGAACACCACGGTCGAGAAACGACGTATCGGACCCGCGGCGCGGCGGCCGACGGTCCGGGGCTGTTGTGCGTGCACGGGAGCGGGGGAACCAAAGACATCTGGACGAGCCAATCGCGGCTCGCGGATCGGACGCCGGTGACGGCACTCGACCTCAGCGGCCACGGCGACAGCGACGACGTGGAGGCCGAGCCCGGCCCGGAGGCACTGGAAGCGTACGCCGACGACGTGGTCGCGGTCACCGAGGCGACCGACGCGTCGGTGATGGTCGGCAACTCGCTCGGCGGCGCGGTCGCGATGTGGGTGGCGCTCGAGCGCGACCTGTCACTCGACGGTCTCATCCTCACGGGCACCGGCGCGAAGCTCACCGTGCTCGACGACCTGCTCGTGTGGCTCCGGGACGATTTCGACCGCGCCGTCGAGTTCCTTCACGGGGCCGACCGGCTGTTCCACGACGCCGACGAGGAGACGCTCGCCCGCTCGCGTGCGGCGATGCGCGAGGCCGGCCGGGCCGTCGTCGAGCGCGACTTCCGGACCAGTCACGAGTTCGACGTTCGGGATCGCCTCGGTGAGATCCAAGAGCCGGTGCTGGCCGTCGTGGGCGAGCACGACGGGCTCACGCCGCCGCAGTATCACGAATACCTCGCCGACGAACTGCCGAACGGCGAGGTGGCCGTGCTCGACGACGCCGCACACCTGGCGATGATCGAACAACCGGACGCGTTCAACGACGCGGTCGCGTCGTTCCTCGACGAACTGTAGCACCGGCTCGACGGAGCAGGCTGGAGTGGCGTTTCAGTTCGCTCCCTCCACCCCGGGAGTCGAGCGGCGAACGTTCAAATGCGATGCCGGCACCAGCACCGCCGTGCCGAACTGAGACGCTCGGGTCGTTCAGCGGGTGTGCGACTCACCGACTCGAGTGCAGCGCGAGTCGCCTGTAAGCCACCGACGGAACCCGGCGGCGTCAGTACACGTCGTCGACGTCGTCTTCGACGTGACTGTGCTCCTCCGCGGGGAATGTTCCCGTTTCGACCTCGCGCTTGTACGCCTCGACGGCCGACGCCATCTCGCCCCGGAGATCTGCGTACTGCTTCGAGAACGGGGGCGACCACTCGTCGAGCCCGAGCACGTCGGTGATCACGAGCACCTGGCCGTCGGTCTCGGAACCGGCGCCGATACCGATCGTCGGGACGTCGAGCGCCTCAGTGATCTGGGCGGCGAGGTTCGCAGGGACGTGTTCGAGCACGAGCGAGAACGCGCCGGCATCCTCGTGGTCGTTCGCCAACTCCAGCAGCCGCTCGGCCGCCTCTGGGTCGGTTCCCTGCCGCTGATAGCCGCCGAGTTGGTTCACGTGCTGCGGAGTCAGACCGAGATGCGCCATTACCGGAATTCCGAGTTCGGTGAGTCTCCGGGTCAGTTCGACCGTGTGGGGGCCTGACTCGATCTTCACGGCGTCGGCGTCCGCCTCTTTCAGCATGCGCCCGGCGTGCTCGATGCTCTCGGCCTCGTCGACGCCGAACGAGAGGAACGGCATGTCCGCGACGACGAGCGCGTCGTCGGTCGCACGAGCGACGGCAGCGGTCCGACTCTGCACCTCGGCGAGCGTGACGGGCAGTGTCGAGTCGTGGCCCAGCACCGCGTTCCCCATCGAGTCGCCGACGAGGATCACGTCGATCCCGGCGTCGTCGATGACCGCGGCCGTCGGCGCGTCGTACGCCGTCAGCATCGTGATGGGGTCGTCGCCCGCCCGATCTCGGAGGTCGCGCGTCGTAACCATGGCCGGTGGGAAGGCACGTGGCCCGATTAATCCGACTGTTCTGGACCGCGGTGGGTACCGAACGAGATACCGACGGCGAAACCGGTATCGCTGCGAGAGCGGGCGTCCTAGCCAGTGCGCGATCGGAGACCGAGTACTCCCGCCGGTGGTCGGCGTCGCCCTCGTGGTCGCGGTGCTCATCGCGACGATCGTGGGATCACCGGGCGGACGCTGCTCGTCTCCGAGGTGACCGTCCCGGAACAGCCGGCGAACGTGGGCCGCTGACTCGCCGTATCTGCGGCCGAAACCGACACGGCTTACCCGGTCGCCCCGAACGGGGAAGCGTGCCCGAGCGCATCGAGTCCACCGATCCCGAGGGGGTCGATTACGGGTGGGTGATGCAGATGACGTTCGTCGTCACGGTGACCGCCGGCGCCGTGCTCGTGGCGGCGCTGTCGGCGTTCGTGACGCTCCCGACTTGGGGCGCGCGCGCGAGTTTCGCCGTCCGAGTCGGCGCCGTGATCTGGATCGTGACTGCACTGGCAGCCTACTACTACGAGAAGAACGTCCGAGCCGAGTGAGCCGCAGCGGTGCCTTCGGCGACGCTACACCCACCGGAAGTCGACACCGGCGCGTCGCGCGGTCACCGCGTCGCGCTCGGAGTCGCCGACGAACAGCGCTCGGTCAGGTTCCGCACTCAGGTCCTGCAGCGTCGCCACCAGCGGCTCGGGATCGGGCTTGTACGTCGCTACCGAGTCGCGACCGACGACGGCGCCGACGTGGGGAGTCAGGTCGTGACGATCGAGCGCGGTCCGACAGGCGGCCTCACAGTTGAGCGAACAGACGCCGGTCGGCACCGACAGCGGGAGGTGATCGGCGTGCGGGAGGCGCGTCGACGCCGCGGCGCCCCGGGTCTCGTGGTCGGCGAGCACCGCCTCTAATTCCGAGCGGAGGCCGGCGGCGTCGGCCCGCTCCAGGAGCCCCCACAGGTCCGCGCCGTCGGCGTCCCGGCCGTTGCGCTCGAACAGCCCGATCGCATCGCGTGCGGCGGCCTCCCAGTCGACTACGAGGTCAACGAGGGTTCCGTCGAGGTCGAAGACGACCGCGTCGTATCCCGTATACTCATCGGTCACTGGACTACAACAGCTCCCGGGCGATGATCGTCTTCTGGATCTCGGTCGTTCCCTCGTAGATGGTCGTGATCTTCGAATCCCGGTAGAGCCGCTCCACGTCGAACTCGCTCATGTAGCCGTAACCGCCGTGGATCTGGACGGCCTCGTTCGTCACGTCGACCGCCGACTCGCTCGCGAAGTACTTCGCCATCGACGCCGCGAGCCGCGGGTCCTCGCCCGCGTCCGACTGGCGGGCCGCCTCGCGGACGAGCAGGCGCGACGCCTGCACCGTCGTCGCCATCTCGGCGAACTTGTTGCGGACGGCCTCGATCTCGGCGATCGGGGCGTCGAACTGCTCGCGTTCGTGAGCGTACTCGCGCGCCTCGTCGAACGCGGCCTGCGCGAGCCCGACCGCCTGGGCGGCGATGGCGATCCGGCCGCCGGTGAGCGTCTTGAACGCGGCAGAGAGGCCCTTGCCCTCCTCGGTGAGTCGGTAGCGTTCCGGAACGCGCACGTCGGAGAACTGCATCCCGACGGTGTCGGAGGCACGCAGACCCAGCTTCTCTTCTTTCTTTCCGACTTCGACGCCGTCGAGGTCGGCGGGGACGAGAAACTGGGTGATCGAGGCGTCGTCCTCCGGGTCCGCCTTTGCGAAGACGATGTACACACCCGCGCGCTCGCCGTTCGTGATCCACTGCTTCTCGCCGTTGATCACGTACTCGTCGCCGTCGTGCTCGGCGGTCGTGGCCATCTGCGCCGGGTTCGACCCGGCCCCCGGCTCGGAGAGACAGAAGGCGCCAACCGGCCGACCGTCGACCAGCTCCGGCAGCCACTCGTCTTTGACCGCTTCCGAGCCGAAGCTCGCGATGCACGAGGCGGCGAGGCAGTGGACCGAGAGAGCGGTCGCGACGGCGAGGTGCCCGTACGCGAGCTCCTCGTTCACGATCGCGTACGTCGAGCGGTCCGCGTCGAACCCGCCGTACGCCTCGGGGACTGTCAGCCCCGTCAGATCGAGGGCTGCCAGCTTGTCCCACGCCTCTTCGGGGAACGTCTCGGTCTCGTCGGCCTCCCGGGCGCCCGGACGGAGTTCCTCGACGGCGAACTCGCGTACCACCTCGCGGATCGCGCGCTCCTCGTCGTCAAGGAGTGACGGGGAGTGCCCATACGCGTCTGCGTTCGCGTGTGTCATACCCGGAGACTTCGACCCGCAGCGGTTAAGCGTGTCTGACTCGCCGGTCGCGGTCGCCGCGACGGCGACTGAGACGTCCTCAGTGTGCGGTAAGCGGTCCCTTGTCGGCGCGAAAGTCACGCTTACCTTTCCGGGAGGACCACGAGTGTGAGTTCGATGCGTCTTCACATGCGACCGCTGCTCATCGCGACGGTGGTGCTTCTCGTGCTTGCGCCCGCTGTCGGGGCGGTCAGCAACGGTACGGTCGGCGCTGCCGGCGTCGGCGGGCCCGACTCAACCGGCACCCACGCACAAACGGCGACTGTCACGCTCACCATCGCGGTTCAGGCGCCCGACGGAGACCCAGTCACGGACGCGGCCCTCACCGCGTCATGGGAAAACGGCTCCGCGACGGCGACGACTGCCGGCAACGGCCGGGCCTTCGTCGACGTGCCCGCCGGGGCGACCGTCGAGGTTAGCGTCGACCACCCGGAGTACGTCCGAAACGCGCCGTTTGTCGTCGAGAACGCGAGCGAGGACACCGTCTCGATCACGGTCCGCCAGCGCGGGAGTCTCACCGTCAGCGCCGAAGATGACCGAGGCGACGCAGTGGCTGACGCGCGCGTCATCGTTCGCGCAGACGGCGCTGTCGTCGTCAACGGTCGGACGAACGACGACGGACGGTTCACTACCGGAACGATCGAACAGCGGTCGTATAGCCTCACGGTGGTCAAGCAGGGGTACTACCGCGTCAACCGCGACGTGGACGTGGGCGAATCATCCCGCGAGTCCGTCGCGCTCGAGCGCGGATCGGTCACCTTCTCGTTCGAGGTGTTCGACGATCGGTTCGATCCGCCGGAGCCCGTCGAGAACGCACAGCTGACGCTGGAGACGGCAGGGACGTTCCGAACGCTCCAGAACGGCGAGGCGACCGCGCAGGTCCCCGTCAACGCCGAGCTCGATCTGGAGGTGACAAAAGAGGGGTACGAGACCGTCTCGCGAACGGTTAGCGTCGAGGAGTCCGCGCGCACGGTGTCGGTGAACCTCAGTCGAACGCCGGGACTGAACGTCACTGTCGTGAACGACCGCGTCCTCGTCGGCGAGCGCAACGTCGTGACGGTCACCGATGCGTACGGCGATCCCGTCGCCGACGCGCGGGTGCTCGTCGACGACGAGGTCGTCGGCCGGACGGGCGGCGAGGGCACGCTCACGATCCGGCTCGAAGACGCCGGGAACCGAACCCTCGTGGCGGAGACTGACGATCTGACGTCGGATCCGCGGTCGATCGCGGTCGTTCGCGAGCGAACGCCGACGCCGACGCCGACCGAGACCGCCACGGAGACGCCGGCGCCGACCACGACGCCCGAGACCACGGAACCGGAGTCGAGCACCAGCTTCCCGGGCTTCACGCCGGTGTCTGCGGTCGTCGCGATCGCCGCGCTCGCGGGTGCGGCCGTGCTCGCTGCGAACAGACGAGACGACTGACGCCCGGGCCCTACCCGTCGAACTCCGACAGGAACTCGACGACAGAATCCGGGTCCGCGTCGATGCCGCCTCCTTGGGCGAACGTCGGCGATCCGCCGCCCCCACCCCCAAACTCGGCGGTAACGCGGTCGACCACGTCGCCGGCGTCGACGCCGCAGCCGGAGGCGACGACGACGAACGGTGCGGGGCCGCTCCCGACGGCGGCGACCACGCCCGGCGCGTCCGCCTCGCCGCCGACGACCGACTGGGCGGCCTCGCCGACCGCGTTCGCGTCGAACCCCTCGACTGCGCCGATCCGCCACTCGTCGCCGTCGCGCTCGACGCGATGGAGGTCGCGGACGCGGCCGACCAACAGCTCCTCGCGAACCGATGCGAGTTCGTCCGCGAGGTCGTCGCGCTCGTCCGAGAGCCGCCCGACCGCGTCGGCGACCGCGTCGACGGCGACGCCCGCCTCGCGCGCGGCGGCGCGGAGTTCGCGGTGCGTCTCGGCGCGTCGCCGGATCCCCGCGGGACCGACGGCGAACTCCACGCGCGTGAGCCCCTCGCCGGGGTTCGATCGATCGAGCAGCGTGACCGGCCCGATCTCCCGGGTGTTGGAGACGTGGGTGCCGCCGCAGGCGGCCTCGTCCCAGCCGTCGACGGCGACGACGCGGACCGAATCGGCGTCGCTCATCACGCCCTCCTCGGTCTTCGTGTTGAACGCCACCGACCCGTCCGCGCGCGCTGTCTCGACCGAGCGCTGTTCCCAGGTGACTGGCCGCGAGTCCCAGACCGCGCGGTTCACGAGGCGTTCGAGTTCGACGAGCACGTCGTCGGTGATGTCGGTCGAGGTTTCGAAGTCGACGCGGACCTTCTCGCCGCTGCGTGTCGCGTCACCGCCCGCGCGTCGCTCCGGGGGCGCGGCCGCGATCCCGAAGCCGCCGTACCCGAGGTCGTCCAACAGCCGACGCCCGGCGCCGTAGAGCACGTGGCTCGCGGTGTGGGCGCGCATGCAGTACGTCCGGAAGTCGTCGTCGACGACGCAAGCCACGGCGTCGCCAGACTCGAACGCGGGCGCCTCGGCGAGCGTGTGGACGACCGCGTGCTCGCGTGACTGTACGTCCGCGACGGGGACGCCACCGAGCGTGCCGCGGTCGGCGGGCTGGCCGCCCCCCTCCGGATAGAAGTACGTCTCCGCGAGGGTCACGTCGCGACCGTCGATCGATTCGACCGTCGTCTCGAACTCCCGCACCTCGGGGTGCGCCGGCGCGAGCGAGTCACTCATGGGTGGAGGTCGCCGTCAGGGGCGAAAAAGCGTGTGCCCGCGGCAGCATCGTCGGGTCGTCGTCCGCGTCTGGCTCTCTTCGTGGGCGCCTCGCCCACAAGCTCGCCGCCGCGGATCAGAGACGTTCGCTCCGCTCCCGTCTCGCCTTACTCGTCGACGAGCGTCACGTCCAACGCCTGCTCGATGCTGCGAACCGTCGACCCGCCGACGCCGGCTCGCGCGGCGCGCCCCTCCTCGACGGCGTGGATCTGCTCGGTCTCGACGCCGATCTCGTCCGCGAGTTCCTCGGCCGTCATCTCGGCGCCCTGCCGGGCCTCCGTGACGACCTCTCCGTACCCCTTCACGAGGTACGGGAGCCGGTCCTCCTCGTAGTCAGTCCCTTCCTCCTCCCAGTGGCGCGAGTCGCCGGTGGAGGCGTCCATCGCCTTCGCGACGTTCTGTGCCGCGCGCTTCTTTCGGTTCGGCTCCGACTGGTCGCGCGAGCCGCTGCCGCCGTCACCCCCGCGGCCACCCCCGCCGCGACCGGACCCGCCGCTTCGTGCGTCGTCGTCGTGGGGGGCGCAGTCGGAACAGACTAACAGCTCCGCGCCGGCGACGTTCGCGCGTGACAGCGTCGTGTCCTCGCGCCCGCACAGTTCGCACGCGTCGCCGGAGCCGCCGCCACCGCCGCTTCCGGTGGAGTACTTCGCCATGCCCCCTGCTACGTCCCCCGAGGGATAAAACCGTGTTCCGTCCGCCGGGCGGCGACAGCCTCGGCCATTTCCGTCCGCCGGACCGCGACAGCCCCGCCAGATCAGACGACCCGGTTCTCCAGTTCGAGGGCCGAGTCGTCCCCGGCGGCCAACCGCTCGACGTTCCCGGCGAGGATGTCGGCCACCCGCTCGAAGTACCGCGGCGTGTGCCCAGCGTTGTGCGGAGTGATCCGGGCGTCGTCGAGCCCCCACAGCGGGTGCTCTTCGGGGAGCGGCTCGGGGTCCGTCACGTCGAGGAACGCCCCGCGGATTTGGTTCCATCGCAGCGCATGCACCAGGTCGTCGGTGTCGACGACCGGCCCGCGGGCGATGTTCACGAGCGTCGCGTGCGGCGGGAGCGTCCGCAGCGCCTCCCGGTCGATCAACCCCTCGGTCGTGTCGGTCAGCGGGCACGCGAGCACGAGGTGGTCGGCGCGCGCGAGCACCTCGTGGAGGTCGTCGAACCCGAACACCTCGTCCACGGGACCGCCCTTCTCTGGCGTGTACCGGACGCCGAGCCGCTCGACGCCGAACGGCTCCAGCCGCTCGGCGACCGCAGTGCCGATGGCGCCGAGGCCGACGATCGCGACCGTCGAGTCGTACAGCTCCCGCGTCCGGTACGCGCGCCACTCGCGGCGGTCCTGCTGGCGGGTCGCCCGCCGGAAGTCGCGCGCGAGTGAGACGAGCGCGCCGATCACGTACTCCGAGATGTTCGGGGCGTGGACCCCCGAAGCGTTCGTGACGGCGACGCCGGCGTCCTCGAAGGCGTCCAGATCGAGGTGGCCGACGCCGGCGTAGACACCGGCGAACAGCCGCAGCGACGACGATCCGTCGAGAGCATCCTCGGCGGCGACGCCCTCGCCGGTGACGACGTCGGCGGTTCGGATCGCCTCGCGTTCCTCGTCCGGCGTCTCCGCGAGGACGACCTCGTGGTCGGGGAGTCGCTCGCGCAGCAGCTCGGCGTACTCCGCGGCGGGATGGCCGTGGATCTTCTGACGGGTGACGACGATGCGCATGCGCGCCGCCACGACCGGCCCCGACTTAACCGCGCCGACAGCGGCGGGCCGCACCGGGCTCGCGACACTCTGTAGCGCGACCCCGGAGTCGCCGCGAACGCGGTGCGGGGATCAGTCGTCGACGACCTCGTTCGCGAGCGTGCCGACGCCCTCGTAGGTGATCTCGACGGCGTCGCCCGGCTCGACCAGTCCGGGGTTGGCGGGGGATCCGAACGCGACGCAGTCGCCCGCGCGGAACCGGAAGCGCTTCGAGAGGAACGAGACGATCTCGTGGGGGTCGAACAGCATCAGCTCGGTGTTCGCCTCCTGTCGGCGCTCGCCGGCGACGTCGGTGTGCATGTCGATACCCGTGGGGTCCACGTCCGTCTCGATCCACGGCCCCAGCGGGCCGGACGCGGTGAACGCCTTGCGCGCGGTCCGCCCCTGCTGGTCGAGCGCGTCCACGTCGTTCATCACCGTGTACCCCCGGACGGCGTCTGACACCTCCTCGGGCGCGAGATCCGAACACGGCTCGTCGATAACGGCGACGAGTTCGCCCGCGTAGGTCAGTTCGTCGGTCCACCCGGGGTAGGGAATCGGGTCGCGGTGGCCGACGACCGCGTGCGGCGGCTTGATGAAGAAGTCCGGCTCGTCGGGGCGCTCGTAGTCCATCTGATCGAGCGTCGCGGCGAAGTTGCGGCCGACGCAAAACACCGCGTCCGGCTCGCAGGGTGCCAGCAGGTCCGCCTCGTCGACCGCGTACTCGCCGTCGTCGGTGACGAGTCTGCCGTCGCGGTACTCCCCCTGCCTGACGCCGTCTTCAGTGCGGGCGCGCGCGAGTCGCATGGTCGGTCGGTGCCGGCGAGATAGCAAGTAGCTCACGGTCGATCGGTCGAAGAGGGCTCGACCGATCGCCAGTCGTACGAAAGCCGACGCCGGGGAAAACACCTAATCCCCCCGCCCGATCCAGACCGTATGAGTTCTAGAACCGACACGACTGTCGAGGAAGCGATGTCGACTCCGCTCGAGACGATCGCGAAGGACGCGACGGTCCGAGAGGCCGCACGGCGGATGCGCGCGAAGAACATCAACGCGCTCGTCGTCGTGACCACGCCGCGCGCCATCGTCAGCAACACCGACGTCGTCGACGCCGTCGCCGAGGGCCGCGACGTCTCCTCGCTCCGGGTCGAAGACGTGATGACGACCGATGTCGAGACCGTCACGCCTGACCTCTACATGCAGGAGGTCGCCGAGATGATGACCACGTACGGCATCAAACACCTCCCCGTCGTCGACGGGGACTACGTCGGGATGATCTCGTCGACCGACGTCACCGCGTACCTCTCGTAGGCGTCGGCGAAGGCCGGTGGTTCGGCCGGAGAACCCCGACGGAAGCGTGCTCGCGGTCGGTCGTCCGATCGCCGTCGGCCGCTCAGTTCCCGACCTGCGTCGCGCGCTCGACGACTTCCTGGCCGTAGATATCGGCCAACTCCTCGTGCTGGTCCGGTCGGTGCTCGTACACGTCTTGGAACAGCGTGATCGGCGTCTGTGCTGCCTGATAGGTCGCCTCGTCCCACATGCGGTCCTTACTGAGGTCGATCTCGACCCCGTCGATCGACAGCGTTGCGGACTGCGTCATCGCGATCGCGCCCTTACCAGCTTCCTTGGCCGCCTCGAACTCCTCCATCGACTCGACGATGTCGTCCATGCTCGGGACGTAGGAGGTGCGGTCGAGCAGCGCCTCGCGGAGCTCGTCCCCGCCGAGCTCGCGCTCGTCGCCATCGATCGCGAGCACGTACGCGCCTCCCGACTCAGTGAGCGACACGTCGTCGCCGTCGTACACCTCGCGGCCGTCCTCGCTCGCGAGTTCGACGTCCTCGCCGCCGACCTCGAGCAGCCACGTGCCGGTCTTCGGCGGCAGCGGCTCCGTGTTCGCGATCTCGACCTGCTTGGGCGTGAGCGACCAGATGCCCGTCATCCCCTTCGCGCGGTTCGCCTCCATTCGCTCCTTGTACCCCTCCACGTCGCGGATGTTGTCGTACGGGCCGTCGACGGCGATGAGGCCGGCCGAGGAGGCCCCCTTGGAGGTGTTGTGTCGCAGTTCGGGCCACTCGGGCAGCTCGCCGGTCGGCGTCATCGCGCGCATGTCCTTCGTGTAGTCGACCTCGCCGTCGACGAGCAGGAACATGCGTTCGAGCGTGTTCGAGGGCTTGCCCATCTCGTCGCGCACGCGATTGAGGGCGATCTCGGCCTCGCCGGACTCGACGATCACCGACATCGAGAGACTCCCCTCCTCCAGTCCGTGCTCGGCCTCGATCATCTGGAAGCACTCGTCGGCCTTCTTCCAGTCGTCGATGTCGCCGACCTCCGGGATCACGAACCCGTCGATGTGGTCGACCGCGCCGTTCGCGGGGTCGGCGATCGCGCGCATGTATTCGAACCCCGCGAGGCGCTTTTCGGCGTCGTCGCGGTGCCAGACGACCCGCGGGTGGATCTCTCCGGGGAACTCCGCGCCGTGTTCGCCGACCACGTCGATGATGTTCTGCGCGCCCTCGTCTCGCATGGACGGCGCCGTCGCGTCCTCGTTGTCCGGCACCCACACGTCGGGCGCCTGGATACCGCGAAGCCCCGCGGCGCTTCGGATCATCTTCGCGGAGTCGTCCTCCCCCTGCACCGCCGTCGGCGACGTGAAGAACGTTCGAACGAATTCGCGCTCGTAATTGCGTTGCACACTCATGTCTACCGGTTTCACCGTCCCCCGGGACTATCATAAACGTTCGTTCTAAACACAGTATTGCCCGCTGTGGATACCCGTCGCCGCGGGGGCTGGTGAGCTACTCCAGCGGCTGGACCAGTTCGACGGTGTGCCCGTCGGGGTCCTTCAGAAACGCCGTTCGCGCGCCCGCCGCGGGTTGGTCGGCCGGTTCCTTCACGACGCCGTGGTGGTCGATGCGCTCGAACGCGGCGTCGACGTCGTCGACGGAGACGGCGAGGTGATCGTACGCGGTCCCCTCCTCGAACTCGTCGGCTCCCTCGGTGTCTGCCAACTGGAGTTCGACGCCGTTCCCGTCTGCGACGTAGAGGTTTCGCGTGTCTCCGTCGGGCGTCGTGAACTCCCACGAGCGCTCGAAGCCGAGGTTCTCCGCGTACCAGTCGGCCGCGCGCTCGGCGTCGGCGACGTTGAGACAGACGTGAATGAACGCCATGCGTGACACCCGCGCACCCACCGACATAACCGTTCGCGTCGATGCAACCGGGCGTCGGCGGGATATCGGCCACGATGGACTCGGTCGGGCCGACCGTCTGAGGGGGATCGAGCCGTCGGGTGGCAAATGTTGACAAAGGCCTTTTACACGATTGTTCCTTGGGATTGTCCATGGCAACGCACGACCCGGGGGCCGACCGCCGTTGGGATACGTCCGCCGCGTCGCTGGGACACGACCGGCCGGACGTGGAGGAGTACGCTGCGCTGGCCGCAGATCTCAGGGATCGGGTCGCGGGCGAGGTCCAGTTCGACGAGTACGCGCAGGTGTTGTACGCGACCGACGGCTCCATCTATCAGGCCGAGCCCGCGGGGGTCGTCTGCCCGCGCGACGCCGAGGACGTGGTCGCGACCCACGAGGTCGCCGCCGAGCACGGGGTGCCGGTGCTCCCGCGGGGGACCGGGTCGTCGTTGGCGGGGCAGACCGTAGGGCCCGGCTGCGTCGTGATCGACACCACCCGTCACATGGACGACATCGTCGATGTCGACAGCGAGGCGCAGGAGGCGACCGTCCAGCCGGGAGTCGTCCAGGACCACCTCGACGCCCGCCTCGCGGAGGAGGGGCTGAAGTTCGCCCCGGACCCCGCCTCCTCTGGGCGCGCCACCGTCGTGGGGGGGATCGGCAACAACTCCACTGGGGCGCACTCGGTGCGCTACGGAATCACCGACGCCTACACCGAGGAACTGGAGGTGGTGCTCGCCGAGGGGACCAGAATTCACACCCGCGAGGTCGTGCTCGGCTCCGACGAACACGAGGCGATCATCGAGGGCGGGGGGATCGAGGCGGAACTGTACCGCACCGTCGAGGGGCTCGTCGCGGAGAACGAGGCCGAGATCGACGAGAAGTACCCGAACCTCAAGCGCTCGGTGTCGGGGTACAACCTCCACAAGGTGATCGACGAGACCGACGACGGCGAGGAGGTGATCAACCTCAGCAAACTGTTCGTCGGCGCCGAGGGCACCCTCGGGACGATCGTCGAGGCGACCGTCTCGCTGGTCACGAAGCCCGAGGAGACGGCGCTGGCGCTGTACTGCTTCGACGACCTCGTCGACGCGATGGAGGCGGTGCCGGTCGCGCTGGAGTACCCCGTGAGCGCGGTGGAGCTGATGGACGACGAGGTGTTCAGGCTGGCCCGGGAGTCGACCGAGTACGCCCAGTACGAGGAACCGATCCCGGACGGCGCGGCGGCGGCGCTGATGCTGGAGTGGGACTCCGAGTTGGTCTCCCACTCGCCCGACGGCGAGTCGTCGGGCGAGGCGCCGGACTTCGAGGGTGCGATCGCCGACACCACCGCCGAGTTCGTGACCGACGGCGCGGCATTCGACGTGCTGGAGGCGTACGACGCGGACGAACAGGAGAAGCTCTGGAAGCTCCGCAAGGCTGCCATTCCCCTCTTGATGAGCCTGCAGGGCGACCCCAAGCCGTACCCGTTCATCGAGGATGCGACCGTGCCGCCCGAGGAGTTGGCCGAGTACGTCGGCGAGTTCGAGGAGGTGCTGGCCGACCACGACACCTCCGCCGCGTACTTCGCACACGCCGGCTCCGGGACCCTGCACATCCGACCGATCTTGAACCTGAAGCAGGGGGAGGGGATCGAGAAGATGCACTCGATCACCGACGACGTGACAGACCTCGTGCTCGACCACTTCGGCGCGTTCTCTGGCGAGCACGGCGACGGACTCGCGAGGACCGAGTTCAACCCGAAGATGTACGGCGAGGACCTGTGGGGCGCGTTTCAGGAGCTGAAGTCCGCATTCGATCCCGGCTGGCGGATGAACCCCGGAAAGGTCGTCTACGTCGACGGCGACACGGCCGGCGAGCGCGGCTACCCCGACTCAGCCGCCGACACCGACATGCGAGAGAACCTCCGGTACGGCGCCGACTATCGGTCGATCGAACCGCAGACGGCCATCGACTTCTCCGATGAGGGCGGCTTCTCGCATCTCGTCGAACTGTGTAACGGCTGCGGCACCTGCCGGGAGACCGAAGGCGACGTGATGTGCCCGACCTACCGGGCGTCGGGCGAGGAGATCCAGGCGACGCGAGGGCGCGCGAACATGCTCCGTGCGGCGATATCGGGGGAACTCTCCGAGGACGAGGTCCACTCGGACCGCTTCCAAGAGGAGGTGCTCGGCCTCTGCGTCGGCTGTAAGGGCTGCATGTCGGACTGTCCGACCGGCGTCGACCTGGCGAAGCTGAAGGCCGAGGTGAAACACGAACACCACGAGGAGGCGGGCGCGAGCCTGCGCGAGCGACTGTTCGCCAACATCGAGACGGCGAGTCGGATCGGCAGCGCGCTCGCGCCCGTCGCCAACGCGGCGACGAAGGTGCCCGGCGCGCGGACGGTGCTGGAGAAGACGCTCGGGATCGCTCGCGAGCGCGAACTGCCCACCTTCACGCTCGACACCTTCCGCACGCGCTGGGAACGCCGCGGCGGCGCGCAGGTGAGCGCCGCGGAGGCTGACGCGCGGGTCGTCCTGTTCCCGGACACCTACACGAACTACAGCACGCCCGACGCGGGGATGGCGGCCGTCGAAGTGCTGGAAGCCGCAAACGTCCACGTCCGCGTGCCCGACGACCTCGCGCCCTCCGGCCGGGCAGCCTTCTCCAGCGGCTTCCTCGAGAAGGCGCGCAAACGCGCCGCAGAGAACGTCGAGCGGCTCGAACCGTTCGTCGAGGAGGGGTACGCGGTCCTGTTCGTCGAACCGTCGGACGCGGTGATGTTCCAGGACGAGTACCTGGATCTCCTCGATGGCGACGCGGTCGAGTCGGTGTCGACCGCGAGCTACGGCGTGCTGGAGTACGTCGACACCGCCCGCCTCGACGAGGCAATCGCGTTCGAGACGGAGCCGGAGGCTGGCGAGTCGATCGCGTACCACGGCCACTGCAACCAGAAGTCGGTGAACACCGACCACCACGCGGTCGGCGTGCTCAGACGCGCGGGGTACGACGTCGACCCGCTGGACACCTCCTGTTGCGGGATGGCCGGGAGCTTCGGCTACGAGGCCGAACACTACGAGCTATCGAAGGCGATCGGGTCGATGCTGTTCGGGGCGGTCGACGAGAGTCCCGCCGACGCCGTCACAGCGCCGGGCGCCTCCTGTCGGTCGCAGTTAGGCGATCGGGAGGGGGCGAACGAACAGCCGCCTCACCCCATCGAGAAGGTGGCGAGGGCGCTGGCCGACTGACCCGTCCGGTCGCTACGGTCAGAATTCGCGGCCGCCCGGCTCAGATCCAGCCGTCGTTCGCCAGCAGTTCGCCGTTGAGGACGGACGCGCCGGCGGCGCCGCGGATCGTGTTGTGAGCGAGACAGTTGTACTTCACACCCGCCGGCGTCGACTGGACGCCGCCGGCGGCGATCTGCATCCCGTCGCCGCGCATCCGGTCCATCCGGGGCTGTGGGCGCTCGGGCTGGTCCTCGCCGAACACGTGAATGAGCTGCTCCGGCGAGGACGGCAGGTCTGCGCTCGGGAACGACTCCATCGCCGCCCCGACCGCTTCGGGGCTCGGAGCGTCGGCGAGTTCGGCGAAGACGTTCTCTAGATGTCCGTCGATCGTCGGGATCCGGTTGCAGGAGGCCGCGACCTCCGCCGAGTGGAGGCTGAGTTCGGCGCCGTCGAACGAGCCGAGGAGCTTGCGGCTCTCGGTCTCCATCTTCGCTTCTTCCCCGCCGATGTGGGGGATGGCGTTGTCGATGATCTCCATCGATGTGACGCCGTCGTAGCCGGCGCCCGACACCGCCTGCAGCGTCGACACCTGCGCGCGTTCGAGCCCGAACTCGTCGAGCGCCGCGAGCGTCGGCACCATCGTGATCGTCGAGCAGTTGGGGTTCTTCACGAGCGCGCCGTCCCAGCCGCGCTCGTCCCGCTGGACCTCGATCAGGTCGAGGTGGTCGGGATTGATCTCGGGGATCGTCAGCGGTACGTCTTCTGCCATGCGATCGTTCGAGGAGTTCGAGGAGACGACGTAGCCCGCCTCACAGAGGTCGGGTTCGATCTCCGCGGCGACGCCGGAGGGGAGCGACGAGAACAGCAGGTCCACGTCGTCGGGGATCTCGGCGGGGTTGGTCGCGCGGACCGTGATATCGCGCACCGACTCCGGGATCGCGGTGTCGAGGCGCCACTTGGCCGCCTCGCGGTACGGCTTCCCCGCGGAGGCGTCGCTTGCGGTCAGACACGCGATCTCGAACTGCGGGTGGCCGTCGAGCAGTTGGATGAACCGTTGGCCCACGGCGCCGGTGGCGCCGAGGATGCCGACTCGATGAGTCATTGTGTGCCGCTGTGTCACACGCGAATAAGACCCTTCGGATACGCGGGAGCGCGGCGAGGATTGCCGCGGTCACGGTCCGTTGCTCAGGGATCCGAGCCGCCGGGATTTCGTCGGATACTCGCCCGCGACGACGACGGATCGTCGGCCGTCGGGTCCGGTTCGCGTCCCCCGCGGACGGGAGCAGGCGTCGAGACTACTCCGTGGCCGCGTCGAACGCCGCCTGCAGGTCTGCCGTCATGTCGTCGACGTGTTCGACGCCGACGGAGACGCGGATGAGTCCGTCGGTGAGCCCGGCCGCCTCCCGCTCCTCCTCCGGGATGGCGGCGTGGGTCATCGCCGCGGGCTGCTCGATGAGGCTCTCGACGCCGCCGAGGCTCTCGGCGAGCGTGAACACCTCGGTCTCCTCGACGACGGTGCTGGCCTGCTCCAGCGTGCCGTCGAACTCGAACGAGAGCATGCCGCCGAAGTCGTCCATCTGCTCGGCCGCGAGGTCGTGCTGTGGGTGAGAGTCGAGCCCGGGGTAGTAGACGCGGTCGACCGCGTCGTGCTCGTCGAGCCACGCCGCCAGGTCGCGGGCGTTGTCGCAGTGGCGGTCCATCCGCACGGGGAGGGTCTTCGTCCCGCGGAGCACGAGGAAGCAGTCGAACGGCGACGGCGTCGCGCCCACGGAGTTCTGATAGAACCCGATCCGCTCGTCGAGGTCGGGGTCGTCGGTGACGAGCGCGCCGCCGACCACGTCGGAGTGGCCCCCGAGGTACTTCGTCAGCGAGTGCGAGACGATGTCAGCGCCGTGCTCCAGCGGCCGCTGAAGGTACGGCGTCGCGAACGTGTTGTCGACGGCACAAAGCGCGTCGTGCTCGCTGGCGATGTCCGCGAGCGCGTCGATGTCGTTGACGCGCATGAGCGGATTCGTCGGCGTTTCGACCCACAGAAGTTCCGTCTCCTCGCGCATCGCGTCGCGGACGGCGTCGTGGTCGGTGGTGTCGACGAAGTCGAACTCCAGGTCGTACTCCTCGTACACCTGCGTGAAGATGCGGTGGGTGCCGCCGTAGACGTCGTCGCCGGTGACGACGTGGTCTCCCGCCGAGAGCAGATTGAGCACGGTGTTGATCGCCCCCATGCCCGAGGAGAACGCGCGGCCGTACTCCCCGTTCTCCAGCGCCGCGAGGTTCGCTTCCAGGTCCGTCCGGGTGGGGTTGCCGGTGCGGCTGTACTCGTAGCCGCGGTGGTCGCCGGGGCCGTCCTGCTCGTACGTGGAGTTGGCGTAGATGGGCGTCATCAGCGCGCCCGTCTCGGGGTCGGGCTGTTGGCCCGCGTGGATCGCGGTCGTCTCGATTCGGAACCGGCTCTCGTCGGTGTCGCCGTCGTCGTCGCGGTCGGTCATACCGGGTCGACGGTTCCGGTCGGTGTGATTCTTGCCATTCCCGCGTCCGTCTACTCCGCGGGCAGACAGCGAACTCGTTCGGCCCGACGACCGAAGCCGTCCGGCCTGGAGTCTCGCCTCGTGCCGTCGTTGGGGGAATCACAAACACCTTGCCGTCCGGACCCCCAGCCACGGGTAACAGGTGATTTCGTGACCGAGAAACACGAGTACACGGACGACTATCCCGAGAAGACGCTGTACATCCCCGGGCCGACCGAGGTCCGCGAGGACGTGATCCAGGAGATGGCCCAGCCGGTGTTCGGCCACCGGATGGACCGGATGACGGACCTCTACACGACCATCGTCGAGGACACCAAGGAGTTCCTCGGCACCGACAACGAGGTGATGATCCTCACCGCTTCCGGGACGGAGTTCTGGGAGGCGTCGACGCTCAACCTCGTCGACGAGAACATCCTCGTCCCCACCTGCGGGAGTTTCAGCGAGCGTCACGCCAACGTCGCCGAGCGCCTCGGGAAGAACGTCGACCGCCTCGAGTACGAGTGGGGGGAGGCGATCAAGCCCCAGGACATCCGCGAGCACCTCGAAACGAGCGACACAGACTACGACGTGGTCGCGACCGTGATGAACGAGAGTTCGACCGGCGTCCGCAACCCGATCGAGGAGATCGGCGACGTAGTCGACGAGTACCCGGACACCTACTTCGTCGTCGACGCGGTCTCCGCGCTCGGCGGCGACTACGTCGACATCGACGCCCACGGCATCGACGTGATCTTCGCGTCGACGCAGAAGGCGTTCGCGATGCCGCCGGGCCTCGCGGTGTGTGTCGTCAGCGACGAGGCGTACGAGCGGGAGGTGCAGAAGGACTCCGCCTCGTGGTACGGCGGCTTCCAGCGCGCGCTCGACTACTACGACCGAAAGGGGCAGACTCACTCCACGCCCGCGATCCCGATCATGTTGGCCTACCGCAAACAGATGAAGTACATGCTGGAGGAGGGCCACGAGGGTCGCAGCGACCGTCACCGCGAGATGGCCGAGTACACCCGCGAGTGGGCGGGCGACCACTTCGACATGTTCCCCGAGGAGGGATACGAGTCGCAGACGGTCGCGTGCATCGAGAACAGCCGGGGGATCGACGTGGCGGCGACCATCGAGCAAGTGAGCGAGGAGTACGACATGGTCTTTTCGAACGGCTACGGCTCGCAGCTCGGCGAGAAGACGTTCCGCATCGGCCACATGGGAGAGCACGACGTAGAGTCGATCGTAGAGTTGACCGACGCCATCGAAGACGTAGCGGGCCTGTAACGGCACCGCTCGCGGCGACGCTCACCCCCTCGCCGTCCACGTACGGCAGGCAGACCAAAGCAGGCCGGCGGCCGATCCACTCGAGTCCACTGCTCGATGCGGCGACGACCGCCGTGTCACCCGTGATGCCGAGGGCAATACGCGCCACCGAACCGGGCAGTGTCAACAAAATCAACCGGAGCGGTCGGTGGTGCGCGCCGGCGCCGTCGCTCGCGACGTGGAGTGTCGCCCGGAACACTAACGAGCCGGCGTCATCCCGTGGCGGCGTGCCGCGTCGGCCGGTAAACCCTCGTGCCGGGCGTCCGCGATCGCGGCTCGCGGCGGGCCGTGTGTCGCGCGCCCGGGTTCTCCGCACCGTCATCGCACCCTGGCGGGTCTACTGGGGCGGGGACTAAAGGCGCGCAGACGCAGCTATGGGGTGGCGGTACAAACCGCTACCGGAGGAACGATGAGAGTCGGTCTCTGAGCGAGGAGTCGTCGCCCAACTTCAGGTAGAAGGCGTCGCCGCCGTCCTCGTAGTAGTTCTCGATTCGGCGGACGATCTGAAAGCCGATGTGCTCGTAGAAGTCCAGCGCCGCCTCGTTCGTCGTCCGCGCGTGACACGACACCGAGCGGTTTCCCTCGGCGACCTCGGCGACGAGTCGTTCCCCGTATCCACGCCCCCGAACCCGCGGTGCGATGGCGAGAAACAGGATGTAGCCGTCGCGGCGCGCGGCCGCGAAACCGGCGAGGTCGTCGTCCTCGACCAGGAGATGGCACTCCGCTCGCTTGTAGGCGTTCATGAAGAAGCCGCGCCGCTGCTTGAGGACGCCGTCGCGCTCGCGGATCTCTTCTTTCAGCGCCCAGGCGGCCTCGGCGTGGGCTGCGTCCCCGGGGGGGTCCATACGCTTCTCGACGTTGACGCTCACGCAGCAGGTACTACTGCTGAAGCGCATTTAACTCCACCGTCGCCGGGAATCTCCGCCGAACGTGCGCTCGCGAGTCCGTCCCGGGAGCAGCACCGTTTTTATTCCCGTCACCCGTTCGGAGTGGTTGTGTCGGATTGGTCCCCACGGCGATTCGGTGACTCGGTCTCCGGAACGGTTCGGAGCGCCTTCGTCACCGGAGTGGCAGTGGTTGTGCCGCTGTTACTCTCGCTCATCGTGCTCGCGGTCGCCAGCCGCTACGTGTACCAGTACCTCGACCTGTTCTCGACGCTGGTGCTCGATCTCAGCCCGGGTACCCGGTACGTCGCCTCCGTGGCTGAGGTCAGGATCTCCCTGACGAAGGAGACGCTCATCGAACTCCTCACGCCGGTCGTGTTGGCGTCGTTCATCCTCACGATCGGGCTGTTCATCAACGGGACGCGCTTCGGCGCGGTCGCGGTGGACTACTTCGACGCCGCGGTCGCACACGTGCCCGGGGTCGGCGCCGTCTACGAATCGTTCCGCCAGATGTCCGACGTGATGCTCAACGAGGACGCTCAGAACTTCCGCGACGTGAAGCTGGTGGAGTTCCCCCACGAAGGGGCGTATACGCTCGGCTTCCTCACGACAGAGACGCCGGACGCCCTCCGCGAACCGGCCGGACACGACCGGATGCTGACGCTGTTCTTGCCGCTTGCCCCCAACCCGGTGATGGGCGGGCACCTCGTCCACATGCCCGCCGACCGCGTGATGGACGTCGACATGACCGTCGAGGAGGGGCTCCGTGCAGTCGTCACCAGCGGTGTGGCGGTGTCTGGCGGATCAAGCGGATCCGGCGGAACCGATGCCGGACTCTCGGCCAAACAGCTCCGGACGCTCTCGCGCGTCGAACACGCGGATCAGCGGCTCGACCCCGAGGCCGACTCTCCGGACGTCCGACGCACCGACCCGGTGGCTGGTGACCGGGACGAGGAGTGGGACCGCCAAGTCGACCCGGCGCGGTCGGAAACTCCCGCGGATGTGGCTCGCAGAACCCGGGCCCAGCGGGAGCCGGAAACGCAGGACGAGAACGCGGACGTTGACGATCGACAGCCGTACTCGCTGTACGGAGACTCGGAGGCGACCTCGACGCCCGCACGCGAGGCGGGTCGCTACGCGGTGGAGTCCGATGAGACCGAAGCGGTTCCCGAGCGGGACGCCGACAGACCGGCAGCCGACCGCGCGGAGACCGAGGACACCCCCGAATCGGTATCGCAGAGCGGTGAGGGGGACCGGGGCGACCGAGCTGACGAGTAGGTTAACAGCCAGCGGCGCGAACGCGGCATCGAACCCGTGAGCGACGAACTCGACCGAACTCTCGATGCCGACGATCCGAGCGGGGCTGACGCCGGTTCCGACGCCCGTGGCCAATTCGAACTCCGTGAGCACACTGCAGACGTCGCCGTCGCGGCGACCGCGGACTCGCTGGGTGAGGTGTTCGCCGCCGTCGCGGAGGGGCTGACCGCGGCGATGTGCGATTCGGTCCCCGACACCGGCGACCGGTTCACAGTGCGGGTCCGGGCTGAGTCGCTGGAGGCGTTGTTGTTCGACTACCTCGACGAGTGCATCTACGAGCGGGATGTCCGCGGAGTACTACCGGTCGACCACCGAGCGACCGTTTGGCGGGAGGGAGCCGAGTGGGCAGTCGAAGCGAGCGCGCGCGGCGTCCCGCTGTCGGCCGTCACCGCACGCGACGTGAAGGCGGTGACGTACTCGGAGATGGACCTTGCGGAAACCGAGGACGGCTGGCGCGCGTACGTCGTCTTCGACGTGTGAGTACTGGCCTTCGAGGAGCCATGTGAGACGGTCACAGGATTTACCACCTGTGCGGCCCGCAACGGGAACGATGCGACTTCGTTCCCGGGAGTTCGCTACCGCGGTCGCCGCGCGGGTCGGTGCACTCGTCGCGCTTGTCGCAAGCGCGGCGGGCGTCGCCACCGCACACGTAGAGTACGTGACCGACGCGGAGAACGGCGACCCGGTCGCGTTCCTGGCGTCGGCGCTATCGGAGCCGATTGTTCTCCTCGCGCTCGGCGGCGGAGGCGCCGCCGTGATCGGAACGATGGCGGGGTACCTCCGCCTCCGACCGCTCCGAGCCGACGTGGCCGCCATCCGGAGAGCGCTCGTCGACTACGCGGACCTACTCCCCTGGCTGCTCCGGCTGAGCATCGGTCTGCCGATGGTCGGCGCCGGGTTCGCAGGGTACTTGTTCACGCCGCTCGTCACGACGGCCGACACCGCGGTTCCGATCCGACTGTTCGGCGTCGCCGTCGGGTTCGCGCTCCTGTTCGGCCTCGCGACGCGGTTCGTCGCGGGGGTCGCGCTGGCGTCGTACCTGGTCTTGCTCCCGCTCCACCCCTCGATGTTCTTCGCCTTCGAGTACGTCGCCGGCCTCCTCGCGATCGTCATCGTCGGCGGCGGTCGGCCGAGCGCCGACCACGTCATCGCCCGGATGGCGGCAAACGACGAGACGGTCTACTCCCGATTCGATCCGTTCTACCGTCGGCTCGCCGTCCCGGTCGAGCGGCTTGCCGACCCGTACCGCCGATTCGTTCCGACGGTGATCAGAGTGGGTATGGGCGTTGTCTTCGCGTACCTCGCGCTCGCGGAGAAGTTACTCGCGCCCGGGAAGGCCCTCGCGGTTGTCGAACAGTACGGGCTCTCGACGCTGGTCCCCGTGCCGCCTGAGCTGTGGGTACTCGGCGCCGCAGTCACAGAACTGTTCCTCGGCGTGCTCCTCGTCGTCGGCCTGTTCACGCGCGCCACCTCCGCCGCGGCGTTCGTCGTGTTTACCACCACGCTGTTCGGTCTCGCGGACGATCCCGTACTCGCGCACATCTCGCTGTTCGGGCTGGTGTCGGTGCTGCTCGTCACCGGCGCAGGGCCGTTCTCGATCGACACGGCCGTCTTCCGGTCGCCGAACGAGCGGGGCGCCCCCGAGATGGGGCCCGACGCTGTGCAGGCCGCCGCGTCCGAGTGAGACAGGGTGTCCAAGGCGTAAGGAGTCTGCGAGCGGTCTGGCGAGGCCGGGGCGACGCCGATCTCGAGAGCGGGGGGACGACGGAACCGACCGGTAGTAACGCTATTCCGTCCGCCGATTGGAGCTACGGCCATGACAGAGACAGCCGAGACCCGAGAGTACGACGGGATCGAACTCCGGAAGGTCCGGGAGTTCGTCTGGGAGATTCCCCAGGCGGGGGAGATGAACGCCCCGGCCCGCGTGCTCGCGAGCGACGCGCTCCTCGAACAGATCGCAGACGACAAGACGCTTCAGCAGCTCCGTAACGCGACACACCTGCCGGGGATCACGACGTACGCCGCGTGCATGCCCGACGGTCACCAGGGGTACGGCTTTCCCGTGGGCGGCGTCGGCGCGACTGACACCACCGACGGGTGTATTTCGCCCGGAGCGGTCGGGTACGACATCAACTGCGGCGTCCGGATGATCCGGACGGACCTCACCTACGACGACATCCGAGGCCACGAGGAGGAGCTCGTCGAGAGCCTCTTCGCGAACGTCCCCTCGGGGCTCGGCGGCGGCGGGATCGTCGACGGCGACGCCGACACCGTCGAAGCGGTGCTCGAACGTGGGATGGAGTGGGCGCTCGAGGAGGGGTACGCGACCGCAGACGACCTGGCTCACTGCGAGGACGAAGGCCGGCGGCCGGACGCGCGACCCGAGTTCGTCTCCCAAAAGGCGAAGGACCGCGGCCGGAACCAGCTCGGGAGCCTCGGCTCGGGGAACCACTTTCTCGAGGTCCAGCGCGTGACGGACGTATTCGACGAGGGCGTCGCCGACTCGTTCGGGCTCACCGAGGATCAGATCGTCGTCCTGATCCACTGCGGCTCGCGCGGCCTCGGCCACCAGGTGTGCACGGACTACCTCCGGGCGATCGAGAAGCGGCACGGCGACCTACTCGAACAGCTCCCCGACAAGGAGCTGGCGGCCGCGCCCGCCGGCTCAGAGTTGGCAGACGAGTACTACGGCGCCATGTGCGCGGCGATCAACTTCGCGTGGGTGAACCGGCAGCTCATCACCCACCGCACGCGCCGCGTGTTCGAGCGGGTGTTCCGCGCGGACGCCGACGAACTCGGGATGGAGCTCTTGTACGACGTCGCGCACAACATCGCGAAACGGGAGGTCCACGAGGTCGGCATCGACGCCGACGGCACCGCTGTTCCCACTGAGGACGCAGTCGACCACGAGGAGCGGGAACTGTACGTCCACCGCAAGGGGGCGACGCGCGCGTTCCCGGCCGGACGAGAGGAAGTGCCCGCCGCCTACCGCGACGTGGGGCAGCCGGTGATCATCCCCGGGAGCATGGGGGCCGGCAGCTACGTACTCGTCGGCGGCGACGAGTCGCTCGCGCAGACCTTCGGCTCGACGGCCCACGGCGCCGGACGCGTAATGAGTCGAACGGCCGCAAAGCAGGAGTACTGGGGGGAGACTGTTCAGGACGAACTCCGCGATCAGGACCACATCTACGTGAAGGCGCAGTCGGGGGCAACGGTCGCCGAGGAGGCGCCCGGCGTGTACAAGGACGTCGACGAGGTCGTCCGCGTGAGCGACGCGCTCGGCATCGGCGACAAGGTCGCGCGCACCTTCCCCGTCTGCAACATCAAGGGGTGACCGCGCCGCCGGGGGCCGGCCGTCGCGGTGCGCGGCTCGCGGTGACGGGGCAGACAGGCGACGCGGCGACCGCTCGCGGCGCGCTGCGTCGCACACCCGCGGACGCGCCGCGTCCGTCGTCAGGACACGGCGACGGTGGCCCCGTCATCCGTCAAGAAGATTCGCCTCGGCTGCCGGCGGGATGCGCGTGTCGGCGCCTCAGTAGAACCCGCCGGTGGGGCCGGACGGACCGTCGGAGCCGCCGGGTCCACGCGGTCCCGTCGGTCCGCGACCCTCCGCGAGTTCGACCCGCTCACCGTCGGTGTCGACGCGTCGCGGGTCGATCTCGCGACCGTCCTCGAATCGGATGAACGAGAGGTAGAATCGCTCTCCGCAGCCCTCGGCGGCGTCGTCTGCCGGCGGCGGGGCCTCGCCACAGACGAGCGCGACGCCGTCGGCAGCGCCGTTCTCGAACGGCTCGCCGGGCGCGGCGTACTCCCACCCCTCGAACGGGTACGGTGTGACGGCCTTGTCCGACAGGTAGCCGTCGCGCTCCAGTTCGACGAGGGTTCCACAGTGGGGACAGTAGTAGGTGACCGGGTAGCTCATACCCGGAGGGAGGGGCCGACGGCACTTGCCTCCGTCGGCGGTTGGCGCTGGGAGCGCGGAGTTCAAGCCCCCGGCCCACGAGTCAGGATCTAATGACACCCGAGGAGACGGTTGGGTCGTACTACGACGCCCTCCGCGCGGGCGACGCGCTCGCGCCGTTTTTCGTCGAGTCGCCGGCGACCGTGAAAGCGGGGATCAGCGAACGGCTCGTGGGGTACGCCGAGATCGCAAACGCCCTGCGCGAGCAGACGCGCACGACCGAGGACTGGGTCGTCGAGAGCAGCGATCTTGAGGTCGTCGAACGCGACGGAGGCGCCGCGGTCGCGGACGCGGTGTCGCTGTCGTGGTACGACGCCGAGGCGTTCGCCGACCGCTCGTTCGAGACGCGCTGGAGCGGGACGCTGCTCCCGAGCGACGAGGGGTGGGCCTTCGCGGGGATGCACGTCTCGGCTGCGACTGACCTCGACGAGGGCGTCGATCGCTGATGGTCGGTCCGAGCATCACGAAGGAGAAGCGCGACGCGACGAACCGGCGGCTCAAGATCGGGTTGGTTCTCCTGATCGGGCTCTCCGGCGGACTCGTGTCGCTCCAGGCGGACCCGACGCCCGCGCAGATCGCCGCCGCAGTCGGCGTCTCGCTCGGCATCGGAGCGGGCCTGACGTGGTTCGTCGTTCGGACGCTCAAAGAGTTCTCGCCGAAGCGGTAACCGGTCCGACGCATCGAGGATCGGTCGGCGACTACGCGATCCGCTGGACCCAGGCGTCGGGGTCGTCGAGTTCCGCGTCGGTCGGGAGGTTCTCCGGTCGCTCCCACACCAAGGAGGCGGTTCGGAGATCCCTCCGGTCCGCGACGGCCGCGAAGAACGCAGCACCCCTCTCGTACTGTCGCCGCTTCATGCCGAAGCCTAGCAGTCGCTTGAACAGGTTTGTGATGGGGTCGCCGCCTTGCCGGCGCGCGTCGAGTTTGGCACGCAAGTCGTCGTACTCGTCGTCGAACGCGCGGTCCATGAGGAGCTCGGCGTACCCCTCGACGGCCGTCATCGCCGTGTTAAGTTCGGCGAAGGAGTCCATCGGACCGGTGCCGTCGCGACCGGGACGGGCGAGTTCGAGCAGCGACGACTCGTCGGTGACGGAGGCGATTCCGTCTTCGAGGCGGGCCTCGAGATACCCCGGCAGCCACGGCGCCGCCGCGAACTCCGCGGCGTGAGCGACCTCGTGGAACGCGATCCAGCGGCGGAACCGCGGGTAGCCGACGTTCAGGTCGATCGCCGCCTGCTGGATGTTCGGCCGAACGAAGTAGAGCCCGTGATCCTCGGGCTCGGCCTCCGCGAGCAACAGCGGGTCGTACTGTCCGAGGACGTTGCGCGCGAGGAACGCGACCGTCACGGCCATCGTACCGGTGTTCAGCGAGCGGGCGACGCCCGGAACGACACCGCCGCCGGTCGCGGTGTCCTCCAGCGGGCGAAGCACCCGCCTGAAGGTGTCGACGTTCGCGTCGATCCAGTGATGGCGGTGCTGCACCTCGATACTACCGGGGAGATCGAAGTCGACGCCCGAGGCTTCTCGGAGCCCGTCGCGGGCGGCGCGCACGTCGTCGGCGAACGCCGCGCGCTCTGCCGGCTCTATCCGGAGGTCGCCCGGCTCACAGCCGCCTTTGGCCGCCTCCGCGACGGCGTCCCAATCGATGGCGCCGTCGGAGGCGTCGGCCGCGTCGGCGATCGCGCGGACGCTCCGCGAGAGATCCATACGAGACCTGCGCCGTCCGGCGGGATAGGCCTTCCCCCGGTCTCGAACGGGCCCGACCGCCGGTCCGCGCTGGTACGGTTCGGGCGATTTAAGAGCGCTCCGCGGTCCGATCGGAGCATGCAACGAGTCGACGTCGCCGTCATCGGCGGCGGACCGGCGGGATCGGCCGCCGCACACGCCGCCGCCTCCCGCGGGGCCGACGCCCTCGTCTTTGAGAAGGGCGTTCCACGGGAGGATCGCGACCGCCTCGGCCCGGACTCGACGGACGCCGCCGGGATCTTAGACTACTGGGTGGACATCATGGGGATCCACCCCGACGAGTTCCCCGAGGGCGTCATCCAAGACGAACTCGACCGCGCGGAGTTCGTCGGCCCCAACGAGGCGTGTACCCTCCGCTCGACCGGCATCGAATCGAGCTACGACAGCTTCGGCTACACGATGCACCGGGCGCGCTTCGACGACTTCATGCGCGACCGCGCGGAGGACGCCGGCGCCGAGTACCGCGTCGAGGCATCCGTGAAGGACGTGCAGACGGACCTGTCCGCGGGTGTCGGCGGCGACGACCCCCGACACGTGGTGTCGATCGCCGGCGGCGACGAGGTCGGCGCCGACTTCCTCGTGCTCGCGGACGGTCCCCAGCGGACGGTGACGAACCGCGTCCTCGACCGATTCCTCCCAGAGGGTCACAAGGCCTCCGAGCGGCTGGCCTCGACGAGAGCGAACCACATCGCCTATCAGGAGTACCGGGAGTTCCCGCAGGAAGTGTACGACGAGGTCGACGGCGCGATAACGTTCTGGTGGGGCGTCATGCCCGGCCACACCGCCTATCCGTGGGTGTTCCCGAACGCCGACCGCGTCTGTCGCGTCGGGCTGACGATGCCCATCGGCTTGGACCTGGACGAGGTCGAAGACAGAGAGCAGTACGAACTCATCCGCGAGGACGACGAGCGAGTTCCGTCGGGCAAGGAGTACGTCCGCCGGATCCTCGAGCGCGAGTGGGGCGACGAGTACGACATCGAGGAGGACTTCCCGCTCGTCGAGGACGCCGGCAAGCGGAAGGGGACGGAGACGTACCCGATCTCCTCGACGAACCCGATCGAGAGCCCCGTCGAGGCCGGGGTTTGCGTCGCCGGGGGCGCGATGGGGACCACGAGCGCGTTCCACGAGGGCGGCGACCACGTCGCCGTCCGAACGGGCGCCATCGCCGGCGAGTTGGCCGCCGGGGGTGACGTGAGCGACTACAACGAGCGCTGGCACGAGGCGATCGGCGACGAACTGCTTCGCAACGTCGCGCTCGCGGAGCTGTGTCGCGGCTACGGCCCCGACGACTGGGACGACACGTTCCAGATCGGCCGGGAGATGCTCGCCGGAGAGAAGGGACTCGGGATGTTCGAACAGAAGTTCGGCGCGGGCTGGGGCGCAGCGAAGCTCCTCCTCCGCTACCAGTGGATCAAGTGGCGGCACCGCGACGGGCGGTACGTCCAGTTGACCGAAGACGAGTACGCGTACTGAGTCGCGGCGTCGGCGGCGTCGACGGTCGCAGCGCGTTCCGCTCGGCGCTCACATCCCCATGTCCTCGGCGTCCTCCGGCACGGGGAGGTCGTGAACCGCGACGCCCAGCAGCTCGGCGACGTGGTCGAGCGCCATGTCGAACCCGTAGTAGCGCTCGAGTTCGTCGCCGGCGGCGCCGCCGTCGCGGACCTTCAACATCGCGTACCCCTCCACGTTCTGCGCCACGGCCGCGTGACGGCCGTCGCGCTCGAACGTCACCAGGCGCTCTGCGTCGGTCTCCTCGTACGTCGCGGTGATGCCGTCGGCCTCGGCGGTGCTCATATGCGTGCATGGGACGGCGGGTACTCGGCGGTTGCGGTTGCAGTCGCGGTCGACCGAGTCGCGGGCGCCCCAGCGGTCGGGGGCGCCCGCAACCCGGAGCAGCCGCTCGCTGTCGGTCTCGAATACGAGATGAATGGCGGACGGACCGGAGTTGCCCGGGGGTTCCACCGTGGGGAATCCCGGTCGCTGACTCCGCCCCGCGACCCGACGAGCGACGGACGTTCGGTGGTGGGCTGCTCGCTTCCGCGCCTGACCCGGTTCCACCGACGAACCGAGGGAGAACACCCCTGCGGGTGCGTCCCGGCGGACCGTCGTCCCCGGCGGACGAGGCTTCTCCGTCAGCTTCCGAGGCCCGCGGTGGGCGCCTCGGACGCGTCCGGCGTTCGGTCCCCGCTAAAGACTCTATTGCGGGAGACGAGCAGGGCCTAACTGCCCGACCTAGTCCATCGCGAGGTAGTCCGGTGCGACTTAAGGGCCTTGCGGTCCGGCCTGCGGGACCGACGCGAGAATCGACAGCCGGCGGTCAGACACCGCGTAGTCCCTGGGCGTTCGGTCCCGGGACGCCGTCTCGACTGCGACCCGTCACACGACCGCCTTCGCGAACGCGCCAGCGCTGAGGGGGACGATCGCAGCGACGCCGACGACGAGCCAGCGGTGCCAGAGGATCCACGTCGCTGACTGCGGGAACGAGTAGAGGTTCTGCACGTCGACAGCCAGCGCCCATCCGACAGCGAGCGCGAGCAGGCCGAGGCCGGCCACGAGCGCGACGCCCGCGACGGTGCTGGCCGGGCGGCGCTCTTGGCGCCCCGAGAGGAAGACCACGACGAGGAGGACCGCGAGAAACGCGATCCCCGCGGCGCCGACGGTGCCGGAGGCGTAGTAGACGCCCAGTCCCGTTCCGGCGCCCGTGATGAGGACGAACGGCGCGGCCAACACGGCAAGCAGCGCGAGGCAGGCGGCGACGCCCGCGGCGGGCGCGGAGTCGGCGAGGGTCATGCGACCGGATACCCGTCCGGCGCGTACTTAACGCCCGGCGATCCGTCGCGCACGAGGCGGACGAGCGTCGAGGTCAGACCCCCATTCGAGTCGACTGAAGGGGAACGCCGAAGTGGTCTCCCGCGGAGGGGCAGGTATGGAAGACGTCGCAATCGTCGGCGCGTCGATGACCCAGTTCGGGCAGCGCGACGCGTGGATCCAGGAGCTACTGGCGGAAGCCGGCCAGGCGTGTCTCGAAGACGCCGGCGTCTCGGCCGACGCCGTCGAGCACCTGTACGTTTCGAACATGGCTAGCGGGGAGTTCGAGGGACAGACGGGCGTGCCGAACGCCCTCGCACACGACCTGCAGGCGGTGCCGGCGTACACCGCCCGCATCGACCAGACCTCCTCGTCGGGCGGCGCTGGTATCTACGCGGCCTGGCAGTCGGTCGCCTCCGGCGCCTCCGACATGACGCTACTCGTCGGCGGCGAGAAGATGACCCACCGGACGACCGCGGAGGCGACCGACGTGATCGCGTCGCTTACGCACCCCTGCGAGTACAAACACGGCCTCACGCTCCCGAGTTTCGCGGGCCTCACGGCGCGGTTGTACCTCGACACCTACGACGCCCCGCGCGAGAGCCTCGGGAAGGTCGCCGTGAAGAACCACAAAAACGGCGTCGACAACCCCCACGCGCAGTTCCGGAAGGAGGTCGACCTCGACACGGTGCTCGACTCGCCCGTCGTCGCCGACCCGCTGCGCTTGTACGACTTCTGCCCGATCACCGACGGGTCGGCTGCGCTCATGTTCTGTCCGGTCTCCGTCGCCGAGGAGCACGCCGACGAGTACGTTCGCGTCTCCGGTATCGGCGGCGCGACCGACACCCACGTCGTCCACGAGCGTTCGGATCCGACGACGATGCGCGGCGTCGTCGAGTCGAGCGATCGAGCCTACGAGATGGCCGACCTGTCCCCCGAAGACGTGGACGTGGCGGAACTGCACGACATGTTCACCATCCTCGAGTTCCTCCAGTTCGAGGACCTCGGCTTCGCCGAGAAGGGCGAGGGCTGGAAGGCTATCGAGGAGGGACGCACCGAACGCGACGGCGAGTTGCCGATCAACACCTCCGGCGGCCTGAAGTCGAAGGGGCACCCGCTGGGCGCCTCCGGCGTCGCGCAGGCGTACGAGATCGTCCAACAGCTTCGAGGCGAAGCCGGGAAGCGGCAGGTCGACGCGGATGTCGGACTCGCCTGCAACGTCGGCGGGTTCGGGAACTGCGTTACCACCGCCATCTTCGAGGGGGTGGACGCATGAGCGACGAGTGCGAGGGCGAGCAGGGCGAGCCCTCAATGCGAGCAGGGAATGAAACGACCCGCGAGACCGCGGTCGCCGACGGCGGCGACGACGACGCGCCCGCGTTCGAGGCCGCCCGCTACCCGGACGGCTCGATCACGTACCCGAGTCACCCGGTCGGTCCGGGCGGCGAGGCGCCCGTCGAGACGGTCGACCTCAGCGAGTACACAGCGGAGGTCGTCACGTGGACCACGTCGACGGCGACGCCGCCGGGCGTTCGCGAGCCGAACCACGTCGCGATCGTCGAGTTCGACGTGGACGGCGAGCCCGTGCGTGCGATCGGTCAGGCGACGACGGGCGACCTCGAGCGGGGCGACGAGGTGGAGCCGGTGTACTGCGATCAACTGCGCGACCCCGAGGCCGGCATCCGCGAGCCCGCGAGCCAGGAGTGGGACGGCTTCCGGTTTCGCCCCGTCGAGTGACCGGAGTGGCCGGGAGGACCGGAGTGTGAGGGCCGATCCGTGACCGAGATCGAAGACGGCGAAGCGCGGAGCGGCGTCGTCGCCGTCAGGACCGGGATCGCACTCGGCGTGCTCGGGTCGCTCGCGGCCGTTCGCGTCGCGCTGGCGCTGTTCGACGTGGTCGATCCGGGGCCGGGCACGGCCGCGTACCTCCTCGTTGGCGCGGTCGTCACCGGCGCGGTCGCGGGGTGGGCGCGCACGAGCCGCGGGCTGGTGACGCCCACTGCCGTTCCCGCGGTGGCGTTTTCGGGCGCCGTGATCGCGACGTGGGCGCTCTACGTCGCCCCGGAGACGACGCCCACGCCCGTCGACCCGACGCCGCTCGGCTGGGTGCTGCTCGGATGGCCGGCGGTCGTTCTCGTCGGCGTCGCCGGCGGCCTCATCGAACTGTCCGCGATATCTCGTGGCGATTCGGACTGATTCAGGCAGAAGAGTCGTCCTCGTCGGCGTCGTCCGCAGCGTCGGCGGTCTCGTCGCCGTTGTCATCCCCATCGGAACCGGACTCGCGGTTGTCCGTCCCGCCTCCCATCTCGCGTTTGATCGACTCCAGTTCGGCGTCGACATCGACCTCCGGGCGCCCGTCGGCGCTATCGGCGTCGCCAGCGTCGTCGCCGTCGTCGCTATCTCTGTCTTCGCTTCCGGTCCGGTCCTCGTCTGGAGGCGCGGATCCGGACGCACCGCCGTTCGACGACTCGTCCGGGTCCCCGACAGCGATAGACACCGGGCCGTCGTCACGACCGCTGTTCGTCCGGCGCTCGCGACCGCGCTCCCGGTCGACTACGTCGCGCGACTCGCGAACCCGGCGCTCCAGTTCCTCGCTCAGTTCTCGGGCGTCGGAGACGAGGTCGCGACGTTCGTCGTCCTCCGGGAGGTCGGCCTCGGCGAGCGTCTCACGGAGACGGCTCAGCGCGTCCGCGGCGTCGCCCGCTGCGCGGTCCGTCGCAGCCGTGACGCCCTCGCCGACCGCGTCCGACAGCACCGAGCGAGCGAGCCCCCGCGAGTCGCCGCGAGCGCGGCGGTTCCAGCGTCGGCGCCCGTCAGCCGTCTCGCCCGGCGCGGCGAGGTCGATCACGCCTCGGAGGAGTTCGAGCGCCTCGATCGTCGCCTCCAGCACGGCCACGACCGTCGGGATCGTGTAGTCGGCCGTGAACCGGAACAGTTCGCCCGGCGCCGGGGGACGCGGGGGACGGCGGCCGCGTTCGCGGCGGTTCGAACGATCGTCGGGCGGCCGCCGGTCACCCTCGTCCGTGAGTCGATCCGCGCGCTCGCGGTCCGTTAGCTCGGTGCGCAGGTCCGTCAGCGTCGCCTCCAACTCGGAGACGAGCGTCGCGAGGTCCTCGTCGTCCGGTCCGCGAGATGGTGCGCTCATTAGGATGGTAGTAGAGGCGTCGGGGCAAAAGGGTTCACACGACCCGCGACGACACCCGGGAAGGTTCACACGAACCGCGACCACGCACGGGAACGAGAGCCGAACCGGACCCGCTCAGCGCGGCTTCGCACGGCGGTACTGCACCGGCCACTCGTTCTCCTGGTCGAGGTCGTGAGCGGCGTGCAGCGGCCAGTACGGCGACCGGAGGAACTCCCGAGCCATGAGCACGGCGTCCGCGCGGTCGTTGGCGACGATCGCTTCGGCCTGCTCCGGCTCCGTGATCCCGCCGACCGAGGCGACGGCGATGTCCGCGCCGACCTCTTCGACGTGCTCGCGGATCGCCTCCGCGTACGGGAGTTGGTAGTTCGGCCCCGCATACGGCACCTCCTGTGCGGGTGAGATACCGCCGGCGCTCACGTCGATGAGATCCGCGCCGGCCTGAGCCAGGAGCGGGGCGAGCCGGGCGGACTGTTCCACGTCCCACGACTCCCGGTCGTCGATCCAGTCGGTCGCGGAGATCCGGACGAACACCGGCTTGTCGTCGGGCCACACCTCGCGCACCGCCTCGGTCGCCTCGCGAACGAGTCGAGTGCGGTTCTCGAAGGATCCGCCGTACTCGTCGTCGCGGTCGTTGGCGACGGGCGAACAGAACTCGTGGAGGAGGTAGCCGTGGGCGGCGTGGACCTCGGCGACCTCGAAGCCGGCGTCGAGCGCGCGCTCGGCGGCCGCGGCGAAGTCGTCGATCACGCGGTCGATCCCGTCCGGGGAGAGGCTGTTCGTCGGGTGCTCGTCGCCGTCTCGGGGATACGGGCCCGAGGGGCCGTCGACCGTCCAGCCGCCCTCGTCGAGGGGGACCGGGTCGCCGCCGTCCCAGGGGCGGTTCGTCGACGCCTTCCGACCGGCGTGCGCGAGCTGAATCGCCGGCACCGACCCCTGCTCGCGAACGAACGCGGCGACGTCGGCCCACTCCTCGGCCTGCTCGTCCGACCAGATCCCCACGTCGTGGGGAGTGATTCGCCCCTCCGGCGAAACCGCGGTGGCCTCGGCCATCACCAGTCCCGCGCCGCCGACGGCGCGCGAGCCGAGGTGGACGAGGTGCCAGTCGGTGGGCGCCCCATCCGGGGCGGAGTACTGACACATCGGCGAGACGAACACGCGGTTGGGGATCTCGGTGTCCCGAAGCGTGAGCGGCGA
Organism: Halobaculum halobium; assembly: GCF_030127145.1. Taxonomy (NCBI): domain Archaea; kingdom Methanobacteriati; phylum Methanobacteriota; class Halobacteria; order Halobacteriales; family Haloferacaceae; genus Halobaculum; species Halobaculum halobium. The sequence goes on from NZ_CP126158.1 coordinate 404,837, forward strand.
GAACAAGTGGTCGACCATGTGCACGGTACACCCGCCGCAGTACAAACGGCTGGCGGCGAGGGAGGAGATTGCCCCTATCGGGGAATCGTCCGCCGTCCGGGCTTCCGGTTCCCCCGATTTTTCAATCCCGGTCGGTCTCTGACCGACCATGGGACTCTCTACGGACGAGATCATGCAGATCAGCCTCGACCTCGTCGACTGGGACGACACGCCGGCCGACAGCACGGTGTACGTGCCGGGCGAGGACGTCGAAACCGCGTTAGTCGGGATCGATCTGGAGTCGCCCGAGATCCAGCTCGCGCACGATCTGGGCTACGACCTCGCGCTCGCCCATCACCCGACCGGCATGTCCGCCAGACTCGACTTCCCGGAGGTACTCGACACGCAAGTCGAGTTCATGACCGAACACGGCGTCCCCGAGGACGTCGCCGAGGACGCCGTCGCCGACCTCCGGTCGCGGATGGACCATGGCGGCCACTCCAGCAACTACCGCCACGACCCCAGCGTCGCCGAACTGCTCGGCCAGCCGTACCTCAACACCCACCTCGCTCCAGACGAGTACGGTCGGCGCGTCTTCCGCGAGGTCGCCGACGATCTCGACGACGACGCGACCGCCGGCGAGTTCGTCGACGCGCTCGCGGCGATCCCCGAACTCGACGCCGCGGACACGGACGTCCTGCTCCGCCTCGGCGACCGCGACAACGGCCTCGGCGAGGTTGCGGTCCACCACGCGGCGGGAACGAACGGCGGCGCCTCGGTCGCTCGGGCGTACTTCGAACACGGCGTCGACACCGTCCTCTACATCCACGTGGGCGCCGGCGACACCGCCGAACTGCGCGAGGAGTTCGCCGACGCGGGGAAGAACCTGGTTGTCACCGGACATATCGCCAGCGACGCGATCGGAATGAACGCCGTGATCGACGCGCTCGAAGCGCGCGGCGTCGAGTGCGACACCGTCTCTGGATGCGGGATCGGCCGCGAGAACTGATCACCTCCGGCGATGACCGACCGCACGAACCGACCGACGCCGACGTTCGTTTAGGCGGACCTACTGTTTAGGGCTACCAAAACCTATATGTTCGCGCACCTGCGAGAGAACGGTAATGACTCACGATGCGCTCGCGGACCGGGGCGACGGACTGTCGCCCGAGCGTGACGCAGCCCAGACGACCGACGTGACGGCCCTCCAAACGTGTCCCGACAGGACGGTGTTCAGCGAGCGCGACAACGTCGACGGCTGGATCTCGACGGACCTGACGGTCGATCTCGAACGATAAGCGAGACGCTAGCGACGCCGGGACACGGGCCGAAAATTTGGAAACCGAAGTTGATCGCCGCGCGGTCGCGGGCGTGGGAGTTCTGCCTCGAGTTACTGCATCGCGCCCTCGGTGACGAGCGTATCGCCCTCGAGGTAGTGCTCGATGTGGTGGGCGTCCTCCTCGACCTGCACGATGTTCTCCCGGAGGATTTCGCCGGTCGTTGGGTCTCCGAGCCCGTCGGCGAGCTCGACGTGCTCGCGCAGCGTCTCGATGACGTCGCCGTACAGCTCCATGTCGTTGGCCAGCGACGTTCGGATGTCGTACACGTCCTCGTCCTCGGGCTCGATCGGCGCCTCCGCCTCCAGCGTCGCCATCGAGGCGTGCGGGACGCCGCCCAGCGCCTGCACGCGCTCGGCGAGTTCGTCGGCGAACGCCTCGGCGTTCTCGGCGGCGTCGCCGAGGAACAGGTGGAGGTCGCGGAACTCCGCGCCCTCGACGTTCCAGTGGTGCTTCCGGAGTTGGTGGTACAACACGTACGTCGCCGCGAGGTCCGTGTTCAGCGCGTCGATGATCTGTTCGGCCTTCTCGGCGTCCATCCGCAGCGCTTCGCTCCCCTCAACGTCGCCCGCGGACTTCAGCACACGCTTTTGCGTACTCATGTGTACCTGAAGATACGTCCGCCGAACACATAAAACCCGGTGGTGTGACAAGATTTCTTTTGGAATCCCTAAACGCAGTTCGCTTTGGTACAACGTTTCACGGATGAAGTCCCCGTCGCCGGTCGCGGAGGGCTCAAGATTCGTGATCGGCGCCTCGAGCGCGTCAGCGGCAGACACACGGGGGTAGTCAGTGTTCGTTCGTACCCCGACAGCCGTCCCCCAAGCGACAGCGGTCGCCTCTCGTCGTCGCGGGCTCGCGTTCGCGTCGGCCCCGAATATGGAAACGCCCTTGTAGCCGACACACCCATCGACGGCCATGAGCGACGACGACCCGGCCGAGGAGTCAGGCGGCCCCGAGGACGCCGAGGAGACGGACCTCGTCCCCGAGGTGTCGGCAGCGGACCTCGACGCCCAACTGGACGAGACCGCCGAGGCGCTCGATGCCGCCGAGACCGAGGCCGACCTCGACGACGTCGAGGCAGACCTGGACGACATCGAGGCCGATCTGGAGCGCGCCGACCTCCCGGAACCGGACGAGGACGACGACGACGCGGAGGACCCGCGCGCGGAACTGGAGTCGCGACTCTCCGACCAGCGCGAGGACCTCGCGGACCAGCGCGGCCCGTACGCGTCGGACGTGATCGAGGACATCGAATCCGCCAAAGCGACGATCGCCGACACGCGGTGGACGGCGTCGGGCGAGGCCGACCTCCCCGGCGTCGTCGACGAGTTCCTCGCGGCCGTAACCGACGCGCTCGAGGCGGACCTCGACCGCACGGGAGACGACGACCCCGAGTCGCTCGCGGACGCGCTCGACGACCCCATCGCGGCCGTCGAGGACGCCGACCTCGACGCCGACGAGGACGCCGAGACGATCGCCGCGCTGCTGGAGGCGACGGAGGCGCTGGAGACGGGGGTCGACGACACCGAGGAGTGGGACGACCTCCAGACCCACGAACAGCTGCAGGCCCAGGGCTTCTACGACGTGCTCGGCCACTACAAGGACTTCCCGCCGGAACTGGCGGCGTTGAAGGAGCACGAGCAGCAGGGCAACGTCGAGATGGTGCTTTTGGCGCTCGACTCGCTGCAGTCGGAGTTCATGGAAGAACACTGCCTGGAGGCGCTCACCCGGATGAACGACCAGGGCGCTTTCGAAGCGATGCACCAGCGCGCGCAGAAGCGTGACCAGCCCGCCATCCGCGCGCTCGGCAAGATGGCGGCCGACGACGCCGTCGAGACGCTCCTCGAGTACGTCGACTCCGACTCCAACCCGACGCTCCAGAAGGCGACGTTCAAGGCGCTCGGCGAGATCGGTCACGGGGACGCGGTTCAGCCGCTCGCGAACAAGCTGGCCATGGAAAACGACGAGGTGCGGCCGTACGCCGCCCGCGCGCTGGGGCTCATCGGCGACGCCCGGGCCGTCGACCCGCTGGCGGACGCCGCGGCCGACGACGAGCGTGACACGGTTCGCGCAGCGGCTCTGTGGGCGCTGCGCCAGATCGGCACTGAAGCCGCCCTCGAAGCGGCGGCCGAGTTCGACGACGACCGCGCGTTCATCGTCCAGACCGAAGCCGAGAAGGCACGCGACGCCCTCGACGCCGGCGGCGAGGAAGTCGCCGCGTAGTCGAGTCGGTGCCCGTCGCGAACCGGTACGGGCTCTGCCCTCGGTCCGTCGGTCTCGTTCTTACAGCAGCTCTCCGATAAACAACAGCGCGAAGCCCAGCGAGACCAACAGACCGCCGACCCGGCCGAGATTCGTGTGTTCGGAGACCTCGGCGGGTGCGATGTCGATGTCGTAGCTGTCCCACTCTTCCTCGTAGGAAACGTACGAGGGGACCTGAAAGAACTCCAGGGCGACGAGTGCGCCGCCGACGGCGCCCAGCGCGGCCCCGGCGAGCCTGACCCCCTCGGCGATGGTGACCATGTCGGATACCCGCCGTCGTCGACGCAAAAACACACCGAAGCGCGTCGCCGGTCAACCGGATTCCGGTGACCTCGTCTCACCGTCGCCGATCCGCCGGGGAAGATTGAAATGCAAACCCGCGACCAGACCGTCGCAGTGGTCCGCCTCGTCGTGATCGTCGCGTGCGCGCTCCTCCTCGTCGCGGCAGCGGCCGCGTCGCCGACAGCGGTCGTCGCTGTTTCTGAGACGACGGCCGCGCCCGCGACACCGGCGGCGGGGGCGGATCGGGGAGCCGGGGCGATCACTCCGCGGATCGTCGGGCTCCTCCCCAACCCCGTCGCTCCCGACGACGCAGGCGAGTACGTTCACCTGTCGCTGCCGCCCGGGAACTGGAGCGTCGACGACGGAGAGGACGTGGTCACGGTCCAGCAGCAACGACCGGGTCCGGTCCTCGTGACCGCCGACCCCGAGGCGCCGCTCGACCCGCCCGGCGGTCGCGTCGTCGCCGACGGGCTCGCGCTGTCGAACGCCGGCGAGCGCGTCGTGCTCCGGCGCGGCGGCGCGAACGGAACCGTCGTCGATGCCGTCGAGTACGGCCGCGCGCCCGAAGGGGAACGGTGGGCGCGCGACGGGGCCCCGGAATGGCGACCGGTCGGATTCGACCCTCGTGACACGGTTCCGCTGGGCGCCGCGAATGCGACGGCGTTCGTGCTCCCCGACGCGCCGGCGGAGCCGGTTGCAGCCGTTCGAGGGGCCGACGAGCGGGTGCTCCTCGCGGGCTACACTTTCGCGTCCCAGCGCGTCACCGACGAGTTGGTCGCCGCTCACGAGCGCGGGGTCTCGGTGCGCGTCCTTCTCGACGGCGCGCCGGTCGGCGGCGTCTCCGCCGAACAGGCGGCCCGACTCGACGCGCTCGTCGACGCCGGCGTCGAGGTTCGCGTGATCGCGGGTCCGCATGCCAGATTCCGATACCACCACGCGAAGTACGCCGTCGCCGACGACGCCGCGGTCGTGCTCACGGAGAACTGGAAGCCCAGCGGCACCGGGGGCGGCGACAGTCGCGGGTGGGGAGTCACGCTCCAGTCGTCGCGCGCGGCCGACGCGCTCGCGGACCTGTTCCGCGGGGACGCCGGCTGGCGCGACGCCGTCCGATGGGAGCGATACCGCGACGACCGGACCTTCGAGCGGGCGGACGCGGCGACCGGGTCGTACCCGACTCGCCACCCGCCGGCTGACGTTCGGATCGAGCGCGTGCGGCTGATGACCGCGCCCGGAAACGCCGAATCCGCGGTCGTCGCAATCGTCGACGACGCGGGCGACCGGGTCGACGTCCTCCAGCCGACCGTCGACGACGGACCGATGCTCGCGTCGTTGCGGCGCGCGGCCGAACGCGGCGTGCGCGTTCGACTGCTGCTATCGGGCGCCTGGTACGTCGCCGAGGAGAACGCCGCGATCGTCGCCGAGTTGAACCGCTGGGCCGACGCCGCGGGCGTCCCGTTCGAGGCGCGCGTCGCGGATCCCGCCGGCCGCTACGGCAAGGTACACGCGAAGGGCGTCGTCGCCGACGACGTGGCGCTGGTCGGGTCGCTCAACTGGAATCCGACGAGCGCCCGCGAAAACCGCGAGGTGGTTGTCGCGCTGGAGGGGGAGGCGGCCGCAGGCTACTACCGCGAGAGCTTCACCGCAGACTGGCGCGCCGGTCGAGGCGCGACATCGCTGACCGACGGTCTCCCGCCGTCGGTTTCGATCACCGCCGTCGGCGCCGTCGCGGCCGCGGCGCTGTTCGTCAAGCGCCGGTTGACGATCGGTGGGACCGACGAGAACCAGCGTGGGGACCGCGACGGACCGGTCGGGTGAGTCCGGTCGAGCGAGCGGCGTGCGGGGCGTCGCCGTCGGTCGTCAGTCGTCGAGTTCGACCGTCGTCGACAGCTCCTCGTCGAGTTCGGCGTCAGCCATCTTCTCGACGAGCGCGTCGATCACGTCCTCGCGGCGCCCCTCGACGAACTTGATCGAGCCGACGACGAGGTGGCCGCCGCCGGAGACGCCGCCCCCAACGACCTCCTCGTTCAGCTCGGTGACCATCCGCGGGATGTCGAGGCGCACCCCGTCAGAGCGGAGGACTGCGAAGTCGGGGCCGTACCCGATGGTGATCACCGGTTCGCCGGTCGCGCGGACCTTCCGGTCGTGGAGCTCGCCGGTCGTCTTCCCGGGGGCGGGGTAGGTGAAGCGCTTGGCGAAGTTCTCCAGGTCGATGCGGTACAGGTGGGCGTCGGAGTCGAGCCGTTCGTGCTCGACGTGGGGCTCGACGGCGTCGAGCTGCTCCTCCACGTCGCGCTCGGCGCGCGTCGAGAGAAACTCGACGAGGTCGCGGTGTCGATCGGCGTCGTCGCTGCCGACGTTGAGCACGTCGCTGACGAGCGTCTTCCCCTCGCTGTAGCGGAGCCAGTGGGCCGCGTAGTCGAGCGCCTCGCCGATGTCCTCGATGTCGTCGCGGTCGTAGCCGGCCGCCGCTGCGAGGTCCACGAACTCGTCCATCACCTCGGCCTTCGAACGGTCCGAGAGGCCCGCGACGGCGGGCACGTGGCGAAGCTCGTCGGTGACCCCGGGGTCGATGAGGCGGGCGAGCTCGACGCACATCATCCCCGTCGTGATACGGTAGTCCTCGTCGTGGAGGTAGGGATTGACGTGCGCGTCCAGCAGGTCGGTCACCGCCTCAGGGTCCGGGTGGTGGTGATCGACGACGGCGATGGGTACGTCGTAGTGGGCGAGGTTCTTGTAGGCGGGCACGTCCTCCTCGGTGGAGCCGTTGTCGAGCATCAGGAGGAACGGGAGCTTCTGCCCGTGGCGGGCGCGGCCCTCCAGCGCGAAGTTGAGGTCGCGGGTGACGTCCTCCATCTCGTAGTACGGCGCCTTGCTCGGCAGTCGCTTGAGCGTGTGCCGCGCGGCGTCGTCGCCCTCGTGGACCTCTTCGATGAAGTTCTCCAGCGCGAGCTGCACCGGGATGGCCGCACACATGCCGTCGCCGTCGGCGTGGTGGCGGATACGGATCGGTCGTCCCTCGAGCACGGTGCGGCGGAGCGTGCGTGCGAGGTCCTCCAGTTCGGGGCGGAGCTTCTCGAACGCCTCCCACTCGACGAGCGGCTCGACCGCCTCGGGCTCGGCGCGCTCGCGCATCGCCTCGTCGAGGCGCTCGCGGGCTGCCGCGGCCGTTTCGTCGTCCAGGACGGCGATGTCGCCGACTTCGAGCTGGGTGGTCCCGTCGTGTGTCTCTACCGTCCCCGCGACGCGCACGAGGTCACCGATCTCGACGTCGGGGTACGCGCGGACGCCAGCCTCCTGGAACGCGGCGGCCGTGACCACGCCCGTTTCGTCGGCGACGTGGAAGATGGTCGGCCCGCCCGTCTGTTTGATCTGGGTGATCTCTCCCTCGATGGTGACGGCGTCCCCGACGGTCGCCGCGGCGATCGAGGTGATCTCCGGCTCGTGTTCGACAGCGAGCACGTTCGCCTCCGCGAGGTCGACGTCTGCGAGGTCGAACGACACGTCGCCGTTCTCCTTCAGTTCCTCCAGGAGGACGACGACCTCGTCGCCGACCGAGAGCGTCTCGCCGTCGAGGTTCGACTCGTGGAGCAGCCCCGACACCTCTTCGGAGATGTCGACGAAGACGCCGTAGTCGACCACACCGTTGACCTCCGCGCGATAACGCGCGCCGACCTCTACGTCGGTGAGCGTGCAACCAGGATCGAGTTCATAAACCACGGGTGGGGAATCCCCCTCCCCGTTCTCGCCGGGGTCTCCGGCGGCGGAATCACTCATATCGGGTGGTGGGTGGCCGCGGGTGTTAAGGGTTGTAGTATCGATCCAAGCGCCTCTCGTCCACCGTGGATCGGGGGAACTCGTCGGCCGACAGCCCCATCGACACGCTTAGTTGGCGCCCGACCGGAGGTCCGATAATGCGATTGTTCCGGTCGAGCGAGCTGCTCGGCATCGCCGCCGAGACCCTCACGTTCGCGCTGGAGGCCTCCCGGGACACCCACCCGAACGAGTACATGGGCTTTCTCCGGGCGACCGACGCCCGCGACCTCGGACTCGACCGGACGGGACAGGTGATCACCGACGTGCTCGTCATCCCCGGCACCACGTCGACGCCGGAGTCGGCGACCGTCCGCGAGCACATGAAGCCAAACTCCTCGCGGGCGGTCGGATCGATCCACTCGCACCCCAACGGCGTCCTCCGCCCCTCGGACGCCGACCTCGCGACGTTTCACGCCGGCGAAGCGCACATCATCATCGGCGCGCCGTACGAGCGCGACTGCTGGCGGGCGTTCGGCCCGGACGGCGACCCCCGCGATCTGGACGTGATCGACGTGGCGCTGCCCGAGGACGAGGCGTTCTTCGACTTCGACCAGACCGACATCGACGCGGAGCTGTACGATGAGTGAGGACGACGGCGCGGGCAACGGCAACAGCGACGGCGGCATGGACGGTGGCGCCGAGGGTGGCGCCGCCGCCGACGCTCGGGGAGACTCGCCGCGGGTCGCGCTCGCGCAGGGGACGTTCGACATCCTCCACCCGGGCCACCTGCACTATCTGGAGGACGCGGCCGCCCACGGCGACGAACTCCACGTCATCGTCGCCCGCCGCGACAACGTGACCCACAAGCCGACACCGGTGTGTTCCGACCGCCAGCGACGGGACATGATCGCCGCGCTCGAGGTCGTCGACGAGGCGCACCTCGGCCATACAGAGGACTTCTTCGTCCCCGTCCGCGAGATCGACCCGGACGTGATCGTCCTCGGATTCGACCAGCACCACGACGAGTCCGCCATCGCTGACGCGCTCGCCGCAGAGGGGATCGACGCCGAGGTGACGCGCGCGACCGCCCGAGATCCCCGCTACGAGGGGGAACTCCTCTCGACGGGCGACATCATCGACAAGCTGATCCGTCAGCGCGGCCGGCCGACGAACCGGGAGTAGCGAGTCGCCGGCGTATCCGGCCGGCCCGGCCCGCCGGAGGGTGGTCGACTGCTCATCCTTCAGCGTTCGTCGCCTGCCAGAGGTACATTGGCGCGGCGCCGACGGCGAGGGCGCCGACGAGGGCGCCGACCAGCGCGAGCGCGCGCAGCGTCGGTGCGGTCGACAGCGACGCGCGAAACACCGCGGGAGTGCCGGCAGCGAGGAGAACCGTGCCCGCAGCCCACAGTCCGAACGCCCGACGTGTGACTGCCCCGTCGGCATCGTTCCCCTGACGGTCGTACACCGCGACGATCCCGATACCCGCGGCGAGCGCGACGCCGGCGCCGACGAACGAGAGCACGACCGTGAGCAACTGGAACGCCGGTAACTGCGCCGTGGGCGCCTGGACGACCGACGCTTGCGCGATCAGCGCCTGTGTGACCGGCTCCCGTGCGCCGAGTGCGGGGGAATCCACGGCGAGTTACAGTCTGTCGTAGCGCTGGAGCCCGCGCCAGATCGCGTCGGTCAGCCGCGATTCGCCGTTTTCGTCGCGCTCGGCGGCCGCGTCGCCGGCGGCCGCCTCCGCCCAGCCGCGAGCGAGCGCGTCCTCAATGACCGTCAGCGAGTGGTTCTCGAAGTTGTTCATCCCGCGGAAGTCCTCGAGCGCGGCCCGTTCTGCCTCGCCGAACGCGTCCGTCGCCTCGCCGTCGAGAAACCCCGTGTCCGAGAGCACCGACGACACCGCAAGCGCCGCCTCGCCTGACAGCTCCGCGGGGTCGTCGGGCTCCTCGCGGGCGAGCAGCGTCACGTCGTACAGCTTGAACACGCGCTCCAGTTCGTCGATCGGACGCTCGTGGTCGTCGACGCGTACGTCGACCCAGCGGTCGTTCTTCCCGTCGTAGCCGCCCTCGGGCTTGGCGACTGACAGCGCAGCCGACTGCTCGCCGCGGGAGTCGCCGCCGGCGTCGTTGCCGGCGTGGAGCGCCGCGATGAGCCGGTCTGGGAGGCCGCCGTCGACCGTCTCGAACGCCTCGGCCATCGCATCGAGCGTCGCCTCGTTCGCGAGGATGTTCCCCTGCACGGTGTAATGCTCGCCCTGTCGGTCGCCCGCAACGTCGAAACACTCCGCGCCGGTGAACGCCGCCGGCTCGCCGTCGAGTCCGACGACGCCGACCTGCCGCTGCTCGGCCTCGTCGTCGGCGTCGGTGAGCGCCTCGATTGCCTCGGCGGGCGCGTTGCCCTCGCGGAGGAGGTCGAGCCCGTCCGGGCCGTACGCGACGTTGGCGAAACTCTGCGTCGCGACCGCGCCGGCGTCGGCCGAAACGAACGGGACGACGGCGCCGACCGAGACGAACTTCGACTGGACCGCCACCCCGACGGCGTCCGTCTCTGGGTCGCGCGCTGCGATGGAGAAGGTCATTCGATGACACCTCCGGCGGCGACAGTAAAAGCGTGCCGGGGAGAACTCCGCGTGTCGAGACGCCGTCGCGGACCGCTTCTCGCGGGACCGACGCCGCGCGCGAGCCTGCGGCGTCGGCTCACGACACGTGCTCGATGAGTTCGACGATGGTCCCGGTCGGGTCGATCAAGAACGCGATCCGGAGGTCGCCGAAGCGCTCGGGTCCCATCACCCAGTCGACGCCGAAGCCGACGCCGTCGATCGCCTCGCGGGCGGCGTCGATGTCGTCGACGACGAACCCGAAGTGGAGCAGGCCGGTCGGCATCGCCTCCACGTCACCGGTCGCCTCGTAGGGCGCCCGGTCGAAGACGTACACGCGCTTGTCGGCCACCTCCAAGGCGACGTGTTCGACGGCCGTCGCGCCCTCGCCGTCGGCGGCGTGGCCCCGCTCGATGACAGTCCCGTCGAACGCCGCCTCGTAGAACGATGCCGTCGCGTCCACGTCGTCGGCCTTCAGCGCCACGTGGAAGAACGAGTTCGGTGTCACACAAGCCCTCTCACAGTCCGTGACCAAGTCGGTGCCGGCGGTCGCGGGTATCCGGGATCGCCCGCGGCGACGTGCCCGCCCCGCCGCCGCGGCGACGAGGCGTTTTTCACCGTACCGCCGGTACGTGCGGTCATGGAAGTCCGGGGCGAGCGCGAGTGTACGGAGTGCGGAACCCGCTGGTCGTACTTCGAGACGGGGAGCATCGCGTGTCCCGACTGCGGGAGCCTTCAGAGCGTGGGGACCGGCGAGCGCCGCAGGCACACTGACGCGCCCGCGGAGTTGGACCTGACCGCCGTATTGGTCCGACTGGACGACACTGCGCTCGCCGAGCTCGTCGACGAAATCAAAGCCGAGTGTCGGACGTACCTCCGCAAGCGGGGGTTCATCCGCGGCGGCGACCTCGCGCCACTGGACGACGCGTACCTCGCGGCCGCGGAGCTCCGCCACGCGGCCGACGTGTACGGCCGGATCGCCGGACCGGGGGCGGGCGGGCGGACGCGACCGTGGGCGACCGCGGCCCCGAAGGAACCACTCCGGGCGTCACCGACGACGAGGAGTGGTACCTCACGACGCTGCTGCGCGCGGCTGACACGGGCGAGCGGCCGAACGCGGAGGAGATTCCCCCGCGGATGCACGAGGCTCGCGGGCTCGCGGCCGCCGAGGCGGTATTGGAGTACCGATCGGACGTGTCGACGTACCTCGACGACCATCCCGATCCCGAGGCGAGTCGAACGCTCGGCGCCATCCGCGATCGCGCGAAGCGGATCGACGCGCTTGAGGGCGACGTGGCGCCCGCGGAGGCGGACGCGCTCGTCGAGGCGGCCGTCGAGCTGGGGCGATACCTCATCGCCGGCGACGCGGCGGCGCTGGCGAGCGCGAGAGAACGGTTGGAGTAGCCGACCAATTCGGGCGCTCGATCGAGAGAGAACGGGCCGCTCAGGGAAGCTCGATGTCGACGCCGTGCTGTTCGCCGGCGGCCTTGACCGTGTTGTACAGCAGCATCGCGCGCGTCATCGGCCCGACGCCGCCGGGGACGGGCGTGATCGCCCCTGCTTTCTCCGCGACCTCGTCGTGGGCCACGTCGCCGACGAGCGTCGACTCGCCGTCGCGCTCGACGCGGTTGATACCCACGTCGATGACGGTCGCGCCCTCGCTCACCATGTCCGCGGTGATGAACTCCGGGATCCCCGCGGCGGCGACGACGATGTCCGCTCGGCGGGTGTGGCTCGCGAGGTCTTCGGTCCGCGAGTGGCAGACGGTCGTCGTGGCGTTGCCGCCCGGGCCACGACCGAAGAGGAGGTTCGCCATCGGCTTGCCGACGATGTCCGAGCGGCCGACGACGACCGCCTCTTTCCCCTCCGGGTCCACGTCCGCCGACGCGAGCAGCCGCTGGATACCGTGGGGGGTGCAAGGCTTGAACCGCGCGTTGCCGGCGACGAGGCGGCCGACGTTCTCCGGGTGGAACCCGTCCACGTCCTTCGCGGGGGCGACCGAGCGGAGGACCCGGCGGGTATCGACCTGATCGACGACGGGCATCTGGACGAGGATGCCGTGGACCTCGTCGTCGGCGTTCAGTTCGTCGATGGTGTCGTACAGCTCTTGGGCGGGCGCGTCGTTGTCCACGTCGACGTGGACGCTCTGCATCCCGACCTCCTCGCAGTCGTTCTGCTTCATCGAGACGTACGTTTCGCTGGCGGGGTCGTCGCTCATCAGCACGGTCGCCAACGCCGGCTCGACGCCCGCGTCGTTCAGCGTCTCCACGCAGTCGGCGACGCCGTCGCGGATCTCGGCGGCGACGGCGTTCCCGTCGATGTCGGTCATGGTCGATGGGGCGGCGGCGACGCGTAAGAATCCTCGGGTTCGTGCACAACAGCGCGAGGATAATCTCCGAAGTACGCAGAAACGTGGATCGTATCCGGTCGCTTACTCGTACAGCGGGTGCGCATCCGTCAGCTCGGCGACGCGCTCGCGCACCTCGGCGATGACCGACTCGTCGTCGACGTTGTCGACGACCCGGTGGATGAGATCGCCGACCTCGCGGCAGGCGGCTTCGTCGAAGCCGCGGGTGGTGAGCGCGGGCGTCCCGGCGCGGATTCCCGAGGGGTCGAACGGCGACCGTGTCTCGCCGGGGACCGTGTTCGCGTTGAGCACGATGCCGGCCTCCGCGAGCGCCTCCTCGGCGTCGCCGCCGGAGGTGTCTGGGTGCGACTCGCGCAGGTCGACGAGCACGAGGTGGGTGTCGGTGCCGCCGGAGACGACCTCCAGCCCGTTGGCCTCGAAGGAGTCGGCGAGCGCCTCGGCGTTGGCGACGACCTGCTGGGCGTACTCCTCGAACTCGGGCTCCAGCGCCTCTCCGAAGCCGACGGCCTTGCCGGCGATGTTGTGCATGAGGGGACCGCCCTGCCCGCCGGGGAACACCGCCGCGTCGATGTCGTCCGCGTGCTCCTCGTCGCACATGACGATCCCGCCGCGGCCCGCCCGGATCGTCTTGTGGGTGGAGCCGGTGACGAAGTCGGCGACGCCGACGGGCGAGTCGTGGACGCCCGCGGCGACGAGCCCCGTGATGTGGGCGATGTCTGCGAGGTGGTACGCGTCGACCGCGTCGGCGACGTCTTGGATCCGCTCCCACTCGACCTCCCGCGGGTACGCCGAGTAGCCCGAGACGATGATGTCCGGGTCGAACTCGTCGGCCTGCTCGGCGAGCGCCCCGTAGTCGATGTAGCCCGTCTCCGGGTCGACGCCGTACTTCTCCACCTCGAACAGCTGGCCGGTGAAGTTCGCGGGGTGACCGTGGCTGAGGTGCCCGCCGTGTTCGAGTTCGAGCGAGAGGATCTTGTCGCCCGCGTCGAGAGTTGCCAGGTACACCGCCATGTTCGCCTGCGTGCCCGAGTGGGGCTGGACGTTGACGTGCTCGGCGCCCCACAGCTCCGTTGCCCGCTCGATGGCGAGTTCCTCGACCGCGTCGGCGAACTCACAGCCCGCGTAGTACCGCTTGCCCGGATACCCCTCCGCGTACTTGTTGGTGAGCGCGCTCCCCTGCGCCTCCAAAACGGCCTCGGAGACGTGGTTCTCGGAGGCGATCATCGCTAGCGTGTCCTGTTGTCGGCTGACCTCCCCCTCGAGGGCGTCGGCGACGGCCGGGTCGGTCTCACGTACCTCGGGATACTCCATACTGGAAGTCCGGCGAGCGGTGACAAAAAGCCATGCGTACTCGCGCGCCCGTGGCGACACCGATAAATGCGGTCACTGCGCAGGTCCGTGCAGTCGAATGCAGGTCGAACGGACCGAGGACGGGTTTCGCGCGGTCGACGCCGCCAAACACGCCGTCGACGTGCGGACGGACGGATGGAGCGACCCCGGCGACGCGTCGACGCCGTCGCTCGACGCCGCCATCGACGCCCTGGGCCTCGAGGACACCTGGACGCCGGACGCGACGGTGTCCGGGTCGGCGACGTCCCTCGGGTTCCCGCCGGTGTACGCCCCGGTCCGCGACGTCGACACCGGCGAGGTGTTCGATCTCGGTACCGGCACCGGGCCGCTTTCGATCCCCGACGGCTCCTACGCCCTCTACGTCGAGAGCCGGATCGACGTGTACGTCCGCTTCGACGGGGCGGCGACGATCGAGAAGCCCCGATACGAGCGGCTCTCGGTTCGATTTCCGGCGCCGACTTCCGTCGAGATCGGATTCGGAAGCGGGGTCCAAGACGACTCCGAGACAGTGACCGTGCCGCAGACGCCAGGCGGCGTCGCGACGGCGCTGTCGACGTTCCCGGCCGGCCACCGCACCGCGACCGCCGACCGCTCGTTCGACAGCATGCGGGGGAACCCTCCGCGGATCGCCTTCGGCGAGTCGGTCTCGATCCCCGAGACGCTTCGCGAGAAGCGCGACGACGCCGACGTGCGAGTCGTCGTTCCCCCCGATCTCAGACACCTGTTCGTCGTCTCCTCGTTCGCGCACTACGTCGGCGCGGACGTCGCCGTCGAGGCAGACGGGAGACCGAGGGTCGAGACGCCCGGCCGGACCCACCCGCTCCCGGCGTTTCCCGAGTTTCAGGAGGCGGTCGCCTCGCTGCTCGACCGAACGTTCCACCTCGACTGCGTCGTCAGGGAGGCCGGCCCCTACGAGTCCGGGCTGTCCGTCGCCGAGACGGCCTCGGAACTCGGTCTCGACGCCGACTCCCTGTACGCCGCGTCGCCGGGCGAGCGCCTCGACACCTACCTCGCGACGCCGTTCGAATCGGTCCGCGATCGGTTCCCGGAGTGGCATCTGTCGATGTCGATCGACCCCGAGTACGACCACGTGCCGACGCTGTCGCACCTCCTCGCGAACCTCCCGCTCGTCCGGATCGCCGAGTCGAACACGCTCGAGAAATCGGAGTGGCTCGACACCTCGTTGGCCGATTTCTACCGGCGCGACGCGGGCGAGGTGGCGTCGGTCGAGTTGGTCCGGCCCGAACAAGGTGCGGGACGGACGCACGGCTGGCTCGCCGACGGCGTGCCGATCGACGCGTTCAAAACCGTTCGTGAGGCGTACGAGAACCGCGGCCGGTACCTCGACGCGGCCGGCGATCCGATCTCGGTCGTCGCCATCCTGAACGACGGGGACATGCGCGAGGAGCACGACGACGTCGCCGCCCAGTACCGCGCTCGCGCCGAGGCGCTCGATCTCGATGTCACGCTGAGAGAGCGGCTTACCGTCGACGAACTCGCCTCGGTGTTCGAGTCCCGGACCGATCTCGTCCACTACATCGGCCACTGCGAACGGGACGGACTCCGGTGTGCCGACGGCTACCTCTCGGCGCCGAGCCTTTCGGAGTCGAACGCCCAGACGTTCTTCCTGAACGCCTGCGGCTCCTTTCACGAGGGGATCGAACTGATCCGAAAGGGGAGCGTCGCGGGCGCGGTCACGTTCAACGAGGTGCTCGACAGCCAAGCGGCGACGGTCGGCACGATGTTCGCCCGCTTGCTCGTCAGCGGCTACTGCATGGAGCAGGCGCTCGACAAGTCGAGACGCCAGATCATGACCGGCAAGGACTACGCCGTCGTCGGCGACGGCACGCACGTGCTGACGCAGTCGGAAGACATCGTCGGGACAGACGTGCGGGTCGGCCGCCGGGCGCCCGACCGATTCGACGTGACGGTGTCGATGGGCGCGCCGTGGATGACGGGCGGGTTCTTCCGACCGTACCTCCAGGAGTCCGACGAGACGCACCTCCTCGGGACCAGCAGGGAGTTCACGGTCGATCGCGCGGAGTTGATCGAGTTCCTCTCGTACGCGGATACCCCCGTGCTGTTCGACGGAGCGCTCTGCTGGTCGGACGCGCTCGCTGGGGATCTCCGCTCGTCGTAACCGAGGCGTACGGGACCGGTTCGCAGGTGGGTTAACTCGGCCAGTCAGTCGTCAGCGGGTTCCCGTCGCTGACCGGTGATATCAGGGCCCCGACGACACGTCGCCGACGTTCGTCGGATCGGCCCCGATATCGACGGCCGCAGCGGCGTCCGCCGTGAAAAACAGCGTCACCGCGACCGCGATCGTCAGCGCGAGCCGCGCGTGGCGGAAACCGATAGCCGTCAGCGCCGGTTCGACCGTTCGTGAGCGGAGCGAGTTTCCCATACCACTCGGACGAGCATGCGTGTACTTAACTCTCATGCCGCCGGCTTCCATTCAGTCGCTTGAGTCTCGTATTCTCCGGAGAGGAGGCTTGATTCCCCCGATATCCCGTTAGTATTAAATAGACAACTCGCGATGTTCTACGTAGCTATGACTGCGAATGTATTCGAGCGCTCCATGGGTGACGTGCTCCGGACGCTCTTCGACCGATCGGCGGGTGAGCTGGTGATCGTCGACCCCAACGCGGCGGTGATCGAATCGCTCGTCGACGCGGGATCCGACTACGACGAGGGCCTCCCGACGCTGAACGTCCTCGCCGACAACCGCATGCTCAAGGACGTGATGGACGATTTCCTCGTCGCCGGCGACGCCGCCGACTTGGTCGACGCCGGGTCGATGACGCTTCGGGAACTCGATGGCGACGCGGACAACACGCTCGTGGTCGGCGAGGACGAACTGTACGCCATCGTCTCCGCCGGTGAGCACGTCGCCGCGCTCGCGGCCGACGACGAGTCGTTCGCCGGGGACGCTTACGAGACGTACCGCGACCAGTGGGCGGACGCCGATGAGTTCAACCTCCGGACGCCGGCGCTGTCGCACGTCCGCGAGACGCTGGACGATGACATCGGCGACCCGGTTCGCGCCGATTTCGACGCGGTGCTGGCGTCGCTGGAGACCGCCCGCGGAGACGGCGACGGCCTCGACGAGGTGACCATCTCGCTGCTCGTCGCGGCGAAAAACGACGTGCTCCTGTACGACATCAGCAAGTGGGGCGAGGACGTCGGCATCGCCTCGAAGGCGACGTTCTCGCGCACGAAGACCCACCTCGAGGACCTGGGGCTCATCGACACCGAGAAGGTGCCCATCGACGTGGGGCGTCCCCGTCTGCGCTTGAAGCTCGGCGACGACCGGCTGCGCGACGCATCGAGCGACGAACTGGCGAGCGTCGCCCACCGACTGCTGAACTAGGCCGGCGCCCCGGGACGGGTCCCGTCCCGGTGACCGACCACCTTTTAGTGCGACTCACCCCACCAGCGGGGCATGGACATCGCCATCGTCGGCCCGGACCCCGCCGTCGAACCGATACGGGGCGCCGTCACCGACATCGAGGCGAACGTGATGGAGGTGGAGGCCGGCCTCCTGGACGGATTCGACTTCGCCGTCGTGGTCGGCACGACCGGGGACGACGCGTTCCGCACCGCGACCCGGGTCGTCGACGACTGGGTCGCCGTCGAGGTCGGCGGCATCGGCGGCCGCGCGATCGAAGGACTCGACGCCGCAGTCTCCGTGTTCTCACCCGAGACTGGCTGTTACGATTGCCTGTGTGACCGGGTCCGCGCGAACGTCCCGGCGACGGACGCGACACCGCAGGGAACCCGCAGCGCCGTCCGATTCGCGGGGGCGCTGGCCGGCCGTCGCGCCATCCAGCACCTCTCAGGGGACGACGTGGCTGGCACCGTCACCGAGGTCGATGGCCGCGAACGGACGCTGCTTCCGGTGCCCGGGTGCGACTGCGGGGCGTCGCCGACGGGGTTCGATCTTCGGGCGTGCGACGAGCAGGTCTCACTGGACGACGCCGTCGACCGAATGGACCGCGCGGTCGACGACCGACTGGGACTCGTGGCTGAAGTGGGCGAGCGCGAGTCCGTGCCGGCGCCGTACTACATCGCGCGGACGACCGATACCGCCGTCTTCGCCGACGCGCGCTGTGCGGAGTTCGCCGCCGGTGTCGCCGCCGACTGGGACGTCGCGTACGCGAAGGCCATCGGCGAGGCGCTCGAACGCTACTGCGCGGGAACCTACCGCGCGTCGTCGTTCCGGTCGGCGCCGACGAACGGCGTCGTCGACGCGGTCCCTGTCACGCGATTCGTCCGGCCCCCCGGATCCGACACACCCGACCCGGACGACCGCATCCCGTGGGTCTCCGGGATCGATCTCGTGAGTCGGGAGACAGCGTCGCTGCCGGCGGAGTTCGTCGTGTTTCCGCCGCCCGAGGAGCGGTTCGGGCCGGCGATCACGACCGGGCTCGGGCTCGGGAACTCGACGGCCGAGGCGGTGTTGTCGGGGCTGTACGAAACGGTCGAGCGCGACGCGTCGATGCTGTCGTGGTACTCCACGTTCGATCCGATGGGGCTGACCGTCGACGACGGGGGGTTCGAGACGCTCCGCAAGCGAGCGCGCGCCGAGGACCTCTCGGTGACGACGCTGCTGCTCACGCAGGACGTGGACGTGCCCGTCGTCGGCGCGGCGGTCCACCGCGACGCCGAGACCGGAGAGTGGCCCCGGTTCGCCATGGGCTCGGCGGCCGACCTCGACGCCGCGGCCGCCGCCCGAGGCGCGCTCGCGGAGGCGCTGCAAAACTGGATGGAGTTACACGCGATGGGACCCGAACAGGCGAGCGCCGAGGAAGGCGCCATCGGCTCGTACGCCGACTTCCCCGGGCGCGTCCGCGAGTTCGTCTCCCCCGACGTGACGCTTCCCGCCGCCGACGTGACGGACGCCGACGCGGCGGAAGCCGAGGGCGTCGAGGAGGTCGACGCCGTCCTCGAGCGACTCGGCGACGCCGGCCTCGACGCGTACGCGGCCCGACTGACCACCCGCGACGTGTCTGCGCTCGGCTTCGAAGGCGTCCGCGTGCTCGTCCCGGAGGCACAGCCGCTGTTCACCGGCGAGCCGTTCTTCGGGGACCGACTGGAGTCCGTGTCGGCGTCGATGGGGTTCGAGCCGGAACCGGAGAAGGCGTACCACCCGTTCCCGTAGCGGGACGAGCGCGCTCGGGCCGGTCGACTGAACCCGGAGCGTTCTTGGCCGCCAGCGCACACGACACAGTCACCCGAATGCCCCGGTTCGTCCACTACTCCGACATCGAGAACGTCTACGACGACCCCGACCGCGCGGGGCGCCTCGCCGGCCTGATCACCGGACTCGACGGCCCGGACGCCGCGATCGTCGGCGCCGGCGACGACACCTCGCCTGGCGTCGCCGCGACCGTCTCGAACGGGCGCCAGGCGGTCGACTTCTTCCGCGCCGTCGGCACCGACGTGGAGACGTTCGGCAACCACGACTTCGACTTCGGCACCGATGCCGCCCGCGGGATCGTCGCCGACTCCCCGCAGACGTGGGTCTCTGCGAACGTCCGCGACGAGGACGGCGATCCGTTCGGCGAGGCCGAGGGCGTCGTCCCGTGGACGGTCGAAACCGTCGACGGCGAGCGCGTGGGCTTCCTCGGCGTCACCGACCCGAGCACGGACTCGCTGAACCCCTCGGCTGCGGAGATGACGTTCACCGACCCGTACGAGGCCGCCCGGAATGCGATCGCGGCCATGGAAGCTGAAGCCGCGGCCGGAGGCGACCGTGCCGACGAGGGCGAGGATGCAGCCGAGCGCGACGGCGTCGACTACGTCGTCGCGGTGTCACACTTGGGCGGTGGCGACGACGACCTCGCGCGGATCGACGGGGTCGACCTGGTGCTCGGCGGTCACGTCCACAGCGAGCGCGCCGAGGAAGTCGACGGCGTCCTCTGCACGCGCCCGGGCGTCAACGGCGAGACGGTGCTCGAGGTGACGCTCAACGACGACGGCGCGAGCGTTCGCCGGCACAGCCCCGCCGACGCCCCGATCGACGAACGCCTTGCGGACGCCCTGCGCGAGCGCATCGCCGCCGCGGGGCTCGACGAGGCCGTCGGTCACGTCGACGAGCCGATCGTCCGCAGCGACGAAACGGTCCACGGCGGTGAGTGCCGCATCGGTAACCTCGTCGCCGACGCCTACCGCTGGGCGGCCGGCGCGGACGTCGGCCTCCAGAACGCCGGCGGCCTCCGCCTCGGCGACGACCTCGCTGGCGAGGTGACCCTCGCGGACCTCCTGTCCGTGCTCCCGTTCGAGGAACCGATCGTCGAAGTCGAACTCACGGGCGCCGAACTGCGCGCGGCGTTCGCGGAGATGTCGGCATCGGTGGTCGACTTCGGCGAGGACGGCTGGTGGCACGGCCACGTCAGCGGCGCTCGCGTCGTCTGGGACGACGACCGCGAGGAGTTGATCGACGCGCGCGTCGGCGGGGAACCGATCGACTCCGAGCGGCTGTACCGCGTCGCGACGCCCGAGTACCTCCTGCACTCTGACCACGAGTTCCCGACGATCGAGGAGCGCCACCGATCCGGCGAGCACGGGATCCAACACGAAGTGCTCGCCGAGTACGTCCGAGCGCACGGTATCGCCCCCGAGATCGAAGGCCGGATCGAGCGCGTGTCGGGCGGTTCGGTGAACGCCGCAGCCGACGCCGCTGGCGCCGGCGACTCGGCTGAACCGGGCACCTCGGGCGATTTCGATGACAGTGGCGACACGTCGCCGTCGGAACGAGTCGGGGACGAGTGACGGCGGGCAAGGCGGCCCCGGGTGATCGGTCCGCCGTCACGGGTTGGCCAAGAGGAAGTGTTTACACGTGGCGGCGCGTCCAGCCGATAATGACGTTGGTCGTCGTGCCGGTTCGATACCCGCTCTCGAAGCACTCCAAGGCGACGCTGTCGGAGGCGATCCGAATCGCCGACGAGCGCGACGCCGAGTTGACGGTCCTCCACGTCGATCTGTACCAGAACGGTCGAGAGGTAACTCGGACGGATCTCAAGCAGGCGGTCCAACGCGAGTTCGGCCACCTCCCCAACGTCCGGTACGTCATCCGCCGGGGGTTCCTCGTAGAGGAGACCATCCTCGACGAGGTCGCCGCCGAGGAGGCGGACATCGTGGTCATCGGCGCCAAGCAGGCGAGTCGCTGGCGGCGGACCATCCAGAAGCTGTTTTCGGACCCCGACATCGAGACGTTCCTGAAGGGGAAGCTCGAGGCGACGGTCATCACCGTCCGCGCGAACGGGGAATCGACGGAGCTCGCGTCCGCCGGCGGCGGGCGCAGCGACTCGTGACGGGCGACGCCGACGGCAGTGACACCGGGAGCAACAGCCACACCGGAAGCGACGGCCACGCCGGAAGCGACAGTGACCGCGCCGACGACGTTGCGGCCGGCGTCGGCGTTCCCGCGACCCGCCGGGCGCTCATCGACGCACTCGCAGAGGGCCCCGTATCCGGGCCCGAGTTAGCCGACCGCCTCGACGTGTCGCGCGCGGCCGTCTGGAACCACGTCGAGGCGCTGCGCGAGGCAGGCGTTGCCGTCGAGAGCACCGCCGACGGCTACGTCGTGAGCGAGGCGTCCGGCTACGCAGGCGAGGCGATCGCATACGACCTCGACGCGCCGTTCAACATCGACTACCACGACAGCGTCGGATCCACGAACGACCGAGCGCGCGAACTCGCCGGAGCGGGCCACGCCGGCGTCGCCGTCGTGGCCGACGAGCAGACCGCCTCGCGGGGGCGTCTCGACCGTGAATGGGTGTCGCCGCCCGGCGGCGTCTGGCTCTCGGTCGTCGTGCGTCCCGAAGCGCCACCCGCCCACGCTCCGGCGTACACGCTCGCGATGGCCGTCGCGGTGACCCGCGCCTGCCGCGAGGCGGGCGTCGACGCGCGGATCAAGTGGCCGA
The DNA here is from genome assembly GCF_030127145.1 of Halobaculum halobium. Taxonomy (NCBI): domain Archaea; kingdom Methanobacteriati; phylum Methanobacteriota; class Halobacteria; order Halobacteriales; family Haloferacaceae; genus Halobaculum; species Halobaculum halobium. The sequence goes on from NZ_CP126158.1 coordinate 426,698, forward strand.
ACGACGTGCTCGTCGGCGACGACGAGGGCGACGAGGCGGAGCCGACCGAACGCGGCGGGAGGAAACTGTGCGGCGTCCTCACCGAGATGGAGGGCGAGGCCGAGCGGGTCTCCTGGCTCGTCGTCGGCCCGGGACTGAACGCGAACATCGCCCCCGAGGACCTCCCGGCAGACGCCGGCGCGACGAGCCTCCTGGCGGAACGCGGCGAGCCGGTCGATCGTCGGGTGATCGTCCAACGGATCCTCGAGGAGTTCGACGCGCTCACTGCGGATCTGCGCGGGGCCGTCGACGCCTGGGAGGAGTACGCCGACACCGTCGGTCGGCGCGTCCGCGTCGACACCCCCGGCGGCATCGTGGAGGGCGAGGCCGTCGGGATCGAGTTCCCCGGCGCGCTCGTTGTCGACACCGGCGAGGAGATGGTTCGGGTGACCGCCGGGGACTGCGAGCACCTGCGGCCGGTCGACCGGTGAGGGTCCGCACGTGCGTTCGCCCGCGAAATCCGCATCAAGCCGACTCGACGGCTGTTACGTCGCGTCCGCGACCCGGACCGTGAGCACCGGAACCGTCGACGACCGGACGACTTTCTCGGCGACGCTGCCCAGCAGAAGTCGGTCGATGCCGCCGCGACCGTGGGTCCCCATCACGATCAGGTCGCAGTCGTTGTCCTCGGCGTAGCGGACGATCTCCGGGCTCGGTGAACCGTCGATCACCGACGTCTCGACGGGCACGTCGTAGTCGTCGCCGAGCGCCTCCACCAGCGAGACGGCGCTCTCGGCGTCGCCGCGAAGCATCTCGTCGATCCCCTCCCAACTCGACTCCATCGGCATCCCCGCGTACGATGCCGAGTTCACGACGTACAGCGCGTGGACGGTCGCCCCGTGTTGGACCGCGAGGTCGACAGCATGGCGGACCGCGCGCTCGACGCCGTCGGAGCCGTCGGTCGGGACCAGGATCCGGTCGTACATCCCCATGTGAACGTCTGTCGAACCCCTGACGGCCGGACATCATTAACTCTTCGCACGATCCACCCGTGGTCTCGCGGATCCCGGTTTCGATTCGTAGTGTAGAACGAGTCGTCCGCGGTTCCTCAAGCCGACGGCTCAGTACGAACGGTGGGTACGCGAGAATGACTGCCGGACCGGATTCGGTCCGGCGGTGAGCGCGGCCGGTTACAGGCGGCCGACTTCCTCGACCTTCACGCTCTCGACGCCCTCGACCTCGGAGAACGCCTCCTCGACGGCCTCGGTGCCGCCGGCGTCGTCGGGGACGACGACCATCGGCAGGAGTGCGACGAGCCCGAACGCGACGTCGTCGCGCTCGACGTTCCGGATCTCGGCGCCCTGGGGGAGCGACTCCTCCAGCTTCTGCTGGAGCTCGTCGAGGTCGATGTCGGGGCTCTGCGGCATGACCTTCATCTTCGCGGCGACCTTCCCCATGGTTAGGGCCCCCGGAACCCGCAGTCGGGACACTCGAAGAGGTTGCTCTGCTTTCGGCACTTCGCACAGCGGCTGATCTGCGCGCCACAGTCGGGGCACTTGAACGTCGCCGCAGCCGTCCCCGCGACGTTGATGCCACAGGAGACGCAGCGTCGCTCGGAACGCTGCTCGGACTCTGACTGGCTCATACGGCTAGAGACCGGCGCGCGGCTTTTAACGGTTGTCTTTCAGCCGGCGTGAGCGACGTGTCGCGCCGCGAATCCGTGTGGATCGCTGTCGTGCGGTCGGGACCGTCGGCCGCGAGATCGCCGCCACAGTACCGCCGGGATCCCGGACTCGCTCATGCAATCACGAGCGGCCCGAGCAACACGCCCATCAGGTGGACTCGCCGACAGCCGAGCCGAACGGGGACGAAGCCGACCGCAGCCGCCGCGACCAACACGGCCAACCCGATCGCCCCGGCGAACGCGACGGACAGCGCCGCCAGGCCGACCAGCACGGCCGCGACGAGGGGGCCGTGCGGGACCGCGCCGACGATCCTGAGCGCGGCGTCCCCGAGCGACACCACCGCAACTGTGCCGACCGCACCTGCGATCAGCGCCGCGGCCAGTAGCGGGAGGAGCGCCGCCGGAACCCCGGCGTCGTCGAGCGCGACGAGCACGCCCGACCGCGTCGCGTCGAACGACCAGTACGCGAACAGCGCGAACACCGCGGTCGCCGTGTTCGCGCCGCTGGTCGCGACCACGTACTCGCGCGCCGGGTCTCGTCCCGCGGTCGCCGGCAGCGCCAGCACGGCCGCGACGCCCGCGGAGACGCCGGGCAGGTAACCGACTGCGGCGCCGCCGCCCGCCCCGGCGGCGGCCGCAGCCGTCAGGTCGCGACCGGACAGTCCAAGTCGCGCGTCTGCCTGCGGCGGGACACCGGCGCCGCCGAGCGCATCGACGAGGACGGGAACGCCGAACAGTCCGGCGAACAGCGGGGCGAGCATCCCGCCGGCCGACACCAGCGGATCGGGCTGGGCGTCGAGCGTGACCAGTCCCAGCGCGGTCGCGAGCGCGAACGAGCAGGCGCCCGCGATCCGGCGCCGCTTCGTCGACTCCGTGATCACGAGCAGCAGGGCCACCCCCCCGAGCACCACCGGCAGCCACGCGCGCAGGTGCGGATACGCGACGCGCATCCCCCGCGTGACGACGGCTGCAGCGGGAAGCGCGATCGCGAGCGCCAGTCCCGATCCGACCGCCGAGAGACGCATCGCCTCGCGTCCGCGGCCCTCCAAGACGAGCGTGTGCCCCGGAAGCGCCGCGGCCGCCATCGCGGCGTCGGGAACCCCGAGCGCGAGCGACGGCACAACGTCGAGGAACGTGTGGGCGACGCCGGCGGCCACCATCGCACAGCCCAGCGGGACCGGCGGAGCGTCGAGCGCGGGCGCGGCCGCTGCAAGCAGGAAGGCGAAGTTGTTCGCGTGCAAGCCGGGTATCAGCCCGCTGCAGCAGCCGAGCGCGCACCCGGCGAGCGTGTACGCGAGCAGGGTCGTTCCGGCGGGCGAGACGGCGGCAGGAAGGGGGGTCACCGGGACGCAGTGGCGCCGTCATCTCGTTTTAACCCTCGGCAACCGAGTAGCTGGTCCAACCGTCGGTGGCGGCCGTCTCACCGGCGCGGCCGCTGGCGGTCAGCGTCGAAAGAACTGTGAGCGCTGGTCGAGCCGATCGAGACGAGGTGACTGCCTCCGGCGTCAGCCGAAGAGCTCGCCCAGGCCCTCGCCCGAGCCTTCGTCGTCGTCCTCGTCGTCGTCGGCAGCCTCTTCGGCGGCCTCCGCTTCGGCCTCCTCGTCGTCGCCGTCGTCGGCCTCCGCCTCGTCGGCGGAGCCGTCGGCGGCGCCGCCCGCGGCGCCCGCGGCGGGCGCGGCGGCGGCCGTCTCGATGGCCTCCTCGATGTCGACGTCCTCCAGCGCGGCCACGAGGGCCTTCACGCGGGATTCCTCGACGTCGACGCCGGCGGCGTCGAGCACCGCGGTGACGTTGTCTTCGTTGATCTCCTCGCCCGTCTCGTTCAGGATGAGTGCAGCGTAAACGTATTCCATGGTCCTGTGTAGTGTGTCTTATCCGAACATCGCGCCGAGGCCCTCGGCTCCGTCGCCGTCGTCGTCATCGTCGTCGGCGTCGTCGGGCTCGGCTTCCGTGTCCTCGTCGTCGCTCGATTCGTCTTCCTCCTCGGCCTCGGCCTCGGCGGCCGGCTCGGGCGCGGGCGCCTCGACGCCGCGGAGCTCCTCAGGGAGCGCCTCGTCGTCGTCGATGGCGGCCGCGAGCGAGCGCAGCTGCGCGTCGGCGCGCGTCACGAGGTCAGGCATGAGTTCCTCGTCCTCGATGGCGGCGAACAGGCCGACGGACTTCGCCTCGCCGGCGGCCTTGCCGAGCAGGGTGCCCGCGGTGCGGGCGGTCGGGTAGGCGGCGTTGACCGAGAGGTTCCGCGCCGCCGCCGCGGCGGACTGGACGTCCGCGCGGTACTCGTCCACGTCGATGGCGAGTTCCTCGGGCTCGAACAGGACGCCGTCCGCGAAGACGGCGCGCAGGTCCAGGCCGACCTCCTTCGGCTCGATGCCGAGCTCGCCGAGCACGTTGGCGAGTTCGGTGGAGACCGCCTCACCGGCGTCGAGCACGTGGGAGTCGGACATGACCTTGATCGACCCGCCGTCGATCCGGGCGTCCGCGCCGACCTGCTGGAGTTCGCCGACGAACGGGCCGGGGTCGACTCCCGTGTCACCCTCGGGGATGACGACGTCGTTCGGGGCGATCTCGCCCGCGCCGATGGGCGCGGAGGTTTTCGACGCCTCGAGCTGCTTGTACAGCCCGAAGGGGTTGTCGTCGGTCCCGATGAGACCGACGTGGCCGGAGACGAACTCGGTCAACCCTTCGGCACCCTCGTCTACCTCGTCGAGCGCGCGCTCGATGAGCGTGTTTCGGGACATCCGCAGCGCGGCCCGCCCGTGCAGGTCGCGGCGCATGTCCTGAAGCTGCCGACTCGGGATGCCCGTGAGGTCGACGACGCCGACGGCGTCGTAGGAGCTGACGAACTCGGTCAGCTCTGCGACCTCCTCGCGCTTCCACTCGGGGATGGTCTCGGTCTTCCGCTCTTGGGCGGAACTGCTCATACGGGTACCTCCACGGACGGCCCCATCGTCGTCTTGACGTAGATGCCGTCGATGTTGAGCGGCCCCTTCTCGAGGTCCGCTTCCAGGCGGCGGACGATCACGTCGATGTTATCGCCGATCTCGTCGGCCGTCATGTCCTCGGCGCCGACGCGCGTGTGGAACGTGCGGCGGTCCCGGGACCGAATCTGGACGGTGTTTTTCATGCGGTTGACGGTTTCGACGACGTCGTCGTCGGGCTGGAGCGGCGTCGGCATCTTGCCGCGCGGCCCCAGAATGCGCCCGAGGTTGGACGCGACGTCCTGCATCATGTCGGCCTCGGCGATGAAGAAGTCGGTCTCATCGGCGAGGTCCTTGGCGTCGTTCTCCTCGGACGCGAGGTCCGAGAGATCGTCGCCCGACAGGACGTCGTCTGCGACGTCTTCCGCACGGAGGGCTGTCTCACCCTCCGCAATGACGACGATTCGCGTCTCCTGGCCGGTGCCGGCCGGAAGCACGACTTCGTCATCAACTCGATTCGACGGGTCGTTGAGGTCCAAGTCCCGAAGGTTGATCGCCAAATCCACGGTCTCGCGGAAGTTGCGAGGGGGGGCGTCCTCCAGTGCTTGGGATACTGCGTCCTCGATTGAATCTGCCATTTTTCACCTCCGTAGTACGCAGGAATGCTCCTACGGGTCAGTGAAACAGGCGTACGCCTGTCTCACCGTCGAATCCGCCCACGCGACACTTAAGACCGTCGAAGGGGCGAGCGGCGCGAGAGCCGTTCGCACGGCCCGCCGCGGCCGCGCGTGCCCCCGGCCAAACCAGGGCCGCCCGGGCGGCGAGTGTCGGCGGCACGGTCGCGGAGGCGGTTGGCGTCGATGGGTCGCCGCCGCCGTCGCTGTCGGAGACGCGGTCGCGAACCGACCGCCGAACCCGGCGGCCGGAGACGAGAAGTGGAACCGGTGGTTACGCCGTCGCTTCCTCGGCGAGGACGTCGTCGTACTCGCCGGCGTCGACGCGGTCGTCGAACGTCCGAGCGTCCTCGCCGTCGATGGTGACGCCGAGGGAGGCGCACGTGCCGCCGACCTCCTTGGAGGCGGCCTTCACGTCGTACGCGAGCAGGTCGGACATCTTCTGCTCGGCGACCTTCCGAACCTGTTCGACGGACATGTCGGCCACGAAGTCCTTCTGAGGCTCGCCCGAGCCCGTCTCGAAGCCGACCTCGTCTTTGATCAGTTCCGCCGTCGGCGGGACGCCGACCTCGATACTGAATGAGCCGTCGTCGTCGTACTCGACGGTGATGGGCACTTCCATGCCGTCGAACGCGGCGGTCTGGTCGTTGATCTCGGAAACGACCGCCTGCACGTCGACCGGCGTCGGACCGAGCTCGGGACCGAGCGGCGGGCCGGGATTGGCCTGGCCGCCGGGAACGAGCACTTCGATGGTTCCAGCCATACGTTCGGATTCCCCGTCGCGTCGTTTAAGGATTGTCTTTGCGACCGCTTCCGGCGGCTGCGTGGGTGGTATCCGCACGCACTCGGGGTCGAGACCACGCCCGCTTATCCGCCGCGGCGACGCCGAGAGAGCCATGCCGGAATCCGACTCGATGACGTACACGACACTCGGAGACACAGGCGTGGACGTGTCGCGGTTGTGCCTCGGCTGCATGAACTTCGGGAGCGAGCGACCGTGGATGATGAACGACCGTGACGCGAGTATCGATCTGATTCACGAGGCGCTCGATCACGGCATCAACTTCCTCGACACCGCGAACGTCTACTCGACCGGCGAGAGCGAGGATATCGTCGGCGACGCCGTCGCCTCCGCGAACCGCGACGAACTCGTCCTCGCAACCAAGGTGTTCGGCGAGATGCGCGACGGCCCGAACGGTTCGGGGCTCTCCCGGAAACACATCCTCGACCAGGTCGAGGCCAGCCTCGATCGGCTGGACACCGACTACATCGACCTCTATCAGATCCACCGATGGGACGACGACACGCCGATCGAGGAGACGCTCGCGGCGCTGGATCGCCTCGTCGAGACCGGCCGCGTGCGCTACATCGGCGCCTCGACGATGACCGCCTACGAGTTCACCAAGGCGCTCTACACCAGCGACATCGAGGACTACAGTCGGTTCGCCTGTATGCAGCCCGAGTACTCCGCGGTCGCGCGCTACGAGGAGGCGAACTTGCTGGAGGTGTGCAACCGAGAGGGCGTCGGCGTGATTCCGTGGTCGCCGCTGGCCGGCGGCTTCCTCACCGGCAAGTACGAGCGCGAGGCCGAGCCGACCGAGGGCACCCGCGGTGCGGCCTCCGAGTCGGTTCGAGGGTACTTCACCGAGGAGAACTGGGCCGTGCTCGACGCCGTCCGGGACGTCGCAGCGGAGATCGACGCCACGCCGGCGCAGGTGGCGCTCGCTTGGCTGCTCGAACGGGACGTCGTCACCGCGCCGATCATCGGCCCGCGGTCGAGCGACCACCTCCGGGAGAACGTCGACGCTGTATCGGTCGACCTGAGCGACGAGGAGGCTGCGCGCATCGAGGCCCCGAAGACGCCCCGATGGCCCGCCCCCGGGAGCGACTGAGCCCTCGCGGGCACGTGCGGGCGGTTCGGGCGCTCGCAGGCGGTACGGTTTTCACTGAGCACCACAGCCACCCGTCATGGAGACCGAGTCGCTCGTCGAAACGCTGGAGGCGGCTGGCCTGTCGCCGTACCAGGCCGAGGCGTACGTCGCGCTGCTGGAGTTGGGTACGGCGTCGGCGACCGACGTGGCGGATTCGAGCGGCGTCCCCGCTCCCCGGATCTACGACGTGTTGCGGACGCTCGAGGAGCGGGAGTACATCGAGACGTACGAGGCCGGCTCGCTGCAGGCACGTGCACACAGCCCCTCGGTCGTGTTGGACGACCTCCGGAGCCGGGCCGGCCGACTGGAGGCGGCCGCCGAGGAGGTGGAACAGCGGTGGGAACAGCCCGAGTTAGAGGCCGGCGGCGCGAGCATCGTCACGCGGTTCCGGACCGTCATCGAACGCGCGGAGACGTTCATCGAGGATGCGAACCACCAGATCCTCCTGTCGACGACGACCGCGAACCTCAGACGCCTCGCCCCGGTGCTTCGTGACGCGACCGATCGCGGTGTCTCGGTGCGTGTCTCCGTCCACACAGACGAGGCCGACGAACACCCGGACACGTCGCTGTTCGAGGACCTCTGTGTCGAGGCGCGCCACCGCCCGCTCCCCGCGCCGTTCGTCGCGCTCGCCGACCGTCGACAGGCGTCGTTCGCCCACCACCCCGACTCGTACGACCGCTACGGGGTGCTCGTGAACGACCGGACGCACACCTACGTGTTCTACTGGTATTTCCTCACGACGCTGTGGGAACCGTGGAAGACGGTGTACGATGCGACAGAGTCGGGGCTTCCGACCGAGTACCTCGACGTGCGCCACCTCGTTCGCGACCTCCGGGAACTGGGCTGGCGGGAGACCCCGATCCGCCTCCGCGTCGACGGCTACGAGACAGACACCGGCGAAGAGTGCACCGTCGAGGGGACTGTCGTCGACGTCCGCGTCCCGTTCGCCTCGGAGGCCGACACCGGCTTCGAGTTGGCGGGGCAGGTCACCGTCGACCTCGATGCCGACGGCGAGCACGTCAGCGTCGGCGGGTGGGGGGCGATCGTCGAAGACGTCGAGGGAACGAGACTCACGATCGTCGACGCGCCCCGCACCGACTGACCACGTTCTCCCGGGACATCGACCGACAGTGTGAGGCAGTCGGGAACGCGGATTCCGCCGTATCACGACTTCGCGAGCGGGTGCGTCGCCGATCGAACGACCGGACAGCAATCAGAGGCACTCGGCGCGCGTTGTTAACAACTACTGTTGTAAAACCCATAGCCTATATTAATGATTGTTCCCTATTTCTCCCTGATGTCTAACGACAAGACACGGAACGGGGTATCGCGGCGGGACTACCTCGCAGCAGCAAGCGGCGCGGGTGCGACGCTTGGGCTAGCTGGCTGTCTGGGTGGGGGCGACGGTGGCGGTGGGAGCGGGGGGCCGATCAACACCGAACCTCCTGAGGAAGATGTGACGATCCAGATCGCGGCCGACTCCAACTTCGCGAACGCGGCCGACGACATCGTGCAAACGCTCCGAGAGGACGGGGGACTCCCGGAGAACATCTCCATCGAGTTCCTCGCCGGGTCGTTCACCACCGGCGACCGGCGCTCGCAGTACCAACAGATCCTCTCGGCCGGTCAGGAGCGACCGACGGTCCTGATGATGGACAACGGGTGGACGATTCCGTTCATCGCGCGCGAGCAGTTGGCGAACCTGAGCGAGGAGCTGCCGGCGTCGATCACGGATCAGGTCCAAGAGAACTACCTCTCGAACATGGTCGCGACGGCCCAGAACACCGACGGCGACCTCTTCGGTATTCCGCTGTTCGCGGACTTCCCGACGATCCAGTACCGCAAGGACCTGATGCGGGAGGCCGGCTACACCGACGAGGACTTCGACACGTGGGCAACCGAGCCGATGACGTGGCAGGAGTTCTCCTCGGTCGTTGCCGAGACGGTGGAAGCCACCGACGTGGACAACGGCTTCCTCTGGCAGGGCGCCTCCTACGAGGGCCTGTCCTGCTGTGACTTCATCGAGTTCATGGGCTCGCACGGCGGGTCGTACTTCGGCGAGTTCGAGAACTACTTCGGACCGATCGGCGACCGACCGATCACCGTCGACGAGGAGAACGTCATCAACGCGATCCGCATGATGCGGACGTTCATCAACGGGAGCGAGGACGAAGTCGCGCTCGATGGGTACGCCGACATCTCCCCGGACGCGGTCGTTCAGTACACGGAGGAACCGTCGCGCGAACCGTTCACGAACGGCAACGCGGTTGCGCTGCGCAACTGGCCGTACTCGATCAACATCAACGGCGCGGAGGACGCCTTCGGCGAGGATCTTGGGGTCATGCCCATCCCGTATGCGGTCACTCAGGAGGACTCCCCCTACGAGTCCATCGGTGGGAGTACCTCTGCACTCGGCGGCTGGCATCTCACCCTGAACCCGAACGCGACGGAGCCGCGCAAGCGGGCCGCGCTGCAGCTGTTCCAAGCGCTCCAGGTGGACGAGGTCCGCCTGCGCATGTTCGAGATCGGCGGGTGGACGCCGCCCATCGCTGATCTGATCAACACCGATCGCACCCAGGAGCTCGAGCTCATCGGCCGCTACGTCGACTCCCTGCAGGTCGCCGGCGAGAACGCGCTGCCGCGGCCGGTCACGTCCGTCTGGCCCCAGCAATCGACGCAGATCGCCAAGGAAGTCAACGCGAGCCTCCGAGAGCAGAAGACGCCGACGGAGGCGATGACGGCCCTGAAGGAGTCCCTGGAGTCGATCGAGAGCCAGGCGTAACAAAGCGGCCCCATACACTTATTAGCACAATAATGTACAACTGCTACCAAGTGTCATGACTACCGAACAACAGGCGGGCGAGTCCCCTCGACGCGAACGGTCGGGAGTATACGTCGAGACCGTCCGGTGGATGGAGAACCTCTCGGAGACGCAGTACGCGTATCTCCTCTTGACACCGGCGTTGCTGCTGCTGGCCGTGATCGCGTTCTGGCCGCTGTTGTCGACGTTCAGGCTCTCGTTGTTCGCCGACAGCTTCGGCGCGGCGAACGTCGGGTCGTTCGTCGGCGTCCAAAACTACGTGGGGATACTCACCGGAGAGCGCTCGGCGCTGCTTCCGTCGCCGTTCCTGCCACAGAACCTGACGGTCAGCGCCATGTTCAACAGCGCCCTCGCGGTGACACTGGTGTTCACGATCATCAGCGTCTCCTTCGAGACGGTCATCGGGTTCGTGCAAGCGCTCGTCCTCGACCAGGAGTTCAGGGGCCGACGTTGGGTCCGGGTCGCGATCATCCTTCCGTGGGCGATCCCGATCGTCGTCCAGGGGATGATCTTCTTCCTGATGTTCCAACCGAACGTCGGCTTCCTCGTCGGGACCTCGGATAACCCGGCGCTGTTGAACCAACTCGGGCTGCTCACGACGACGCCGCTGGCGAACGCCCAGGACGCGACGATGATCGTCATCGTCGCCGACATCTGGAAGACGACGGCGTTTATGGCGTTGCTGATCCTCGCCGGGATGCAGTCGATCGACCGGAGCCTCTTCGACGTGGCGAAGGTTGCGGGGGCGTCACCGTGGCAGCGGTTCAAGTACATCACGCTGCCAATCATTCTGCCGACGGTGCTGGTCGCGATGCTGTTCCGTACCATTCAGGCGATGCGTATCTACGGGCTCATCGAAACCGTCGCGGGATGTACGACCGTTCCCTCGCTGTCGTGTCTGGTGGTGACGACGTTCAGCAACCGGATGCTCGGGTCCTCGGCGACCATCGCGTTCATCACGGCGGCGATCATCGGCGTCGTCGTCTCAGTGTACATCATCGGCTACGCGAGAGGTGAACTATGACCGACGGCGATACTGACACTCGGACGACCGGTACCGGACCGCGCACCGACGGCGGCGTCGCGGGCGACGCGGAACTGACGCGGGGACCCCTCCAGCGGTGGGTCGGAAAAGTCATCAAAGACCCCGAGCGCGCATACCGCGCGATGTTCTACGTCGCGACGATCTTCTTCCTGCTCACGACGCTGTTCCCGTTCTACTTCCTGCTCGTGCTCGGCGTGACCCCCGAGAACGTGCCGCTGGGCGTCTTCCCCGCGGCGGTCGACTTCTCGGTGTTCGTCGAGGTGTTCCGGCAGATCAACTTCCTCCGGTACATGGTGAACAGCCTCGTGCTGGCGCTGTCGACGACAGCGGTCGTCCTGCTGCTGTCGAGCCTCGCGGGCTACGTGTTCGGCCGGCTGGAGTTCCCCGGACGCACGCCGCTGATGCTGATCGTGCTCGCGATCAGCTACTTCCCGCCGGCGGCGTTCTTCGTTCCGCTGTACCGGCTGTTCACGGGGAACGTGATCCCCGGCCTCACCCTCTACAACACGCCGGGGGCGATGATCCTCCCGTTCAGTTCGCTGTTCATGCCGCTGTCCATCTTCATCCTCACGACCTTCTACGGGCAGATCCCGGACGGGTTGGAGGACGCCGCCCGAGTCGAGGGAACGACGCGGCTGGGCGCGCTGTTCAGGGTCATCATTCCGCTGTCGGCTCCCGGCGTCGCGACGGCCGGCGTCTTGACGTTCATCTCTGTCTACAACGAGTTCTTCTTCAGTCAGCTGATGAACAACGGCCAGCCGGACAACTGGGCGCCCATCGTGGGCGGGCTGCTGAGTCTCCAGCGCGCGGGGCAGTTCGAGGTGACCTACGGCATCATGGCCGCCGGCAGTATCATCGCGGTGGTGCCGGTCGCCATCCTCGTCGTTGTCGCACAGGAGAAGATCGTGAGCGGACTGACGGCCGGTGCACTCAAGGAGTAAGACAATGGCACGAGTTCAACTCAAAGACGTGACGAAACGGTACGAGGACGTGACAGCGGTCGAGGCGATGAACCTCGACATCGAGGACGGCGAGTTCATCACGCTCGTCGGTCCCTCGGGCTGTGGGAAGTCGACCACCATGGAGATGATCGCGGGACTGACGATGCCCAGCGAGGGCACCGTCAACATCGGCGACCGCGACGTGACGACGCTCCCGCCGAAGGACCGCGGGATCTCGATGGTGTTCCAGAACATCGCGCTGTTCCCGCACATGGACGTGTACGACAACATCTCCTTCGGGTTGCGGCTGCGCGACTTCGAGAAGGACGAGATCGACCGCCGGGTCGAGGAGGCGGCGAGCGTCGTCCAGATGGAGGGGATGCTCGACCGGATGCCCGACGAGATGTCGGGTGGACAGCGCCAGCGCGTCGCCATCGCTCGCGCCATCGTCCGTCAGCCGGACGTGTTCCTGATGGACGAGCCGCTGGCGAACCTCGACGCGAAGCTGCGCGTCCACATGCGGACGGAGCTCCAGCGGCTCCACAAGGAACTGGACACGACGATCATCTACGTCACCCACGACCAGGCGGAGGCGATGACGATGTCCGACCGCATCGCGGTCCTCAACGAGGGGGAGCTTCAGCAGTTCGCGGCGCCCCTGACCTGTTACAACGAGCCGGCCAACGAGTTCGTCGCCGGCTTCATCGGGTCGCCGGCGATGAACTTCACCGGCGGAGAGGTCACCGCCTCCGGCTTCACCTCGCCGCACTACGAGGTGAGCTTCGGGACCGAAACCGTCGCACTCGGCCCCGGAGACGCGGTGACGCTCGGCGTTCGTCCGGAGGACGTGTACCCGGAGGAGTTCGTCGACGACGCGATCGACCCGACCGAACTGATCGAGGCCGAGGTCGACGTGCTCGAGCCGATGGGCGATCAGATCTTCGTGTATCTCATGCTCTCGGAGGATGCGGGCAGCGGGATGGGCGGGGACGTGAGCGGGGACGACAGTCTCCTGATGAGCGTCTCTCCGGACAGCACCATCGAAGAGGGAGATCACATCAACGTCGCGCTCGACCGTCCGAAGATCCACCTGTTCGATGACAGCAGCGGCGAGGCGCTCGTCCACGGCGTCGCGCAGACGCCGGGCGCGAGCGCTGAATCGCAGGGAGAGGAGGCCGAGTAAGGGTGGTCGACACCCTGTACCTCGCGGCGGTGACGCTGCTGTTCGTCCCGTGGGCCTACGGGCTGTACGCGCTGGCGCGCGACGGGAAGAACCGGTTCCTCCCGCTCGCCCGGCAGTACCTGCGCGGGCGCCGCAACCTCGAAGAGCAGGCGGAGGCGGAGGCCGAGCGTGAGGAACAGGAACGACAACTATACTGACCCCCTTCCCCTCCATCCGGACATGATGTATTACTCGATATCGAGTAGTATCCCCGAGGTGCGGCGATGACGCTCGTCGACGGCTTCGACCCGTCCGATGTCCGCGTCGGCATCGTCGGCCTCGGCGGCATCGGCCACCATCACGCAGAGCGCTTGGAGTCGCTCGGCGCTGATCTGGTCGGCGGGATGGACGTCGACGCCGGCGCGCGCGAGCACTTCGTCCACGAGTTCGACGCGCACGCGTTCGAGGACGCCGGCGAACTGTACGACATGGTCGACGCCGTGTTCATCACCACGCCGAACCGGTTCCACGAGGAGTACGCCGTCTCCGCGCTGGAGTGGGGACTCGACGTGCTGCTGGAGAAGCCGCTGGCACACACCCTGGAGTCGGCCGAGCGGATCGCCGAGGCCGCCCGCGAGGCCGAGGGGATCTGCATGGTCGGGTTCAACAACCGCTTCGCGGCGCCCGTCGAGGTGCTGAAACACTATCAGGGGGAGGGGCGCTTCGGGGACGTGACCCACGTCGAAGCCAACTACGTGCGTCGCCGGGGCGTCCCCGGTCGCGGGTCGTGGTTCACGACGAAGGACGTCTCCGGGGGCGGCAGCCTCATCGACATCGGCGTCCATGCCATCGACCTGGCGCTGTACTTCCTCGACTTCCCGGAGATCGTCGAGGTCTCCGGGGTTGCGCGCTCGGAGTTCGGCGGCCGCGACGACTACACCTACATCGACATGTGGGGCGACGACTCGGGCCCGGAGGACTTCGACGTCGACGACTCGGTTTCGGCATTCATCCGCACGGCAGACGGCGCGACCGTCTCGCTGGAGGCCGCGTGGGCGACGAACCGCCCTGAGAACAACGACTTCTTCGTCCGCGGAACCGAGGGCGGCGCGCACTTCGACCGCGGCAGCGGCGAACTCACCCTGTTCGAGAACGGCGTCGGCGGCGGCCACCACCTGACGGACACGGCCGTCGATACGCGCGAGGTGGACACCCACCGCGCCGAACAGGCGGCGTTCCTCGAGGCGGTCGCGACGGGCGAGGCGCCGAGCCGAAACTCCGTCGAGCAGGCGCTGACGGTCCAGCGCGTCATCGACGGCATCTATCGCTCGACCGACGATGGGCGGGCGGTCCGGATCGACGAGTAGGCGATCGCCCCGCCTCCGACGGCCGTCCCGTTTTTCAGCCTTCGAAGTGAACCCGGCAGCGATGGCTACGACAGCGATGGGTACGCCCGAGGTCCTGATCAGACTCGTCGCGGGGGTCGGACTGATCCTCGCCAACGGCTTTTTCGTCGCGATCGAGTTCGCGCTGACGCGGGCGCGACAGTTCACCGAGGCGGAGTTCGTCGGCGACACGCCCGCGCTGGAACGCGCCTGGGAGATGACCCAGAACCTCGAGATCTATCTGACGACCTGCCAGGTCGGGATCACCGCCTCGAGCATCGCCGTCGGGATCGTCGCCGAGCCGGCGCTGGCGGCGCTGTTCGAGCCCGTGTTCGAGAACACCGCGCTCGCGTCGGTCGGCGCCGGGGCGATCCTCGGATTCGTGATCATCAACCTCCTGCACCTGACGCACGGCGAGCAGACGCCGACGTATCTCGGCGTGGAGCGATCGCGGCTGGTGTCGCGCTACGGCGCGACGCCGCTGTACTACTTCCACATGCTGATCTCCCCGGTCATCACGTTCGGCGACTGGATCGCGAAGGGCACGCTGAAGCTGTTCGGCGTGGAGATGACCGGCGCGTGGCTGGAGACAGAGGAGGACGTCATCGAGTCGCGCGCGGACCTCCGTCGGGAGCTCTCCTCGACGCTGGAGGCGGGCGATCTCTCCGAGGAACGACGCGAGGAGGTCGTCAACGCCCTCCGAGTCGGCGAACGGACCGTTTCGGAGATCTCGGTCCCGCCCGAGGAGATCGTGTCGCTGTCGACGGGCAACGACTGGGAGGAGAACCTCGCGACGATGCGCGAACACCCGCATTCGCGGTTCCCGCTGCTGGGCGACGACGGTCAGGAGTTCCTCGGCATCGTGTACGTCCCCGCGTTCATCCGCGAGGTCGACCGACTCGCCGACCACGACCTCGACCTGCGGGAGGTCGCGGCCCCGCCGATGACGCTGTCGCCGGACGCGACCGTCTCGGACGCGATCGACCGCTTCCAGGCGGAGGGCCAGGAGCTCGCGCTCGTCGTCTCCGACGGTGAGATCCGCGGGCTGGTGACCGCCACGGACGCGTTCGAAGAGGTGATGGGCGAACTGGAAGACCCGATGGACAGGCGCGCCGCCGAGGGCGCGGACTGAGCGGCTCAGCCACGAGATCGAACCGCCGGCGACCGTCTCGCTGCGTCTGCAGCGTGCCTCGGGTCACCCGACATATAGATTTATTCGGATCGTTGTACAATCCGCGAGCATGGACATCGGCGTACTGACCGTACCACTCGGCGGCGAATCGCGGGCGGACGCGTTCGAGTACCTCGCCGGCATCGGCGTGGAGACCGTCGAGCTCGGCGTCGGCGGCTACCCCGGACAGGACCACACCGACCGCGAGGCGTTGCTCGCGGACGAAGACGCGAGAGAGACACTGCGCGCGGACCTCGACGAACACGACCTGCGCGTGAGCGCGCTCGCGACCCACAACAACCCGCTGCACCCCGACGAGGAGACAGCGGTCGCGGCGGACCGCGAACTCCGGGAGGCGGTGGAGCTCGCCGACGAGTTCGAGGTCGACACGGTCACCTGTTTCTCGGGGCTACCCGCGGGCGGCCCGAACGACGAGGTGCCCAACTGGGTCACGGCGCCGTGGCCGACCGAGCACGCAGAGGCGGAGGCGTACCAGTGGGAGGTCGCCGAGGACTACTGGTCGGATCTCGCCGCCCACGCCGACTACCACGGCGTCGACCTGGCGATCGAGATGCACCCGAACATGCTCGTGTACGAGCCGCACGGCATGCTGAAGCTGCGCGAGCTGACGAACGAACGCGTCGGCGCTAACTTCGACCCCTCGCACCTCTACTGGCAGGGGATCGACGCGACCGAGGCGATCCGCGTGCTCGGCGAGAACGACGCGATCCACCACGTCCACGCGAAGGACACGAAGGTGTACGAGTCGCAGTCGCGCGAGAAGGGCGTGCTCGACACGACCGATTACGCCGACAGCGAGAACCGCTCGTGGCTGTTCCGGTCGGTCGGCTACGGTCACGGCGAGGCGCACTGGAAGGACGTGGTCAGCACGCTCCGGATGGTCGGCTACGACGGCGCCCTCTCCATCGAACACGAGGACGCGCTCACCTCCTCGCGGGAGGGCATGGAGAAGGCCGTCGACCTGCTGAAACGCGCGCGCTTCGAAACCACTCCCGGCGACGCCTACTGGGCGGAGTAAGTCCGCGGGTCCCACGAGACACAGCCATGACCGACGAACCCATCGACATCGGCGTCCTGGGGTATCGCTTCATGGGGAAAGCGCACGCGAACGCGCTCGACCGCCTCCCCATGTTCTTCGAGGACGCTCCCGAGACGAACCGCCACACGGTGATCGGACGCGACGAGGAGGCACTAGCGGACGCCGCAGAGACGCTCGGCTTCGAGCACACCGCCACCGACTGGTGCGAGGTGATCGACGAGGTGGACGCCTTCTACAACCTCGGCCCGAACCACCTCCACGTCGAACCGTCCATCGCGGCGCTGGAGGCCGGCACGCCCGTCCTCTGTGAGAAGCCGTTGGCGCCGACGCTCGCGGGCGCCGAGGAGATGCGCGACGCCGCCGCCGCTGCGGACGTGCCCGCCGCCTGCGCGTTCAACTACCGGTTCGTCCCGGCGATTCGCTACGCGAAGCGACTCATCGACGCGGGCGAACTCGGCGAGATTCGACAGGTCCGCGGCAGATACCTCCAGGACTGGCTGTCGGACCCGGAGGCGCCGTGGAGTTGGCGCAACGACGAGGACATGGCCGGGTCGGGCGCGCTCGGCGACCTCGGCGCGCACACGATCGACCTCGCGCGCTTCCTCGTCGGCGACCGGGTCAGTGAGGCCGCGAGCGTCTCTGGGCACCGCAAGACGTTCACCGAGGAACGCCCGGTCGAGGGCGCCGACGGCGAGACGCGACCCGTCACCGTCGACGACGCCTACTCCGCGCAGGTGGAGTACGACTCGGGGGCGATGGCCACCTTCGAGGCCTCCCGAGTGACAGAGGGTCACAAGAACGACCACACGATCGCCGTCCACGGCAGCGAAGGGAGCCTGCAGTTCTCGCTGGAACGCCTGAACGAACTGGAGGTCATGACCGGCGACGCCCGCGGCTACGAGACCGTGCTCGTCACCGACGAGGACGACCCCTACATCGACCACTGGTGGCCGCCAGGGCACGTCATCGGCTGGGAGCACACGTTCGTCCACGAGAACTACGAGTTCCTGACAAGCGTGGCGCAAAATCCCACAAACGGGGGCGACGAAGTCGGCGGAACCGGCGAGGGCGCCGAGTTCCACCCGAACTTCGAGGACGCCTACGAGGTCCAGCGCGTGCTCGATGCGATCGGGCGCTCGGACGCCGAAGGCGTCCGCGTGAACCTCAACTGATCCGACCACCGGTCGCGGCCGCACCCCACCGTGGGAACGTTTTTGACCGAATCCGCGAAAGTGTGAGCCATGACCACAGCCGACGCGGACGCGGACGCGACGACCGTCCGCGTCGCGTTCGACGACGCCGACGGGGTCGCGGTGTTGGAGGCGGCCAGGCGGGCCGCCGACGCGGCGAGCGACCCCGACGGACCCCCGATCGAGACGCTCGCGGTCGGGTCCCCGGGGACGGTCCACCTGCCGCTGGCCGCCGTGACCCGAGGGGGACGGACCGCGGTCCACCGGTCGGTCGACCCGAACGAGGCCGCGAGCCTGGTGAGCCTGCTCGCTGACGGCGACCTCCCCGTCGACGGTGCGGATTCCGTCGTCGAGCACGAGCCGGATCCCGATGACTTCCCCGTCGACGGCGGGCCGCTCTCGGCGGGGACACGACGCACCCTCCGGGGAGCCGGGTGGACCGATCCGACCGACTTCGCGTCGCCGCCGGCGATGGGCGAGCGCGCGCTCGAAACGGTCTCGCGGCTCGGCCTGCGCGGCCGCGGCTGGGGCGACGCTCGGCAGGACGAGCCGCTCGCCGAGGGGTGGCGCGAGGCCCGCGACGCCGAGGGCGACCCGGTGGTCGTCGTGAACGGGCTCGACGCCGACCCGAAGGCGGACGGCGATCGGCTCGTGCTTGCGAGCCTCGCCGGTCGGGTCGTCGCCGGCGCCGTCGTCGCCGCCAGCGCGGTCGACGCCGCGGAGGTCGTCGCGGTCGTCCCCGAGGACGACCCGGTCGTCGCCGACCGCGTGAGCGCCGTCGCCGACCGCGTCGCCGACGAGACGAACCTGACTGTGGAGGTCGTCGGCGCCGAGGCGGACTACATGACGGCCGAACACACCGCCGTGCTGGAGTCGATTGAGGGGAACGATCGGATCGAGGCGCGTCGCCGACCCCCCGCGCCGGAGACGTGGGGGCTGTTCGAACGGCCGACGCTCGTGCACACGCCCAGAACGCTCGCGGCCGTCGAACGCGGGGTCGCCGACCCCGACGCCCTCGACGCTGACGCCGCCGACCCCGGGACTGGGCTCGTGACGGTCGTCGGCCCCGAGCGGCGCACGGTGGAACTACCGACGGACGCGAGCCTGTCTCGCGCGCTGGGCACCGAGAAGGCCGTCGAGGGCGACGCCGACGCGTTCGCCTGCGTGGGGGGACAGTTCGGCGGGCTGGCGCGCGATCTCGACACGCCCGCGTCTGCGCCGGCGCTTCGCGGTGCCGGGCTGGGAACCAACGGCTCGATCGAGCCGTTCGCCGCGGGGCCGGGCGGCGGCTGTCCCGTCGTCGTCGTCGGGCGACGGATGCGGGTCGCCCGCGAGAGCAACTGCGGTCGGTGCGTCCCGTGTCGCACCGGGAGCGTGCGCGCCCACGAACTGCTTCGGGAGGTGTACGCGGGCGAGTTCGCCGAGTCGAGACTGCGCGAACTGGCGCGAACGATGAGTCGCACGTCGCTGTGCGGCTTCGGGGGCGACGCCGCTCGGCCGCTCGAGACCGCGCTCGCCGAGTTCGCGGGCGACCTGCGCGCGCACGCCGAGGGTCGCTGCCCCGCGGGGTGTGTGACCCGTGAGCGCGGACGGGAACGAGCGGGGCGACGGCCGCGACCCGCTCCCGCGGGTCCCCGACGAGACGCGGGTGTCGGACCCGCGCACGTCGACGCCGCTGACCGAGACGTTCGCGCCTGGGACGGCCGCCGACCCGCCCGTGCGGGCGGCCGAGGACGGCGGGTGCGGCTGCGGATCGTGCGGGTGCGGAGGCGACGAAGCCGACGGCGACGCCATCCCAAACCCCACCACCGACGGCGACGAGGGCGAACCCGTGACCGTCGTCGTCGACGGCACCGAGGTGTCGGTGCCCGCGGGCGCGACCCTGTTGGACGCGATGGAGGCCGTCGAGTACGAGGGGACCGTCCCCGCGCTGTGCGCGTACGGCCGCGACGGCGGCGACTGCTCGGACGACATCGGGCCGCGCTCGACGTGCCGCACCTGCACTGTCGAGGCCGACGGGGAGTTGGTTCCCGCCTGTTCACAGCCCGCAGAAGACGGCGTATCGGTGCGGACCGACGACCCGGACGCCCGCGAGGCTCGGGAGGTGAACCTCGATCTCGTTCTCTCTGACCACAACCTCCGGTGTACCACCTGCAACCAGAACGGCCGCTGCGAGCTACAGGACGCCGCGATCGACACGGGCGTCGAGGAACCCCGGTTCGGCGTCTTCGACGAGCGAAGCGAGTACGAGCCTCTCGACGACACCTCGTCGTTCATCCAGATCGACCGCAACAAGTGCATCACCTGCGCGCGCTGCGTCGACGCCTGCAACGACGTGCAGGTGTCGGGGGTCCTCCGGATCGAGGGGACCGGCGAGGACACCGAGATCGGGTTTCAGTCCGAGGCAGAGACGATGGCCGACTCGGCGTGCGTCTCCTGCGGCCACTGCGCGACGGTATGTCCGACCGGTTCGCTGACCGAGCAGGGGCTCGCCGGGCTCGCGACGCTGCCGATTCCGGGGTTCACGCACGCGAACAGCGTCGGGAAGTCGCTGACGGCGGACGCGGAGAAGGCCGCCCGGGCAACGAGCGAGACGGGTGGCCGACGCGGAGCGGGCGGCGACCACAGCGGCGCGCGAACCGGCGACGGCGCGGCCGGAGCCGACGGCGCCGACAGCCCCTCGCCGACCCGCGAGCGCGCCGAGTCGGACGGGCTCGCCTCGGCGCTGCGGTGGGCGAAGCGGACGGCGGGCGACGCCGGCCGCTCGGCGCTGCTCGCCGGCGAACACGCCGCCGAGTCGCTGGCGGCTCGGACGATGAAGGAGGGGTGGCTGTTCGACGCCGCGAGCCGGGTCGCCGATCACCGCCTGAAAGACGTGGAGTTCACCGAGACAACGTGCGGCTTCTGCGCGGTCGGCTGTCGCTTCCAGCTCGTCTCGAAGGACGACGAGGTGCTCGGGGCGGTGCCGACCGACGACCCCGCGGACGCGCCGGTGAACGACTTCTCGACGTGCGTGAAGGGGAAGTTCGGCTACGAGTTCGCGAACTCGGACGAGCGACTGACGACGCCGCTGGTGCGGGGCGACGACGGCGAGCTTCGCGGAGCCTCGTGGGAAGCGGCGCTCTCCCGGGTCGCCGAGGGATTCGAGTCGATCCGCGAACGCTCTGGGTCGGACGCGCTGGCGACGTTCGCCTCCTCGAAGTGTACCAACGAGGAGGACTACCTGATGCAGAAGTTCGCGCGCGCCGTCCTCGGGACGAAGAACGTCGACAACTGCGCGCGGCTGTGTCACTCCTCGACGGTCGCGGCGCTCAAGCAGACCCTCGGCTACGGCGCGATGTCGAACCGCATCAACGAGGACATCGGCGAGGCCGACGCCTACCTCATCACCGGGTCGAACACGACCGAGAGCCACCCGGTGCTGGCGACGCGGATCAAGCGAAACGTCCACGACGGTGCTGACCTGGTCGTGTTCGACCCCCGGAAAGTGGAGATCACCGAGCACGCGAGCCAGTACGTGCGCACCGACCCCGGGTACGACGTGGCGTGGATCAACGGCCTGATCCGGTACATCGTCGCCAACGATCTCCACGACGCCGCGTTCGTCGAGGAGCGCACGCGAAACTTCGAGGCCCTCCGCGAGAAGGTGGAGCCGTTCACGCCCGAGGAGGTCGAGCGGCTCGCGGGCGTCGCGCCCGAGGATCTGGAACGGGCGGCCGAGACACTCGCCAGCGCGGACTCGGTTGTGTTCGGGTGGGCGATGGGAATGACCCAGCACAGCCACGGCACCCAGAACGTCCTCGCGCTGGCGGACCTCGCGCTCGTCACTGGTAACCTTGGGAAACCCGGCGCAGGCGTCTCGCCGTTCCGCGGCCACAACAACGTGCAGGGCGGCGGTGGCGACATGGGAACGCTCCCGAACCTCCTGCCCGGCTACCGCGATCCGGGCGACCCGGACGTGCTCGACGAGTTCGAGAACGCGTGGGGCGTCCGCCCCCCCGCCGAGGAGGGATTGACGGTTCCGGAGGTGTTCGACGAGGCCCTCGCGGGCAACGTGGAGGGCCTGTACGTGATGGGAGAGAACCCCGCGCTGTCGGAGCCGGACCTGGCTCACGCCGAGGAGGCGTTGGCCGCGCTCGACTTCCTCGTCGTACAGGACGTCTTCCCGACGGAGACGGCGGCGTACGCCGACGTGGTGCTCCCGGCA
Organism: Halobaculum halobium; assembly: GCF_030127145.1. Classification (NCBI taxonomy): domain Archaea; kingdom Methanobacteriati; phylum Methanobacteriota; class Halobacteria; order Halobacteriales; family Haloferacaceae; genus Halobaculum; species Halobaculum halobium. The sequence continues at coordinate 448,869 of NZ_CP126158.1, forward strand.
GCGACGTTCTCCGAGAAGGAGGGCACCTTCACGAACACGGAGCGACGCGTGCAGTTGGTCGGGAAGGCGACCGAACCGCCGGGCGACGCCCGCCAGGACTGGGCGATCATCCAAGAACTGGCGAACCGGATCGATCACGCGGGAGGTCCCTGGGCGTACGACGGCCCCGCGGCCGTGATGGACGAAATCAGCGACGTGGCGCCGATCTACGGCGGCATCAGTCACGACCGTCTCCGCGAGGAGGGCGGGCTCCAGTGGCCCTGCGAGGACGAGTCTGACCCTGGGACGCCGTACCTGTACGAGGATGCGTTTAACTTCCCCGACGGGAGGGCGCGGTTCGTCCCCGCCGACACGGGCGAGCCGGGCGACCTCCCGAGCGAGGCGTTCCCGCTCACGCTCACGACGGGCCGCGTGCTGTACCACTGGCACACCGGGACGCTGACGCGGAAGGTCGAGGGGCTGCTCGACCACGTCGGCGAGGCGTTCGTCGAAGTGAACCCCGCCACCGCCGAGCGCCTCGGGGTCGCCGACGGCGAGCGCGTCAGGGTCGAGTCGCCGCGGGGCGCCATCGAGGTGCGCGCCGAGGTCAGCGACCGCCCGGGTGACGGCGTCGTCTTCGTCCCGATGCACTTCGCCGACGGCGCCGTGAACCGCCTCACCGGCGATCACGTCGACCCAACGAGCGGCATCCCCGAGTACAAGGTGTCGAGCGTCCGGATCCGTCGCCTCGGCGACGACGGGGAATCGAAGTCGCCACCGGAGCGAGGAAACACCGACGGGGTCGCCGGTGACGACTGACGCCGCCGACTCAGAGTTCGCGGACGCCCTCGTCGGTGATGACCGAATCGATCAGTGATGTCGGCGTCGCGTCGTATGCGGGATTCTCTAGGGTGATGTCGTCGACGGGTTCGAGCATCACCTCGCTGGGCGGACGGAATTCGTTTTCGAAGCGGAACCCCCCGTCTATCACCTTCGTTCCGGAGCCGACGACGACGACCGGGACGCCGACCTCCGCGGCGGCGGCCGCGATCGGGAACGTCCCGATCCGGTTGTAGAGGGTGTCCTCGACGATGCAGTCCATCCCGACGACGACGCGGTCGGGGTCGACCTCGCGGAGGAGATAGCCCGCGGCGGCGTCGACCGCGAGGTGAGCGTCGACCCGGTCCATCGCCGCGAGCGTGCGCGCGCTCTTGCGGCCGAGAAAGCGCGGCCGCGCCTCGGTGACGTACCCAGTCAGGTGTGCGCCCCCGGCGACCGCCGACTCGACCGCCTCCAACACGGTCGAGGAGTAGTCGTGTGTGAGGAACGTCTCGCCGTCCTCGAACGTACGCGCGGCGTTTTCGGCCGCCTCGCGCTTGCCGGTCTCGATGCGTTCGACCTCCTGACCGATCGCGGCGTCGAGGAGGTCTTTCCCCCCCTCGACGGTCTCGGCGTTCCCCAGCACGGCGTCGGCGATCGCGCGCATCGTCCGGTGGAGGCTCGCGTGCGAGGGGTTGGCGCGGCGAAGCGCCCCGGCGTTGTGGTCCAGGTCGCGCTCGAACTCGTCGAGCGTGGCGTACTCGCGGTCGAGCAGTTCTCGCATGGCGCTTGCGGCCTTCACCGCGACGACCGACGAGGAGTGCGTCTGCATCTCGCGGATCTCGGCGACCGTCTCGTCTATCATGGGTCCGTGGTCGGTGCTTTCGGGGTTAGGTGTTCCGGGACTCCGCGTGGACGCCCCCGGCGCGTCGACGGGCGACGCGAGACACAGACGGCAACACTCATACCGGCGTCGCCACTACCCAAACTCCGTCAGATGAACCGCCGCACCCGCGAGTACCTGAAGGGCCGCTTCGGCGACTACTACCGGAGCGCGTCCGTCTCCCCGCCGCCCGAGGCCAACGAGCGGGAGTGGGGACACATCCCCTTCACCGCGGGCGACGGCACCACCATGGTCCGCCACCAGTCGCTGTTGGACATCGGCGAGGTGAGTGAGTTCCTCGCCCGCGAGACGCCCCGTCACGCCTACTTCTCTGCGGCCCGGTACGACGACCCGGCGAACAAGCGGATGACCGATAAGGGATGGCGCTCGGCGGACCTCGTGTTCGATCTCGACGCCGACCACCTCCCCGGCGTCGACCCCGAGGCGACGAGCTACGGCGAGATGCTCGCGGCGTGCAAGGAGGAACTGCTCGCGCTGCTCGACCTGCTGGAGGCGGACTTCGGCTTCGCGGACACGGACCTGCGAGTCGTCTTCTCCGGCGGGCGCGGTTACCACGTTCACGTCCGCGACGACGCCGTGGCCGACCTCGACTCGACGGCCCGGCGGGAGGTGGTCGACTACGTTCGCGCGGTCGACCTCAACTACGACGGCCTCATCGAGCGGCGCCCGAACGACCGCGGGACGACGCTCCAGAAGCAGCTCCGTCGCGAGGGCGGCTGGGGTCGGCGCGTTCACGAGGAACTCGTCGCCTACGCGGAGGACCTTCGCAAGATGGACGAGGCAGACGCGCTCGCCGAGCTCCAAGAACTAGACGGCGTCGGCGAGAAGACCGCCCGCACCATCCACGGGGTGCTCGAACGCAACCCCGAGGGGGTGAAGTCGGGCAACGTCGAGTTGGGACCGGGCGCCTCGACGCTCGTGCGCGCGATCGCCGAGCGCGTCACCGCCGAGCAGACCGCTCCCATCGACGAACCGGTGACGACCGACATCCGCCGGCTCATCCGGCTCCCCGGCTCCATTCACGGCGGCAGCGGTCTGCTCGTCTGTCCGCTGGAGCGCGACGCAATCGACGCCTTCGACCCGTTGGCGGACGCCGTCCCCGACCGGTTCCGCGGTCGCGACATCCTCGTGGACGTGCGCGACCCGGGACCGGTCGACGTGGGCGACGACAGAGATAAGGTGGAGGAGGGAATCGTATCGGTCCCAGAGTACGTCGGCGTGTTCCTCATGGCCAGAGGGCGCGCGGAGAAGGCGCGGGAGTAGCGATCGGAGGAGTTGGACACGATGGACCTAGACGAACTACGCTCGGTACAGTCGAAGGAGCGCACGAAAGACAGCCTCCAGCACCTGCGCGACTCCTTCTACGAGGACGTCGCCGCGTACCTCGCCGAGCGCAAGCGTCAGCGCGACGAGCGCGCTGCGGGCGTCGACAACCCCTTTTCGGACCAGCAGGTCCGCAAGCTCTCAGACGAGATCGAGACCGCCGAGGAGGTCGTCGAGTCGCTCTACGAGCGGCGCGTCGGCAAGGTCGTCAAGCTCTCGTCGTTCGCCGCCGCGGGCGCACCCACCGACACCGAGGGGATGACGGTCCAAGAGGTCGAACTGTTCGAGGATCTGGTCGTCCGCATCGAGCAGAACAAGAATCGCGTTCTCAACGTGCTGGAGACCGGAGCCGACGTGGCTATCGACGCCGATTCTGGCGCCGCTGGCGCTGTTTCGACCGAACCGAGCGCCGGGTCGGACGCGCCGCCGGCCGCAGTTGCCGAGGCGTCGACACCGGACTCAGCCGGAGCAAAAGAGCCGACCGACGGTCCCGAAGACGACGCGAGCGGCGTCTTGGCAGACGCGATGGGCGGCGACGGAGCCCCCTCGAACGGTTCCTCAGGCGGAGCGACCACAGAGACGCGGCCCTCGGACGGTGCCGACGGGGACGCGAACGCCGATACTCACGCCGACCCTACGGCCACCATCGATGCGAACACCGACTCGAAAGCCGGCACCGACGCAAAATCCGCCGCCGACGCCCCGCCCGGGAACGACAGTCCGCCCGGAGAGTTTGTCCCGGGCTCGGAACCCGATCGGGCGGGCGGTGCAGTCGTCGAGCCAGCCGGCTCCGATGAGTCCGCAGCCACCGCCGCCGCAGACTCCACTGCAGAATCCACCGGCACCGCCGCCGCCCCCGAGTCTGCCGCCACCGCCGAGCAGGCGGCCGGGAGCGATTCGACCGAGCCAGCCGACGGCACAGACCGCCGAACCGTCCGAATCACCCGTGACGTGGGACAGATCCTGGGCGTCGACGAGCGCGAGTACGAGCTCGCGAGCGACGACGTGGTGACGCTCCCGACGGCCAACGCGGATCCCCTCCTCCAGCGGGACGCGGCCGAGCCGATCGAGTGACCCCGTCGGCGACCCGCACACCGACACGGCTTTTCACGTCGCGGACGGATGGTCGGTGATGCTCGACACTGGCACCGAGGCACCCGCCTTCTCGCTCCCCGATCACGTCGGCCGGGAGGTTTCGCTCTCGGAGTTCGAGGGACGACGCGTCGTGCTCTACTTCTACCCCCGAGCCGACACTCCCGGCTGCACGACCGAGGCGTGCGGGTTTCGCGACGCGTACGACGAGTTCGACGAGCGCGACACGGCGATCCTCGGCGTGAGCGACGACCCGGTGGACGACCTCACCGCGTTCGCCCGGAAACACGATCTCCCGTTCGCGCTGCTGTCCGACGAGGACGGCGCGGTCGCGAGCGCGTACGACTCCTACGGCGAAAAGAACGTCTTCGGTAACGTCGTCGATGGCGTGTTCAGAAACACCTACCTGATCGGTCCAGACGGGCGGATCGAGCGGACGTACGAGGGCGTCTCGCCGGAGGAACACGCTGAGGAACTGCTGGCGGATATCGACGACCTCCGGGACGACCAGTAGCGAGAGGAGCCGACCGGCTTACCACGACCGGCCGCGCAGTTCCCGGCGGATCGCCTCGCGTTTCACGAGCGTGAAGCCGACGACGACGACGACGAAGCCGATCACGGTCAGCGGCGTGACCGGCTCCGAGAGGATGACAGCGCCGGCGACCGTCGCGACCACCGGAACCACGTAGCTCACGAGGTTGATCTCGAACGGGCCCAGGAGGTCGAGGAGTCCGAAGTAGATGGCGTAGCCGACCGCCGAGGCGAACACGCCGAGGAACGCGAGCGAGACCACGACCGGAGGCGAGAGCGCCGTCGGGAGCGGCTGGGGTTCGCCGGCGGCGACGCTGAGCGCGTGGAGGAGACCGGCACCGAGAGCCATCCCCCAGGCAGTGCGCGGCAACGCCTCGGAGTCGGGCTCCAGCCACCGGGTGACGACGCTGCCGAAGGAGACCGCGACGGCGGCGACGAACACCAACGCGACGCCGATCGTCGTGTCGCCCCCGAGGTTCGACGGCGACGGCTGGGCGACCAGTCCGACGCCGGCGACGCCGAGCAGGACGCCGACGTACCCCCGCACGTCGAGGCTTCCCTCGTCCAACAGCCAGACCGTGAAGAACGTCGTCAAGATCGGGTTGAGGCTATAAACGATCGAGGCGATTCCGCCGGTCGTGTACTCCTGCCCGTACGCGAGGAAGGTGATGTTGGCAACGACAAACAGCAGCCCCGCGACCGCGACGGCCGCCAGGTCGGTCCCCGAGGACGGGATCGGTTCCTCCGATCGCCAGAACACGTACGCCAGTGCGACGAGCGCGCCCACGTCGAAGCGATAGGCGCCGAGCAACAGCGGACGTAACTCGGTTAGGCCCACCTCGATCGCGGGGAAGCTGCCGCCCCAACAGATCCCGAGCGCGAGAAACAGCGCGGCGTTTCGGGCGGTGCTCACGAGTGACTCACGACCGATAACGCGGGTCGAACCGACTTCGGCGTTTCCGTTCCGGGCGGAACGACCGGATCGCGGCAGCGGGATCTCGGGCCTCGAGTCGAGGCCCCGATCCTCAGTAGCCGCGGGTGATGAGGTAGTCAGCGAGGTCCGCGAGTAGGTCGCGGGCGGGGCCTTCGGGCAGCACCGAGAGGCGCTCTTTCGAGCGCTCGGTGAGATCCTCGGCCATCTCGCGGGCGTAGTCGATGGAGCCTGCCGCTTCCAAGGTCGCGACGGCGTCCTCGACCGCCGCCTCGCTCACCTCCGCGGGCGTGTCCGCGCTCACAAGCGCGTCCACGTCGACGCCCTGCTGGCGCGCGTGGAGCGTGATGAGCGTCTCCTTCTCCTCGACGAGGTCGGAGCCGCGCTGTTTGCCCAGCTGCTCCGAGGGCACCGTCAGGTCCAGCACGTCGTCTTGGATCTGGAACGCGCGCCCGGAGTCGACGCCGTACTGGTACAGCGCCTCCACCGTCTCGTCGTCGGCGCCCATGAGCACCGCCGGGATGGCCGCCGACGCCCCGTACAGCACCGCGGTCTTCAGCTCGACCATCTCCAGGTACTCCTCGGGGGTCACGTCGTCGCGGGTTTCGAACTCCACGTCGAGTGACTGGCCCTCGCAGATGCGGGTACACGCTGAGGCGAGGCGGTTGACCGCCTCGACCGTGTTCGCCGGGTCCGCACCGGTGTCTGAGAGGAGCTCGAACGCCTTCGCGTACAGCGTGTCGCCGGCGAGGATCGCCGTCTCCGTGTCGTACGCTCGGTGGACCGCCGGCTCGCCGCGCCGGAGGTCGTCGTCGTCCATGATGTCGTCGTGGATCAGGGTGAACGACTGGATGACCTCGACGCTGACAGCCGTGCGCATGAGGTCGAACCGCTCGCCGTCGAGCGCCGGGAACGACCGGTAGTCGGTCGTCGCGTCCGCGTCGACGCCGGCGAGCGCCTCCGCGACGAGCAACGCCGCCGTCGGTCGAAGGCGCTTGCCGCCGGCCTCCAGGATGTACCGGGTGGCCTCGTACAGGCGTTCCGGGTCCGCCATCGGAAGATCCTCGTCGATGGCGGCGTTGACTCGCTCGCGGCGCTGGTCGACCGCCGCGAGCACCCGTTCGGCCGTCGCGTCCTGCGACATCGTCACTCGGTCAGCTGGATCATGTTGCCGTTCTGCGTGACGTGGAGGTCGCGCCCGAGCTTGTACCCCTTGCGGCTCGCGAGGTCGACGTACGGCGCGAAGCCCTTCATGTCCTGGTGGGCTGGGATGACGTGCTGGGGCTCCAGCGCGTCGAGCATCTGGTAGTGCCCCTCCTCGCGAAGGTGGCCCGACACGTGGATGTCGTCGTAGATGCGCGCGCCCTGCATCTTCAGGAGGCGCTCGGACTGGTAGCGCTGGCCCTCGTTCGTCGGCTCGGGAATGACCCGCGCCGAGAAGACGACCTTGTCGCCGTCGTCCAGTTCGTAGGGGGTCTCGCCGCGACCCATGCGGGTGAGCATCGCGCGCGGTTCGCCCTGGTGGCCCGTCACGATGGGGAGGTACTTCTCCTTGCCCTCCTGCATGATCCGCTTGAACGTCCGGTCGACGGACTTGCGGTGACCGTACATCCCGAGGTCGTCCGGGAAGTCGACGAAGTCCAGCCGCTCGGCGGTGCCGCTGTACTTTTCCATCGAACGGCCGAGCAGCACCGGTTCGCGGCCGATATCCTGTGCGAACTCGACGAGCGAGGAGACGCGCGAGACGTGCGAGGAGAACGTCGTTGCGACGATGCCGCCGTCGTAGTCCTCGATGCTCATCAGCGTGTCCTTGAGGTGATTTCGCGCGTGAGACTCCGAGGGCGTTCGGCCTTTCCGGCCTGCGTTGGTACAGTCCTCGATGTACGCGAGAACGCCGTTGCCCTCGCGACCGATCTCGCGGAACCGCTTCATGTCGATCGGGTCCTCGAGGACCGGCGAGTGGTCCATGCGCTTGTCGAGGCCGTAGACGACCGCGCCCTCGGGCGTGTGGACGACCGGATTGATCGCGTCGATGATAGAGTGCGTGACGTGGACGAACTCCAGTTCGACGTTGCCCGAATCGCCGATAGACATCGTCTCACCGGCCTCCATCTTCACGAGGTCGTTGTCGACGTTGAACTTGTTCTCGCTTTTCACCTGCTGTTTGACCAGTTCGATGGTGAACGGCGCCGAGACGATGGGCGCGTCGTAGCGGTGTGCCAGCTTCGAGATGGCGCCGATGTGGTCGAGGTGACCGTGCGTCGGCACGATCGCCTGGACGTCGCCCTCCATGTCGCTCATGATCCGGTCGTCCGGAATGGCGCCCATGTCGATAAGGTCCAGGCTGTGCATCTTCTCCGTCTCGACGTTGTCGTGAATCAGGACCTGACTCAGGTTGAGGCCCATGTCGAACACGACGATGTCGTTCCCTGCGCGAACTGCCGTCATCTGGCGACCGACTTCCTCGTAGCCGCCAATTGTTGCGATTTCTACTTCCATTGTGTGCGTTGTCTGCGTTGCGAGCGTGAATCCCGCGCGTCGCGCGCGGCCGATGCTCGTACGGAAAGCCCCGGTACGGGTCACTGTGGACCCCGGCGTCTTACAGCGCGTCGGTCCGCAATCCCGCAATACGAGGTCGAACCCCGTACTTACCCGCGGGCGATGGTAGATGTACCGTATCGGTCATCTGTTAAAACTGCTCGGGTTCGAGCGTCGCAGTTCCGACTGACTCGTGAATCGGATTGCGGGTCGACGTGTCTCGGGGACCGAGGGTCCCTCGGCTCAGCGACTGTGTCTCCCCCTGTGTGAGTGGCTCGTCGGTGGATGGCGTCCGGTACGCTTAAACCCGAATCCGCCGACGGATGGAACATGACTGGCCGCCCGCTCGACGTGCTCGAGGAGGCTCTGGACACTCCCGTGACGGTCCACCTCAAAGACGGCACCGCTCACTTCGGCGTTCTCGCTGGCTACGACCAACACATGAACGTCGTGCTCGACCCCACCGAACTGGAGGGTTCGACGGACGACGAGGTCGAAGACACAACGATTATCCGTGGCGACAACGTCGTTTCCATCAACACATGACCGGAGCCGGAACGCCGTCTCAGGGGAAGAAGAACAAGACGACGCACGTCAAGTGTCGACGCTGCGGCGAGAAGTCCTACCACGTGAAAAAGAAGAAGTGCTCCTCGTGCGGCTTCGGCAAGTCCGCCAAGCGCCGCGACTACGAGTGGCAGTCGAAGGCCGGCGACAACTGAAGCGCCCCTCCGCGTTCTCTCTTCACCGCTCTTCCAGTCCGAATAGCGACTTCTTCGCGACGCGCTCGACACTCGTGGCCCGACCGTCGCTTACATCGACCACCCGGGACGAGGCGCCGACCCGCCAGATCCGATAGCCATCGGCCGACGCACGTCGAACGAACGACAGCGACGTCGATGTCGCTTGGTCTACCGGGCCCCCCCGGTTACGAATACATATTTGTGCATAACACTACCGTCGAAACGGGCGACCTACGCACGATAACGAGGGTTTTTGTGGAGCGGGGCCGAGGTTTCGCCCATGTCACACGGCGACCCCGGTGAGGGGGCGGCGGCACCGGTCACTTCGATCACCGAACCGCTCGACGACGGCTCGCGCGAGCCGACCCCCACCGACGGGCCGACCGAGAAGTGCGGCGTCGTCGGCGTCGCGCTCGACGACCGCGCCGCCGCGCGACCGCTGTACTACTCGCTGTACGCGCTTCAGCACCGCGGACAAGACTCCGCCGGGATCGCCACCCACGATGGGTTCCAGCAACACAGCCACGTCGAGATGGGACTCGTCGGCGACGCCTTCACCCAGACGGACCTCGACGACCTCGCCGGATCGGCGGGGATCGGTCACGTTCGATATCCGACCGCTGGCAGCGTCAACACCCGCTGTGCGCAGCCGTTCTCGGTGTCGTTCAAATCCGGCGCACTTGGGCTTGCGCACAACGGGAATCTGGTCAACGCAGACGACATCCGCGACGAACTCGCGGCGACGGGTCACGCGTTCACCACGCAGGGGGACACGGAGGTCATCGCTCACGACCTCGCGCGCAATCTCCTCGAATCGGATCTCATCCGCGCCGTCAAGCGGACGATGAGCCGGATCCACGGCTCGTACTCGCTCACCGTCATGCACGACGATACGGTCATGGGCGTGCGCGACCCGCAGGGGAACCGCCCGCTGTGCATCGGCAAGCTGGACGACGGCTACGTCCTCGCCAGTGAATCCGCCGCGATCGACACGCTCGACGGCGAACTCGTCCGCGACGTACGACCTGGGGAACTAGTGGTTCTCGAGAGCGACGGCAGCGGCTTCGACTCGTACCGACTGTTCGAGGAGGACAACTCCGCACACTGCTTCTTCGAGCACGTGTACTTCGCCCGGCCGGACTCCGTCATCGACGACACGCTCGTATACGAAGCCCGTCGCGATCTCGGGCGCGCGCTGTGGGATGAAGCCGGGATCGACTCGGACGTGGTCATGCCAGTCCCCGACTCCGGGCGGGCGTTCGCCTCGGGGTACGCCGACGCGGCCGCCGAGGACGGCGCAGACGTAGAGTTCGCCGAGGGACTGATGAAGAACCGATACGTTGGACGGACGTTCATCATGCCGACCCAGGACGAGCGCGAGCGTGCGGTGCGACTCAAGCTGAACCCGATCCGCTCGACAGTCGAGGGGAAGACGGTCACCCTGATCGACGACTCCATCGTGCGCGGCACCACCTCGACACAGCTCGTGCAGTTGCTCCGCGACGCCGGTGCCGAAGCCGTGCACGTTCGGATCGGCGCGCCGGCCATCATCGCGCCGTGTTACATGGGCATCGACATGGCCACGCGCGAGGAGCTGATCGCCGCGGACCAGTCGGTCGAGGAGGTGCGCGAGGAGATCGGTGCGGACTCGCTGTCGTATCTGTCGGTCGACGCCGTCGCAGGCGCACTGTCGTCCACGACGGCGGACCTCTGTCTCGGCTGCGTCACAGGCGAGTATCCGTACGACATCGACGGCGAGGCGACCGACCGCGACGTGACCCGGCCGACCGTCGGGGCGCCGTCGCCCGCCGACGATTGAATTCTCATCACTGAGCCCTCGACATCGACGTCGTTGCTCGGCCCGATGCCCGCCGTGGACTACGTAGCCGACTGCGATAGATTGCGAACAGGCGACACCTGGGTTCGTCCGCGGACCGCGGTGTCGCACACCCGCTGTCGGCCCGCGGTGACGCTCACCGCATCGACGGCGTTGGCCCCGTCATCGTATTTGAAGCTCATCCCGTACGCGAGCCGATTGCTGCACCGCCGCTCAGTACACGAGATACAGGAGGACGTAGACGGCGACGCCGAGGGCGAACGAGACGAGCCACAGCGCGGCAGCCACCCGCCCGATCCGCCTGTGTGCGGTGTCAAACAGGTCTGCCAGGGGTCGCGTCGCCGCGAGCGTCAGTACGTACACGACGAGCGGGACGCAGACGATCGCGAGGAGGATGTGCACGGCGAGCAGCGGGAGGTAGACGAACCGTTCGACGACCCCCGGACCGCCGAAGTCAGTCGTCCCAAGGAGCGTGAGTCGGTAGAGGTACATCGCCAGGAACGCGCCGAACAGGCCGGTCGAGGCGAGCATGTACCGGCGGTGCGTTTCGAAGTCGCGGTTCCGGGCCGCACGCACCCCGAGCGAGATCGTGACGATAGCCGCGAGCGAGACCACTGCATTGAGCGTCGGGATCGCTTCCAGCACCGCGGAGGGCGCCCGAGGCAGGACAGTCGCGGGAACGACGCCCCCGACGACGGCGAATACGAGTCCGAGCGCGACCGCAGAGAGGAGTCCGGCAACGCCGAGGCTGTGCTCGCGTGCGAATCCGCGGAACCGGGCCAACGGTGTCGGAGCGTCCGTACTCATATGAGGGAGAAAGGCAGGTGGCCGTATAGCAGTTGTCCGATCGGTCCGGGTTGGCGCCGTCGGTTTCGCCGGCACCGTGAAACTACTGAACGGTGGGTACGCGTCGTCGTTTGAGTAGTCGACCGTCTGCGGGATCGACCGCCGCGCGGTATGGGAGTCGCACCCGGAGACTGGTCGGAATGGAAAGCCCTTTATCCGTAACCGAGATAGAACGGAGTGCGTACTGACGCACGATGCGTGGGTAGCCAAGCCAGGCCAACGGCGCAGCGTTGAGGGCGCTGTCCTGTAGAGGTCCGCCGGTTCAAATCCGGTCCCACGCATCCACACGGATGCAGGTGCTGTGCGCCCCTCGGGGCGCCCTACAGACAGCACCCACGCACAATCCTTCCGAACGCGACAACCGTGAGCGCACGGGCTGTCCACCCTGGCTCGGACGAGCGATCAGACGATCGTTGAGTTCGGCGGAACCCCGGCCGATTCGAGGGGAAACCGGATCAGTTCAGTCCATTCTGCGTCGTTTCGAGAGCGTCATTCCGACCGTTCCGATCCCGATACTCAGCAGGGAGAATCCGGATACCCAGCCCAGATTCGAAGCCGAGTCGTCGGACTGCTGGGGGATCTGGACGGTCAATTCTCCGGTCTCGCCGCCCTCGAGGGTGGTCGTTTCGAGGTCGAACAGCTCCTGCTCGTCGATCTCGTCCGAATCGAACGGTCCCGGAAGGACGAACGACGCGAGGTGAAGCGTCCGGGAGTCGGCACCCTCAGCCAGGCGGAACCTGACGGTTACGGACGTCGGATCGTCGTCCGCATCGAAGGTGAACGACTGCCCGACGATCGTCACGTCTTCGAGTTGTCCCTGGTTGCGCTGCCGCCGAACGGACGGGTTCTGGGTGACGCCGTCCTCGGAGTTGCCAAGGGCCGACAGTAGATCCCGCGGCCAGTAGGCCGGCGGATCCGGCGGTCGTTCACCGGTCGCGAAGTCGACCTGCCAGTGGACTACCTCCTCGGGAGTCGGGCTGGCGGTCGTAGTCGGTGTGTCGGTGGGGGTGTCGGTTGGTGTGTCGGTTGGTGTGTCGGTTGGTGTGTCGGTGGGGGTGTCGGTTGGTGTGTCGGTTGGTGTGTCGGTTGGTGTGTCGGTTGGTGTGTCGGTGGGGGTGTCGGTTGGTGTGTCGGTTGGTGTGTCGGTGGGTGTGTCGGTTGGTGTGTCGGTGGGTGTGTCGGTTGGTGTGTCGGTTGGTGTGTCGGTTGGTGTGTCGGTTGGTGTGTCGGTGGGTGTGTCTGTGGGGGTGTCGGTTGGTGTGTCGGTGGGGGTGTCGGTGGGGGTGTCCTGACCGACACAGAAGATCACGTTGCTGATCGCGGGGCTCGTCCCGAAGTCGATGAACCCACTCGTTCCGCCGGGGTACTGTTCGATGTCTTGACCGCCCTTCACCTGCACCACGTCGATCGACTGTTCAGCCGTCCAGTTGAACGACTCTGGCTCGTCGTCGCCGTCGAGGGAGACGTTCGTGATATTGACTCCCATCGCGTCTCCGCCCTCCGGGGCAAACGATCCGTCCGACTGCGCTTCGAACTTGACGAGCAGCTCCGTCCCGGTGGGGCAAGTGTTCTGCGGTCCGGTCTGCGCCGGGTTCGATACTCCGCCCTGTCCCGGGTTCGTCTGCAGCGGTTGTCCCATCGTCGCCGCGCCGGCTATCGGGACTCCGCCGGCCGCGAGTACTGCCGCGCCGGCGACGACGGCCGCGATGCCGACGGCAAGCGCCGCGTTCGTGGATTCTTTACCCACGCGTTCTCACCTTGGTCGGCCGGAGACGTCCGTCGCGATCTGTCGATCGTTCCGGTGTAGTATGATGATATCCGCTCATGACGACTGTGCGAATACATGTCATATTGATAAGTATACACAGCCAATATCGACGTATTTGGTGGATAACGGTGGGTATTCGCGCGTCCAAGTCACGACGAACCTGGATCGACAGCACGGTTCAGAGTCCCGTCGCCGCCCGAGAGGAGAACGGTTTTGGGTGCCGGCGTCGCCCCGTCGTGGTATGCACGCGATCACCGGCTCCGGCTGGATCGAGGTCATCTCGGGTTCGATGTTCTCCGGAAAGACCGAGGAACTCCTCCGACGGCTTCGTCGCGCGGAGATCGCGGGCCAGGAGATAGCCGTCTTCACGCCCGCGCTCGACGACCGCTACGGCGAGACGACCATCGGCACCCACAACGGCCGCTCGTGGGAGGCGAGCGTCGTCGACAACGAGGACGAGGGGCCGTGGGACATCGCGGACGAATTGAACGGCGAGATGGTCGTCGCGATCGACGAGGCGAACTTCTTCTCGGACGCACTCGTCGAGGTCTGTCAGGCGCTGGCGGAGGACGACCGACGCGTCATCGTCTCCGGAACCGACCAGACGTACCGCGGGGAGCCGTTCCACCCGCTGCCGGACCTGATGGCCGTCGCCGAGTACGTCGACAAGCTCCAAGCCATCTGCGCGGAGTGCGGGGAGCCGGCAACGCGTAACCAGCGGCTCATCGAGGGCGAGCCGGCCCACGTCGACGATCCGACGATCCTCGTCGGTGCCGAAGAGAGCTATCAGGCGCGGTGTCGGGACTGTCACGTGCTCCGTCGCGACTGAACCAGACGTACGCCGCATCCGCGTCCCGATGTGTACCGGCAAAACGTGCTCGCCCACCCGGAGGCCTCGACGAGACCGCAACCGTCATGGCTGCGCCGTCGGTAGCCGAGGTGTGACGACGTGGGTTGACGATCCCGAGGGGGGGCGGGCACGCGGCCCGAGCGCGGTCGCCCGCGCGTGGGCGGAGGTACTCGTTCGACCGGTTCGCTTCTTCGGCACCGGCGTCGCGCCCGGGGATCAAGCGCCGGGCCTCGTCTTCGCCGTCTGCGTCGCCGTTGCGTTCGCCGGCGGTCGGTTCCTCTTCGATCCCGCGAGCATCCCGACGGCGTTCGGCGGGCCGGCGATCTCGGCGGTGGTCTCGCTCCTGTTCGTGGCCGTCTTCGTCGCGCCCGCGGGCCTCCACTTGACGGCGGCGCTGCAGACGGTGTTGCTGATCCTGTTCGTTCGCGACCGCGCGGGGATCAGCGAGACCGTCCAAGTGATCGCGTACGCGACGGCCCCCTGCGCGCTCGCCGGCCCGCCGGTTCCGGAGCTGCGTGCGGCGTGTGCGCTGTACGGCGCCGGACTGCTCGTCATGGGGATCCGCGAGGTCCACGAAACGACGACGGTCCGGGCGGTCGCGGCGACGGTCGTGCCGGCGTCGCTGGTGTTCGGCTCCGGCTTCCGCGGCTTCGACGCGATCGCGACCCTGCTGGCCCGATGGTACATTATCTGACGGCGTCGCCGCGGCCGTCCGTGAGAGACGCGGCCGACGCTCGGACGCTATCCGGGGAGCATAAAGCGGTCGTTCGACGGATGCACGCGTCGGCGTTTCGACAACCGTTTTAGGCAGGGACCACTGATTCAACGCAAATGGGTAAGTGTATCATCTGTGGTGCGTCCGTGGACGGACGCATCTGCTCCTCCCACGAGGAAGACGTCGTCTTCGAGTTCCGCGGCAACGACCCGAACCAACTGAAACCGAACCGATTCTACAGCGGCATCGTCGACGGCTACGCCGACTTCGGCGTGTTCATCGACCTGTCGTCCAACGTCACCGGCCTCCTGCACCGCTCCGAACTCGACCGCCGGCTCGAGTCGCTCGACTGGGAGCCCGGAGACGAGGTGTTCGTCCAGGTGAAGAACGTGCGCGAGAACGGCAACGTCGACCTCGCGTGGTCCATCCGGCAGTCCGAGCGAGAGTTCCGCGGCGTGCTCGCTCAGGACGGGACCGAGGAAGTCGAGCCCGACTCGAACGACAGCGAGGACGGCAGCGGCGACTCCGCCGTGACACACAAACCGACGCCCGACGAGCCCGGCACCGACGACGAGTCCGAGGCGGCCGACGAGCCCAACGATGGCGGCGACGGATCGACGACAGAGGCCGAGGCCGACGACAGCGGGTCCGAGGGCGGCCAATCGCAGGCGGCCCAGGGCGCGTCCGAAGACAGCGACGACGGCGACGACGGCGACGACGTCGAGGCCGTCCGCGAACAGAAGCAGTCGACGCCCGACGACGACGGCGAGCGCGTTGACATCGGCACGTTGTCCGACCGCGTCGGCGAGACGATCCGCATCGAAGGCGAGGTCGTCGGCGCGCGCCAGACGGGCGGTCCGACGGTGTTCGAACTGCGCGACGAGACGGGCGTCGTCGACTGCGCGGCCTTCGTGCAGGCCGGCGTCCGCGCCTACCCCGAGATCGAGGTCGGCGACATCGTTCGCCTCGAGGGCGACGTGGAGGTCCGGCGCAACGAGATACAGGTCGAAACGGATGCGCTGGCGGCGCTCGAGGGAAATGAGAGCGCGGCCGTCGAGCGACGCTTGGCCGACGCGCTGACGGACGAAGCCCGCCCCGACGGCGTCGTCACCCTCGGCGAGCACCCGGCGATCGAGACCGTCGGCGACGACCTGCTCGAGGCCGCCGAAGCCGTCCGCCGCGCGGTCATCGAGTCCCGCCCGATCGTCGTTCGCCACGCCGCCACCGCCGACGGCTACGTCGCCGGCGCGGCCGTCGAGCGCGCGGTCCTCCCGCTGATCCGCGAGGAGCACGCCAAGAGCGACGCCGAGTACCACTACTTCACGCGCCGGCCGCTCGACGAGCCGGTGTACGACATGGACGCGGCGACGAAGGACGCGACCCGGATGCTCCAGGACCGCGACCGCCACGGCGAGCAGCTCCCGCTCGTGCTCCTGCTGGGCACCGGCTCGACCGTCGAGTCCGAGGACGGGCTCGACCTGCTGGGCGTCTACGACGCCGAGCGCGTCGTCGTCGACGCCGCGACGGCGGATCCCGAGATCGCCGACGCGGTCGCGACGCTCGTCAACCCCGGGCTCGCGGGCGCCGAGACCGCCGACCTGACCACCGGCGCGATCGCGTCGGTGCTGGCTGCGACCGTGAACGGGGACGTGACCGACGACCTCGCGCACCTCCCGGCGGTGAGTTACTGGGAGGGGACACCCGAGGCGTACGCCGACCTCGCGACCGACGCCGGCGTCGACGCCGATCGCGTCACCGAGTTGCGCGAGGCAATCGCGCTGGAGGCGTACTACCAGAGCTACCAGGACAAGCGCGAACTGATCACCGACATCCTCTTCGACAGCGAGGGCGGCGACCTCGCGGGCCACATCGCGGGACAGTTCCGCGAGAAGCTGGAGACGGAACTGGAGACCGCCGAGGCGAACATCGAGGAGCGAGAGGTCGACGACTTCACCTTCGCCGCGCTCGACGCCGACGCGTACAGCCACCGCTTCGACTTCCCGTCGACGACGCTGCTGGCCGACGAACTCCAGCGGCGGGGCGAGCGCGACGCGACGGTCGTGTACGGCACCGACGAGCTGTACGTGCGCGCCGACGGCGACGTCGACGTGCGCTCGGCCGCCGGCGACGCCGCGATGGCGGTGCCCGACGCGGGCGTCACCGCCGTCGGCGTTCGCCAGGGCCGCATCGAGTACCTCGCCGGCCGCCGCGACGAGGTGACCGACGCCGTCGTCGACGCGGTCGCGGGACAGCTGAACGACTGAGCGCGACGCGGGCCTCCGTCTTATCGCGGTCCGTCTTCTCCGAGGAGGTACGAACGGAATCGCTCTCACGCGGTGGCGCGTGCCGGCGAGGCTCCGTTTCCGGCCGACGCGCCCGAGGTTCACGCGAGCGACGCGAGTGTGAACACAGCAAGGCTTGATCTGACAGGGATGAGGAGGACCGAGCGGAGCGAGTGCCGAGCGAATCGGCCGGAGGAGGACGTGGCTGTGGGCGAGACTTCCGACGGATCGGGCTCCCTGACCGGGCCCGCAGAGCCGCGCAGCACTGATCCCCACGAACGAAACCCTTACCCACCGAACGCGACCACTCACACCTAATGAGCGGCACCGCAGAGCCGGACCCCGAGCTGTCGGCGTACGCCGAGCAGTCCGACGAGCCCGAGGCGTTCGAGCGCGCCTGCGCACACCTCGTCGAGCAGATTCTCGACGGCGAGGTCGACCGCGACGGCCTCGAATCCGCCAAGCTCGACGCCTGCTCGGCGTTCTCCTCGCCGAAGGTGCCCCAGAACACCGACCTCCTCCAGCGTGCCCCCGAGGGCCGGAGGGAGGCGGTCCGCGAGGTCGTCCGGCGCAAGCCCGTGCGCACCGCCTCGGGCGTGTCGCCGGTCGCGATCATGACGTCGCCGCACACGTGCCCGCACGGGAAGTGCCTCTACTGCCCGGGCGGCCCCGCCTCCGAGTTCGACTCCTCCCAGAGCTACACCGGCCACGAGCCCGCCGCCGCTCGGGGCCAGCAGAACGACTACGACCCGTACGGCCAGGTCACCCTCCGCCTGGAGCAACTGCGCCACATCGGTCACCCGGTCGACAAGGCCGAGTTGATCCTCATGGGCGGGACGATGACCGCCCGCTCGCACGACTACCAGGAGTGGTTCGTCAAGCGGGCGCTGCAGGCGATGAACGAGTACGACACCGACGCGCGGCCGAACCCCGCCGAGGGGCGTAGTTTCGCGCAGGATCCGGCGGCGTACGACTTCGAATATCTGGAGGACGTGAAGTCGCGCAACGAACAGGCCGACGTGCGCTGCGTCGGCATCACGTTCGAGACGAAGCCCGACTGGTGTGACCCCGAGCAGATCGACCGGATGCTGACGCTCGGCGGCACGAAGGTCGAGGTCGGCGTCCAGACGACCTACGAGCGCGTGAACCGCGAGATGCACCGGGGCCACGGCAACCAGGCGTCGGTCGACGCGAACCGTCGGCTGCGCGACGCCGCGTTCAAGGTTGGCTTCCACATGATGCCGGGGCAGCCCGGAATGACCGCGGAGATGTGTCGGGAGGACTTCCGACAGCTGTTCGAGAACCCCGACTGGCGCCCGGACTACCTGAAGATCTACCCGACGCTCGTCGTCCGCGGCACCCGGGTGTACGACTCGTGGCGGCGCGACGAGTTCGAGCCGCTCGACAACGACGAGGCCGCCGATCTCGTCGCCGACGCGATGGATCAGATCCCGAAGTACTGCCGGCTCCAGCGCGTCCAGCGCGACATCCCCGCCGACTTCATCGACGCCGGCGTCTGGAAGTCGAACCTCCGGCAACTGGCCGAGCAGCGCGCAGACGAGAAGGGCTACACCCTGCGTGACATCCGCGCCCGCGAGGTCGGGCACAACGACGCCGACCCGCGCCCCGAAGACGTCGAACTGGACGTGGTGACCTACGAGTCCGGCGGCGGGCTGGAACACTTCATCTCCTTCGAGGACGCCGAACGGGACCTGCTGATCGGGTTCTGTCGCCTCCGGTTCCCGTCGTACTCACACGCCGCGCCGGGCGCCGGCCCCGCGGCCGACGGCGACGCCGTGCGCCGGGAACTGACGGACGCGGCGCTCGTCCGGGAACTTCACGTGTACGGGTCGCCGGCGACGTTCGACGGCGCGGGCGACGGGGGAGCCGCGGGCGGAACCGCCGGGTCCGCCGACGACGGGGACTGGCAACACCGCGGGTACGGTCGGCGGCTGCTCCGAGAGGCCGAGGACATCGCCGACGACGCCGGCTTCCCGAAGCTCTCTGTGATCTCCGGGATCGGCGTGCGCGGCTACTACCGGGACAAGCTCGGCTACCACCAGGACGGCCCGTACGTGAGCAAGCGACTGTAGACGGGGCCGTCGGAGCGACCGCACCGCAACTGAGAATCGCGTCCGATAGGCGCACCGCCGCGCTTTTTGCTCCCGTGTCAGTTGCGAGGGTATGCGACTTGCGCTCCTCGCGGCCCTCCGGGAGACCCTCGAGGGGTTCGTGACGACCGAAGCGCGGCTGGCGGCGACGGTCGTCCTCCTCACGTCGGCGGGCGTGACGGCGCTGCTGTTCACGCCGCGGGCGGTACGGATCGTCCACACGCTCGTCCGCGACCGCGTGCTCGCGAACGAGCGCGTTCCAGTCGAGGCATCGGAGTTCGACTGGCGAGTCCCGATCAACGCAATCGTCCGCACCCTCCAGTTCGCGGTGCTGCTCGGTTCCGGGCTCGCGATCCTGGTCGTGTGGGGGTACGTCGACGTGGCGCTCGCGACGGTGGCCGCGATGGCCGCGACGCTGCCGACGCTGGCGAAGGCGCTCACGTCGGTCGGAGTCGTCGCCGCCGCGTTGATCGCGATCGACGTGTTGGAGTCTCGCCTCGACGACTACGCCGCCGAGTCCGACGCGATCAACCAACACCAGCAGGGGATCGTGTTCCGCGTGCTCCAGGTGTCGGTGCTGGTGGCCGCGATCGTGAGCGGACTCACGGTGTGGGGTATCGACCTGGGCGGCCTGCTCGTCGGCGCGGGGTTCCTCGGAATCGTGATCGGGACGGCCGCGCGCACGACCATCGGGTCGCTCATCGCCGGGTTCGTCCTCATGTTCTCGCGGCCGTTCGAGCTGGGCGACTGGGTCGAGATCGACGGCGAGGAGGGGATCGTCGCGGACATCACCGTGATCAACACCCGAATCCGCACCGCAAGCGGCGAGGTCGTCGTCATCCCGAACGAGCGCGTCGCCAACGCGACCATCTCCAACCGGACCCGGATGGGACAGCTCCGGCTTTCGGTCGACGTTGGCGTCGACTACGACGCCGATCTGGAGCGCGCAGAGGCGGTTGTCGGCGAGGCCCTCGCCGACGTGAACCACGTCGAGGACAATCCGCCGACGCAGGTGGTCCCGAAGTCGCTGAGCGACTCGGCCGTCGTGCTCGAGTGTCGGTTCTGGATCGACACGCCGAGCGCGCCAAAGCGCGCGCTGGCGACCGCCGCGGTCGTCCGCGAGGTGAAAACCGCCCTCGACGACGCCGGGATCAAGATCCCCTACCCGCAACGCGAGATCGCCGGCCGCGAGGAGACCGGCGGGTTCCGCGTCGCCGAGGGCGACGGCGACCAGATCGGAGCCGCGGCCGTTCCCGGTGACGACGACTGAGCGGCCGAGGAGGCTCGCCCGGACCGGTAGCTTTTGATGGAGTCCGGGCGGTGGCTCAGACGTGTTCGAGCGAGCGTTCGTCGATCTGGTCGGGACGAACCCCGTCACCCAGGCGCTGGTCGCCGGCTGCGTCATCGCGGGGATGAACATGGTCGGCGCCCTGCTGGTGCTCGTCGTGCGCGACCCCGGGGACCGACTGCTCGACGGTGCACTCGGTTTCGCCGCCGGCGTCATGCTCGCGGCGTCGTTCACGTCGCTCATCGTCCCCGGGATCGACCTGACGGAGGTGGTGGTCCCCGGCGTCCCGGCGACTGGACTGCTCTCGCCGGTCCCCGTGCTCGCCGGGATCGTCCTCGGCGTGCTCGTGCTGGATCAGGCCGACCACTGGGTCCCGCACGTCCACGTCCTCGTCACGGGTCGAGCGCGCCCAGACCAGACGGTCGTCGACGCGAAGGTCGCGTCCGTGATCCTCTTCATCGTCGCCATCACGATCCACAACATGCCCGAGGGGCTGGCCGTCGGCGTCGGCTTCGGCTCCGGGAACGTCGCGAACGGGCTCTCGCTCATGCTCGCGATCGGCATCCAGAACGTTCCCGAGGGGTTGGCGGTGTCCATCGCCGCGGTCAACGCCGGTTTCGACCGCGGGACCTACGCCGCGCTCACGGGGATCCGCTCGGGGCTCGTCGAGATCCCGCTGACCGTGGTCGGTGCCGTCGCCGTCACCATGGCCGCCCCGATCCTCCCGTACGCGATGGGCTTCGCCGCCGGCGGCATGCTGTTCGTCATCTCCGACGAGATCCTCCCGGAGACGCACTCGCGGGGCCACGAGCGGGTTGCGACGCTCGGGACGATGCTGGGCGTCGTAGTGATGCTATACCTGGACGTTGCGCTCGCGGCGTGAGCAGCGACGGGGTGGATAGGGTGAGGCCTACCGCTCGGCGACGCCCGCGGTGGA
Organism: Halobaculum halobium; assembly: GCF_030127145.1. Lineage (NCBI taxonomy): Archaea > Methanobacteriati > Methanobacteriota > Halobacteria > Halobacteriales > Haloferacaceae > Halobaculum > Halobaculum halobium. Next base: position 470,360 of record NZ_CP126158.1, read on the forward strand.
GGCGATAGCGCCGGCGAGCACCCGCGTCGCGGCCGCGCAGTCGTCCCAGTCGGTCCACTCCCGGGGGTTGTGGCTGATACCCTCCCGGGAGGGGGCAAACAGGAGGCTCGCGTCCGTCACGTCGGCGACGTGCATCGTGTCGTGAGCGGCGCCCGAGTGGAGGTCCATCGTCCCGATCCCGGCGGCGTCGCCGGCGCGGTGGGCCGCCTCGCGGAGCCGCTCGGCCATCGGCGTCGGCCGGAGGTCGAACGGGCGCTCGAAGTCGGTGTCGACGCCGCGCTCGGTCTCGATGCGTGCGAGGGCATCGCGGACGGCGCCGACGACCGTCTCCATTGAGTCGTACTCCACGTCGCGGATGTCGACGCCCGCCTCGACGCGACCGGGAACGACGTTCGTCGCGTTGGGCGACACGTCGAGCGATCCTACGGTGCCGACCGCCGAGTCACTGCTCGCGTCGACGACCTCGTTCGCGGCCGACTCCACGTCGAGCACGAGTTCGGCCGCGGCCGCGAGCGCGTCCGTCCGGTCGTGCATGTGCGTCGCGCCCGCGTGGTTCGCCTCGCCCACGATCTCCACGTCGAGGTGGGTGATCCCCGTGATCGTCGTGACGACGCCGACGGGGACGCCCGCCTCCTCCAGCGCCGTGTCCTGTTCGATGTGGAGCTCGTAGAAGGCGTCCCACCCGGTCGCGTCGAGACGGCCCTCGCCGCGGAAACCGATGTCCTCCAGCGCTTCTTCGAGGGTGACGCCGTCGTCGTCGGTGAGCGCGAGCGCCTCCTCGACGGAGCGCTCCCCGGCCGCCACGGAGGAGCCGAGCAGGCCGTCCGCGAACCGCTGCCCCTCCTCCTCGGTGAACGAGACGACCGTGACGGGGCGGTCGGGCGTGACGCCGGCGTCCCGCATCGCGCGGACGGCCTCGAGCGCGGCGTAGACGCCGAGGGGACCGTCGAAGATACCGCCCTCAGGCACCGAGTCGAGGTGGCTGCCGACGGTGACGGGTGCGGCGTCGGGGTCGGCGCCGTCGGGCGTCCACGCGCCCGCCACGTTGCCGACGGCGTCGACGGTCACGTCGAGGCCGGCCGATTCCATTCGATCGACGAGGTACTCGCGAGCGCGGCGGTTCGCCTCGGTCCCGACGAGGACGGTCCGGCCGCGGCCCTCGCCCGCGTCGATGTCGCCGAACGCGGCGGTCGCTTCGATGTCGTCGCGGAGACGGTCAGCGTCGACGGTGAGGTCCATACCACCCGGTTCGCCGTCGTCGGTGTTGGGTCTTTCCGAAGCGGGACTGTGAGCCGAGCGGGCGGGGGTCGCGGGCGGCCGCGTCGTCGCGGTCACGATCCCCGAACGACCGCCGTCGGCCGCTCTGAACGGTCGCTCCGTCGCGCTCTCGCGCGGTTCGACAAGACTTATTCGCGCCCCGCGGCACCGAACGCGTATGAGCGACATCATCGTCACCCTGCCGGACGGCTCGGAGCTGTCCGTCTCAGAGGGTGCATCCGTCGAGGACGTGGCGTACGAGATCGGGCCAGGACTCGGGAGCGACACCGTCGCCGGCGTCGTCGACGGCGAGCTCGTCGACAAGGCCGCGCCCGTCCACGACGGCGCGCGGATCGAGATCGTGACCGACCAGAGCGAGGAGTACCTGCAGGTGCTTCGCCACTCGACGGCGCACGTGTTCGCGCAGGCGCTCCAGCGCGTGCACCCCGAAGCGAAGCTCGCAATCGGCCCGCCGACCGAGGAGGGATTCTACTACGACGTCGCCGGCGTCGACATCGACGAGGACGACTTCCCGGCGATCGAAGCCGAGATGGCCGACATCGTTGAGTCGGACTACGGGATCCGTCGCCTGGAGGTGTCCCGCGAGGACGCGTTGGACGAGTACGGGGATAACGAGTACAAGACGGAGATCCTGAACGAGGAGGCCGCAGGCGAGGACCCCGTCTCGGTGTACGAGCAAAACGACTGGCGAGACCTCTGTAAGGGACCGCACGTCGAGTCGACCGGGCAGATCGGCGCCTTCGAGCTGTTGAGCATCTCCTCGGTGTACTGGCGCGGCGACGAGGAGAACGACCAGCTGACCCGCGTGTACGGAACGGCCTTCGAATCGGAGTCGGATCTGGAGGAGTTCCTGAACATGCGCGAGGCGGCCAAAGAGCGCGATCACCGCAAGATCGCCCGCGAGATGGACCTGTTCTCCATCCCGACGGTCACCGGCCCGGGCCTGCCGCTGTATCACCCGCCGGGTAAGACGGTCCTCTCGGAGCTGGAGGGGTACGTCAACGACCTCAACGACGACGCGGGCTACGGCGAGGTCGAGACGCCGCACGTGTTCCGGACGGAGCTGTGGGAGCAGTCGGGCCACTACGAGAACTACCAGGACGACATGTTCCTCTTCGACGTGAACGAGGAGGAATACGGCCTGAAGCCCATGAACTGTCCCGGGCACGCCACCATCTTCGACCAGGGCTCGTGGTCCTACCGCGACCTCCCGGTGCGCTACGCCGAGCACGGGAAGGTGTACCGCAAGGAGCAGCGCGGCGAGCTGTCGGGCCTCTCGCGGACGTGGGCGTTCACCATCGACGACGGCCACCTGTTCGTCCGGCCCGACCAGATCGAAGCCGAGGTCCGACAGGTGATGGACGGGATCGAGCAGGTGTTGGAGACGTTCAACCTGGACGTGTCCGTCGATCTGGCGACGCGCCCCGAGAAGTCCGTCGGCGGCGACGAGGTGTGGGAACAGGCCGAGTCCCAACTGGAGTCGGTACTCGAATCCTCCTCGCTGGAGTGGGGGATCGAGCCGGGCGACGGCGCCTTCTACGGCCCGAAGATCGACTTCTCGTTCGAGGATGCGCTCGGCCGGTCGTGGGACGGCCCGACGGTGCAGTTGGACTTCAACATGCCCGAGCGGTTCGACCTGACGTACACGGGCGAGGACAACCAAGAACACCGCCCCGTGATGATCCACCGCGCGCTGTACGGGAGCTACGAGCGCTTCTTCATGGTGCTCATCGAGCACTTCGGCGGCGACTTCCCGTTCTGGCTGGCGCCCGAACAGGTTCGGATCCTCCCCATCTCCGACGACAACCTCGGGTACGCCCACCGCGTGAAGAACCAGCTCTCCGAGTTCCGCGTCGAAGTCGAGGACCGCGACATGACCATCGGCCGGAAGATCCGCGCGGCCCACGACGACCGCGTGCCGTACATGGTCGTCGTCGGCGGCGACGAAGAATCGGCGGAGACCATCTCGGTTCGCGACCGCTTCGAGAACGAGCGCAACGACATCGACCCGAGCGCGTTCGTCGAGCACCTCCGGGGGGAGGTCGCCGAAAAGACCGTCGAGCCCGACTTCGTCACCGACCACGGGGAGTAACGGAGCAGCCGACGACCGTCGATCGTCCGAGAACCGCTCAGCGTTTCAATTTCGAGTTCCCGAACTCGCTGTCGCTCAGTCCGTACAACACCGGCAGCCACGCCGAGGGACAGTCGGGCACAGCCGCGGCTCCACCGGAGTACGCGACCCGGTGGGAGATACCGCAATACTCACGGCCGACAGTCCGTGGTAACATTTAACACCGTGTCGATCAAACGAACGGGCGATGGTTGGACGGTCATTCGTCTGTCGCGAGTGCGGAACGAGCGTCAGCGTTCTCTCCTACCGAGCGACGTGCCCGGACTGTTCGGGCAAGCTCGAACAGACCACACACGCGGAGCCGTAAGCCGACCGTGTCGAACACGGACGAGACAGGTTCCTCGGAGATCCGCGCACTTGCCGTCACCGTCGACGACGTGATCGCGGCGCTCGAAGCCCGCGATCGCGGGCGTCGCGAGGCGGTCCTCCGGATCACCCCGCCGTTCTCGGGGCGGATGCGCGCGCGACTCCACATCGCGGGCGCCGAAGGGGAGTACGACGGCGACACCGACGCCGAGCCGATTCACGTCGAGCCGCGAGCGTTTCTCTCCGACGGATTCCCGCGGTTCCCCGGGACCGGCGCAGAGCGCTGGCGCTCGGCGGCGCGCGCGTCGCTGCAAGAACAGGTCGAACTGAGTGGCTCCGACGGACCGCTGACGGTCCGGGTACGATACCTCGGATAGCACCCTACAGGCGCTGGAGGTTTGTGGCTCGTGGGCCCTTCTCGGCCTCCTCGATGTCGAACTCGACCTCCTGATCTTCCTCGAGGTCCGGGCCGCCGACGTCCTCCATGTGGAAGAAGACGTCGTCGTCCGCGTCCTCGGTTTCGATGAATCCGTACCCGCCAGTGTCGTTGAAGAATGCGACCGTACCTTTCGCCATTCGCGTGTACCTCGTTCTCCCGTGAGGCGACTGTAGTACATATATCTGTGGGTCGTGGTGACACGACACTCCGCCAGCGCGGCGCGGACGGACGGCGTCGACGGGTGGCGGTTCGACGGCGGTCAGCCGTAACGCTGATTACACACAACGGGATACATCAACACTGCCTGCGGACGGCCGTCCCGTCGTGTGCCTCTCTCATCCCCCCCAGGTACGACGTGGCCCCCGCGGGCACTTTTCACGCCGAACTCCCGACCGACTCATCCGTCCTCGCTCACGAGCTTCGCCTTTCGGCCGTACCGGACCACACCCTCCTGCTCGTAGATCCGTCTGAACACCGCCCGAACCGGGTCACCGGCGGCAACGGCGTCCGGCTTCGCGTCCGCGACCTGCATGGGGACGCTCGCTGCCGCGCCGTCGCGCTCGAACCGAACGATCGCGACTGCGTACTCCCCGCCGCGCTCGGCCTGCCGAGCGAACTCGGGCGGCGCCCCGTCGGGCGAGACGCCGGTCACCGTCTCGACGACGCCCGCGCTGGGAAGGTGAACGGGCTCGTAGTCGACGAGCCCGTGGCAGTCGGGACACGCGCCGTCCGGGGGAACGCGAGCGCGCCGCAGTCTGGACAGCGACCCGCCCGGAGCCGGTAGCGCGCTGGCTGTGACCGCCGCCACGTCGGCACCGACACCGCCGCGCCGCCCCCGCCGGCGGCTCGTCGCGCGTGATCTCGCCGCAGCGCCTGAGCGCCGCCGCGTACGACAGCTCCTCGTCGGTGGCCAGATCGGCCTCGACGGGCGCGAGCCCGTCGACGAGGAGGGCGTCCGCGCCGGCGCCGCTGCCCCAGCCGACGACGAGCGTCGGGGTCGCCCCCTCACGAAGCGCCGCCGCCAAGCCCAGAAGCGGCCCGGCCGCGCCGGTGTCGCCCAGTGTCGCAACCGGTGTCGCCACCGCGTCGGCGTCCAGCCCGACCGTCCGCGCCGCCCGAAGGGAGCGGTCACCGTCGGGCGCAGTCACCGCGAACGCGGCAGCCGCTTCCGGGTCTGGCGCGTTCGGGTCGTCGCCGAGCAGGTCGACGGCCGCGCGGGTCGGCCGCGCGAACGCCGCCCGGTCGTACGCCGTGACGCCCAACCCCTCCGTCTCCTCGCGGCCGGTCCGTCTGAATCTCGTTCCCGGGTAGTCGGCCGCGACCTCGGCGTCGCCGACGAGGTGGGCGCCCGTGCCCGTCCCGGGGCCGAGGACAACTGCAGCGGCCCCCGCCCCCGCGGCGTGCCCCTCGGGGGACGCCGGCGCCGCTCGGGGCGCGTCGGCGGCTACGACGAGCGCAGGGAACGCTGCGGCGTCGCGCGCGCCTCGAAGCGCCCGCGTTCCCGCGCGCGTGCTCCGACCGGCGTAGAGGGTCCGCGCGTCAGCGGCGACGCCGAGCGCGCCGCCCAGCCGCGGCACGAGGTCTTCCTCCGCCAGCGGTGGCGTTGTGGTCGCGAACGCGAGCCCCGCGAGGTCGCCCGCGGCGACCCCGGCAGCCGAGAGCGCGCGTTCGGCGGCCGCCACGCCCATGGTGAGCGTGTCCTCGTCCGCCGCCGGAACCGCGACCGCGTCGACGCCGCGGGCGCGCGACCGGCCCCACGCCTCGACGATCGCCTCGCGGGGAGCCCGGCCGACGGCGCGTACGCGCCGACGCCGAGGAGTCGCGCGTCGGGGTCGGCTCGGTCCTCGGTCGCGTTTGCATCTGCCCCGCGATCCGGTTCAGGTCGGCTCACGCGCCGGTCACCCCCGCCGCCTCGAACACGTGAACCACGGCCGCGCCGCCGGACCCGCCGACGTTGTGCGTCAGCCCGCGCTGGGGGTCGTCGAGCTGGCGCTCGCCGGCAGCGCCGGTCAGCTGATCGAACGCCTCGACCGCCTGTCCGGCGCCGGTCGCGCCGATCGGGTGGCCCTTCGACTTCAGCCCGCCGGAGGTGTTGACGGGGAGGTCGCCGGCGGCGGCCGTGACGCCGTCGCTTGCGAGCGCGGCCGCCTCACCCCGATCGCAGAACCCGAGATCCTCGTAGGCGAGCAGCTCGGCGATGGCGAAGCAGTCGTGCACCTCGGCGAAGTCGAGGTCGACCCGCGGGTCGTCGACGCCGGCGCGGTCGTACGCCGTCGCCGCGGCCGACTCGCTGGCGGGGATCCGCGTGTAGGTGTCCCGCTGGAACAGCCCGACGCGGTCGGAGGCGGCCCCGACGCCGGCGACCCGAACGCGCTCGTCGAAGGACGCGGCGGCGTCCTCGCTCGCGACCAGCACCGCGGCGGCGCCGTCGCTCGTCGGACAGCAGTGATACAGCGTGAGCGGGTCGGCGACGACGGCGGCCGCCTCGGCGTCCTCGACCGAGCACTCGAAGCCGAGGTGCGCCTTCGGATTCCGCGCGCCGTTCGCGTGGCTCTTGGCGGCGACCGCAGAGAGCGCTCGACGGGGCGCGTCGTACTCCCGGAGATACGCGTCCGCCATCTGTGCGTACACGCCGGAGAACGTCGTTCCGGCCATCCGCTCCCACTCCGTCTCTCCGGAGACGCCCAGCCAGTACTTCGTCGCCTCGGCGGAGGCGTCCGTCATCACCTCGACGCCGCCCGCGAGGACGAGGTCCGCCATTCCCGAGCGCACCGCCATCACGGCCTGGCGGAGCGCGGAGCCGGAGGCGGCACAGGCGTTCTCCACGCGCGTACAGGGAACCCCGTGGAGGCCGACGTGCTCGGTGACGGCGGGACCGGCGAGGCCGAGCTGTCTGCCGCCGACGCCGAGCGTGCCGACGAACGCCTCGTCGACGTCGGTCGCGTCGAGATCAGCCGGCCTGGCGGCCTCGTACGCCTCGCGGAAGAGGGTCCGATACGTCGCCTCGGGGAACGAGCCGAACGACGACTGGCCCGCCCCCACGATGTAGGCGTCGCTCATGGCGGAGACCGACCCCGCATCGTCGTAAGTGTTGCCGGTCCGTGGACCTGAGTCTGCTCCGCAAGGTTGGCTGTGTCTGCGAGCACACAGGGTGGCAGAGTAACTGACTCCGCGTCCACGGCACGGTGCGGGCGATGCGGCGCAAGCCTTACGTCCGCATCGATCCGGAATACCGAACGATTTTTATCTATACTTACGCCGACATCGATCAGTCTGAATACCCCGGAATACGACGGTTTCTCGTATCCTCGAGGCGTGAGAGCGGCGTGCACGCCAGCAAAACATTTATATACTTCCTATGCGTAACGAGTAGTAAGGACGACACGGTCGGAGGTCGATTTTTTCGCCTCCGAACCGCCGTCGATCCGGGAGCATACAATGAGCGAATCAGAAACCACCCTCAGTAGTTACACGCAGCGCGAGAAAGAAGCGAAAGAGCGACCCGGGGAACAGGTCGAGGAGACCGAGTCCGTTCGGGCCTGCCCCGAGTGCGGCGGCAACGTCGTCGCCGACGAAGAGCACGGCGAGACGGTCTGTCGAGACTGCGGTCTCGTCGTCGAAGAGGACGCCATCGACCGCGGCCCCGAGTGGCGGTCGTTCAACCGCGACGGCGAGAGCAAATCTCGCGTGGGCGCCCCGACGACGAAGATGATGCACGACAACGGGCTGTCGACCAACATCGGCTGGCAGAACAAGGACGCCTACGGCAAGGCGCTCTCCTCGGAGCGCCGCCAGCAGATGCAGCGCCTGCGCACGTGGCACGAGCGGTTCCGCACGCGCGACTCGAAAGAGCGCAACCTCAAGCAGGCGCTCGGCGAGATCGACCGCATGGCCTCCGCGCTCGGGCTGCCCGAGAACGTCCGCGAGACCGCGTCGGTCATCTACCGCCGCGCGCTCGACGAGGACCTCCTCCCCGGTCGTTCGATCGAAGGCGTCGCCTCGGCGAGCCTGTACGCCGCCGCGCGGCAGGCGAACACCCCGCGCTCGCTCGACGAGCTGACGGCGGTGTCGCGCGTCGACCGGATGGAGCTCACGCGGACGTACCGCTACATCGTCCGCGAGCTGAAGCTGGAGGTCGCGCCCGCCGACCCCGCGCAGTATCTCGCGCGGTTCGCCTCCGAGCTGGGACTGTCGGACGAGGGGGAATGGCGCGCCCGCGGGCTGTTGAAGACGGCTGCAGAGGCCGGCGTCACCAGCGGGAAGTCGCCGGTGGGCCTCGCCGCGGCCGCCGTCTACGCCGCGTCGCTGCTCACCAACGAGGCGCTGACGCAGAGTCAGGTGAGCGAGGTCGCGGGAGTGAGTGAGGTGACCATCCGGAACCGCTACAAGGAGCTGCTCGACGCCGCAGAGAACGCAGAGGGCACACCCGGCGCGGGCGACCGCGACCGCGCGGCCGCCTGATCTCGCTGCTCCCGTCGACGTGCGGTACGTGGTTTTTCCGCGGCCTGTTTCTCTCGCTGGCGCCTCGAGGCCGACTCTCGTCACCGATCCCTTCCTATTGGATTGACTAAGCGAGACCGCACCCCGCCGAGAACGCCCGCAACGCTTTATTGTCCCCCGAGCGACGACCCGGCGTATGGTGGAGGCCTTCGTTCGACTGATGTGTCCCGAGTGCTCGAAAGACTGGGAGAAGTCGCCCACCGACCTCCCGAACCACAGGGAGAACTTCTCGTGCCCCTCCTGTCACGCGACGCGTCGGCTCGCGGAGTTCATGCGGACCGAGCGAGACCTCGACGCGCTGAAACAGTTCCAATGAGCACTCCGGGTGACGGGGTATCCGGATTCGGAGGGCGAGTTACTCCCCGAGGCTGGTGATCGCGCCGCAGGCGTCGCACTTGAGCACGTCTGTGCCGCCCTGTTCGACGATACGCGTGTCGGGGAGGCCGCACTCCGAGCAGATCACGTACCCCTCCGTGTACCCCGCCACGGCGTCGGCGACGCGACCCTGTTTGAAGTCGCCGGTGAGTCGCGCGCGCCCGGATTCGTCGATGCGCGCCGCCGTCCCGAGTTCGTCTTGCAGGAACTTCAACAGCGCCGACTCCTCGCGGTCCAGCGTGTCTACGAGCTCCTGGAAGTTCTCGACGACGGTGACGTTCCCCTCCGGGCGAACAGCCGGGTCGGGGACCTCGAACCGCGAACCGCGCTCGTCGATGTCGGGCGTCTCCTCGATCGCGCGGTCGAGCATGTCGTCGTACTCCATACACGCCTGTAGTCGTGCGCCGACTCAAAAACGTTCGTGGCCCGTCGGGCAGAGTTCCCACCGCGGACGTCACCCCGCCGATGGCGCGCGCGGGCCAGCTGATGGACGCCGAACGCCGTCGGTTCAGGGTCGTTCGCCCGAAACATCGCCGTCCGACAGGGCTAGATTCCGAGCGGATCCCTCGTCCTACCTAAATCCGTCGGGCACCGTGCTAACGAGACTCAAGATAAGTCTTTAACCCTTGGGTCGCAAGCCAGATTCGTCCATGAAAAAGCAGGAGCTCATTCACCTGCACGGCCTTCTTAGCGAGGTACGCAGCGAGTACGAAGAGTGGGGCACAGATGTCGACCTGACCGAATACAAAGACCTCGGCGTCAAACCGACGTCGATTCACCGATCCAAGACGGATCACAAGGCTGCCGTGTTCAAGCTGGCGTCCGGGATCACGTCCTCCGCCGAGGAGACGACCGAGCCCGTCGCGCCTCGCGCTGACTGAACCCAGGCACTTACTCCCCCGGACCGGCCGAACACGCTCCAAGCGGCGGCGCCGGCGACGCGATAGGCGCGTGCATACAGAACCCTCGCGAGCGACGCGTCGATTCGCCCGGACGGACCGGTCTCCGGGTCACCGTTCGTCTTCGACCATCTCCTCGAACTCCGGGAGCAGGTCGTCGCCCGCGTTCGCATCGCCGTCAGTCGACTCGACGGGAGCGCGCTCCTCCCCGTGGTCGTCGCTCGTGGCGTCGTCTTCGTCAGTCCGGTCGCTCCCGCGGGTTCCCGCGTCGTCACCGTCCTCCAGCGGTTCGACGCGCAGGACCGTGAGCGGGATCTCGTGGAGCCGTTGGCCGATCTCCTTGCGCGCGATCCGCGCCGCGTGTTCTTCGCGTTCCACGTTGAACACGGACATCTCCAACTCGAGCGCGACCAGCGCCTCGTCGGCCGCCACGAACGCCGGCGGGAGCTGTTCGCCGTCCGGCGAGGTCCGCGAGCCCATCGAGATCTCGACGTAGTTGAGATCGGGGTTGAGCATCTTCCCCGTTTTCGAGATCGCGATGCGGACCGCCTCGTCGGTCGTCTCGACGTCGTACACCGGCACCGCGGCCTCGACGACGACCCTACAGTCCATGGTAGATTGTACCACTGGGTCGGGCATGAATGTTCGGCCGTCGGTCGTGCGGACTCCACGACCCCGACGACCGCGGACTCGCCGACTCACTCCCCGCCGGCTCGCAGGTAATAAAAGACGTACGTCTGCGCATAGCCCGCGTACTCGCCGCCGAAGCGCTCGCGGATCGCCCGGCTCGTCTCTGCGTAGCCGCCGGCGTCACACTCGGGGAAGTAGTCGGCGATGGCCGTCTGGATCCACGTGTCCAGCGGCACCGCTTCGAGGAAGTCCAGCGAGAACAGGAGGACGCAGTCGGCAACCTTGTCGCCGACGCCGACGAAGCGAGTCAAGTACTCGCGAGCGTCCTCGTATGCCATCCCGCTCGCCGCAGCGGGGTCGGCCTCGCGGTCGGTGACCATCCCGGCGGTGCGCTGCACGTAGGGCGCACGGTAGCCCAGTGAGCGGTCACGCAGTTCCTCCTCCGTCCGCGCGGCCAGCTGCTCTGGGGTCGGAAACGAATGGAGCGTCCGACCGTCGAACGCGACCTCGTCGCCGAACGACTCGGCCAGGTCCATCTGCATCCCGTGGATCCGGCTCACGCGCATCTGCGCCGAACAGATGAACGATATCAGACACGCGAACGGCGGGTCACGGACGAGGCGCATCCCCCGGTACTCCTCGTAGGCTCTGGTCAAGAGGGGGAGGTCCGGCGTCGCGTCGAGGATCGCGTCGAGGTCGTCGTCCAGTCGCAGAAGGTGGGTGAGGAGGGGGACGGCGTCGGTCGTCGACTCCCACTCCAACCGCCCCTCGATCTGACGGACGCGGACGACCGCGCGCTCGTCGCTCACGCCCTCGATCGGCGGAACGACCGTTTCGTACCAGTGGTCGCCGCCGTGGGCCGACATCGACTCGTACATGTTCCCGTCTGCGCGGTCCCACAGGTACGTCTGGCCGCTCTCGACGGTCGCCTGTAGGTCGAACGGCCCGACCGACTCGAGGGGGATCGCACCGGATTCCATCAGCGGACCCAAGGCGGCCACGGGGTTGCGGGTTACGGTTCCGGCGGGGACTCGTCGGCGAACCCGGTCTGCTCGACGGCGTCGGACTCCGGACGGGCGTCCGCGCCTTCCCCGTCGAGCGCGGGGAGTTCGATCCCGAGCGACTCCCGGTAGTCGCGAACCACGAATAGCAACCCGAGTCCGATCAGTTGCCACGCGACGATCGCCGGGACAACCCCGCCGAGCGGGTCTGACACCAACTCGAACTCGAACACCGAGAGCGCGACTCGGTGAAGCGTCAGCCCGAGCGTCGTCGCGGGGTCGCTCGCGAGCGTCACGCCGAGCAGCGCGGCCGCGACGGCGACGGCGCCGGCCAGTGCGCCTCGGCCGACAGCGCCCGTCGGGCGGACCCCGCACTCGGTCCACAGGTCGGGTCGACGGACGGGCATCGCGACCGCGGTCGTCGCGACCGCGAGATACGACAGCGCGAGGCCGGGCACCGCGACGTACAACGCCGGGGAGACGAGATCGGCGACCGCGAGCGCGGCGGCGGCGCCGTAGACGGCGATAAGCGCGAGCGCGGGCGGTTCCGCGGGCCCGTGTTCGAGCGGCGGGTACAGTTCCGCCAGTCCGACGAGCGTGCGCGCGGCGGGCACGCCCAGCGCGACGAGCGCCGCGAGGCCCGTCGCCGTGGAGACGACGACCGTCAGCACGACCGGATCGATCGGGAGGTACGCGGCGATCGCGTCGGCGGCGGGGATGTCCGCGAGGGTGAGCCGGGTCCAGTCGATGATCCCCAACGCGACGAGCGCCGTCAGCGTCACGAGCGTGCCGGCGACGCCCGCGGCGGCGATCGGGGCGAGCCCGGACGATCGAGGGCCGTCGGCGTCGTCGGGCCGATCAGCCGCGGCGGCGTAGGCGGCGGCCTCGACCCCGACGAACGCGAACAGCGCAACGCCGACGCCGCCGACGAGGCTCCGCAGGGGCGCCCGTCGGAGCCCGGATGTCGGGTATAGCGGGTCGAAGTTCGCGGCGACGAACTCGCCGACGCCGGGGAGAAACGCCGCGGCGAGGAGCGCTCCCACGCCGAGGACGACCCCCATCCGGGCACGGCCGCCGCGACGGCGGCGCGGCGCGTGCCCGCGAGGTGGACGCCGAGCGCGAGCAGGCAGGCGGCGAGCGCGAGGGCGTCGCCGACCAACGGGGCGGGAACCCCGAATCCCGAAAGCGCCGCCAAGCCGGTCGGCGCCCCGAGGGTGCCCGAGACGTACGCCCCCGTGCTCGCCGGGAGGGGCGCGAGCCGACCGATCCACTCCGCCAACAGCGCCAGCAGCGCCACGTACCCGGCGAGTGCCGACCACGCGGCGAGGGCGCCGAGGCGCCGCGAACCCCACACCCGCGACACCGAACCGTACACGGGACCGCGCTCGGCGAACGGGCCGGAGGCGACGACGGCGAACGCGACGGCGAGACACGCGATGCCGCCGCCAGCGAGCAGATACGACACCGGCGCCTGCGGGCCGGCACCCTGTGCGACGCCGCCCGGCAGATACAACAGCCCGCCGCCGAGCGTCGCCGCGAGTCCGACGCCGGCCGGGCGGGCCGTCCCGCGGAGGTTGCCGAGGAATCGACCCGTGTCCATGCCCGAAGTGTGTGACGGAGTAGCAAAAGTCCGCGGGCGGGGCACCGCCGCCGGCGTGCGTTGCGGGCGTCGGTCAGCGGTTCCGACTGACCGGGAACGCGACGCGGTCGGGCGCCTCGCTGAAGTCGACCAGCACACGCTCGTACAGGTCGTTGCGGACGCGGGTCGCCCGGCGATAGTTGACGAAACAGTCCCACCCCGGTCGCTCGCGCGCGACGCCGACCACGCTTTTTACTCCCGCCGTCCAATCGCCATCAATGACCGAGACGCTGTTCCTGACGAGCGAGGAGATCTCCGGGCTGGCCGACCCCGCGGAGTACGTCGACGCGGTTCGGGACGCGTACCGCCAGATCGGCGAGGGCGCGCCCGCCGAGCCGCGGACGAAGCTCGTAAACGCCGAGCCGCCGGGGTTCCTCACGACCTACGCTGCGGTCCTCCCGGAGACGGGGGCGATGGGAGGGTACACCTACTCCGCGGGGTTCGGTGCGCGCGACGCGTGGTTCATGACGCCGCTGTTCGACGCAGAGTCGGGCGAGCCGCTCGCCCTGCTGGACGGCGCCTCGATGAACCCCCACAAGACGGGCGCGGCCGGCGCCGTCGGCGTCGACGCGCTGGCCCGAGCGGACGCGACCTCCGTCGCGGTGGTCGGCTCCGGCGCGCAAGCGCGCGGGCAACTGCGCGCGACGGCGACCGTCCGCGACGTGGAGACCGTGTGGGTGTACTCGCCGACGAAAGAACACCGCGAGGCGTTCGCAGGCGACATGAACACCCGCCTCGACGCATCGGTCGCCGCCGTCGCGAGCGCGGCCGCCGCCATCGAGGACGCCGACGTGGTGATCACCGCGACGAACGCCGGCGAGCCGGTGTTCGACGGGGCGACGCTGGAGCCGGGGGCCCACGTCACCGCGATGGGCCAGTACAACGCCGACAAGCGTGAACTCGACCACGAGACGATCGGGCGGGCGACGTACGTTCCCGACCTCCGCGCCCGGGCGCTCCAAGACGCCGGCTCGTTCCTCTCGGCGCTGGAGGCCGGCGTCGTCGACGAGGACCACATTCACGCGGAACTCGGTGAGGTCGTCGCCGGCGTGGAACCGGGCCGCACGAGCGACGACGAGATCACCGTCTTCGACTCCGGCGGCACCGGGATCGAGACGGCCGCGTCCGCGTACCTGCTGTACGAGAAGGCCGTCGACGCCGGACTCGGGGAGACGATCGAGTTCGCACCGGCGAGCGAGGCGCTGACCGGAGAGTAGAACGAGCCGACAGCGACGCGCGACCCCCTCGACACGTGACCGACGCCACCTCCGTCCGAATCCGCGTCCGCGAGTCGCCGCTGATCACGGCCAGCGGCGGCCTCGGACTCGTCGTGCTGCTCGGCGCGGTCGCCGTGCTCGTGACGGTCGTTGGGCCCGGCCGAATCCCGGACCCCGGCGGTCGTCGGCTCGGGACCGCCATCCTCGCGGGGATGGTCGTCGTCGCCCTCCTGTGGCTGTCGGTCGTCGCGCGGGCGGTCGCGGGCGTCGTCGCCTACGCCGACGCGGGGGACCGACCGACGGGCTTCGGCCTGGCGCTCGCGGTCGTCGAGGGAGCCATCGCCCTGGTGATGGTGGCCGTCGCGAGCGCCGTCGCCGCGCTGGAGGGACCGCAGTCGCAACCGGAGGCGTACGCCATCGCCGCGTACGCCCTCACCGCGATCGGGGTCGTTCTCGCGCCCGTATCGCTGGCGCGCGCGGGCCTCACGCTGTTGGGGGAGTCCCGATCCGCTTGATCCTGTCTGCCGATCACGGTCCCTCGATCCCCGTCAGTCGCCGCCCGAGGCCGACGTGGCTCCCGGCGCGCCCGGCGACCGCTTCTCGCGCCTGGCGACGCGAACGTGGAGCGCCATCGCACACAGCGTCGCGATCACACCGCCGAGTACGACGATCCCGAACGCAACGCGGTAGCCCGCCGCTGAGTACGCGCGCGCGCCGTCGACGACGCGACCAGTCCAATAGGCGTCGAGCGCCGCCCCGAGCACCGCGGGGAAGACGGCCGCGCCGAGGTACGCCATTCCGTTGACCGTCCCCGTGGCCGCGCCGCTGTCGTCGGCGTGACGCTCCTTCGCGACGGTGTAGGCCACGGACGCGCCACCGGTGATCCCCATCCCGACGAACAGCGCCAGCGCGACGACGAACAGCGGCGGCGTCACGGTGAGGAACACGACGCCGTAAGCGACCACGAACGCGAGACACGACCCGACGATCACCTCCGTCCGGCGGCCGGTGCGGTCAGACAGCGCGCCGAAGGCCGGCGATCCGACCGCGAAGCCGATGTTCGCCGCGAGCACGGCGGAGGCGGCCGTCGCCACCGACACGTCGTACAGGTGAACGATGTAGGGGACGCCCCACAGCCCGACGACCGTGAAGTTGAGCCCGAAGATGAGAAACAGCGTCACGCCCATGAGCCAGGTGTCGAGGTCGCCGAGGACGCGCCGCGCGCCCGCCAGCACCTCCCGAAGCGAGTCGGTGTCCGTTCCGGAGTCGGCCCCCTCGGGACGGTCGTCCGGATCCGCCGGCCGGTCGCGGACGAACACGCCGACGCCGACCCCGGCGAGGAACACTCCCCGGCGGCGGCGTACAGCACCGCGCGCCAGCCGGCGGCCTCCGCCGCCACCGCCAGCGGCGTCGTCGCCAAGACGCCGCCGATACCCGCGGCGGCGATGGTGAAGCCCGTCATCGTCGCGAACTCCTCGGGTGCGTACCAGTTCGCGCAGAACCGCAGCACCGCGACGTAGATCGACGCCCCGCTCAGCCCCGCGAGAAACCGCGCGAGGAAGCCGACGGCGAACGAGTCCGCCGCGGCGAACCCCGCGACGCCGGCGGCCATCCCGACGAGTCCGACCGAGACGACTCGCCGGGACCCGTAGCGGTCGACGAGCAGCCCCGAGGGGAGCTGTGCGGCCGCGTACACGTAGAAGAACGACGAGTGGAGCAGCCCTAACTCGGAGGCGGTCGCGTCGAACACCGCGGCGAGATCACCCGACAGCACCGCTGTCGAGTTGCGGAAAAAGTTGACAAACAGAAACCCGAACGCGAGCGTCGCCCACATGAGGTGGCGTCGATACCGACGCGAGATCGTCATGGTGTGCCTCTGTGTTTCACACCGATGCTTGTAGTTTCGGGCTACGGCGACCCGATCGCCCGGGCGGCCGACCGGTCGGATCGGCTCACAGTCGCCGCCGCATCCTGACGTGCTCGATACCGTCCTCCTCGAAGGCGCCGACCGCGTCGCCAACGGCGTAGCCGAGCCGCTCGTAGAACCCCTCCGCCTGCGTCTGCGCGTGGAGCACCGCCTCGGGGAGGCCGCGCTCGCGGGCCCGCGACTCCGCGGCGCGCACCGCTCGTGCGCCCCAGCCCTCGCCGCGGCGGTCGCGGGAAACGGCGATCCGCTCGAGCTTCGCGAGTCGGTCCGTGTCCGGGTCGAGCGCGCCGTAGTCCGCTGCATCGACCACGCGCAACCGGGCGACGGCGACGGCGTCGCCCGCGGGGTGCTCCCCGGTCGGGCGCCGTCAGCGCCGCGGCCGTCTCCGTCGGCGTCACGAATCAGCAGGTGATCGACGCCGGAGTCGAGGGGGTCCTCGTCGTGCTCGTCGAGTTCCAGGTGCTCGGGGACACCCTGCTCGTCGACGAAGACAGCCATGCGGATCGCGACGGCCGCGTCCCAGTCGTCCTCGGTCGTCACGACCGTTGCGGTCCGAGCCGCGTCGCGGCCGGACTCGGGCCGGCCCGAGGCGCGCTCGTCGTCCATCGTCACTGGAGCCGGTACCGGAGGAGCGCGGCGACGCCGCCGAGGTTCTTCAGCTGCTGGCCCGGCGCGAACTCCTCGGAGAAGACGACCACGTCGCCGCCCTTCTGTTCGGCCGTCTCGACGAGGTCGTTCACGTCGAGCTCCCAGTCGCCCTCGCCTTGGCGTTCCGCGCGGAGGCGCTCGTCGACGATGAGCAGCGTCTCGATGGCGCCGAATTCGGCGGCCTCCATCGTCTCGTTCACGCCGTAGGTCGCCTTCGATCCCTCGGCGATCCGTCCGGTGAGTTCGTCGATCAGTTCCGCCTCGCGGGCGATTCGCGTCTCGCGTTGCACTTCGTCGACGGCGCCGCGCTTGAGCACCTCGTGGACGCCGCGGTCGCCCGCCGCGGAGGTGTTCACGACCGTGACCCGGTCGCTCAGGTCGCGGTAGTGCTCGTCGACGTAGTCGTTGGCGTCGTTCTTGGTGAACCCCGGGCCCGCGAGGATGACCGCCTCTGGGTCGAGGTGCGACAGCGCCGAGCCCAACTCGTCGAACAGCTCGTCGCGCGGACGGGCGTACTCGCCCTTCCCCGTGGGTTTGGTGAAGCTCGCGTACTCCTCGGTGCCGTACTGCTGGACCGTGTGGACGTACGCCGCCCCCTCCTCGACGGTGGCGATGGCGACGTCGGGCGCGCCGGTGGCCTCCTCGGCCTCTTCGATGCGCTCGATCTGGTCGGGTTTGAAGTGTTTCTCGACGGTGAGCTCCGAGCGCTCCTCGACGTTGATCGTGTGGTGGTGACCGATCTCGTCCTCGCGCGAGCAGCCGACGATGACGCCGCCGACGCGCAGCCGATTGGCGAAGCGGGCGAACTCGACGTCCTCGACCTCGATGGTGACGCGCATGTGTTCGCGCTCTCCGCCCTTGTCCCGAAGTTGGTCGTCGTTGCGGGTGACCCGGCGGGTCGTGTCCGCCTCGACGAGATCGCCCGGTTCGAGGACGTGTGAGAGGTGCCACAGGTCGTCGGTGGTCTCCGGCGTGACCGTCAGGCGCTCGCGCCCCTCCTCGCCGCGGCCGCGCGAGTCGATTCGCATACTCGCGAGTCCGTGGGGCGCGTACAAAGGCCCTCCGAGACGCTGGACGCCACCGGATCGTCGGTGGCCGTCCCGGGCGTCTCTCACCGGACCGTCCGCGGCTGGTCCGATTCGAACTCGACGGCTGCGTCCGCGTCCCCGCCCGCGTCGCCCTCGGACGCCGCGTCGGTCGCCTCGGCGAATCCGCGCCCGAAGCAGTAGTAGGAGACGACTTGCCCGTAGAACACCGCCGGGACCCCGATCAGGATCAGCGCGAAGGGACTCGCGACGCTGCCGATCACGATCCCGAGCACGACGCCGAAGAGGACGCCCACGAGGTACCGCCCGGAGAGGGTCGCCTCGCGCAGCGCCTCGACGTCGAACGCGGCGCCCAACTCGCCCGCGACCGCGAAGTTGGTCATCGCCGCCGGCAGGACGTACGCGACGAGGATCGACACCAGCGTCGCGGTCAGCAGGAGCAGGAGACTGACGGTTCCAAACGCTGCGATCCCGGCGTCGCTTCCCGTGATACCGCCGAGCAAGAGGGAGACGAGCGCCGCGACGATCGGGACCGCGATCACGACGCCGTAGGCCACCTGCACGACGAGCAGCTTCAGGCCGTCGACGAACAGCTCCCCCCAGTCAGTGAACGACGGCGCCTCGCGTTCCCCGTTCGCCGCCGAGCGCAACACGCGAACCAGATACCCCTGCAACACGAACGCCGGCAGCACGAACACGCCCGCGACGATCAGCGCGCCGCCGATGATCAGCGTGGCGACGCGGTCGTCGGTTCGCAGGGGATACCCGAGCGCGTCTTCCAACATACCGGACGGTCACCAGCGGCGTGGTTAACGGTTTCCACCGACCCCACGACTCCCGCCGCTTCCGCCGACGGCGCCGACTCCACGACTCCACGCGGCGGCGGCGGCGACCTCCAGGTAGAACAGCCCGAAGAAGCCGACGAGTCGGATGGGCCTGGCGCCGGCGCCGGTCAGCGCCGCCCCGAACGCAAGCAGTATCGCCCCGACTGTCCACGCGTAGAAGTACCGCCCGGAGGTGACCGTCCGGCGAAGCGACCCGAACGAGACCGCCTCGCCGACGCGCGCGCGAACCCCGGCGTCCGGGTCCGCGCGGCCGTACTCGGCGAGGATCGCCGGCAGCGGGTACGCGACACCGACCGCGAGCAGCAGGCTCACGGTTCCGCCGACGAGCGTCACGCCGTAGCCCAGCGGCGTCGTCGGGTCCACGGGGCCGCCCCCGGCCGCTCCCGAGACGGCGCCGCCGACAGTGACGAGCAGCACGGCGACGGGAACGAGCAACACGGCGACCGAGAGTGCGCTCCCGACGAGTCCGTCTCGAAGGAGGGCCAACGGCCGCCGAAAGGTCGGGCGCGTGGCGGGGTCAGCGGCGTCGCCGGCCGCGCCGAGCACCCGGACGAGATAGCCGACGAGCAACACCCACGACACCAGCGAGAACACGCTGAGCGGCCACAGGGGCGCGACGAGCGCGGCGAAGAGATGCAACCCGCCGCCGGTGGCGAGCGCCTCCGCGGTCGCGCCGCGGGCGTCAGCGGGACCCAGGGGGTACCGCAGCGCCTCCCGGAGCACGGATTACGCCTCGTGTACGTCGCTCTCGCCCGGCGGGAGGAACTCTTGAACCCGGTCGGCGGAGGCGACCTTGCGGACGAACCCCTGGTCTGCGAACCGGTCCTTGAGGAGGCGGTAGCACTTCATCGCCGCGTCGTTCTGGGCGAACCGGCCCGGCGTGAGGCGAATCGTCGTCTCCGCGCGCGCTTCGACCGCGCTCGGCGGGCCGCCGACGACCCGCGTCTCCGGCTCCACCTGAACGCCGACGGCGACCTCGGCGGGCATGTCGCGGTAGTAGTCGCGCTCGCCGCGGATGACGAACCCGCCCTTCTCGATGTACTCTCCCGACTCGGGCGTCTTCGACACCTGGTCGGGCGTGACGACGTACGCGTCGCCGGCGCCGCGGCCGTCCTTCCAGACGGACGAGTAGGAGACGGCGAACTGCGCGGCCTCCCGTCGGGACTGCTCGGGGATGGTCACGTCTCGGGCGGCCTCCGAGGGATCGGTGGCCTTGATGATGGTGACCGGACCGCCGTGGGCCTGCGCGTGACAGAACAGGTCTCGGCCCTCCATGTAGTTCTTGACGAGTTCCTCGTTCTGGTCGGCGTTGCGCCCGCCGATCACGAGGAAGTCGTCGCTCGTCTCGAACCAGCGGAATCGGTCGTACCAGTTGTCCCGCTGCCGTACCGGGATCGACGGTCGCGAGAGCCAGTCGACGTCCTGCTGTTCGTCGGTCTCCTCCTCGGCGTCCGCCTCGGCCTCGGGGTCGCCGTCGGCGGCCTTCCATTCGGCCTTTCGCTCCTTGACCGCTGCAAGCTCCTCGCGGGTGTTCTCGATGGCCGCGAGCGCGCCCTCCTTCTTCTCCTCGATGCGCTTGGCCTCCTTGTACAGCCGGTCGGCGTTCTTTTCGGGTCCGGTGTCGGCCCGCAGGGTGACGACCGTCCCGTCGAGGTCGACGGCGACGGTTCCCTCGGAGCCGTCGACGCCGCGGACCGCCTCGGCTTCGGGGATCCCGCGGTCGGCGCCCTCGAGGAACGTCTCGTCGATCTCCTCCCAGCCCCGTCCCGCCTCGCGGGCGGCCTGGATCGTCGAGAGCACGTCGGCGACGAGGTCGTAGTGGGCGTACACGGCCTCGGCCTTCTCGCGCTCGGCGGCCGCCCGCTCGTCGAAGTCGTCGATCGCGCCCTCCTGCTGGTCGATGATGCGTTGCTTCTTCGCGATCTCCGCCTCGAAGTCGGGGGAGTCGTCGACCTCCTCGTCCTCGGTGAGATCGAGCCGGTGGAAGTACGCGTCCAGCGCGGCGTTGAAGTCGTCGTACGCCTCCGACTCCCTCCCCTCGCGCTCCTCGAGAGGGAACGGCGTCACGTCGACGACGGCGTCGTCCTCCAGGTAGACGCGGGGGTCGAGATCCCCGGAGCGGAGGCGCTCGCCCATCCGCTGGATCGCGTCGTATACCGCCCGGTACTGCTCCTCGCCGGCGTCGGCGATGTCGAGCGTCTTCTCGACGCCAGCGCGGGTGCAGAACTCCTCGGCGTAGAGGCCGCCCATGTTGAGCTGGGTCGCGAGCGTGCGCACCACATCGGTGTCGGAGTCCTCCATCCGGGCCTCGAGCACCTCGTAGCGCACGTCGAAGGGGTTGATCCGCGACTGCGGGTACTCGTACTGGCTGCCCGGCGCGACCGTGCGCGACTTCAAGCGGACGGTTTCGAGGCTGCGTTGTACCTCCCCGGTCTCGTCGAGCACGGCGACGTTGCCCTCGCCGAACAGCTCGGCCACGACGCACGTGTTCTCGTCGGGGCGCTCGAAGTCGAACGAGAGGATACGATCGAACTCGTACTGCTCGACGCCGGCGAGTTCGCCGCCCGCAAGCCGCGAGCGGAGCGTCTTCGCGAACTCCGGCGGACGGCCGGGCGCGTCGGGGACGTTCGCGGGATCGGCGATGTGACACCGTTTCACATCCCCCGTCTCGACGAGGAGCTCGACCCGCCCGCGGTCGTAGTCGCGGAGCTTGAAGCGGACGAGGTCGTCGCCGTAGAGGTAGACCTTGTCCACCTTCGCCCCCTCGTACCGGGAGAGCTCCCCGGCGAGGGCCGCGAGGTCGACGCTCGTCATTTCGGTTTTCGGGTCCATCTGATTGGATCCGGGTAGTCGGGGCGGGTGTTTGGGCGTTGCGGGACGCGTCGCCGCCGGACGGTCGGACGCGACGCCGTCGAACGGTCAGTCGTGACGCCCGCGCTCGCACGCCCCGTCTACCGACGCGACAGGATCAGCCCCGTCGCCGACGCGACGAAGGCGATGCCCGCGAGCACCGCGAACAGCGTCGGCGGGTTCGCGTACGTCAGGACGGTTCCGGCGACGGCACCGCCGAGCGCACCGACGCCGAAGACGCCCAGATAGGTGTAGCCGTACGAGAGCCCGCGCGTCCCGGCGGGCGTGTATTCGGCGACCGTCGCCTGGTAGAACGGCTGCACGACGAACAGCGTGGCGCCCAGTACCGCGCCGAAGACGAGGAACGGACCGAATCCGAGGTTCGCGACCGGGAGGAACAGTAACGCGAGCACGCCCAGCAGCCCGAAGCTGAGCGCGATGCCGCGCTCGACGGGGATCCGGTCGGTGAGCTTCCCGCCGACGTACTGGCCGACGACGCCGATCATCAACAGGCCGGAGTAGACGTAGTTCGCGGGCGACACCTCACGCGACGCGAGGTCACCGAGGACGTCCGTGAGGCCGCCCGGCAGCAGCGAGCCGACGACGACCGGCGCGAAGCCCGGGAGATCATCGAGAAGCTCAGGCATGAACGTGAGCACGCCGCGGTAGTACAGCCCGGACATCATCACGACGAGGAACACGAGCGCGAAGCTCCCCGTGAACAGCACCCGCGACTCGGTGATGAACTCCGAGAGCGAGTCGACGCCCGCGTCGGCCTTCGAGTCGCCTCCGGCAGCGTCGTCGCCGCCGTCGGTCGCGGCCTCGACGGCCGCCGTCTCGTCGAAGCTCGCGCGGACGGCGTACAGCGCCGCAAGCAGCGCGGGTGCCGCGAGGATCGCCGCGACCGTCTGCCAGTCGAGGAACAGCAGCAGGAGCGTCGTCACCAGCGGCCCGAGGCCGATACCGAGGTTGCCAGCGATACCGTGGTACGCGAAGCCGGTTCCGCGTTCCTCGACCCCCTTCGAGAGCAGGGCGAGCCCGGCGGGGTGGTACACGGACGCGGAGACGCCCCACACGACCATGGCGAGGGTGATCGCCACGAGTCCGGGCGCGGCCCCGAGTAAAACGAAGGCGGCCGCCATCCCGACGAGGCAGGCGGTGATGAGACGTCTCGATCCCACGCGGTCGACGAGCACGCCGCCCGGGAGCGCTCCCAGGCCGAAGAGGCCGTACCCGACCGTCACCAGCAGGCCGAGCGTCGCGGAGGTGACCGCGACCTCGACCGGGCCCAGCGCGACCACGTCGAACTGCGCCAGCCAGATGGGGATGAAGATCGGGATCGACAGCTCGTAGGTGTGGACCATCCCGTGGGCCAGCATCGTGAGCCCGACGATGGATCTGTCGTTCCGGTTCACACGCGAACGAGGCTGCTCCGACGTCATGTACGCGTCGGTGCCGGCACGGACCGCCGTGGGATCGGCTCGTGTCGGCACGGGAAGCGGTCCGAGCGGTGCGGGGAACGAAACGACTAATCGCCCCCCGCGACAATCGCCGTGTAATGAGTGCGCACGACTGGCCCCACGACCCCGACGGCGAACAGGGCAGCGAGGGGCGCCGAAAGTACGGACACGCGGTGCTGGTGAAGAAGGTCGACGAGGAGGAGGACTTCCCGCTTCGCGCGGGGGACTACCGCGAGGAGTTCAGCGACCACCCCGTCCGGCTCGATGCGGACACCGTCGTCTCGGTCGAGGACATTTTCCAGCACATCGACGACGACACCGAGTTCGAGGACATCGTCGCCTTCCACAAGGCCGTCGGCAAGACGATGCGCGACAACGACTACTGGACCTACGAGGGCGCTGACGCGTTCACCCGCACGCGCGGGTGAGATCGCAGCACACTCAGATCACAGTCTACTAGCTGCTCGGTCGTTGGTCGTTCCGACTGGTCCGTGGTCCGAGCGGAGCGTCCGTGCGTCGGATCTCGGAGCGGTCGTCTCGATCGACACCGATCCACCTGGATCCGCGTCGAGACGTCCGTTGCGTTCAGCGCGTCCGTCCGCCGATCTCGCGTTCGAAGTCCTCGCGCTCCCACGTGCGGGTCCCCTCGCCCTCCACCTCGTTCTGAAGCTTCTCCTCCAGCAGATTGATCGCCATGCGGTTGGCCCCCTCGGGGATGATCAGGTCGGCGTGCTTCTTGCTCGGCTCGATAAACTGCTCGTGCATCGGCTTCACCGTCGAGAGGTACTGGTCGATCACGCCCTCGAGGTCGCGGCCGCGGTCGACCACGTCGCGCTCGATGCGGCGGAGGATGCGCACGTCAGCGTCCGTCTCGACGTACAAGCGCAGGTCAAGCATGTCGTTGATCTCCTCGTCGTACAGCGCGAGGATTCCCTCGACCACGATGACGTCGGTCGGCTCGACGGTCTCGGTCTCCTCCTTGCGGTTGTGGATCTCGAAGTCGTACTGCGGCATTTCGACGCTGGTCCCCGACAGCAGCGTTTCGAGGTGCTCGCGGAGGAGCGCCCACTCGAACGCGTCCGGGTGATCGTAGTTCACCTCCGCCCGCTCCTCGAGGTCGAGGTGCGAGAGGTCTCGGTAGTAGTTGTCGAGCGGGATGCGGGTCACCGAGTCGGTTACGCGCTGGGTGATCAACCGGGAGACCGTCGTCTTTCCGGCGCCGGTCCCCCCGGCGATACCGACGACGAACGAGGGGTACGTCATTCACCGATCCTCCCCCGCGCGTCGGCTTGGGCGTGTCGGTCCGTGGGCCTCCCGTCGAACGACCGTGTGAACCGTCCACGTTCGGTCAAGTTTATAACGAGCTACGGCATTAGCTCTCACATGGCACGCAATATCGATCGCCGTGACGTCCTGAAGGGCGCCGGTACGGCAGGCGTCGTCGGACTCGCGGGATGTATCACCCAGAACGACTCAGGCGGCGAGAACGGCGGCGGCGGTGGCGGCGGTGACGACGAGGACACCGAAGCCGAGGGGGAGACGACGGAGGCGTCCGACGACTCCGGGTCGATGCGCACCGTGATGCACTCGGTGCTGATGCCGCTCACGGGCGACCTCGCGTCGCTCGGCGGTCCGATCCGCGACGGCGGGACGCTCCCGGTGAAGCAGCTCCGTGCCGCCGGTGACATGCCCGTCGAGTTCGACCAGACTGTCGAGGACACGCAGACTGACCCGCAGGCCGGTATCCAGGCGGCAAACGGCCTTGCGAACGCCGGCTACCCGACCGTGTGTGGGCCGGCCTCCTCGGGAGTGAATCTCCAGGTCACCCGCGAGGTGTTCATCCCCAACGGGATGATCGGGTGTTCGCCGTCTTCGACGTCGCCCAACGTGACGACGCTCGACGACGACGACCTGATCTTCCGGACGGCGCCCTCGGACGCGCTGCAGGGACAGGTGATGGCGCAGGTGGCCGACAACGAGCTCGGGAACTCCAGCGCCTCGATCCTGTACGTCAACAACGACTACGGGCAGGCGCTGGCCGACTCGTTCTCCCAGGCGTTCCAGGACAACTACTCCGGGTCGGTCCAGGAGTCGGTCGCGTTCGAGCAGGAGCAGTCCAGCTACACCTCGCCGCTGTCGACGGCGATGAACGACTCGCCGAGCATGCTCGTCGTCATCGGCTACCCGGCATCCGGGATCCAGATCTTCCGCGACTTCTACGCGAACTACAACAACGACACGGACGTGCTGGTGACCGACGGGCTCGTCGACCCGACGCTCCCCGACGAGGTCGGCAACGACATGGCGAACGTGTTCGCCACGACGCCGCAGGCGACCGGTCCCGGCCAAGCGGAGTTCGCCTCGCTGTACGAGGACGAGTACGACCGCGCTCCCGGCGTGTTCAACGCCCACGCGTACGACGCCTCCGCCGTCTCCCTGCTCGCGAACGTCAAGGCGGGCGAGAACGACGGCGACGTGATCAAAGAGGAGATGCGCGCGGTGGCCAACCCCAACGACGGGATGGAGGTCACGCCCGGGAACCTCGCCGAGGGGCTGCGGGCCGTCGCGAACGGCGACGACGTGTACTACCAAGGCGCCTCATCGTCGGTCGACTTCGACGAGAACGGCGACATGACGGCCGTCACGTATGCGTTCCTCCAGTACAACACGGACGTGGAGGGCAACGTCGAGACGATCAGCACCATCGACTTCGAGGCCTGAACGGCCGACAGCGGCCGACCGCGTTCAGAGTTTTCACGCGTCCACATTCCTACACCCGCCGGTCCACCTTGGGATCGGTCTCCGCTCGCTCCGCCTCCTTCGACCGCCGCGACCCTCGGATTTAGGCCCTTCCCGGACGCAGCCAGGGTATGCACGTACTCAAGAACGGGACAGTCGTCGACAGCGACGGCACGCGGGAGGCGGACGTCGCGATCGCGGACGGGGAGATTATCGCCGTCGGCGACGTCGGCCGCGGCGACTCAGAGACCGATGTGAGCGGGCAGTTCGTCGCCCCCGGCCTGATCGACTCGCACGTCCACCTGATGATGGACGGCCGCCCCGACGTCGCGACCGCCGAAGACGAGAGCGACTTCGACCACGCGTACATCGCCGCTGCGAACCTCCAGAAGGCCGTGGAAGCGGGCGTCACAACCGTCCGCGACCTCGGCGCCTCGGGAACGCTCGCGCTCGACGCCGGTCGGGCGGTCGCGGAGGGGCGACTCGTCGGCCCGCGCGTACTCGCGTGCGGACAGAACGTCGTGATGACCGGCGGGCACGGCCACTGGTTCGGCCGCGAGGCCGACGGCCCGGACGAAGTCCGCAGGGCCGCCCGAGAACAGCTCAAGCGCGGCGCGGACGTGATCAAGTGCATGGCGACCGGCGGCGTGCTCACGGAGGGTGCCCAGACCGGCGCGCCGGAGCTCACCGCCGAAGAGCTGGAGGCGCTCGTCGACGCCGCGAGCGCGAAGGGCGTCCCGACGGCCGCACACGCCCACGGGAAGGAGGGCCTGCTCAACGCCGTCGACGCCGGCATCACGAGCATCGAGCACGGCACGTTCATGGACCGGGAGGCGGCCGAAGCGATGGCGACCGAAGGGACGTACTGGGTACCGACCGCGGCCGCCCTCAAGAACATCGTCGAGAACCCCGACGCGGGGATCCCGGAGTCGGCCATGGACAAGGCCGTCGAAGCCAGCGAAGCGTTTGCCACCTCGTTCGACCACGCCGAGGCCGCGGGCGTCGACATCGCGATGGGAACTGACGCGGGCACCCCGTTCAACCACTTCGACAGTATCGCCGACGAGCTGGCGTTCATGGTCGAGTACGGACTGAGCCCAGAGGCGGCCCTGGAGGCCGCGACCGTCACTGCCGCCGAACTGTGCGGTCTCGACGACGTCGGCCTCGTCGACGAGGACTACCGGGCAGACCTTGTCGTCCTCGACGACAACCCCGCCGTCGACGCCGACGCGTGGCAGGACCCCGCCGCGGTGTTCGCCGACGGCGACCGCGTCGTCTGACGAGAATCGGCCGTGTGAACGACGACCGTGCGCCGGAATCCGACCTTCCGCGGATGAGCGGGGCCGATTCTGGGGTGGCTTTTTAGCGATCAAGCGATTGGGTCCGTTCGATGCCGGAGTGTGCAAACTGTGGCGGATTCGTGACCGAACGCTACGTTCGGGTGTTCGCGCCCGGCGAACGGGAGACGGTTCGGGTGTGCCCGAACTGCGAGGACAAGCTTCGAGACGGTGCGGACGTGCGCGAGGCGCGTTCGAAGCGGACCTGATCGGGTTCTATCGACACGTCGCTTTCGCGGCCCCGCTGGGCGTGACTGCCGGCGGTGTCGCCTCCGAAGAACTACTACCGGGCCGCCGGAACCGGTCCGTATGAACGGAGATCGATCCGGTGAGGCGCTTGCACCCCTCGCCGGTGCGCTGCGAGCCGGGGAACGGGACGTGACCGCGTACGCGAGGACCCTTCGAGACCGGATCGACGAACGGGATCCGGACATCCGCGCCTGGGTCGACGGTGGAAAGCCCCGCTCGTGGCTGACCGCCGAAGCCGATGCGCTCCGCGAGCGGTATCCTCGATCCAACGCCGAACCCGCGACCGCCGCCGATAGCGTTCCGGAGCGACCGCCGCTGTTCGGCGTTCCCGTGGGAGTGAAAGACATCTTCCACGTCGACGGGCTGGCCACCCGTGCCGGGTCGGAGCTGCCTCCGGGTGCCCTTGCTGGGACGGAGGCGACCGCGGTTCGCCGGCTCCGCGCGGCGGGCGCGATCGTGGCGGGAAAGACGCACACGACCGAGTTCGCGTACTTCGCCCCGGCGCCGACGCGAAACCCACACGATCTCGCCCACACGCCGGGAGGCTCCTCCAGCGGCTCGGCCGCCGCGGTCGCGAGCGGGACCGCGCCGCTCGCGCTCGGAACACAGACCGTCGGGTCGGTCATCCGGCCCGCGGCGTTCTGCGGCGTCGTCGGGTTCAAACCGACTCGGGGCCGTATCCCGACCGACGGGGTGATCCCCCTGTCGGAGTCCGTCGACCACGTCGGAACCTTCACGCGCGACGTTGCCGGGACGACGCTCGCGGCGTCTATCCTCCTCGATGGCTGGAACGGCGAGCGTCCGACAGGGTCGGCTGACCACGTGACACTCGGCGTCCCGAACGGTTCGTATCTCGACCAGGCGTCCGACGTGGGGCGCGAGGCGTTCGAACGGGCCCTCGACGCGCTCGCGGACGCCGGATACGACCTCGTCCGCGTCGAAGCGATCCCCGAGATCGACGAAGTGAACGACCGCCACAACACCCTCGTCGCTGCCGAGGCCGCGCTCGCACACGGCGAGTGGTACGACCGCTACCCCGACCGCTACGCCGAGGCGACCAGCGAGCTGATTCAGGACGGCCGAGACACCCCCGTCTCGGCGCTGGTCCGCGGTCGCCGCGGTCGGGACGCGCTGTGCGACTCGCTGGCGTCGACCGCAGCGGACCGGGACATCGACGCGTGGATCGCGCCGGCGGCTCCCGGACCCGCACCCGAGGGGATTGGCGACACCGGAGACCCGGTACTGAACCTCCCGTGGACTCACGCCGGACTCCCGACCGTCGGTGTTCCCGCCGGCGACGTGGACGGCCTGCCGGTCGGCGTGCAGGTAGCTGCGGGCTTCGATGAAGACGAACGCCTGTTGGCGTGGGCCGACGGAATCGCGGAGGCCGTCGAGAACGCCGCTTAGACCACTCGCCAGCGCGCCAAACCCACACACGGCGAGGGCGAACCGACACCGTTTTACAGTTCACAGGCATACGCTGAGTTGCACTCAGAGAGTGCATCACCGCGCTCCGGTGGTGTAGTCCGGCCAATCATATTGCCCTCTCACGGCAATGACCAGGGTTCAAATCCCTGCCGGAGCATTTTTGTCCTTCGTCTAACAGGTAGTCGGGGCTTTCTGCCACGAACGCAGGCACCGGTCTCGATAACGCACGTTCTTGCTGTGTAGCAGCCGGCGTCCACTGCTGCGGACGCAATTCGTACGTGCAACGTAACAATCCGACCGGACCGTGAGGATGAATACACCCATGGTCATCACAGCCGCGGTCGCCGAGGTTGGGTCGCTGTCGATTGGTGCGCCGCTTCAGTTCTTCAGCGGTGAGTTTCTCCAGTACGCAGTCGTGTTCTTCGTGTTGGCGATCATTGCGGCCGTGCTCGGAGCTCGCGGTGTCGCCGGAGTGAGTATGACCATCGCGAAGTGGCTCGTGATCGTCTTCCTCGTCCTCACAATCGCCACGCTGATACTCTGAGTCGGCGGTCTCGACTGTGGACGAACCGGACGTGAACCGCTGGGCAGACCGGCGTAGCCACTCTTCGATCTAGGAGGTGAGTACTGAGAGAGAAAACGAACAGGTGAACTGAGAGAGGGGTGGGGAGGACTGTGGAGGGTGGGATAGTATGAAAAACGCCCACCAGCGCGCGCGTGCGCTGGTGGGCGTGGATTGTGTATGAGTGGTGGGCGGCGAACCGGTGTTTCCAGAGGCTCTCGCACTCCAGGACTTGCCGGAACGCTGGCGGGCTTAACTTCCGTGTTCGGGATGGGTACGGGTGGTGCCCCGCCGCTGTGGCCGCCCGAAGGCCGACCATCGGGAATGATCCGATGTAGGTGCCTGCGTCGGTCTGTGGCCGATATGTACGTGCAATCCAGGTAACGCCTGGACCCGTTCACGGGTCCCAGTGCATATGAGTGTGGCTTGGTCTGTTAGTGCTCGCGGGCTGAACGTCTCGTTGCCTCGACGCGTACACCCCGAGTCTATCGAACTCGTCTTCTACGAGTGACCTCGGTGGTACTTCTTTTCCAGGTGGGTTTCGAGCTTAGATGCGTTCAGCTCTTACCCCGTGTTGCGTAGCTTCTCGGCAGCTGCCCTCTCGGACAACCGATACACCAGTGGCAACCAGTCGTAGTTCCTCTCGTACTATACGACCGTTCCCGTCAAGTACCGTAACACCCCCAATAGATAGCAGCCGACCTGTCTCACGACGGTCTAAACCCAGCTCACGACCTCCTTTAATAGGCGAACAACCTCACCCTTGCCCGCTTCTGCACGGGCAGGATGGAGGGAACCGACATCGAGGTAGCAAGCCACGCGGTCGATATGTGCTCTTGCGCGTGACGACTCTGTTATCCCTAAGGTAGCTTTTCTGTCGTAAATCCGGGCCATTGAGGCCCTTGATCCGTTCGCTAGACCACGCTTTCGCGTCAGCGTCACTCGCTTGGAATGACACTGTCAGACTTCCTTGTGCTCTTGCGCTCTTCCGCGGGTTCCTGTCCCGCGTGAGGAAATCTTGGGGCGCGCTCGATATCTTTTCGAGCGCGTACCGCCCCAGTCAAACTGCCCGGCTACCGGTGTCCTCCTCCCGGAGTGAGAGTCGCAGCCACTAACGGGTAGTATTTCAGTGATGTCTCGGTGGCCCGCTAGCGCGGGTACCTGTGTAGCGACTCCTACCTATCCTGCACGTTAGCGGCCACGTCTCAGCGACAGCCTGCAGTAAAGCTCTATAGGGTCTTCGCTTCCCCTTGGGGGTCTCCAGACTCCGCACTGGAACGTACAGTTCACCGGGCCCAACGTTGGGACAGTGTGGCTCTCGTTGATCCATTCATGCGAGTCGCTACTGAAGCGACAAGGTACTACGCTACCTTAAGAGGGTCATAGTTACCCCCGCCGTTGACAGGTCCTTCGTCCTCTTGTACGAGGTGTTCAGATACCTGCACTGGGCAGGATTCAGTGACCGTACGAGTCCTTGCGGATTTGCGGTCACCTGTGTTGTTACTAGACAGTCGGAGCCACCGAGTCACTGCGACCTGCCTCGTGAAAGGCAGGCATCCCTTATTGCGAACGTACGGGACTAACTTGCCGAATTCCCTAACGTCGGTTGTTCCCGTCGGCCTTGGCTTGCTCTGCCAGAGTACCTGTGTCGGATCTCGATACGAGTACCACGCTCGTCTTTTCACGGGCTCTAGATAGGATCGACTTGCGTTGTCTCAGGCTTCTCTCGCTTCGTGCCGTTACGGCTTCCACGGGGTTCCCTGATTCAACCGGGCGAAAGCCCGGCTCGATCGTTTCCAAAGCGTCGACTTTCAGTGCGTGGTAGCACTGGAATATTAACCAGTTTCCCGTTTGTCCGGTTCGAATTGCGGTCGGACTTAGGATCGGCTAACCCTCGGCTGATTGGCAGTGCCGAGGAACTCTTACTCTTCAGGCCTTCGGGGTTCGCACCCGAATATCGCTGCTACTGTGACCAGGATTGTCGTTACTGAGCGGTCCACACGAGCTCTAGCCCGTGCTTCCATCCGCACAGTACGCCGACCTACACGATCCCTCGGTGAAGAGGGCGGTTAGGTATCAGAAGTGGATTTGAGTCCCGTTCATTTTGGGCGCCTTGAACCTCGGCCGGTAAGCTGTTACGCTTTTCTTAGCGGGTAGCTGCTTCTAAGCTCACCTCCCGGCTGTTTAGGGCTCAAGACTACCTTCAGAGGATTACACTTAATCCACATTTTGGGTCATTAACCTAACTCTGGGTTGTTCCCCTCACGGTGCCCAAGCTTACCCCGGGACACCGGACTCCCTCCGTCGACAGCGTTCGTACGTTCGGAGTTCGACAGAGAGGCCGACTCCTCTCGGAGGCGGGTCTCTCAATCGGTGGCTCTACCGCACGAACTACCTCAGGAGAGGTCATGCTTCGACATGTTTCGGTCGGAACCAGCTGTTGCCGAGTTCGATGGGCCTTTCACCCCTACTCCAAGATCACGCGAGGGTATTGTAGGACACCAACGCTAACGGACCTCCACGTGCCTTTCGGCACGCTTCATCCTGCCTCGGAGTAGATCACTCGGTTTCGGGTCGTACCTCTTCGACTCCCCGCGCTTGAACACGGCGGCCCTCGTCGTAAGACTGCGGCCATGTCGGTTTCCCTGTGCCTTCCACGATACTCGTGTTAGACTCGCCGGAGAAGTACACTCCCTGGTTCGTTTTTCAAAACGCACGACGGAACTTCGGCTCCCCACTCGTCTTACTGGAGGCTCGCGCCTCGGTCATTCTGAGTGGGGCCTTTCAAGCCCCGTCGCTCAATCGCCAACTGATTTCAGGCCCTATTGCACCGCCCTTCTCGGGGTGCTTTTCAGCGTTCGCTCACGCTACTTGTTCGCTATCGGTCTCGAGGAGTGTTTAGTCTTCTCAGTCGATGCCTGAGATATTCACGAGGGATATCCAACCCCCGCTACTCTGGGAACTGATCCACAGAGACGGTCGACGATACGGGACTGTCGCCCTGTATCGTGCTCCGTTCCAGGAGACTTCTCGTCGACTGTATCTGTTTGGTATCAGCCCGAACACCACATTGCCCGTGAGGGCTTCGGTTTGGACTGTGTCGCGTTCACTCGCCGTTAGTAACGACATCTCGGTTTGATTTTTCTTCCTGCTCCTACTGAGATGTTTCAATTCGGAGCGTTCCCTATTGCGCAAGGCAATTGTGAGAGGGATTCCCATTCGGAGATCCGTAGTTCTTCGCCTCCATGCGGCTCCCTACGGCTTATCGCAGCTTGGCACGTCCGTCGTCGGCTCTCGAGCCGAGCCATTCACCAGCTGGCACAGTAGCCAGTTGACTGATGGTACACTGTGACCCGGTGAACGGGTCCAGTGGACGTCTGGATTGCACGTACATACGGTCGTCATCGCACGTCACGTGGGTGTCACGCGAGCGTGCTCAACCCTTCCCATTCCCGCTCTCGCGGAATGGTGCATCGATCGTGTGTACCAGTTCATCTCCTCGTGCCACACTTAAGGGGCACGATTCGAATCGCGGTACGAGAGTGACCTACAGGGAATCGAACCCTGTCGAGGTACCAACGAGGTCTGAAAGTGAGCCCCGATAGTTCGTAGGTGTCTGGTCGCAACCACGAGTGCCACGAAGACCGCTAAGGTGGGCCAGGCGCGTCGGCCTGGTCCCGTTCTGTGGAGGTGATCCAGCCGCAGATTCCCCTACGGCTACCTTGTTACGACTTAAGCCCCCTTGCGAAGCCCAGATTCGACCTGGCAACCCAGGCCTCATCCGGACCTCACTCGGGTGCTTTGACGGGCGGTGTGTGCAAGGAGCAGGGACGTATTCACCGCGCGCTTGTGACACGCGATTACTACCGAATCCAGCTTCATGTGGGCGAGTTTCAGCCCACAATCCGAACTACGACCAGGTTTCTGAGATTACCGTCTCCTTTCGGAGTAGGAACCCATTGTCCTGACCATTGTAGCCCGCGTGTAGCCCAGCCCATTCGGGGCATACTGACCTACCGTTGCCCGTTCCTTCCTCCGCCTTGGCGGCGGCAGTCTCCCTAATGTACCCAACGACCTCAAGGGTCTTGCTGGCAATTAAGGATGCGGGTCTCGCTCGTTGCCTGACTTAACAGGACGCCTCACGGTACGAGCTGACGGCGGCCATGCACCTCCTCTCTGATCGTCTGCTAAGCTCATCACACTGAGCTTCATTCGAACAGTCGGGGCTGGTGAGATGTCCGGCGTTGAGTCCAATTAAACCGCAGGCTCCTCCGGTTGTAGTGCTCCCCCGCCAATTCCTTTAAGTTTCATCCTTGCGGACGTACTTCCCAGGCGGTTCGCTTCTCGGCTTCCCTACGGCACAACACAGACGCGTAGTCTGCGTCGCACCTAGCGAACATCGTTTACAGCTGGGACTACCCGGGTATCTAATCCGGTTCGAGACCCCAGCTTTCGTCCCTGACCGTCGGATCAGTTCTCTCAAGGTGCTTTCGCCATCGGTGGTCCGTCCAGGATTACAGGATTTCACTCCTACCCCGGACGTACCCCTTGAGTCTCCCTGTCCCAAGCCGTGCAGTTTTCGCCGGACGCCTACCAGTTGAGCTGGTAGATTTCCCGACGAACTTGCCCGGCCGGCTACGAACGCTTTAGGCCCAATAAAATCGGTCATCACTCGAGCTGCCGGTGTTACCGCGGCGGCTGGCACCGGTCTTGCCCAGCTCTTATTCGTGCACCGCCTTAGGGTGCACAAAAGCGAAGGCACTATGCCTCCGCACTCGGAGTCCCCCTATCGCACTGTCGTGCAGTGTAAAGGTTTCGCGCCTGCTGCGCCCCGTAGGGCCCGGAATCTTGTCTCAGATTCCGTCTCCGGGTTCTTGCTCTCACAACCCGTACCGATTATTGGCACGGTGGGCCGTTACCCCACCGTCTACCTAATCGGCCGCAGCCTCATCCTACAGCGCCGGAGCGTTTCCGGTCCCGGCTGTTCAAAGCATGGGACCGTATTCGCTATTGACCTCAGTTTCCCGAGGATATCGCGATCTGTAGGGCAGATTGGCCACGTGTTACTGAGCTTTCCGCCACGGGTCTAACCCCGTGCGACTAGCATGGCTAAATCGGACTCCGATAGCAATGACCTCCGGCAGGATCAACCGGAATGTTCCTCCCCGTAAGGGGAGGGGGTGGCGGGTCATATCGTGGCGACATCGTGGAACCGACCAGATGTCACCGTACTATCGAGGCTCACATCAGATACCGTCTTGCGGCGGACCGCAGGGGCGGAATCCTCATCACGTGTCGCCGCGCCGACCGCGGCGCGCTTCACATCACATCGAATGGCAGTGGTACGTATAAGCCCGTCGTCTCGCGGTCGGCGAGGTACGGCACCACGTGGGTACACCTCTCACGGGTGGCGATTCGGGCCCCTGAACGCCGCCGGCCGCGATCGTCACAAACTATTCAAATCGGTGATTGGAATTCGCCCTCGTGGCCCTCCGCCCGTACTTCACGCGCGCCGCCGGCGCGGTACGGCCGGCGCTGGCGCGTCGGCTGTCCGTCGACCGCCGAGCGCTCGTCGCGCTCAGAGCCGCATTGGGGGCCCTGTTGCTCGCAGATCTCCTCTTGCGCGCACGTTCGTTGGCGTTCTTCTACACGGACACTGGTGCGCTTCCACGGTCGGCGCTGGTCGCTCGATATCCACTCACGGCGAACCTCTCGATTCACGCCGTGTTCGGAGAGGTGTGGTGGGTCGCACTCCTGTTCGTGGCTGCCGGCGTCGCCGCGCTCGCGCTCCTGTTCGGGTACCGAACCAAGGCGGCGGCGATCTGTTCGCTACTCCTGCTCGTCTCGCTTCACGCACGGAACCCGCTCGTGTTGAACGGTGGCGACTCACTGCTTCGGCGGACGCTCCTGTGGAGCCTCTTTCTCCCGCTCGGCTCCGGGCTAGCACTACGAGACCGGGGACGGTGCCGGCATCCGGCGGCGGTGGGATTGTTGCTCCAGCCAATCGTTCTCTACGTGGTCAACGCGGTGATCAAGCTGCGGGGAGACGCCTGGCCGAGCGGCCGAGCCGTGCGGATGGTGTTCAGCATCGAGTCGTTGACCGTGGGCCTTGGAGAGCAACTCGCCGGGTACCCGAACGTCCTCACCGGACTCGGTATCGCGTGGGTTGCGCTGTTGTGCTGCTCGCCGCTGCTCGTGCTCGCGACCGGTCACTTCCGGACGATCGTCGTCATCGCGTTCGCGTCCGCGCACGCGGGAATGTCAATCACGCTCGGCGTCGGACTGTTCCCGCTGGTCAGTCTCGCCGCGTTGCTCCCGTATCTCCCCCCCGCTGCGTGGGACTCCGTCGAAAGGCCGTGGAACGTGATAGCTCGACGGGCGCGCGGAGTCGGTACGGGTGTTCGGGCGTGTCTCATTCGGGCCGGCAGGGCGCTATCGGGGACAAGTCGATCTCCATTGCGACGGGTGGTTGCCGTGGGGGAACAGCGAACCAATCGGATCGTCGCTCTCGTCGGCGACAAGGGAGTCCTGGCAGCCGCCAAAGGCGCCGGAAGAGGACTCGCGACGGCGCTGTTGATCATCGTCGTCGTCTGGAACGCCGCCGCGTTGGGATACGTGGAGGCGCCGTCGACGGAGGTAGTCGAAATTAGTCCAGAGGAGACGCGTTGGGACATGTTCGCCCCGTCACCGCCGACCGAGGACGTGTGGTACGTCGCGGTCGGCACCCTCGACTCCGGCGAACGAGTGAACGTGATCCACGGCGGCGATCCGGAAATGAACCGATCGGACCGGCAGTGGGGTGCCTATCCCAGCGCACGCTGGCGGAAGTACTTGGAGGTAGTCCGGTGGAGCGGCGACGACGAACTCCGTCGGCAGTTCGCCCTGGGACTGTGTGCGCGATGGAACGCGACTCACAGCACCCACGTCGAGTCCCTCACCGTCCGCGTGCTGTCACAACCGACCCGGCCGAACGCGACAGAGCCGACTCAGCTGTCGAGCGCCCGAACGTTTGGGTGCTAACGGTGCAACTGTGTACCGGAGAGCACTCGAAAAGCGGTGTTGTTGCGGGCGGTATGTGAGGTCGGATGTGGTATCGCGGGGTCAGGTGCGGGTGAGGCGAGGTCAGGTGTGGATGAGGTGAAGTCGAGTTCGGATGGAGTAGGCGAGAGCATGTCCAGTCAGGCCGGACCGGATCGAGTTGGGTCGGGCGGAGGTCGATACGGGAGTGGAGGCGGAATCACCGGGTGGAGATAGCGTGCCCGAGCTAGCAGGAGACAGTAGTCCGAAACCAAAACTTGAGGACCGACGGGAAGCGATTGTGTGGGGTCGGATCGACGCCGTAT
Organism: Halobaculum halobium; assembly: GCF_030127145.1. Lineage (NCBI taxonomy): Archaea > Methanobacteriati > Methanobacteriota > Halobacteria > Halobacteriales > Haloferacaceae > Halobaculum > Halobaculum halobium. The sequence goes on from NZ_CP126158.1 coordinate 507,209, forward strand.
GGGTCGGCGCTGTGAGACGAGTTCCCTCAGGTATCGATCAAGCCGGCGTCGCGGAGGATGCGTTCGATGTCGAGCGAGACCCCGTCGAGGGGGAGTTCGGACTCGTCGATGGCGTCGCGCACCTGCGCAACGGTGAGCGCCTCGGACAGTTCATACGTGTTGTACTGACCGCCGCGGAGGCCCTCGTTGTTCTGATAGGAGTGGAGAAATCCCAGCATGTCGAGTCGGGTGAGGTGGTTGTACATCCCCCGCTGACTCAGGGGGTCGTCGCCGGCGGCCTGTGCAAGCCGGCGGTAGGCGGCGTGGATCGCCTTCGTGCGCACGGGCGTTCGACCGTCGGCGTCGAGGCGCGAGACCGCAGAGAGAATGAGCTGCTTGTGTTGGTCCTGGTCGGCGACCGACTCGACCATGTCCCCGTAGTCGAGTTCCTCTTTCGCCGCATAGACGTCGTCCGGTTCGATGGGAACGTGTCCCTCGTTCTCGGCCTGTTCGGCCGCCTGCTTGAGCAGGTCCATCGCGCGGCGAGCGCTGCCCGAGGAATTGCGAACCGCGAGTGCGGCACACAACGAGAGCACCTCTTTGCCGTACGTGTCCGGGTGAAGTGCGCGTTCGGCGCGGGCCTCGATGATCTCCTCCAGTTCCTCGGCCGTGTAGGCGGGGAACTTGATCTCCGTTTCACACAGCGTGTCTCGGACCTTCGGCGAGAGGTTCGAGCGGAACGTGTAGTCGTTCGAGATCCCGATGAGACCGATGCGCGTGTTCTCCACGTAGCCGATGTCGCGCGCACGCGGGAGGTCGTACAGTAGCGTGTCGGATTCGCCGACGCGGTCAACTTCGTCGAGTACGATGAGGACGGTGCCGCCGATGGCGTCGAGTTCGTCGTACAGCATCTCGTACACCTCACGCGCGGCGTACCCCGTCGACGAGACCGTCTCGCCGTCGCGCAGCTCGTTCACCAGCGCGATGGCGACTTGATACGAGGATGCGGTTCCGTCGGCGGGTGCGAGATTCTGACAGTTGACGCGCACGTAGGTGAAGCCCCGCTCGTCGCCGGGGGCGTCGGCGTTGCGCGAGTCGATGTCGGCGTCGAGTTCCTGAAGCAGGTACTTGGTCGCCGCGGTCTTCCCGACCCCGGTGTCGCCGTAGAGGAAGGCGTTTCTCGGCGGTCTGCCCTTGTACACGGGTTTCAGGGCGTTCACGTAGTCCTGCATCACGTCGTCACGGCAGAGGATCTCCGCCGGCGTGTGCTCCTCTGTGAAGAGATCCGCGTTCCGGATTATCTCCACGTCGTCTTCAAATATCGAACTAGACCCCATGTCGCACCACTCTCTGCGGCCACCCGAGTGATAAGGCTGTGGAAGTTCGAGTGCTTTCGCGTGCTTTCGAGTGTTCGACCGGGGGGTTGCGAGTGCTCTGCGAGTGACTGCGGGTGACTGCGAGTGTTCCGCCAGCATACGCCGGGGATAGCACCGGTTTTCGAGTGCTTCGGCGTCCGTGACGTACAGCGTGCGCGGAGTTACATTTGGTGAAAATCACAGCCAGTGACGGGACGCGCAGTTAGAGAAGAGGAGGCGGATACGAAAGCGGCGACAGCGGTAAAACCGCTCAACTGGCAGTCCCGGCTGCACAGGCCCGTCGCGAACGCCGCGATTCGACCACCTGTTGGTCACGGACACACACCGGTTTTCGAGTGCTTTTGCTTCGGCGCTCGGGGAGCGACGCCGGACAGTCACCGATCGGTGAGCGTCACACCGGATTTCGTGTGCTTACTGCCCCGGCTCGGTCGTCGAGCGAGTGCCTCGACCCGATCTGCCGTATTCAGCCGTCACGTGCGGGTCTGTCGAATTCGGGCCCAGGAGGACGCCCTGTCTCGGCGACGGATTCGGTCGCCTTCCCAGAGGACTCCCTCACACCGTATTTCGAGTGCTCGGGTCGAGTGGGTGTAAGCGCGGATTCGAGGGTCGCCACCTCGCAGCGAGGTTGTATATAAACGAAGGCGTATGGTTACAATCTAGAGATGACTCGGCGGACGAGACTGTCGAATACTGCCGGAAGACTCGTTTGCTTCTTCTTCTTCTAGCTAGGATCGATAGCCATATATTATACGCGAAGGCCTCGCGATTCACCCCTCCCCCACACCGTCCTGTGGAAAGCACACGAAAACTGGTGTCAGAGGGTGGCCGACCCGATCACACCACTTTGCAAGTGCTTCACAGACAGGGAACTCGACGCGAGGTCGTCCAGACCGACGTGGCGCGTCGACGGCGCCTCCACGACGATCCCACACCGGGTTTCGAATGCTTCTCACCGAGATGACCCGCGCTGGATGGTCACAACTGCGTGGAGTGACTCCCGCGCGGAAATCGCCTTCTTCGACGCAGATTGCGAGCGATTGCGAGAAGAGAAACTCGTCACTCGACGGGGATCACCTCGCCGTCGGCAGGGATCGCGACGCCGTCGACCGCGTCGCGAAGGTCGTCTCTCGTCACGAGGCAGTGGTTGATCGCGTCCATGTGCGCGGCCGCGACCGTGCTGTCGTCGGGGGTGGCCTCCCGCACCCGCCGCACGTCATCCGCGTCCATCGTGATCGGTTTGCCTTCGCGAAATCGCGCGCCGCCGGCGTTCACGACCACCGCGTTCGGCTGTGCCGTCGCCAGCGTCTCCGCGACCCCGTCGTACCAGACGGTGTCGCCGGTCAGGTAGACGGAGCGATCACGAGCAGAACCGCGTACCAGGGCGCCGGTCACGGGCGCCATCGCCGTCGCGAGGTCGCCGTGTCCGTGCCGGGCGGGGGTCGGAGCCACTCGGAGGTCGCCGACGGCGACTTCCCCATCGAGCGGACGAGCGTCGGTGAACCCCTCTGACTCGAACGCCTCGATCTGCTCGGGATGTCCGATCAGCGGGACGTCCGTGTCGAGTCGGTCGCGCGCGGCGTCGTCGAAGTGGTCGTTGTGGCGATGGGTCACGAGCACCGCGTCGTGGTCGAGGTCGACGGGCGGGAGATCGACCGTCGGATTCCGTCGCTGGTTGGGAGTGTTCTCCACAGGCGGGTCGGCCCCCGCCTCCCCAAGCATCGGATCCACGAGGAGAGTGGTTTCGTCGAGTGTGATCAGAAGCGTCGCGTGACGAACGAGCTGGACGGTTCCGGGTGAGTTCGCGGGCGAATCTGTCGACATGTCGATGACCCCGAGCGGCGTACGCATGTGCCTGTCGTCACCGGAATCCGAGAACAGTACCCCGGTGACAGACGGTGCGGCGAAGACGAGCGCGTTCGGATACGACGGCCCCTCGGAAGGTCCCGTTTCGGACCAGTTCGACACGTACGTTCAAGCCCTCGGCGACCCATCCTGCACCCATGCCGGAGGTTACTCTTGTCGACCGCGGTCGGGTCCGAGCGGATCAGGCGTACGTTATCGACGGCGCGTCGATGGCCAGCGCAGCGGAACCGGAACCGGAGCACACCCGCGTCGAGTTCGTCGTCTGGAACGCCGTCATCGAGGCCGGCGGTCGGACGTACCTGTGGGACACCGGCGTGCCGACTGACGCCGCGGAGTACTGGCCCGATCCGCTGTACGGCGCGTTCGAGGCGCACGACGCGGGCGAGCATTCCCTGGACGGCGATCTCGCGGACGCGGGGTACGACATCGAGGACATCGACGCGGTGGTGATGAGTCACCTCCACCTCGATCACGCGGGCGAGCTCGACGCCTTCGCCGGCACCGGCACGCCGGTGTACGTCCACCGGGACGAGCTGCCGTTCGCCTTCTACTCGGCCCACACCGACGAAGGGTCGATCGCGTACCTCGCCGCGGACTTCGACGGCGACCTGAACTGGCGCGTGGTTCACCGCCATCGACACACCCTCGGGGACGGATTCGAACTGCTCCACCTCCCCGGTCACACCCCCGGCCTGCTCGGGGCACAGATCGAGACGCCCCAGGGGACCCTCCTCGTCGCCGGCGACGAGTGTTACGTCGACGCCAACTACGCGGAGGGCGCGCCGCTCGGGCCGGGGCTGCTGTGGAGCGAACGGGACTGGCGTGAGAGCCTCGAGACGCTCAGAGAACTGGAGCGGCGGACCGACGCGGACGTCCTATACGGTCACGACCTCGACAGGTTCGAGCTGCTCGCCGCGCGCTACTGACCGCAGACGGCGTCGAGTCGGAATCGTCGCGACGGTCGAATGCGCTTACTCCACCGGCCGGATCGTGGTGTCGCCGTCGACGAGGATCCGAACCGGTCCCGAGGGAAGGTCGTACTCGACGACGGGCTCGTCGCCGTCGACGACGTGCAGTGGCCATCCTGCCGTGACGGCAAACGCGTCGTACCCCAACCGGTCGACGCCGGCGGCCGCGAGGGCCTCGCGGAACGGCGTCCGGTGGCTGACCATGGCGGCTGGGGGGACGATCCCGCCCTCGGAGCACACCTCGCAGCTCACGTGGACGGTCGCGGGCAGCGCCGTTCCGCACTCGTCGCAGTGACCGTCGCTGTCGTCGTGGGACGAACACGCACGGAGGGTCGCATCTACGCGCCCCCCGCAGCGCGGACACCCGCCGTCGCCGAACATTCGAGCGCGGTGACAGAAACGCCCGTGGAGCCGGTTCAGAAGCTCCTCCGGCGCCGCGTCGACGTCGGTTCCGACGGCGGCTGGCGGGGCGGGAATCGAACTCAGCGCCCCCTCGGGCATGTAGTCGAAGCCGAGTGCGCCCGAACACGACGTGCACTGTGCGGAGACGTAGCCGTTCGTGTACGCCACCGCGATCGGCGCACCGCACAGGTAACAGGAAGCGTCCGTTGGCTCGGACACCGCGGGGCTCGCTGCCTCAACGGCGCCGCTTTCCACCGTCCGCACGAGTTCCTTGCCGGGGTAGCGAATGGCGTACCCCTCGGGCCGCTTCTCGACGAACTCCCCGAGTAGTTGGTTGAGGTGATAGCTGAACTTCCCGCTGTCCGGTTCGCCGACGGCCTCTCGCAGTTCGGTGAACGGGACGCTGTACTCGCTGCGGTCGCCGATCGAGGCGCGTTCGTGGAGCACGCGAAGGATCGACAGCCGCGTCTCGTTCCCGACGACCGCGAACGAGTCCTCCGGCGGCTGTCGGTTCTCTCGACCGACTGCGACTGGCTCCTCCTCGCCAGTGACGCCTGACTTCGAATCGGGGTCGGGGGCGTCACCGAGGGGAGCGTCGTCCGACATGTTCGGGATTCGACGGGCCGCGGTCATAAACGTGGCTCCGACGCGACAATTCTGATCGAGTGACGACGTGGCGGCCGACCGTCAGTCACTGCGTGCGGCCACCGCCTTCACCTCCTGTTGCGCGGCCAGCACCTTCGACCCCCTGCTGCGCGGCCGCAAGCCGTCCCCCCGGCTGCGCGGCCGCCATCCGTACTCAGCGACCGACGCATTCCGTAAAGTCTAACGGATAACTCGGTTTACGAGCGGCCACATGAGTACTGCAACGGAGGACGTCGACCTCGTCGGCGAAGAAATCGCCGCCAACGTGGCGCGCGCCGCGTTGTTCGCGGCGTTGACGGGCGTGTTCGCGTACGTGTCGTTTCAGCTCCCGGTGACCTCGGTGCCCTTCACCCTGCAGGTGTTGGGCGTGTTCCTCGCCGGGGTGTTTCTGGGGCCCGTCTGGGGCGCCGCGTCGATGGTCCTCTACGTCGCCGCCGGCGCCGTTGGCGCGCCGGTGTTCGCGTACGGTTCGGCCGGGCTCGGATCGCTGTTCGGACAGTGGGGCGGCTACCTGTGGTCGTACCCGTTCGCTGCGAGCCTCGTCGGCCTCGGCGTCCACGGGGCGGGCGACCTGGCCGACCCGGGGTCAGTCGGCCTCGGCCGCCTTGTGGGTGCGATGACGGTGGGGACAGTCGTTATCTACGCGTTCGGCACCGTCGGGTACGCCGTCGTCGGCGACGTGGGGCTCTCGACCGCGGTGCTGGCCGCGGCGGTTCCCTTCGTTCCCGCGGAGGCAATCAAGGCGGCAGCGACGGTGGCGATCGTTCGCAGCGACGCCGTCATCGCGCGGTAGCTCCGATCCGTGATCGAGGTTAGCTGCCTCACGCACCGCTACGGCGGCAGCGACGGCAGCGACGGCAACGGCGTTTCCGGCAGCGATGGGGACGGCGACGGCGCCGCGACCGCCCTGCGCGACGTGTCTCTTCGGATCCCCGACGGGGAGTTCCTCGTGCTCGCGGGTGCCAACGGGTCCGGGAAGTCCACGCTCGTCCGCCATTTCAACGGCCTCCTCTCGCCCGACGAGGGAACGGTGGTCGTCGACGGTACTCCCGTCGGCGACGACCTCGTCGCCGCGCGAACGCGCGTCGGGATGGTGTTCCAAGAGCCGCGCGACTGCTTCGTCGCCGCGACGGTCGCCCGCGACGTGGCGTTCGGTCCGGAGAACCTCGGCCTCTCCCGCGAGGAGATCGACCGCCGAGTCGCCCGCGCGCTCGCGGCCGTGAACCTGGCCGGCCGCGGCGACGAGCGCATCGACCGGCTCTCCGGGGGAGAACAGGAGCGGGTCGCCATCGCCGGGGCGCTCGCGATGGATCCCGACCACCTCGTGCTCGACGAGCCGTTCGCCGGACTCGATGAGCCGGCCCGCGAGTCGGTTCTCGCGCATCTGCTCGACCTGCAAGAAGGCGGAACCGGGATCGTCCTCGTGACGCACGACCTGCGCGACGTGCTCGACCACGCCGACCGGCTCGTGGTCCTCGCCGACGGCGAGGTCGCGCTGGACGCACCGCCAGCCTCAGCCGCGGATGCGCTTGACGACCTTCCGATCAGGCGCCCCGAGCGATGCTGACGTACGAGCCGGGCGACTCGGTCGGTCACCGACTCGATGCCCGCAGCAAACTCCTCCTGCAGGCGACGTTCGCGGCCGCGGCGTTCGGCCACACCGACCCGGTCGGGCTGGCGGCGCTGACTGCGATCGCGCTCGGACTGCTCGCGCTGGCGTCGACGTCGCCGGCCGTCGTGGTCGCGGAGTACCGCGGTGTGCTTCCGTTTCTCGCGGCTGCGCCCGTGATCGAGTCGCTTCGACTCTCGGCGCCATGGATCGATCCCGCCGCGGCGGTTGGCCCCGCTCTGGCTGCCTACCGGACCCTGCTGCTGCTGGCGCTGGTGGCGGCGTACGTCCGGACGACGCCCGTTCGGGAGTCCGAGGCCGCTGTCGCGACGCTCGTTCCCGGAAAGGCGGGCCGGTTACTCGGGCTCGGTGTCGGGCTCGTGTTCCGCTTTCTCCCCGTTCTCCAGGCCGATCTCGCCCGGACGCGGGAGGCGACGGCCGCGCGCCTCGGCGGCGAACGGCCGCTGCACCAGCGAGTGCAGATCGTTGCGACCGCGGGGCTGAACCGCGCCTTGTCGCGCACCGACCGGCTGGCCGACGCGCTCCGCGCCCGGTGCCTCTCCTGGAACCCGACGCCGCCGGCGTCGACGCTCGGTCGCGACGACGCCGTAGCGCTGCTGCTGGCGTGTGCCTTCGCGGCGTGGGCCGCGTGGCCGGTGTACGCCAGTGTTGCGTGATCGGAGGTCGACTGACGTGACTGTCGTCTCGGCCCGGCGACGTGACCGTCCCCTGGGCTGTCTGCGTGAGAATGGATCGGGCGGCGAATGCCGACGCGCTTTTACCGGATCGCGGAGCAACCTTCGACAACAATGAGTGAGCGCGAGGCTGAGGACTGGTTGATCCGCTACCTAGTCGTGATGGTCGTCGCCGCGACCGCCCTGCTGATGCTCATCTACGGGCTCGTGTTCGCGCCGAACATGGCGCTGACCGCCGGTGCGGTCGTGGCGCTCGCGGCCGTGACCGCCATCATTATCATCGATCTGCGGTCGTGGCGCACCGCGTAGCCGGACCCCGTCGACCCGTATAGGGTAGCCCCCAGACCGACCGGTCCTGTCACTCCCCGGCGTCGACGAGTCGGGCGACCTCCGCATCCGAGAGCGACAGCGACGCGGCGGCCACGTTCTCGCGCAGGTGCTCGACGCTCGCAGTGCCGGGGATCGGGATCGTGACGTCCGAGTGGGCGAGTAACCACGCGAGCGCTACCTGTCGCCGGGTCGCGTCGTGAGCGGCGGCGACCGCGTCGAGCGTCTCGCCGACGGCGCCGAGGTCGCCGGCGCCGAGCGGGAACCACGGGATGAAGCCGATACCGGCGTCCTCACACGCACGCAAGACGGCCTCGTCCTCTCGGTTGGCGACGTTGTACTGGTTCTGGACGGTCGCGATGTCAACCTGCTCGCGCGCCTCGTCCAACTGCTCGACGGAGACGTTCGAGAGTCCGACGTGCTCGACGTGACCCTCGTCTTTCAGCTCCGCGAACGCGGCCACGCTGTCGGCGAACGGCGTCTCCGGGTCCGGGCGGTGGAACTGGTACAGGTCGAGGGTGTCGACGCCGAGGCGGTCCTTGCTGACGAGCACCTGGTTTCGGATGTAATCGGGGTCGCCGTGCGGGAGCCAGTCGCCGCCCGCCTCCCGGAGGAGTCCGGCCTTCGTCGCCACTACCGCGTCGTCGACGACCCCCGCCTCACGTAACAGCCGCTCGGAGGTACCCGGTCCGTAGGAGTCGGCCGTGTCGACGAAGTCGACGCCGAACTCAACGGCGCTTCGCGCGACCTCGCGGGCGTTCTCCTCGTCGGCCGGCGGGCCGACGATGTCCGCTCCACACAGACGCATCGCACCGAATCCCATCCGGTTCACGGTCGTCTCGCCGTCTAGGTCGAACGTCCCTGCGGCCGCCGCGCCCGGGAAGTCAGAGTCCTCAATCATGTAGACGCCAGTTGGACGCCCCCAGACATAGGCGCCACGGCGGCGGAACGCCCGCCGCGCGGCCCGTGTCGGTCGGAGGTACCCTCACGCGGGGCCGAGATACCCCCACGCCTGGAGCCGGTCGCCGTCACCGTTGACCCACCGCTCGCCGATGTCGTCGCGGTAGTACATGTTCGGCATGACGATGTCGTCGATCCGGTCGTATGCTTGGTTCCGTGCTGCGTGCATCGTCTCACCCTTGCCAGTCACGACGATGGGCATCCCGTTATCACCGGCGACGCGCCACTGCCCGTCTACGTTCTTGGCATCTTCAAGATGAATACCGTCGCGGCTCTCCGTTTCGAACACCACGGCCGCGTTCCGGGAGTTCTCGTCGTACGTCTGCTCGTCGTCGAACGGGAACGGTGGCAGGACGACTCGCACAGCGATTTGGTACCCGTTGTGAACGTCTACGTCTGGCTTGGTGCCGTGCGCGAGATCATAGAAGAATTGTCCGGTAGACGACTCGATCGACTCTTCCTGCAGCGCGATCGTCGGGTACCCGAACCGCGGCGTGAACTCCAACGGGTAAATCCCGTGTTGATTGATGATACAGTTGATGTCGATGCTCCCGACGTACCCCTCGTTGGCGAGCCAGTCTTCGATTTTCCCGAAGGTTTCCTTGAAGAGTTTGTTCTGGCCAGCCCAGAACATTGCGGTCCCCATCTCGCCGGTGGAGGGACCGATGTTTCCTGGGAATAATTTCTTATGCTCAAAATTAAAATTGACTTGGTCAATGAACTCGTTCCCGTTGAAGAACCCGCAGATAGCGACTTCAACACCCTCCACTTTGCGTTGCAGCTGGAAGCCCTTCATCCGGTGCCCCCACGCCTTCTTGTACGCCTGCAACACGTCTACGACGTCACTCCCGTCGTCCTCGTTCCCAACGTACAGTAGGCGCTTGACGTTCTGCACTTCGCCGAGCGGTTTGATCACATACGGGGCAGGATTCTCTTGAACGTGCTGTATCCCTGCGTCGAAATTATCGAAGATGTGGTGTTCGACGGTATTCACACCGTGATCTTCGAGCACCTCCATCGCGTAGCCGCGATCCTCTTCGAGATGATCGGTGTTTGGTGTCCCGCCGACGACAGCTTTCCCTTTCTCACGGAGTTCCTGCGCGAGCGCGCCGGTTCCGACATCCGGGCCGACCCAGATGTCGTCGAAGATGATGACGTCGGCCCACTCGACTTCTGCTTCCCAGTCGTCGGTCTTCGGGACGAAGCCGTCGCCGACCTCCCTGTCCTGTTCGGCCTCGATGTAGTACTTCACGTCGTGTCCCTCCCGGTGGACCTGCCAGGCGAGATCGGTGATCAGCGCGGCGTCAGCGGACACGAACAGGAACGAGTACTCGGCCATACGTTCACAGCGACGCGGACGGAGTTATAGGCGGCGGGGCGGCGTCCGCCGACACGACCGTGGGGGCGGCTCTCGCACCCGGATCGACGGTGTCGATCCGAAGCCGAACCGCTTTTGACTGACTGGCCAGTTAGTTAGCACAGACGCGGCCACGAGGCCTCACCCCGTTCCACACGATGAGCCAGGAGCACGACACCCAGACGGCGTTCATGGAGGCGACGTACCGCGCGCTGTGCACCCACGGGTACGCCGACCTCACCATGCAGGACATCGCCGACGAGACCGACAAGAGCAAAGCGGCCCTCCACTACCACTTCGACGGGAAGGACGACCTCTTTCGCGAGTTCCTCGCGTACCTCCACGAGGGATTCACCGAGAAGATCGCGGACCACCCAGACGCCCCTCCGGTGACGCAGTTGGTCGCACTCGTTCGTCGCGTGCTCGACCCCGTGGACGACGAGTCCGACCAGCAGTTCAACACGGCGTTCATGGAGATCAAAGCGCAGGCGCCGTACCGCGACGGCTACCGTACGGTGCTGCGGCGGTTCGACACCGACCTCCGAACCGAAATCGCCGACCTCGTTCGCGCGGCGATCGAGGACGGCCAGTACCCGGAGGACACCGACTCGGAGGAGGTCGCAGAGCACGTCCTCACGTACATCCACGGGACGTGGACCCGAGCGGCCGCCGTCGGCGCCGACGTGGTGGCGATGCGCGAGCACCTCGTCGACGACCTCCTCGACATGCTGGTCGAGGACGCGAACGTCTCGGCCGACGTTGAGACCGCCGTTGAGAGCGCCCCGAGCGACGCGGCGGGGTCCGAATGACTCCCCGAGAACGCCTCTCGACGGTGTTCAAGGGGCGAGACGAGTTCGACCTCACCGACGGAAGCATCGGGAAGCCGCTGTTTTACCTCTCGCTACCGATCGTCGTCACCAACCTGCTGCAGACGGCGTACAATCTCGCGGACACGCTCTGGCTCGGTCGCTACAGCACCGAGGCGCTGGCGGCCATCTCGTTCGCGTTCCCGATGGTGTTCCTCCTGTTCTCGCTCGGGATGGGGGTCACCGTCGCGGGCTCGGTGCTCGTGGCACAACACGTCGGCGCGGACGAGGAGGAGGAAGCGAAGTACGCCGCCTCACAGACTGTCTCGTTCGCGATCATCGTGTCGCTGGTCCTCGGCGGCATCGGCTACTTGGTCGTCGGGGACCTCCTCGGCCTGCTCGGCGCGTCTCCGGAGGTGCTCCCGCTCGCGACGGACTACATGCGGGTCATCTCCTCGGGGCTGGTGTTCATGTTCGGCTTCTTCGTGTTCACCGCGCTCATGCGCGGGTACGGCGACACGATCACGCCGATGCTGGTGATGCTGCTCACGGTCGTCGTGAACATCGTCATCGACCCGTTCCTCATCTTCGGGTGGTGGGTCTTCCCCGAGCTCGGCGTCGCCGGCGCCGCGTACGCGACGATCTTCTCGCGGGCGCTGGCGTTCGTCGTCGGCATGGCGATCATGCTACGCGGCACTCGCGGCGTGCAGATCGTCCCCCGCGACATGGTGCCGAACCTCTCGTACGCGAAGAAGATCCTCCGGATCGGCGTCCCCGCATCGATCGAGGGGACCGGCCGCTCGCTGTCGGTGAACCTGATGCTCGTCATCGTCGGCCTGTTTCCGACGACCGTCGTCGCCGGGTACGGAATCGGCGTGCGCGTGTTCTCGGTGATCTTCCTCCCGGCGATCGCCGTCGCTCGCGGCGTGGAGACGATGACCGGACAGAACATCGGCGCCGAAAAGCCCGACCGAGCCGCGGCCGCCGCCGGCATCGCCGCCAAGACCATGCTCGCCATACTCGGCGCGCTGGGGGTCGTGGTGATCCTCACCGCCCGTCCCATCGCCGCGGTGTTCACCGACGACCCCGCCGTTATCACGGTGACCGCGGACTTCCTGCGCTGGGTCGCCCCGACGTTCGGCTTCATCGGCGTGATGCGAGCATACACCGGCAGCTTCCGAGGCGCGGGAAAGACGATGACCGCCGCCGCCATTTCGATCCTGATGCTCGGCGTCATCAGGCTCCCGGTCGCCCTGGGACTCGCGCGCCCGGACATTCTCGGGCTCCCGCTGCCGGCGTTCGACTCGACGGGGATCTGGATCGCCTTCGCGGTCTCGAACACGGCAGGGGCGATCATCGCGTACCTCTGGTACCAGCGCGGCACCTGGCGCGATGCCGACCCTCGCGGGGACGTGCCCGTCGGCGACGACGAGGACGAGGAGGGCTCGGACGCGGCCGTCGCACCGACTGACGACTAACGCTTCCTCCGGCCCGAATACGGTCTCTCCCGTCGGAGCTCCGGACCGCGCGACCCGCGGTGACGCTTCGTCGTCGAGCCGCGACACTGGGCACGACTGGGCGCGTCCACCGGGAATCACCGTCGGCGCTTTATTTACGCCCGTGCTACTATCGGTATGAGCACCGCAGACACGGGTGAGGGCGGCGACGGCGAGTCCATTCGCGTGTGGCTCGTTGAGCGGACGTACGGCGACGACGAACTGAACATCGTCATCCTCGTGTACGCCGACGAGACGGGCGAACGCTACTTCCGCAAGGAGCGCGCGCTGACGAGTTTCACCGACGAGCGCGAGACGCCGGTATCCCAGGTCGTCCCCGCAGGCGAGCTCGGTCGGACCGACGAGTCGGATCGGGATCGCTACGCCGCGGAGGCCGACCGGATGGCCGCCGCTCACGACCCGGACGACACCGTCTGAAGCGTCGGCTCGTCCCGTCGGCAGAGGTACCGTTTTATTCTGCGCGCCGAAATCGCCATGTATGCTCACAGCGAAGGGACCGCTGCTGACGGTCGACGTGACCGAGCGCGCCGTCGAAGAGACGGACATCTCGGAGACGCTCTCGGAGTTTATCGGGGGCCGTGCCGCCGCGACGGCGCTGGCACACGACCGCATCCCCGCGGACGCTGACCCGTTCGGCGCCGAGAATCGAGCGTATCTCTCGACGGGGCCGCTCCAACTGAGCCGGATGAGCTTCACCGGTCGGATGAACATGACCGGGCTGTCGCCGCTGACGGACGGGCTCGCGTCGACGAACGCAGGCGGGTACCTCTCGCGGAACTTCGCGGACACCGGCTACTCCGTCGTCGAGCTCGTCGGCGCCAGCGACGAGCCCCTGGCCGTCCACGTCAGGGACGACGGCGTCTCCTTCGAGGAGGTGCCGGAGTTGGCGGGCGCCGAAGTCTCCGCGGTGTCGGAGTACGTGGCCGACGAGCACGACCTCGGGGCCGAACACTGCATCGCGATCGGCCCCGCCGGCGAAGCCCTCGTCCGGTTCGCCTCGGTGATGACGTTCGACTCCCGGGCGTTCGGTCGCGGCGGCCTCGGCGCCGTGCTGGGGAGCAAGAACGTGAAGTGCGTCACCTTCGCCGGCGACGGCAGCGCGAGGCCGGACATCGAGGTGTCGGACCCGCCCGCGATGGACGTTCACCGGGAGGCAGCGACCTCCGACGACCGGATGAAACGTCAGGGAACGACCGGCGGGACGGAGTTCATCAACGACAACTTCGCGCTCCCGACGCGCTACTTCGACGAGTACGAATTCGAGTCAGCGGCGGGTATCGGTGGGAACGCCGTCGAGGAGAAGAAGTACAAGAAGGGCGCCTGCTCGCAGTGCGCGTACGCGTGCAAGCTCCCGACCCGCGACGAGGAGCGCGGCGTCGAGACGGAGGGGCCGGAGTTCGAGACCGTCTACGCGTTCGGCTCGTGTCAGGGCGTCGGTGACATCGTCGACGTGATGGAGGCGAACGAACTGTGCGACGAACTCGGGATGGACACCATCTCCGCGGGCGTCACCGTCGCCGCGTACCTCAAGAGCCGGGACGAGTTCGGGAACGCCGAGTTGGCGCGGGAGGTGCTGCGGGAGATCGCGACCCGCGAGACCGACCGCGGGGACCTGCTCGCGGAGGGCGTCCACCGCGCCCACGAGGAACTGGGCGTTGGCGATTACACGGTGAAGGGGATGGAGTTCGCCGCCCACGACGGTCGCGTGCTTCACGGACAGGGGCTCAGCTACGCCGTCTCGAACCGCGGCGCCGACCACATGTACGCGGGGATGCTCGGCTTGGAGTACTCCGGCGAACTCGACCCGGAGGGGACCCTCGGGAAGGCAGAGCGGCTCGTTCACGAGGAGAACCGCAACGTCATCCGCGACTCGGGGATCGTCTGCGCGTTCGCCGGCGACTACGTCACCGACGACCGCCTCGCGGCGCTGCTGGAGACCGACTACGAGCGCTTGCTGGAGATCGGCGCCCGCGTGGTCGCCCGCGAACGCCACTTCAATAACAGGCGCGGCATCGCCGCCGCCGCAGACGGGCTCCCGTACGCCGACGAGGTGCCCGACCTCGACGCCGCGATCGCGGAGTACTACGACGCCCGCGGGTGGAACGCCGACGGGACCGTCCCCGACGAGAGCCTAGACTCCCCCGCGACGACGGCGGTCGGGGCCGGAGTCGTCGCCGACGACTGAATCGGGGGACAGCGATTCCCCGGCGCGTCACTGACCGGACGCGCCCAGTCAGCGATTCTCCCCGCCGTACACCGACGGAACCAGCCGGATCACGTCGCCGTCGTCAAGCGGCGTGTGTAGTCCGTCGAGGTGGCGCACGTCCTTTTTGGCTTTCGTCACGACCGTCGATCCGGCGACAGTTTCGCCGTGTTCGTCGACCAGCCGGCCGGAGAGCGACGGGTACGCTCGCTCCAGTTCCCAAAGGAGGTCGCCGACACTGTCGGCGTCCGTCTCGTGGACGGCGCGTTCGACGCCGGCGTCCTCGCGGAAGGGACCGAACAGCCGACACTCGACTTCGATCGCCATAGCTCCGCATCGGCGTCGCGCGGGTTTGTAGCTTCGGACGCCTGCCGGCGTACCCGACGGAGTCTTGAGGTCCCACCGAGTACCGCACGCACGATGAGCGATCACGGCGACGACGACGCGACCGTCACCGCGGACGCCGAGTCACCCGTCGCCGAGGGCGACACCTTCGGCGTCGGCATCCACGTGACGAGCGAGGAGTTCAGGTTCGTCGTCCACGTCCCCTCGGAGATCGACTCCGGCTGGAGCGACCCCGACGAGTTTCAGCGGCTGATCGAGCAGGTGACGTGGGACACGCTCGACCAGCGGGCGACGCTACAGGCGGTCGCGCGGACGACCGCAGAAGAGGAGACGGCGACGCTCGGGACCGTGACGATGCGACCCGACGGTGAGGTGGTGGAACACTCGCTGGCTCCGCCCGACGAGTGAGGAAGTGAGTTGGAAGTGAGTGAGCGATTACACAACGGACCGCCGAGGCGATCGACTTCGGCTCGGTTATACCGCGTCGAGCGCCGAACCGATCGCGTCGACGCGGCCGGGGTCGTACCGAGTGAGGTCGTAGCGATTCGCCGCGACGGTGTCGCCCCAGACGTCGAGCGTGCCGAGCGTAACGAGTCCCTGCAGCGCCGCACCAAGCGTTCGGGGCGTCGTCTCCGGGTCGGGAATGCTCGCGTGGATCTGCTTCGACTGCGGATAGGTCATTTCCACCGCTGTCAGCCCCCGCCGCGCTTCCCGCCAGTGGTGGCGGAGGTATCCGAAGTTGGTCGGGTCACTGCGGCGGAGGTGCGCGATCAGCCGCTCGGTGAGCAGCCGTTCGGCGTCGTCATCGACAGGGGCGAGCCGCCGCGAGAGCGTCGATAAGGCGGCGGCCGGGGCGTCGCCAACGGCGGGGGGTTCGACTGCGTCGCTGCCGCCGTACACGTGGTCCTCGTGCGTCTCATTCTCGCCGATCGCCCTGCTCCCGTCGGTCGCGCTGTCGTGGTCAGGCGCGCTGTCGCCGCCGGCTGTGAGTGCCACGTGGAGCTCGACACCTGCCGCCCGAGTCGCGTCCACGAACTCGGAAACGACTGAATCGACGTCGGCGTCGTCCGGGACGAGCGCGCCGACGTCGTCGACAACCACGGTGCCGCCGGCGTCGAGGTCGGCGCCGAGATCGGCCAGCACGGTCTCGAGGTACTCGGCGGGATCCGAGAGGGGCGCCTCGGCCGCGCCCACGACGACCCCGCCGCCGATCGGCCGACCGCCGGACACCGGTGAGGCGGCGACCGCGCCGCCGCGAACCGTCTCGTCGACCCTGACGAGGATCGAACGACTGGGTGGTGAGGTCCCCGCCGCCTCGACGGCGCGGTGCCACTCGTCGACCGACCGGTCGGCGACGAGCGCGACGTGAACGCCCCCGGCAGTGGCGGCCGCCCTCGCGAGCGACCCCGCGTCGGCGTGAATCGCGCCGGCCGAACGCTCGAGGACCTCACCGGACATGTACTATCACCGGCATCCGCACCAGACATAAATTTACTGGGCCCGCTATCGGAAGTGATGTCACAGCCAGCCGAGCGCGACCGAACCGTCGGGCGATGAGCCGCGAGCGCGACCCCGGGCGCCCGATCGAAGCCGTCCAGAACGCGGCGATCGAACACGCGCTGACGGCCGGCGAATCGCGCGCTGCGCTCGCACTCGTCGGCGCGCTCGAACCCCTCCGGGATCCGCGGCTCGGTCGCGACGGTGAGTCCGGTCGACCCGGCGGTGACAACGCGAGCGATCCGGCGTCGGCTCCGTCGGCATCGTCCCCCTCAGCGACGGTATCGCCCGACGCGGGTCCGTCCTCGACTGCCCCCTCGATGGCGCTCTCCTCAGCGCTTACAGCGTGGATCGGGCTCCGGTTGCGATCGGACCGAGATGTCCCGACTCGCCCGACTGCTCCGACGGCGCCGACGACTACCGGCCCGAGCGGTGGCGACGCCCCCCGGACGCAACCGTCGCCGTCGAGCACCGAAGCCGGTGGCGCCGCCGACTGGAGCGGGGATGAGCCCGACGGCAGCGATCGAAGCAGCGACCACCGGGGAGGCGGCGCGCGCGCTCGCCCGGCCGTGATCGGCGCCGCCGTCGCTTGCGAGCGGTTCGACGTATCGCCGTCGTACGCCGCCTCGCTCGCGGAATGCAGCGTGTTCTCGGTCCGACAGGTGGCCGCTGAACGTGGGGACGCGGAGGGGTCCGCGAACGACCCTCCGAGCGGTGAGTGACCGGGGGGCGGCGACCGCGGAGACACCCGGCTTTATAACCCCGCGGTTTATAAAGGACCGCAGAGGAACGACGACGCATGACGGACCCGGCAGAATCCATCGAGATTCAAAACGTTGTAGCATCGACGGGGATCGGGCAGGAGCTCGATCTCGAAGCCCTGGCCGAGGACCTCCCGGGCGCGGACTTCAACCCGGACAACTTCCCCGGCCTGGTGTACCGGACGCAGGAGCCGAAGGCGGCGGCCCTCATCTTCCGCTCGGGGAAGATCGTCTGTACGGGCGCCAAGAGTATCGACGACGTGCACGAAGCGCTCGGGATCATCTTCGAGAAGCTCCGCGGGCTGAAGATTCCCGTGGAGGACGACCCGGACATCACCGTTCAAAACATCGTCTCGTCGGCCGACCTGGGCCACCAGCTCAACCTCAACGCCCTCGCGATCGGCCTGGGGCTGGAGGACGTCGAGTACGAGCCCGAGCAGTTCCCCGGTCTCGTCTATCGGATGGACGAACCGGACGTGGTGATCCTCCTGTTCGGTTCGGGGAAGATCGTCATCACCGGCGGCAAGCGCACGGACGACGCGGAGGGCGCAGTCGAGGAGATCGTCGACCGTATCGAGGCGCTCGGCCTCCTCGGATAACCACCGTCGCTTCCCCGCACCCGTCTTCGGGTAGCCGGGGTGGTATCCATCGCCTACCCCCCGGAGTGTGCGCCGACCGACAGCCGAACCCCGTGTTGTCGGGGAAATAAGTATATACTCGGACTGCTCATTGTCGGGCACAGTGGCTTCCCGACAGGGCGCCGCTGACGCCCCCGCGGCGTCGGCGCACACCGGTCGCGGCGGCTCGTCCACGAACACCCGGGCACGCACTCGTTCGCCCGACACACCCGAACGGGTGCACGACGTCTCGGCCCCGCCCGAACGCGACCCGGGACTGTATGCGCAGACGGACCACTTCCGACACCGCCTGCGTCAGCAGGGTCGCTACGTCACCCTTCCGGTCGCGAGCGACGCGATCAGAACGGGGCAGCTCCGCTGGAACTCCAGCGACGGCTGGCGGTTCGCTACCGTCCGTGACGGCGTCCGGTTCGTCGTCGTCGTCGGCGACACGGAGACGCCCTCGCCGGTACTCGTCACCGGGTGGACCGAGATCGCCGACTGGGACGCCGCGTTAGCGTCCGATCGCTGGGACGAGGCCGACGTCAACACGATCCAACTGCGGGCTGATCTGTCCGAACACAGGGACCGACAGATCCCCGGCCGGATCCGCCCGCGCGTCGTTTCCCGCCCGTTCGCCGTCGGCGGGCACCGCGTCTGCACAGCCGCGGGCGACGGGCACGTCGAGTGCGTCGACTGCGGCGCCCGCTTCCGCTCGAAGCGGGAACTCTGTGAACTCCCCTGCGGTGCACGCTGAGTGACTTCGAAGCCCGGATCACGATCCGGGCTCACTAGACAATCTCCGTTCCTCGAGCGCGGTTCCTTTAGGCGCCGGCGACGTACCGTGCCTGATGACAGACGACGGCGATGAGTCGCCCGACGGCGGTCCGGACGCCACCGATGCTGACGGCGCCGACGGCGCCGACGGCGCTTCGGACGTCGGGGCGACCGCAGGCGAGGAGCCCGACGGCCGCGCGGCCTCCGCCACCCCTCCGGGACTCACGATCGATCGCTTCTACGACGCCGTCGAGGCGGCGCAGCGTCCGGTACTCACCGCCTCACAGGTCGCACGCGAGACCGGGCGCACGCAGGCCGAGGCGCAACGCGCGCTCGACGATCTCACCGAGGACGGGTCGGTCGAACGCGTCGACGTGGAATCGGACCCGGTGGTGTACTACCCCAGTTCCTGGGGCGACCTCGCCGAGCGCGAGCGGGTCGTGCTGTTCCCCACCCGCCGGCAGATCGTGGTCGACCAGCCGACGCAGTACACGCGGGCGATGCTCGCCGACTTCGCGCACCTGGTCGACTCCACCGGCACCGATCCCGGGACCCGCGGCTATCTCTACGAGATCCGCCAAGAGGACATCTGGGCGGCGCCGTTCGAGGAGTTCTCACAGTTGCTCGCGCGGATGCGGTCGGTCCTCCCTCGACGCTCGCCGCACCTGGAGGAGTGGGTCGAGAGCCAGTGGAAGCGCGCCCGGCAGTTCCGCCTGCGTACCCACGAGGACGGCTACGTGATCCTCGAGGCCGACCGAGAGGAGCTGATGGGCAACGTCGCCCGCCAGAAGCTCGACGCGTCGGCTCTACAGGCGGATCTCTCTGACACCGAGTCGTGGGTGAACGAGCGCGAGATCGGCCACGTCAAACGCGTCCTCTACGAGGCCGGCTACCCCGTGATCGACCGGCGCGACCTGGAGTCGGGCGAGCCGCTGGACGTCGGACTCCGGGCCGACCTCCGAGCGTACCAACGGGACTGGGTCGACCGCTTCACCGACCAGCGGGCCGGCGTGTTCGTCGCGCCCCCGGGCTCCGGCAAGACCGTCGCCGCGCTCGGGGTGATGGAAGCGGTCGGCGGAGAGACGCTGATCCTCGTCCCCTCTCGGGAACTCGCCGGGCAGTGGCGCGCCGAGCTACTCGAGCACACCAGCCTCGACGACGGCGACATCGGCGAGTACCACGGGGGGCAAAAGACGATCGCGCCGGTCACGATCGCCACCTACCAGACCGCCGGGATGGACCGCCATCGGTCGCTGTTCGACTCGCGCGAGTGGGGGCTGATCGTGTACGACGAATGTCACCACATCCCCAGCCCGGTGTACCGGCGCTCGGCCGACCTCCAGAGCAAACACCGGCTCGGACTGTCGGCGACGCCGGTGCGGGAGAGCGACGACGAGGAGGAGATATTCACCCTCATCGGCCCGCCGATCGGCACCGACTGGGACGGGCTCTTCGACGCGGGCTACGTGGCGGAGCCGGAGGTGGAGATCCGGTACGTGCCGTGGCGCGACGACGAGGCGGAAAACGAGTGGGCGAACGCCGACGGTCGCGCGCGCCACATGGCGGCCGCGCGCAACCCGGCGAAGGCGGGTGAAGTCCGCCGCCTCCGCGACCAACACGGCGACGCGAAAGCGCTCGTGTTCGTCGACTATCTCGATCAGGGCGAGGCGCTCGCGGCCGAACTCGGCGTCCCGTTCGTCTCTGGCGAGACCCGACATCACGTGCGCCAACGGCTGTTCGAGGAGTTCCGACAGGGCGAGCGCCAGACGCTCGTCGTCTCGCGCATCGCAGACGAGGGGATCGACCTACCGAACGCCGGGCTCGCGATCGTCGCCTCCGGACTCGGCGGGAGTCGTCGCCAGGGCGCCCAGCGCGCCGGGCGGACGATGCGACCGACCGGCTCGGCGCTCGTGTACGTTCTCGCGACCCGCGGGACCAGCGAGGAGGACTTCGCCCAGCGCCAGATGAACCACCTCGCGGAGAAGGGGATCCGCGTCCACGAGCGAACCGTCGAGTAGCGGGCGACGCGTCGCCGGCCTACTCGTCGAGCGGCGCGTCGGCGAAGCGTGCGCCGCAGTCGTCGCACTCGACGACCGGTTCGTTTCGGTCGTCTGTCGCGAATCCCAGTCCGTCGCTCTCGCAGTCTGGGCACGGTGTGGGGACGTGCGCGGCGCCGCATTCGGGACACTCGAACGTGAGATCACCGTCGGTGTCGAGCCGGAGGCCGACGGATCCACACTCGGGGCAGGTCGCCGGGACGCGAACGTCGTCGCTGTCGCGGGGTGCCCCGATCGCGAGGACGACGAGATCACTGTCGCCGGCGTTTTCTCCCCGCTGATACTCCCCGGGGGCGAACCGAGTGGCCTCGCCAGTGTCGACGTGAACGTCGCCGTCGAGCGTCTCGAACCGCGCGGCGCCGGCCACCACCACGAACACCTCCTCCTGATCGGTGTGCGCGTGGAGGCCGCTCGGGAGTCGCCCGCCCGGCGGGATCCGATATCGATTGACTGCGACGTGTTCGGTTCCGAGCCTGTCGCCGAGACGGACTAGCGTCGTGGACGGGTCGTCAAAGCCGATCCGCTTCATTCGGTCCCGTCGAACGACGGTTCCGCCCACTTCGCGTCCGGGTCGACCGGGTCGAGTGCGTGGTCGATCTGCTCCTCGGAGAACTCGGCGTCGCGCAGGACCATGTTCAGTCGCTGCCAGCGCGCGCTCTGTTCGTCCTCGCCCTCCGGGCCGACGCGGGCGCCGTGGGTCTTGAAGAACTCGCCGCCGCGGCCCATGCGGCTTCCCTCGCCGGTGTGTTTGTCAAAGGCGACGTCGTACGGACCGCCGGGTTCGAACGCGCCGACCGGGAAATCGACCCGCGGCTCTTCACCCGTTTCGCGGGCCTTCGCGCGGGCGTCGGCGGCGTTTCCGAAGAACTCGTCGGCGTTGGGCGCCTCGCGCGAGGACGTCGCCCGTGCACACGCCAGCGCGCCGTGGACTGCACAGAGACGCCCGCGCCACTCGCCCGGCTCCCACCGCTCGGTCGCGAGGGTCTCGTAGCGCTCGACGAGCAGCGCCACGTCTTGGCCGGCGCAGAGGTCCTCGACGACGTACAGGTGGAGGCGATCCCAGAGGTTCCACGCGAACCCCGAGCGCGCCAGTTCCCAGGCCGCCCAGGCGGCGACCTCTTCGTCGGAGCGGCGGACCGCCTTCTGGAGCAGGCTCGACACCGCGTAGCGGTTGTAGCCCCCGTCGGTCTCGTCAGCTTCCTTTGGATCGCCGAAGTCGTTCGTGCCGTCGGCGTCGGGGTCGCGGTCGGAGAGATCGCCGTCGGCGCCGAACGTCGCCTGTCGGCTGTCGTCGTCGCCCATGTCCGCGGGTGTGTGGCGCGAGCGATAAACCCCCCGACGGGACCGTGGCTGGGCGTGACGCGGCGCGGGCGAATGAGAACCCTTAAGTCTGAATCGGCGGGTATCTGTTGATGTATCCGGGTTTAGCTCAGCCTGGTAGAGCAGCCGACTGTAGATCGGCTTGCCCCCCGTTCAAATCGGGGAACCCGGATTTCTCTCGGCACGTCGCTGCGAGGGAGCAACGCGACCGAGTCGGCGGCGACGAAGCCGACCCGTGAGCCGGTTTGAGCACCGAAGACGCGCGCAGCGAAGCGAGCACGTCTTCAGGAGTTCAAATGGGGGCCCCGGTCTTCTCGTGGCACGCCACTCGCGACAGCCGACCACCATCCTACATAAATGCTTCTACGAGTTGTCGAGCCGACATCGTCCGTCACCGGTTGAAGTGGTGAGCGGTCGAACGCGTGAACGTGAGCGGACACCTCACGCGTCGCCGCGTCCTCGCGGGCGGCGCAACGGCCCTCCTTGCATCGATCGCCGGCTGCAGCGGCGCGACGCCGTTCGTCGGCAAGCGAAGCGAGCGCGACGAAACGATCGCCGTCGACGGCGCGGAGCGGCTCGTCGCCCGAACCGATCTGGGTGACGTGACCCTCCGCGCCGAGGAGCGCGACGACATCGACGTACGGATCACGAAACAGGCCAGCAGCGTCACGGCCGACCTCTCGGATCTCGCCTTCCGGGTCGAGCGGTCGGGGGGAGACCTCGTCCTCCGCTCGGAGTTCACCGGGGACACGGAGTTCCTCGGCGGTCGCCCGTCGATGTCGATCGACGTGACGCTGCCGCGTTCCCTGCCGGTGTCGTCCGTCCGGAGTTCGGTCGGCGACGTCTCCGTCGACGGCGTCGACGGCGACGTGGACGCCGAGACGGACACCGGCGACGTCCGGCTCCGCGACGTTGCCGGGTCGGTCAGGGCGGCGGCGTCAACCGGCGACGTGACGGTGGCCGGCCCGGACGCGATCCGAGGCGCCCGGACGCAGACCGGCGACGTGGCCGCCGACGTTCCCGACATCGACGGCGACGTTCGGATCGAGTCGCGAACCGGCGACGTCGCGGTCGCGGTCGGCGAGGACGTCGACGCCGACCTGCGGGTCGCCACGAACACCGGCGACGTGTCGGTCACCGGCGTGTCGCTGTCGGACGCGACCCGAACCGGCGACTCGGTGACCGGAACGCTCGGCGACGGCGGCCCCGCCCTCGCGGTCGAGACCCGCACCGGCGACGCGACGGTCTCCCCGCTGAGCTGATCCCCCGCTGAACTGAACGCGGTTCCCCACTTCGGCTCTCCCCTCGTTTTCGATCGATTCGCCGACGGCTCGCCGTCGAGGCTGATCGCATTCGTTCGACCGTCGACCGTGTCGCATCCGCGATGGTCCGTCCCCTCAGAGAGCAGTCATCCGTCGAGATCGCCACGGCGGGCCGTGCCGGACGATGGACGGACCGTCCAGGACGACAAGTCGAAAAAGAGCGTGGCAGCGTATCAGGCGTCAGACCGAGTGGTTCCGACCGAACCGGAACCTCCGCCCGCCTCGGTGTCGACGGCGTCCTCGCCGTCGATGAGCGACGACGTGACCGCCGCGGCGACGCGCCCGAGGAGGTTCGCGGCGTACAGCGTGAGCAGACCGACGAGCGCGCCGACGCCGGCGGCGCCGAGCGCTCGCGGCAGCGTGTTCACGCGGTACACCCCGAGTTGGTAGTCGACCAACAGGAACTCGCCGTAGGCGAGCGGCGCGACCAGGAGTCCCGACGCCAGCGACAGGCCCGTCGTCAACACGACGAGCGCGATCACTGCCAACACCATCCGCCAGCAGAGGTACAGCAGGCCGGTCCACGTCGAGCGGGCGAACGCGAGCCGCTTGCAGAACTCCACGACACCGAGATCCCGGGGTGGGAACCACGGCGACACCTCGACGCCAAGCAGGCCGGCCGTCAGCTTCGCGTCCGCCCAGACGACCGCGACCGCGAGCAGCAGCGTTCCCAGCACCGCCACCGGGGCGAGGATCGTGACGCTCAGTCCCAGCGACAGCGATCCGGCCACCGAGAACGCGATCAGGTAGCCGAACCCGAGCGGGACCGCCAGCGCGAGGTACAGGAGGCTTCGATACGTGCGGGGATCGAGGGGTGCGCCGGCGAACGAGGCCAGCGCATCCCGGTAGTTCGTCGTCATGCGACACTGGAGTCTGTGTTCCGATCCCCGGTAAAACGGGAACGCCGGCTGTTCGTCCCGCGGACCGTCGAAGGATACAAGTAGCGGTTCTCGTCAGGTGCCGTCCAGCGAGTAGATCAGCGCCAGCAGGCCGGCGACGTTCGCACACAACACCGCGAGCAGCGTCATCGCGTCGTCGAACCCGACCAGCGGCGCGATGCCGTAGGTGATGGGGAACGGCGCGACCGCCACGAGCGCGATGCCGACCGCGAGATAGCGCATCATGTCGCTGTCGTGGCGGCGATACCCTCGGTATGCCGTCACGGCGACGATGGTGCCGACGAGGGCCGTCGCCGCGGCCGTCAGGAACAACAGCGTGCCCGGGTCAACGGCGGTCATAGATCACCCCCAGTACGACGAGGAGTCCGACGAGCTGGCTGGCCGTCACGGCGAGCGAGCGAACCGTCGGGTCGGTTTCGGGGAGGTTCGACAGCAGCAGGCGCAGGAGGATCGGTACAGTCGTCACGAGCACGAGTCCGACGCCGAGCAGGAGCCGGCGTCGTCCGCCGCTGGCCCGGTAGCCGTCGTAGAGGCGACGGGCGAGGTACAGCGAGAGCACGACGGCCACGAACAGCGCGGCGAACACCAACAGGACGACCGTCGGCGATCCGCCGGTCGTCGTCTGGAGGGCCGGAAGCGTGGCCGGGAGGGAAGTTGCCACCGTCATTTGAACCCCTCGTACAGCCGCGTGAACCGGTCCGCGGCGTCGGACTCGGATCGGTCGACGGTCACCTCGAAGCCGTCGTCGGACAGTTCGAGGTGGACTGCCCTGACACGGGCTCGATACGTCTTGTAGTGGTGGCCCTCCGGATCGAGTTGCTGTTCGTCCTCGAGCAGGCCGGCGTCGTGAAGGCGTTGGACCCGGCGGTAGACGGTCGAGGAGTCGGCATCACAGGCCTCCGAGAGCGACTCGACGGACTTCGTGTCGCCGTACGTCTCCCGGAGGATGGTCCGGGCGTAGTCGTCGCCGAGGAGGTCGACGATCCCGTCCCCGTCGTCCCCGGCCATGGTCACTGTCGTGTCGAGCAGCCGGCAAAAGCGTCCCGAATCCGCCATCGGTGTCGACACATCGTCCCCGCGTACCCGACCGACACGCAAAATGACCGGCACACGGTTGCAGCGCCGCCAGACCGTCCCGAACGTTTATGTTCTCATATCTGACTCGTTCGCATGTATGTCCTCGCGAGCGAGCGTCGGCCTCGGACGTGGCGTCGCTTCGTTCCTCCTCTCTCCGTTTCGGCGCCAGACGTATCGCAACTTGGCGTACCTCGCGCTGGCGGTCCCGCTGGGGTTCGCGTACTTCCTGCTCGTCGCGGTCGGCGTCCCGCTGGGGATCGGGCTCGCGTTCGTGGTCGTCGGGATCCCGTTGCTCGCACTGCTTGTCTCGTTCGCCCTCGGCTTGGCGGGGGTGGAGCGGTGGCTTGCGACAGCGCTCCTCGGCGTGGAGATAGACCGCTCCGGCCCCGAACTCCCCGGGGACTCACGCCGCGAACGACTCGTCTCGCTCGCGACCGACCGGAGCACGTGGACGGCGCTGGCGTACCTCCCGACCAAACTGGTCCTCGGGATGGCGTCGTTCACCCTGATCACGAGCACGCTGACGACCGGCGTCAGTCTCCTGCTCGTCCCGCTGTACTACGATCAGCCGGGGCTGTACGTCGGCGTGGTGACCGATCGCCCGGTGGAGTTCCACCCCGCGCTGTACCTCGGCTGGAACCGCCTGCTCGTCGGCTACGAGGCGGTGTTCCGGGTCGACGCCTGGCGCGTCACGACCCTCGGTGAGGCGGCGGCGGTCGCGCTCGTCGGCGTGTTCGTCCTCCTGTTGGGTCTCCAATTGCTGAACTGGCTCGCGCGCCTGTCCGGCTGGTACACGCGACTGATGCTCGACGGGACGTACGACGTCGCGGGCGCGGTCCGACGGGCGGTCGGCGGACGCGTATGACTCAGACGACGACTACTTGCGCCCGCCCCACACCCGTTTCTCCGTGAGGAGTTCGACCGTCAGCGGCTCGGAGACGACGATCTGACACGACAGCCGCGGGTAGCCGAACCGTTCTGCGAGGGAGTCGTGCCAGTGTGACGCCTCCGGGCCGTCGATGACGCGGACGCCACAGGTGGCACAGAGACCGCGCCCGCCGCAGTTGAGACGCTCCGTCGCCGTCGCGTACGGGGAGAGATCCAGATCCGCGCCAGCGTCACGGTCGGCGGCGAGTAGCGCGTCGCGGAGCCTCGCGCCGCGCTCGACGTGCAGCGTCACCTCGCCGTCGCCGTGACGGACCCGGACCGGAACACGGCCCGGACAACCGTCGGTCTCGTCGTCGTCGAGTGCCACGGGCGTCCTTCGGCGGTCGCGACCAAAAACCGTCGCCGCGTCGCCTCCGATCGCCCCCGGATGCCGACGGCGAGCCGGGTTCGAAGGGCTATTTTTCCCGCACTCGCTACCCTCCGATCGTGACCGAATTGGACTCCGCGAGGGACGACGGACGAACCGATCGCGGAGCGGTCGTCCTCGTCTCCGGCGGGATGGACTCCGCGACGACTGCCTACGAGGCCCGCGAGCGCGGCTACGACCTCCACTTCCTCCATACGTCGTACGGACAGAACACCGAATCGAAGGAGCGCGCGTGTGCCGAGGCACTGCGCGAGGAGTTGCACGTACCGACCGACCGCGTCCTCCACATCGAGACGGACCACCTCGCGCGGATCGGCGTCTCCTCGCTCACCGATGCGTCGATCGAGGTCGAGGACGCCGATATCGACGCCGAAGACGACGACGTCCCCTCCTCGTACGTCCCGTTCCGCAACGCGAACCTGCTCTCGATGGCCGTCTCGTACGCCGAGGCGAACGACTGCCAGGCCGTCTTCGTCGGCGCTCACTCCGAGGACTACTCCGGCTATCCCGACTGTCGCCCGGAGTTCTTCGAGGCGTTCGAGCGGATGGTCGCTGTCGGCACGAAGCCGGAGACGGACATCGAGATCGTCGCCCCGTTCGTCGAGGACTCGAAGACCGACATCGCCGAACGGGGCGTCGAACTCGGCGTTCCCTACGAGCTGACGTGGAGCTGCTACCGGGAGGAGGCGCCCGCCTGCGGCACCTGCGACGCCTGCGCGTTCCGCCTGCAGGCGTTCCAGCGGCTCGGGATCGACGACCCCATCGAGTACGAGGAGCGCCCGGACTACACCGGAGGCGACGATCCAGCGAGCGGCCGCTGACCGAGTCACGCGAACCTTCTTGTACGAAAGCGGAACCATCGCGGCCGTGTCCTGACGAGCGCTCCGCGAGCGAAACGCGGTCGCGCGACGCACCGCTCGCGGCCCACGGGTCGGCGGCTGGAACCCGCCGCACCATCGTTCATCCGCGTCGCCAGTTCGCCATCCAGTCGTCGCGGTTCGCCGTCGCACGCGACGCCGCCTGAACCGCAAGGGATTCCCGCCCACTCGCGTAGCCATGGGTGTGACGAGTCTCGCCGCCATCGACGCGCTCGAGGAGCGCGTGCCGCCACTCGTCGGCCTCGCCGTCGCGGTCGTCGCCATCTCGACGAGCGCAATCCTCGTCGAGTTCAGCGGTGCCCCGAGCCTCGTAAAGGCGCTCTACCGCGTCGTGTTCACCACCGCGTTGCTCCTCCCGATCGCGGTGGCCCGACCGGGGGACCGCGCCGCATTCGGCGATCTGAGCGGTCGGGACCTCCTGCTTGCGACCGTGTCCGGGATCGCGCTCGCGATCCACTTCGCCTCGTGGTTCGAGAGCCTCCGCTGGACGAGCGTCGCCGCGAGCGTGACGCTCGTCCAGGCGCAGCCGCTGTTCGTCGTCGCCGGCGCGTGGGCGCTGCTCGACGAGCGCGTCGGTCGAAAGACGGTCGTTGGAATCGGCGTTGCGATCGCCGGCATGGCCGTGATGAGCGTCGGCGACGCGCTGCTGGGCGCCGCGCCCGCAGTCACCGGGCCGGATCCGCTGTACGGCAACGCGCTCGCGGTGCTCGGCGCCGCGACGGCGGCCGCGTACGTGCTGCTCGGGCGGTCGCTGCGTCAGCGGCTCCCGTTGCTCCCGTACGTGGTCGTCGTGTACGCGACGTGTGCGCTCGCACTGCTTGCGGCGACGCTGGCTCGCGGGCACCCGCTAACCGGCTACGGAACCGACGAGTGGCTGCTCTTTCTCGCGATGGCGGCCGGACCCGGGGTGTTCGGTCACACGGTGATCAACTGGGCGCTCGCGCACGTCGAGTCCAGCGTCGTCTCGGTCTCGTTGCTCGGCGAGCCGGTCGGCAGCACCATCCTCGCCGCCGTGCTCCTCGCCGAATACCCGTCGGCGGTGACGCTCGTCGGCGGCGCGGTGGTGCTCGCGGGCGTCATCACGACGGCGCGGGCCCACCAGGCGTAGCTGGGGGCGTCGTGTTCGTCGCTGTTGTCGGTCTCCTCGGCCGACGGTCGCTACTCCAGTAACTCGCGCGTCTTTCGGTGACGGAACCGGAACATCGGCTCGAACCCGACCCACCCCAGCGGTGACACCGTCTCGCCGAGCACCCCGCCCGGGAACTCGTATCGGACCTCGTCGTCGACGACGGTCTCGCCCCCGCGCTCGTAGAAGCGGTGGGTGTGTCGCCACAGCGGGAACGGTCCGCCGTCCATCGTGTCGACGAACCGCGCGCGTCCGGCTTCGAGATCGGCCTCGCGCTCGTCGATGCGCGACACCCACGACTGGCGGGGACCGACTCCGAACGGGCGGGCGCTCATCTCGATCTCGGTCCCAGTCGCGAGCACATCGGGGTCCTCTCTGCCGTCGGGCCCGGTGACGCGCTCGACGCTGAGGTTCATGAATCCGGGCGTCAGCGCCTCGAGCCCGCCGATGTCGGAGTGAAACGCCCATACCTCCTCGAGCGGCGCCGAGACACGAACGCGTCGTCGATAGGTCGCCATACCCCAGACAGGGACCGCACAGTGAAACACGCATCGGCGCCGCCGACCGCTCGGTCGGTCGGGAGCGCTCGGACACCCGACAGTGGCGGGGGCGGTGAGAGAGACGCGAGAGGAGCGGGAGCCAGCGATCCGGTGTCACCGCGAGACGGCGCCGGCGATAGCGCCGGCGAGCGCGCCGATGAGGAAGGCCGGTTCAGCGAGCGCGAACATCGACAGCGCGACCGCGAGCGCGACGGCGAGGGCCGTCGCGAGGTCTGTCAGAGGGCGGCAAGTCTCGTCGTTCCGGCCGTCGGCCGGCGATCTGGGGACATCGTCCTGTGGTAGCGATCCGATCGTCGATCGATTCGGGGGCGAATCACCCCTCGGCTCACGAATCAGACGAGTTACACTTGAACGTGAGGCAGGCGTGTCAACACATCCCGCAATCCCGGCGACACACGGCCGTATCGGTGGTTTTTACGACCGCTGCCCACGACGCGTCGCGTATGAGCGAGGACACCAACGAGGAGCAGGAGTTCCGCGTCGAATCCGACAGCCTCGGCGAGATGCAGGTGCCGGCGGACGCCTACTGGGGCGCACAGACCCAGCGCGCCGTCGAGAACTTTCCCATCAGCGGCGTCGGCTTCAGCCGCCGGTTCGTCCGCGCGCTGGGCGTCGTCAAGAAGGCGGCCGCACAGGCCAACCGCGATCTCGATCACCTGGAGGCGGACACGGCCGGGGCGATCGTTGCGGCGGCCGACGAAGTCATCGCCGGCGAGCACGACGACCAGTTCCCCGTCGACGTGTTCCAGACCGGATCGGGCACCTCCTCGAACATGAACGCCAACGAGGTCATCGCCAACCGCGCCGCCGAGATCTCCGGCGCCGAGGTGGGCGATCGAGTTATCCACCCGAACGACCACGTCAACTTCGGGCAGTCGAGCAACGACGTGATCCCGACGGCGATGCACGTCGCGGCGCTGGAGGCCGTCGAGAAGGATCTCATGCCCGCGCTGGAGGAACTGCACGCCGCCTTAGAGGAGAAGGAGGCGGAGTTCGACGGTGTCGTCAAGACCGGTCGAACGCACCTCCAAGACGCGACTCCCGTCCGGCTCGGCCAGGAGTTCGGCGGCTACCGCGCGCAGATCCAGAAGGGGATCAAGCGCGTCGGCGACGTGCGCTACCACCTCCGTGAGCTGGCTCTGGGCGGCACGGCCGTCGGAACCGGACTCAATACCGACCCCGAGTTCCCCGAACTCGCCGCCGAGTACATCTCCGAGGAGACGAACACGCAGTTCCGCGAGGCCGACAACCACTTCGAGGCGCAGGCGGCTCACGACGCCATGTCGGAGGCCCACGGCGCGCTCCGCACCGTCGCCGGGAGCCTCAACAAGATCGCCAACGACCTCCGCCTGCTCGCCTCCGGTCCCCGTAATGGCCTCGGCGAGATCGAGCAGCCCGAGAACCAGCCGGGCTCGTCGATCATGCCCGGAAAGATCAACCCCGTCGTCGCGGAGGCGGTGAACCAGGTGCACAAGCAGGTCGTCGGCAACGACGCCGCGGTGTCGGCGGGCGCGGCGGAGGGACAGATCGACCTCAACCTGTACAAGCCGGTGCTGGCGCACAACTTCCTCCAGTCGGCGGAGCTGCTCGCGAACGCCAGCGAAGTGTTCGGCGAGCGCTTCGTCGCCAAGCTGGAGGCCAACGAGGCGTACGCCGCCGAGCGCGTCGAGCAGTCGATGGCGCTGGCGACGGCGCTCAACCCCGCCATCGGCTACGACAAGGCCAGCGAGGTGGCCAAGACCGCGCTCAAGGAGGACAAGACCGTCCGCGAGGTCGTCCTGGAGAAGGGGTATCTCACCGAGGAGGAGGCCGACGAAGTGCTGAACCCCGAGGCGATGACCCACCGCGGTATCCTCGGCGAGGAGTAACCGACCGGCCGGAGTCGGACGGTCGCCGACCACTCACCCCGACTCCGCGGCGCCTTCTTCCATCCGCTCGTATCGCTCTGCGAACGTCGACTCGCACGTGGGACAGCAGAAGTGGTACAGCGTTCCGCCCACCCGACTCGCCACGCCTTCGCTGGTGACGCTGTTCCCACACTCGGCGCACTCCAGCGCGAATTCCGTGCCGGCGACGCTGGGGCTCCACTCGACATCGGAGACCAGGTCGACCGCGTAGTCGTCAATCGGGTCCGTCCCGACGACCGCCGCGACCCACTCGTCGACGGCGTCTTCGGCGATACGGGCGTACGCGACCACGTCGCTCTCGGCGGTCGCGAACACGTGTTCGACCGCCTCGCTCGCGCGAAGCGACTCGCGAACGTCGCCGGCACCGCCTGGCGGGAGTTCGAAGCGGAGTAAGACCGGCGTGCCGGCGCGCAGCAGCGATCGGTCCACGTCGATCGTGAACCGTCGGATCACGCCAGACTCGCGGAGCCGTGAGACGCGCTCGGACACCGCGGGCGCCGAGAGGTCGACCGCCTCGCCGATGTCGCTGTATGACCGCCGGCCGTCGGCTGCGAGCATCCGGAGGATCTCCATGTCGGTTTCGTCGAGGTCGCGCATATCCGACAGCGACGCGCGCAGCGGTGAAAAACGACGCCCCGCCTCTGGTCGGCGTCGCTGCGCCCGTTCCCGTCGATCCCGGCGCCGACTGTCGGTTCCACAAACAGCCGTTTCGAACCGGCTACCGGCCGGAACAGACCGGTACGTTCAATTCCTCGCGCTCGAAGATATCAGACATGCCTCAGCTCACCACGAGAGCGACCGGTCGGGATCTCCTGCGCTGCCGACGGTGCGGAACGGAGTTTCCGGAGGGACGTGCGACCGAAGACGGCTGGCACTACGCGTGCCCCGAGGAGAGCTGTGACGCGAAGGGGCTGGGCGATGGCCTGAAGCGCGTCGAGTGACGGTCTCTGAGTACGGAGGACGGATGCTCTCGGGGTGTGGGCCGCCGCGGGGGAGGCGTCCGGGGTCACGAGTGCGGGCCAAGCGGGATCGGGGGGTCGTTTCTGCGTACAACGGATCGAGCCGGAGTCGCGCGAGTTCGGCCGTGAGTAATTGACACCCTTTTTCTCCCCGGCCGCCGCACGTTCGCGCAATGACCGATCGCTCGTTCGACCCCGAGGAACTCGGCCTCGTGGCGGGGCTGGAGATCCACCAGCAGCTCGACACGGCGACGAAGCTCTTCTGTGACTCACCGACGACGCTCCGAGAGCCCGAGGAGGCCGAGCGCACCGTCACGCGCTACCTCCATCCCACGAAGTCCGAGTTGGGCGAGATCGACGACGCGGCCTTAGAAGAGTCGCAGGTCGATCGCACGTTCGAGTACCTCGCGTACGACTCCACCTGCCTCGTGGAGGAAGACGACGAGCCGCCCCACGAACTCGACCAAGAGGCGCTGGAGGTGGCGATGCAGATCGCGGACCTGCTCGACATGAGCGTCGTCGACCAGGCGCACGTGATGCGCAAGATCGTCATCGACGGCTCGAACACGTCCGGCTTCCAGCGGTCCACCCTGCTCGCACAGGAGGGGGAGATCCAGACGTCCGAGGGCGCCGTCGGCGTCGAGGACCTCATGCTCGAGGAGGAGTCGGCAAAGCGCGTCGAAGAGACGGAAGCCGGCGTGCGCTACTCGCTGGACCGGCTGGGTATCCCGCTGGTCGAGATCGGCACGAAGCCGGACATCTCGACGCCGGCACAGGCCCGCGAGGCCGCCGAGCGCATCGGAATGCTGCTGCGGTCGACGGGGACGGTGAAGCGCGGCCTGGGCACTATCCGCCAGGACGTGAACGTCTCCATCGCGGAGGGGGCACGCGTCGAGATCAAGGGCGTCCAAGCCCTCGATCAGATCGACGAGATCGTCGCGACCGAGGTGCGCAGACAGGCCGAACTGGTCGAGATCGCGGCGGAGCTCGACGAGCGCGGCGCCGCTGTCGGCGACCCGGTCGACGTGACCGACGCCTTCGAGGGGACCGATTCGGGCGTCATCGGCGGCGCGCTCGACGCGGGCGGCGTCGTCCGCGCGGTTCGGCTGGGGGCTTTGACGGCCTCGTCGGACGGGAGATCGCGCCGGACCGCCGCCTGGGCACGGAGCTGTCCGACCACGCGAAGCGCCACGGCGCCGGCGGCATCTTCCACACCGACGAGCTGCCGGCCTACGGCGTCACCGAGGCGGAGGTCGAAGCGCTTCGGGAGGCCGTCGACGCGAGCGAGGGCGACGCGGTCGCGCTCGTCGCCGACGACCCCGAGACCGCGGCGCTGGCGATCGACGCGGCCGCCGAACGCGCGGCGGTCGCCACCGACGGGGTACCCGAGGAGACGCGCGGCGCGAACGACGACGGCACCACTCGGTACATGCGGCCGCTGCCCGGCGCCGCGCGGCTGTACCCCGAGACGGACGTGCCGCCGGTCGACCCCGACCCAAGCGAGGTCGAGACCCCGGAACTGCTCACCGAGAAGGTCGAGCGGTATCAGGAGGAGTACGGCCTCGGCGCCGGGCTCGCCGAGCAGGTCGCGTACGGCCGTCGGATGCCGCTGTTCGAGTCGGTCGTCGCCGAGGGCGTCGACCCGACGTTCGCGGCGACGACGCTGGAGTCGACGCTGACGGAACTTCGCCGCGACGACGTGCCCGTCGACGAGCTCACCGACGACGACCTGCGGGGCGTCTTCGGGCTGGTCGAGGACGGCGACCTCGCGAAGGAGGGCGTGGGCGATGTGCTCACCGTTCTGGCGGAGAACCCGGCGCTGTCGCCCGAAGCGGCAGTCGAGGAGGCCGGCCTCTCCGGCGTCGACGAGGAGGAGGTGCGCGAGGCGGTCGCCGAGGTCGTCGAGCGCAACGCAGCCCAGGTCGAAGCGGAGGGGATGGGCGCCTTCTCGGGGCTGATGGGCGAGGCGATGGGGGCCCTGCGCGGGAAGGCCGACGGCGAGGTCGTCAGCGACGCGCTCCGCGAGGAGATTCAAAAGCGCGCCTGAGCCGGTCGGGAGCCCGGCGGGCCGGCCTCGACCCGCACCGTTATTCTCGCCGGGGCCGGATGAGCGAACAGTGCCACACCAGGAGGAACTCTCGAACCCCTACGGGATGGACACCGACTGTCAGCACTGCCCGGCGCTGGCAGACTGCCGCGAGCGCGTCGTCCACGGCTACGGCGACGCCGAGGCGGAGGTGCTGGTCCTCGGAGCGGCGCCCACCGCGGGTGCCGAACGCACGGGCGTCCCGTTCACGGGCGACGAACACGGTAAGCGGATCCAGCGCGTCCTCGGCGATCTGGGCCTCTCGCGCTCGCCGCCCGACGCAGACGAGCCGGACCTCCAGAACGTCTACACCACGTACCTCACCCGCTGTCGCCACCCAAACAGGGGACCAACCGACGAGGAGGTGTTGAACTGCGACGCGTTCCTCACCGCCGAGGTGCGGATGATCAACCCCGAACTCATCGTCCCCGTCGGCCAGCGCGCGCTGGAGGCGCTCGCGATCGAGTACACCACCCGCGCGCCCGATTCCTTCGACGCCGACGCCGAGCACGCGACCACCGTCCGCGGCCGAGGATTCGAACTCCTCCCGATGAAAGCACTCGCGGACCTCACCGACGCCGACGCGGACCGGTTCGTCGAGCACGTTGCCGAGAACGTCTTCTCGCGCGACTACCGCCAGACGAAGGGGCGGCGGAGCCGCTAAGCCGGCGACGCGGCCGCACGGATTCGGTCGGCGCCGCTCACCAGTACGGGGTCTCCCAGCGAGCGGGCGCCCCCAGCCGTCCCCACACGACGGCGGCACTGACCGCGACGACGAGGAACGCGAGCGTCGCGAGCAGCGCGACGACCGGAACGCCGTCGGCGCCGATGCCGGCGACGAACAGCAGCCCGACGGCGGCGACCGCGGCTAGCACCGACCCAAGCGACCCGATACGGACGAGCGTTGCCGTGGTTTCCATGCCGGTGCTGCGTCGGGGCGTTTGATAAACCCCTTTGCCCGTGGCGACCGTCCCGCGAGTATGACCGTCGTCGCCGTCCTCGCGGACCCGCCACGCCCCGGACTCGCGCTGCCCGACCTCGTCGAGACGACGCCGCTGTCTGCGGACGACGCTGCAGACCTCTATGCGGCGGGCCTGAAGGACACGTTCCGCGCCGTCGAGCGCTCGGGGGGCGACTTGCTCGTCAACTACCGGCCGGACGACCTCCTGCCCGACGAACACGTCACCGACACCGCCAGCGAGGCCGAACTCCGCGCGCTCGCGGGCGACGCGCTGGCGGACGTGACCGAGACGCGCTTCGAGCGACAGGTCGGCTCGTCGGTCTCGGCGCGCGCGGGTAACACCGCGACGCACCTGCTTCGCGAGGAGGGCGTCGACTCCGTCGCCGTGGCCCGCGGAACCGCGCCGTTGCTCACCCGGACGGTGATCGATTCGGCGGCGATGAAGCTCCGCGGCAACCAGACCGTCC
Source organism: Halobaculum halobium (assembly GCF_030127145.1). Taxonomy (NCBI): domain Archaea; kingdom Methanobacteriati; phylum Methanobacteriota; class Halobacteria; order Halobacteriales; family Haloferacaceae; genus Halobaculum; species Halobaculum halobium. Next base: position 542,847 of record NZ_CP126158.1, read on the forward strand.
TCGGTCCGTCGACGCGCGGCCGGACGTACTACGCGGGCTTCACCGCGCCCGTCGACTACGAGGCCGCCTTCGAAGGGCCTGAGCTGGAGACGCTCGTCGACCGTGCGAACGACGCCGGCCACCGGGTGGAGTTTCTCCCGATGCACGTCGGCCTCGAAACGGGCGCGGACCTCCGCGACCTCCTGCCCGTCCTGTGGAGCCGGATCGAGGCCGAGCGCGTCGTCCCCGAGCACACCGCGACGTTCGCTCACGAGCGCGGCCTCCGCGTGCGCGACGGCGCGGTCGTCCTCGACGGGTAACCGACGCCCGGCGCTGATCCGGGAGTCCGCGTTCGGTTCGGGACCGTTAGGTCTTAGACGCCGACCGCGGAAAGGATGATCGTGGTGGGGTGGCAGAGTGGCCTATTGCGTCTGCCTTGAAAGCAGATGGCGCAAGCCTCCTGGGTTCGAATCCCAGCCCCACCGAACTCTTGACTGATGACGAATCCGTCCACCTGAGCCGCATCTGCGCCCTTACAGGAACTGTCCGGCGACGTACCGCCACACACCCAGCGACACCGAGCCGACGACAAGCATCACGATCGCGAAGGTGATCGCGACGCCGCCCTCGACGACCGGCGTCGCGCGGACGAGCAGCCCGATGACGGCCGCGGGGACCCACGAGCGGATCGCGAGCGGAACCGAGGCCTTCGCCGACTCTGCGGCCCCCGCGGAGTACGCGCCGATGAGCGGCGCGGCGATCGCCCACCCGAGGAGGAACGGCGCGGCCACCGACAGCAGCGCGAGCACGTCCCCCGCGCCAGCGAGCGGGAACGGGACGGTTCCGTGCTGGAGCGTGCCGGCGTAGATGAACGCGACGATGACGAGCAGGTCGCCGACCGCGAGCGGAAGCGCGGCCCTGTCGACCCGGTTCGCGAGGAACGAGTCCGTACCCGAATCCGTTGGCATACCCGCCCGTTCGTCCGGTCCGGCTTAACGCCCGCGTTCCTCAGTCGACGCCGCGTCCGTCGCGCCGCCGCCGTCACCCACGTCTACCGCGCCGGCGGCGGGCGAGTCTGCGCCCGCCGCGGTCGGTCGAACGCCGACGACCGTGTACCCGAATCCGGGGTCCACGACGCGGCCGCGCAGCCCCGCGTCTTCGAGCAGCGTCGTGAGCGAGCCCGGTGTGTAGAACGTCGAGTCCATCCCCGACAGCGACTCCAGTGTCGCCAACGCCCGCCCGCGACGGGTTGCGGGGTCGAATTCGCGTATCACCAAGACGCCGCCCGGCGCGAGCACGCGAGAGCCCTCTCGGATCGCCGCCTCGGGGTCGGGGAAGTGGTGGAGCGCGTCCGTGACCACGACGGCGTCGACGCTGGCGTCGCGAAGCGGCAGCGTCGCGGCGTCGGCGCGAACGCCGGGGATGCCAGCCTCGCGTGCGCGTCGGAGCATCCCCGCCGAATAATCGACCACGACGGGGTCGAGGGCGATGTCACGGAGCGTCCGGCTGGCGCGCCCCGTCCCGCCGCCGAGGTCGACCACGCGCTCGACCCGCCGGTGGGCGAACGCCAGTCCCGCGCGCAGGTCCTCGGCGCGCGCCGGCGGCATGACCGCGTCGTACAGGGGGGCGATCCGGTCGAAGAATCCCACGTCGCCGTGGCCGAACATGTCGATCCGAACGCGCCCCGCGGGCAAAGCGGTGGCGCCGCACTCAAGCCCCGCGGACGCCAATCCAGCCCGTGGAGTTCCGACTGCTCGGGTGGCCGTCCGACGGCGTCGTTCTCAGGCTCGACCACCGCGAGTACGCCTACGCCGGGAAGTTCGCCATGTCGAGCACCGGGAAGGCCGTCGCGCTCGGCGGCACCGAAGGAGCCGAACGCAATGGAAGCGACGGAAGCGACGAAAATGACGAAAACGACGGTGACGCCGCCGAGTTCAGGATCCCCGACGATCCCAAGCGCGAGTACGTTGCCCCCGCGGGAGCCGTGGCTTTCAATGAGGACCGAACGGACCCGGACGCGCTGTGGATCCGGTACGTGACCGTCCGTCGCGAGCGCCGCGGTTCGGGGGTTGGCCCGCCACTCTGTTCGTTCGTCGTCGACCGCGCGGCCGAACGCGGCTACGAACGCGTCAGGATCGCGGTCAACAACGCCTACAGCTACGAGGCGCTGTCAAAGGCCGGCTTCGCGTGGACCGGTCGCGAGACGGGCATCGCGGAGGTGGTCCTCGACCGACCGGCGACCGGACCGGCGAGACGAGACCCCGACGCCTATCGCGAGGGACTCGCGACGATCGCCGCCCGCGACGACGTGGACGAAGAGGAGCGTGCGTTCGCCGAGGGCAAGCGCGAACGCGGGCCGCCGGAGATCGGCGGCGACTCGGGGTGAAGGGCCGAGACGGTGCCTCGCGACTCGGGAGCTTCAAACCCCGCCGCTCCCACGACCCGGTAATGGGAAACGCGGATCTTCGTGACATCGCGCACATCGAGGAGGTGGCCTTCGACGACGTCTCCGGAGTCGTCGCGGTGGACGCGCACAACTGGCTGTACCGCTATCTGACGACGACGGTGAAGTTCACCAGCGACCACCGCTACACCACCGAGGCGGGCGAGGAAGTCGCGAATCTCATCGGCATCGCACAGGGGCTCCCGAAGTTCATCGACAACGGGCTCACGCCGGTGTTCGTCTTCGACGGCGGCGTCACCGACCTGAAGGACGACGAGGTGGCGAAGCGCCGCGCGGCGCGCGAGCAGGCCGAGGAGCGAAGGAAGGCGGCCGAAGAGCGCGGCGACTCGGCGGAGGCCGCCCGGCTCGAAGCGCGAACCCAGCGACTCACCGACACCATCCACGAGACCTCTCGGAAGCTGTTGCGCCTGCTCGATGTGCCGGTCGTCGAGGCGCCCGCGGAGGGCGAAGCACAGTGCGCGTACATGAACCGCGTCGGCGACGCGGACTACTCGGGCAGCGAGGACTACGACACCATGCTGTTCGGCGGGCCGCTGACGCTCCGGCAGCTCACCTCGAAAGGAAACCCCGAGCTGATGGACCTGGAGAAGACCCTCGCCGACCACGACATCACCTACGAGCAACTCGTCGACGTGGCGATGCTGTGCGGGACGGATTTCAACGACGGCGTCCGCGGGATCGGGCCGAAGACCGCCCTGAACGTCGTGAAAGAGCACGGCGACCTCTTCTCGGTGCTCGACGATCGCGGCGCCGAGATCCCCAACGCCGAGCGCGTCCGCGAGTTCTTCCACTCGCCGCCGGTCACCGACGACTACGCGTTCGACACGACGATCACGCCGGACGTCGACGCCGCTCGCGCGTACGTCGTCGACGAGTGGGAGGTCGACCCCGACGAGGTCGAGCGCGGCTTCGAGCGAATCGAGGCGGCGCTCACGCAGACCGGGATCGACGACTGGACGTGAGGTGTCCGCCCGCGGCCGCGCGGCCCGTGATCGACCGCGAACTGGGCACTGCCATCGGTCGGATCCGATGGGATTAACAAGACCGGCCGGAAAGTCGAAGACGCGCTCGGTTGGTGTAGTCCGGCCAATCATGTTGGCCTTTCGAGCCGACGACCAGGGTTCAAATCCCTGACCGAGCACTTCTCGCAGACGCGACCAAATGGCACTCAGCTATCGAAGCGTCCGATGGCGATCCTCTAGGTCGATCATCGGTTCCGGGTAGTCCACTCCCACCTGCACGTCGTACTCCGCCTGCTCGGTGTCGCTCAGTTCCCACGGCTCGTGGACCGCTTCGGCAGGCACGTCGGACAGCTCCGGAACCCAGCGTTTCACGTACGCGCCGTCGCCGTCGTACGTGTTCGCCTGGTTCACGATGTCGAAGGAGCGGTCTCGGCTGTCGTTGCCGACGCCCGCGATGTACGCCCAGTTGCCGTAGTTCGATGCGGGATCGTAATCGACCAACTGCGTCTCGAAGTACGCGGCACCCTTTCGCCAGTCGATCCGGAGGGTGTTCGCGAGGAACGATGCCGCGTTCTGGCGGGCGCGGTTGCTCTGGTACCCGGTCGCGTTCAGCTCGCGCATCGCGGCGTCGACGAACGGGATCCCCGTCTCGCCGCCGGCCCACCGCTCGAGGGCCGCGTCGTCCTGGCGCCAGTCGATGTCGTCGCGACCGCGGATGCCGCCCTGCCCGAAGAAGTCGGCGCCGTGTTTGGCGAACTGGAACTGGAAGAAATCCCGCCACAGCAGTTCGAACACCAGCCAGTAGGTCGAGTCGTTCGAGACACGCTCGTGCTCGTAGCGGTCGACCGCGGCGTGCACGTACCGCGGCGACAGACAGCCGGCGTTGAGCCACGGCGAGAGCTTCGAGGAGAACCCCTGCCCGAGCAGGCCGTTGCGTGTGTCCTTGTACTTGCGAAGTCGGTCCTCTCTCCAGAGGTAGCGGTCGAGTCGGTCCAGTCCCGACGACTCCCCGCCCTCGAACGCGAGCGCGGCGCGCTCGTCGTACTCGACCTCGTCGACCCCCAGACCCGAGGCGGTTGGAAGCGGCCCGGCGCCGACGTCCCCGACCGGAGCCCTCGGCAGATCCGGTTCCGGGAGTGGATCGCGGACAGTCGCGTCGCCCTCCACCGACTTCCGGAAGCTCGTGTACGTGTCGGAGATGTCGGTGTACGGGCTCGGGAGGTCGTTGAGGTGGTACAGCGTCTGCGTCCAGTGGCGCGACGGCGTCACACCGACCTCGCGGAGCCGCTTCCGGACGGCGTTCTCGACCGCCCGTTCTTCGGGGGTCGCGAGCGTCTGGAAGTGGACGACGTCGGCGTCGACGGCCGCCGCGACCGCGGGAACGACCTCCTCGGGGCGACCGTGTCGGACGACCAGGTCGGAACCGCGGTCGCGGAGTCGCTCGCGCAGGTCCGCGACGGATTCCCGGCGAAACCGCGCCCGGTACGGGCCGGTCTTCTCGAACCGAAACGAGTCGTCGCCGCCGAACGCGCGTTCGCCGTACTCGCGGGGGTCGAAGGCGACCACCGGGAGCACCTCGCCGGCCTCACACGCCTCGACGAGCGCCTCGTTGTCGTGAACCCGGAGGTCGCGCCTGAACCAGACGACCGCGGTGTCGCTTGCCATCGAACACTTCACGGGCGCCGGCGAAGTAAAAACGGGGGACGGTCGGTCCCGCCGTCAAGCGAGCGGGCTCGCCCCGAGCCGGCCGTCAGGCCAGCCACTCCTCGGGGGTGGTGTCGTAGTCGACGTCGTCGGCGGCGATCTGCTCGGCCAGCCTCGGCTCCAGCGCGTGTCGCTCGACGGTCTCGCCGTCGTAGCGGAGCCGGACCGGAAGCTCCTCGCCGCGGGGCTCGCGACCCCGGCGGCGGGCGACTTCCACCTCGTGGTCGTCGTACTCAGTGACGATCGTGGCGAGGTTCACCGGCCGACCCCACAGGTCGAACACGCGTTCGAGCGTCTGTTTCGCCTGCTCGATGTCGAGTGCGACCCCGTTGTAGCGGTGGCCAAGCAGCAGCTCGCCTCGGTTGTCGTAGTTGCCGTCGTACACCGCGATCGTCGGCTTCCCGAAGTTGGTGAACCGGAGGAGGAGCTTGCGCTTCACGTCGTCGGGATCGACGCTGGCGACGCGGTACCCCTCGGCCGCCTCCGAGTACTCGTAGGTGAAGTAGTTCCCCTCGACGACGAACTCCTCGGTGAGGAACTCGTCGATGAACGTCACGTCGTTGTGGCTCTCGCGAACCTCGCGCATGCGCGCCCAGCCGGCGCCGTAGTCCACGTCCGCTAGCGCCGACGCCACGTCGGGGTACACCTCGTCGTCGAACATGTACCGCGCGATCCGCTCCAGCTCCGAGCGGCCGATCCGTCGGAGGAACCCCCGGTTCGCCGGCTTCGCCAGCGAGAAGTGTCGCTCGCACAGCCCCTCGTGGGTCAGAACCGCCCACGGGTACGCGTCGGCGTCGAGGTCGCCATCCGTGGCCCGCGCGAGCGCCTCCGCGTCGACGCGTGGATCCTCGGGGTCGAGCGCGTCCAGGTCGTCGGCGGTGACGCCGGCGATCGCCGGATCGGGCTCCAGCAGATCCGCCACCTCGTCGAAGTCGATCACGTCGTGGAAGCTGCGCCACGTGACGCCCTCGACGCGCAGCAGTTTGTCCACCACGTCGCGGCGGTTGGCCCTGTTCTCGACGTACCGCCAGATCTCGAACCCGAGCTTGTAGGGGTTCAGCCCCGGCGACCCGAGCACGCGCGCCATGTGGTCGGCGTACGTGACGAACTCGTCGTCGCCGGCGAACCGCTCGTCGCCCATCATCAGCGACTCCCAGTAGGCGGCCCACCCCTCGTTCATCACCTTCGTCAACCGCTGGGGAGCGAAGTAGTACGCCTCGCGCCGGAGGACCTCGATCACCTCGTCCATCCACGGCTCGCGATCCGTCGCTTTCCCCTCCTCGTCGTCGTACTGCTTGCCGTGCTCGCGGAGGTACGCGAGCACGTCCGGCCGCGGCTCCGGGAGGTGGTCGCGGTCGCGCTGGGCGTCGACCCACTCGCGGTCGAACACCTGCTCGCGGACCTCAGCCGAGAGGCCGAGGCGGTCGAGGCGCTCCTCGATGTCGGTGAGATCCGCGTTCGCCTCCTCGTCGCCGCCGCGTTCGGCGGCCAGCGCGCGGTGCTGGTCGATCGTGTCCTCGACACACAACACGGCGTCGATGAGGCGCTCGACGTCCTCGCGGTCGATCTCCGGGTCGTCCACGTGGCCCGCGATCGTCTCGGCGTGTCGCTCCAGCATCGCCGCGGCGTCGGGGTCCTCGCGCTCGCCGGCGAAGCGGCCGAACCACTCGTTGTTGCGGAAGAAGTCGGCGTGCGCCTCGACGTGGGTGATCACCGCCTTCTGGTCGGCGAGCGTGTTCGACTCCTGGAGGAAGGCGTGACACGGGTTGTCGTTGTTGACGATCTCGAACGCCTTGCCCATCCCGAAGGTGTCCTGCTTGCGCTGGCGGTCGTACTTCATCCCCCACCGCCAGTGCGGGTACCGCGTCTGGAACCCGTCGTAGGCGATGAGCTCGTTCATCTCGTCGTGTGTCACGACCCAGTAGTTCACCGGGTACGGACGGAGGCCCAGCTTCCGGGCGAGTTCCCTCGCCTTCTCGGCGGGCTCCTCCAGCCCGGCGGCGACGCGCCGGGTCGCGACTCTGTCGTCGTGGATCATGGCTGTATCAGGTGTCCTCCGTCGAGAGGATCGTTCGGATCGCGTCGGGCACGTCATCGGGGCCGGCGACGCGGGCGACCACGACGTTGTCGCGGTCGGCGAGCTCGCGCTCGACTTCCTCGGCGTGGGTGGCGTTGATCGTGTTGCCCCCGGGCTGGGTCTCCACGTACGCGTGGAGGTTCGCCGGAATCTCGCGGATCAGCGGCACGACGTTCTCGACGGTGTCGTTGCTGGAGTTCTCGGAGTCGCCGGCGGCGAACACGTAGCGGTTCCACTCGCTGAAGGGGTACTCCTCGAGGATCTCGGCGGCCAGCTCGTAGGCGCTGGAGATGCGCGTCCCGCCGCCCGAGCGGATACCGAAGAACTCCCCGCGTTCGACCTCCCACGCGTCGGCGTCGTGGGCGACGTAGCGGAACGCCGCCTCGTCGTACTTTCCGGTGAGATACCAGTCCAGCGGCGTGAACGTGCGCTCGACGAGCTCGCGTTTCGTCTGGCGCATCGATCCGGAGACGTCACGGATGTTGACGACGACGACGTTCTTCTGCTTCTTCTCGATCACCTCGGGCTGGCGGTAGCGCTCGTCCTCGCGGCGGAACGGTACGTCCCGGAGGCCGTCGCGGCGGATCCGTGCGGTGACCGAGTCGCGCTCGACGCGCGCGGCGAAGTCGTCGAAGTCGTCGTACTCGTCGAGCGCGACGCCCTCGGCCTCCAGGTCCGCGAGCGCCTCGCGGACCCACGCCAGCGAGACGAGCACGTTGTCCTCGCGGCAGAACTCGAACACGTCGCGGGCGTCGGCGCCGGCGACGCGACACGCCTCCCGGACGTACTCCTCGTCGAAGTCCGTCGCGAGCTTGCGCTTGAGTCCGCGCTTGAACAGCTGCTCGAAGTCGAGCGTGGAGTTCGGCCCGGCGCGCGTCAGCTCGGTGAAATCGCCCTCCACCTCCTCGACGACGCGTTTGCCCTTCGGCTCCAAGTCGAGGCCGAGCTCCTCGTCGAGTTCGCGGGCGAACTCCTCGGGGTCCATCTCGTAGTACCCGTGCTCGCCGCCCTCCTCGCCGGGCTCCCCGTCCTCGTCGCCGTCGCCGTCGGCGTCCCCGGGGTCGCCGGGCACGTCGACCGGCTGTCCGGGCTGTGGCGTGCCGTCCTGACCCTGTCCGACGCCGCCCATGTCCCGCTGGTCGTACTCGAAGCCCGGGAGATCGACCAGCTTCACCGGGATCCGGACGGCGTCGCGCGAGGAGCCGGAGAGGTCGCCCTCGCGGATGAACTCCGCGAGGTCCGGTCGACGCTCGTCGCCGATCTCGCGGAACCGTTCGATGTCTTCTCTCAGTCCCATCGTCCCTTCACCTCGCGCATCACGCGCCTGCTGGCGAGCTCGGCCGACGCCTCGCTGTATCCCTGTTCGGTCGTCATGTGCTCGATCGCCGCCGCCTTCACCCGGGCGGTCTCGGTGTTCGCGGGCGGGTCGTCCCACTGTGCGGGGTCCAGGTCGTCGTAAATGCGACGGACGTCCTCCCACGAGTGCGCCTCCAGCACCGCGCGGATCACCGGGACAGTCGAAAGATCCACGTCCGCGACGGCGAACTCGTCGTCGCGGTGCTCCCACGCGTAGCGGTTCAGCGCCGTGATCACCGTCTCCCTGCGGAACTCCTCGACCGCCTCGGTGGGCTCGTTGCCGGCGTAGTCGTCGTCCTCGAACCGCCCCAGGTGCTCGGTCTCGAACACCTTCATCAGCAGCGGGTCGGGGTCGACTGCGCCCCGGTCGGTGTCGACCCGCTCGCCGGCCTCGGCCGCGAACACGTGCTCCACGTACTCGGCGACCGTCTCCTCGGGGACGCCCTTGTCTGAGAGCACGGCGTCGAGCACGTCAGCCTCCTGCAACTCGAAGGCGTGGTCTTTCACCGTCGCCAGTCGACCCTCGTACTCGGCGATCTCGGCGCGCGAGAACACGGGCGCCGTCGACAGCCCCTCGGCCATCGCGTGGAGCACGTCCTCGGGCGTGAGCACGTCCTCGACCGGGAGGTCGGGGTGTGCACGGTCGGTCGATCTGTGGAGCAGGTCCGCGATCGTATCCCGGGTGTAGGTGACGGGGATGCCGTGGGCGCCGTCGTCGCCGCCGAAGTCGAACTCGTCGGCGTCGATCCGCTCCTCGCCGTCGGCGATCGTCCCCGTGTCGAACAGCAGCGCCTTGTCGATCAGGCCGATGGACGCTGGGAGGTCTTCGGCGTCGAGCCGGGTGACCACGGCGTACGTTGCCGCGGCCTCCAGCGTGTGCGGCGCCAACTCGCGCGTTCGAACGCGACCGCGCTCGTCGCGCATCCGAACCGAGAGCGGCGCGGCCATCCGCTCGCGCAGCCGCTCGTGTTCTGCCTCGGGGTCGGCGGCGTCGATCTCGTCGGCCCAGACGGTCGTCTCGTCGGTCAACTCGCGATGGATCAGCTCCGTCTCCAGCGAGACGCTCGTGAGATAGCGGAACTCGTGGCGGTCGAGACGACGCTTGAGCGCCTTCAGCGGGTCGCGGTCGTTGCGGTCGGCGAACTGCTCCAGTTCGGCGTCGAGATCCGGGTTCGAGATGACGACCAACTGGGTGTCCAGATCCATCCCGATGCTCTTGTCGAGTTTCACCCGCTTCTCGTCGGGAACGTTGAGCAGTTTCCGGAGCAAGTCGGCGTGCTGGCTGGCGTCTTCGACGACGGTGAGCAGGCCGTTACCCTGCGAGAGCACGCCGTCGTAGCTGAACGCGCGGGCGTCCTTGCGACCGCGGGCGTCCAGTTCGCGGAGCATCCCGGGCATCCACGAGCCGACGAGCCGCTCTTTCGGGCTCCCGTCGTCCTCCGCGTGGAGGACGCCGACGCCCCTGCCCACGTCGACGACGTAGTTCTTCACCCGGAGGTGCCGGCGGTCCGTCGCCGCCGAGAACAGGTCGCGGCGGCCCGAGCGCCGGTACCGCTCCTCGAGGATGTCGAACGCCTCGCGGCTGAACGGGTCAAGATCCGACGCCGCGCGGATCGGAACGTGATCGTCGTGTGCGGCGTTGAGCGCTTCGACGAGGTCGGCACGGACCTCCTCGGGGAACACCGACAGAGGGTTCGCCTGCACGGGCGACTCGTACCAGTCGTCTTCGGCTTCGTCGTCGGCGGCGTAGCTCAGCCCGCGGTCTTCGTCGCGAGCGGCGATGTTCCACTCGATCGTGTACCGTCGTCCCTCCTCCGTCTTCGAGTACGCGCGAAGGCCGTTGATCAGACACCGCTTCAGCTCCGACTTCCCGGTCGCGGTCGGGCCGTCGAACCAGTGGATCTTCTCTTCTTTCCCGCGACCGGTGGCGACGGTGCGGAGGTCGTCGACGAAGGCGTTCAACACGCCCGTGTTACCGAGCACGGCGTGCTCGCCGTCGTTGGCGGGGTCGTCGAAGAAGCGGTAGCGCTCGCGTTCGACGCCCTCCTCGACCACCGTCCGGGAACCCATCGACTCGATCGCCGACAGGAGGTACTTGGCGGCGTGACTGGCGACGCCCGGCCGCTCGAACGCCAGGTCGACGAACTCCGCCAAGGACCGCGGCGGCTCGTAGGCGCCGTCCAACGCCTCGTCCGCGAGCGCGAGGTAGTCGGTCATCTCAGTCCTCGAGCTCGCTTTTTGCGACCTCCGCGCCGGCGAACTCCAGCACCTCGCGGGCGCCCTCCGCGGAGTAGCCCTGCTCGGTCAGGGCGTCGACCCACGCGGCCCGCTCGTCGTCGTCGAGTTCGCCCGCCGACACCAGCGCGGAGAAGTTGATGTTGTGTTTCTTGTCTTCCCACAGCTTCCGCTCGAGGGCGCGCCGGAGGCGGTCGTTCTCCTGCGGGTCGAAGCTCGACCCCTCGCGGGCGCGGCGGCTCACCCAGTTGGCGACTTCCTGTCGGAAGTCGTCCTTCCGGTCGCCGGGGACCTCCAACTTCTCTTCGACCGAGCGGAGGAACGTCTCGTCGGGCTCCTGCTCGCGGCCGGTGAGATCGTCCTCGACGGTGGTGTCGTCGATGTACGCCATCACGTGGTCCATGTACTTCTCGCCCTGACGGCGGATCTCGTCGACGTCGTACGCCAGCGCGTGGCGCACGTCCTCGATGGCGCGCTCTTTGTACTCCTCGCGCACGAGTTCGAGGTAGCGGTGGTAGGTGTCGAGCTTCTCCTCGGGGATCGACCCGTGGTTCTCGAGGTTGTGCTCGAAGTGCTTGAACACCGCAAGCGGCGAGAGGTAGCCGCGCCCGCGGTGTCTGGAGTCCATGATCGCCTCGGCGATCTCGTCGCCGATGAACCGGGCGGAGACGCCCTCCATCCCCTCGGCGATGTCGGCGGTCTGGTCGCCCGTCTCCCGGAGCTTGCGCTCGTCGATCTCGTCGGTCTCGTCGATCTCGCCGTTGTACGCCTTCGCCTTCTGGACGAGCGAGACGGACTCGTCTGTCGGCTCCTCGACGCGCGTGAGCACGCCGAACAGGCCCGCCATCTCCATGGCGTGTGGCTCGATGTGGATGTCGGGCACGTCTGCGTTGCGGAGCATCTTCCGGTAGATCTCCGCCTCCTGCGCGTACTCTAAGACGTACGGGTAGTCGATCCGCTTCGTGCGGTCGTTGAACGCCTCCATCTTCTCGTCGCCCTTCTTGTCCCGGTACTCGGGCATGTTCGTCCGACCGACGATCACCTGGTCGATGTCGATGCGCGGGTTGTTGCGCGGCTTGATCGTCTGCTCCTGGCTTGCGTGCAGGAAGTCGTAGAGGAACTCCCGCTGGAGCTTCAGCAGCTCCTCCCCCGAGAAGATGCCGCGATTGGCGTTGCAGAACGCGCCCGCGTAGTCGAACGCGCGCGGGTCGTTCTCGCCGTACACCGCGAGCTTCGAGTAGTTCACGTCGCCGGTGAGCTCCGTCTCGTCCTGGTTCTTCTTGTCTTTCGGCTCGAACGTCTCGATGCACCGCCGCTGGTTCTCGTCGGCGACGAGGCGGACGATCTCGACGTGGTTCTCAAGCACCTGTTGGAGGTCGTCCTCGTAGTGCGCGAGCAGTTCGTCCATGTAGAAGCCCGACGCGGGGTCGAGGCTCTGCTCGTTGCGGATCGTGTACGGCGCGTCGAGGTTGTCGTTCAGTTCGGCGATCACGCCGTCACGCTGCTCTTGCGGGAGCAACACGAGCGGGTCCTGGTTCATCGCCGAGCGAACGGTGTCGTCGGCGGGGTCCTGGTCGTCGATCACCGAGCACAGATCCGTCCACCGGAACGTGTACATCCGGCCCTCGTCGCTGCGGGTGTAGTCCTCGAAGTAGCGCCGAACGAGCCAGTCGAAGTGGCTCTTTCCCGACCCGACCGGTCCGAGCAGGAGTTTGATGCGCTTCTCGGGCCCGAGCCCGCGCGCGCCGGACTTCACCTTGTTGACGAACTCGTGGATCGACTCGTGGACTTCCCGGCCGTAGAAGGTGTTCTCCCCGTCGTGGATCGGGTCCTCCGAGGCGAGCAGGTACTCCACGACGCCCGCGTCCTCGTCGTAGCGCGTGCCGTACTGGTCGAACATGTCGGCGACGCGCTGGTGGGCGTTGCGCGCGATCCGCGGGTCGGCTGTCACCTCCCGGAGGTACCACTCGAACGGCTTGGCCTCCCTGAGGTCCGCCGGAACCGATCGCTTGTACTGTCGGCTGAGCTCCTCTAAGCTGTGCGTTCTCGATGCCTCCCCTGGCGTGAGTTCGTTCGCGTTGTCGGTCTGATCACTCATGTGTGGGGCCACGTGTGCGGGGACGACCGCGACGGTCCCGCTTGCAGGCACCCGGTGTCGATGCCGACGCCCGCTCCGTCGGCTCGCCCCGATTCGAGCGCCGCCGAACCGTCGTGTCTACTCATACCACACGACCGCGTAGGGGTCCGGCGTAGGCGTCGTCTCCAACAGAACTCGTCGTGAGGGCGGCCGGTGGGGGTCGTTGCCTCCGTCCCGTGGTCGGACCGAGACTATATGTTGTGGTGGGTGTTAACACACATAAACTTGTCGGCAATCGGTTCCGCTACCCTCGCGCCCTCGATCGGTTGTGATCCCAGCAGACACCCCGAATACCACCAATTGACGCTCTGTATCACGGATTCGGCGGACCTGCACACGGGGTCTGCGGATCGCGAGCGTGGCGCCTAAGCCCTCGGACGGGTAATGACCGCCATGACTGACGACGCTGACGGCCTCACAGACACGCTCGCCGACGGCTGGAAGCTGTGGAACGAGGAGCCGAACGGACGCGCGATCGTCGTGTTCAGGCCGGACGTGTTCGACGCCGACCGCTTCCCCGCGCCGTGTCTCCCGACAGTGTACCTCACCAACGGTTCCCGACGCGCCCGGCCCGGCTCCGGGCAGCGACAGACCGAGGAGTGGCACGTGACGCTGTTTCTCGAACCGGAGGTCGAGGTCGAATCCAGCACGTTCGACGACCGCGCGGCCGCCCTCGCGGGAGTACGCGACGTGACCGAGCGGTTCGTCGCCGACGCCGTGGACTACCGCGGCGCCTACCAGGTCCCGCGAGAGGGGTACCTCGACCGGCTCGACGAACTGCTCGAGGACGGCTGAGCCTACGACGACCGAGCCCACAGGGACCCAACTGATCGGGAATCCGCGAGTGGGAGGCGGGCGCGGCGGCGACGCCGTTATCAGCGGCGCGCGGGATATCTCCGGTATGTCCGCTGTCACGCTCATCGGTACACAGCTCGCGACCGAGGGGACCGAGTTCGTCTATCAAGGGGAGTCCAGCGCCTGCGAGGGCTGCCCCTACCGCGGGCAGTGCCTCAACCTCACCGAGGGACGGCGCTACCGGGTGACCGGCGTTCGCGACGGGACGCAGGCGCTCGACTGCGCCGTCCACGCTGACGCGAGCGTCCGCGCCGTCGAGGTCGAGCCGACCGCCGTCACTGCGAACGTCTCCTCCCGCGGCGCGTACGCCGGATCGTCGGCGTCGCTGGAGGGGCCCTGTCCGCACGTCGACTGCCCGAGCCACGAGTTGTGCGAGCCGCTTGGCGCCGATTTCGACGAGGAGTACCGCATCGCCGAGGTCCACGGCGACCCCCCACACGACGTGTGTCACCTCGACCGCGACCTGGCGACGGTGACGTTCGAGGCACCCGACGGGGAGTAAGCGCGCGCGATCGCGGACCGCAGCCCTCGACGGAGGAACGGTGCTCCGACAGCGAGCCTGACGGCTCAGGAGGGCGGGCTACGGGTCGTCGTCGGGCGTCCGCGTCCCGCTGGCGTTGACCGAAGCGAGCTCCTCGCTGTCGACCTCCCGCATCGGGTCGGGAAGGTGGTCGGACGCGGCGTCGAGGGCGGCCATCGCCTCCCGGACGGCGTCGGACTGCGGCCCCTCACCGAGGTTGAGCTGTCGGAGATACCCCCGCGCGAGCGCGGTGTACACGCCGGCCTCCGCGAGATACGAACAGCCGAGCATGTTCGCCCAGACGTGGCCGGGGCGGTTCACGGTCCGGTGGAACGCGTACGACTCGCCGAGCCCGCCCTCGACCGCCGCGACCGCGAGCGTGGACAGCCGCGACTTCGCCTCGACCCACAGCTCCAGGTGCTCGCCCCAGTAGCCGCGGAGGCGCTCGGCGTCGTACGCGGGGTCCACGTCGAATCGCTCCTCCTCGACGCCGCGGGCGGCGAGCGCGTCCGCGACGGTCGCGCCTGCGGTCGCCGGGTCGACGCCGGCGTCGACGCCGCAGACGACGCGGAGGGTCGGGACCTCGTAGCGGCCGGCGGCGTCCCAGAAGGAGTGGAACCACAGCTCCACCTTCCCGTCCGCGGCCGTCTCCCGCATCGCCGGGGCGACCGTCTGGGTGAGCACGCGGTGTTTCCCGGTCAGCGACCCGTCCGAGTCGGCGCCGAGCTGGCGCCACCGCACCGCCACCGCGAGATAGTCCATGAGATTTGGTGTGCGGCCTCGGCGGATAAACACCAGCGTGTGCGATTCCGGAACGGTACCCGTCTGGGGGTATCGGTCAGCGAGATGCCCGGACACAGCTACCGGAATTCGCTCCATCGGTATCGGCCCGCGTCGCAGACGGCGGGGGCGCCCGCGGTCGTATCGGCCCCCACAGACGGTACTGTTTTGCCTCGTACCTCCGATGTCCGAGCGAGCGCCCACAGATGACCGATCCCCGGGAGTCGACCCCTGGCGAAGCCTGTCGTGACCGCGAGTTGCAACTGTACGAGACCGTACTCGACGACCTGGATGACGCGGTGTACGCCCTCGGCCCCGACGGCGAGATCGTCTATGTCAACGAGCGCTACGCCGAAATGAAGGGGGTCGCGGCCGAGACGTTGCTCGAGACGCACATCTACGAGTGGGTCGATGAGGAGACGGCAAAACGGGCGCAGACAGTGCTGAATGAGGTCGACGCGGGCGAACGTGAGGTCGGCGTGGTCGAGTACGACTTCCTCACGGCCGACGGTGACACGTTCCCCGTGGAACTCCGGTTCAACAGAGTGACGAGCGGCGAGGTCGAACTCGGCCGGGTCGGCGTCATCCGCGACGTCTCCGAGCGCAAGCGCCGCGAGGAGGCGCTTCGTCGGAAGAACGAGCGGCTCGAATCGTTCGCGAGCGTCGTCTCGCACGACCTCCGAAACCCGCTGAACGTGCTCTCCGGATCGCTCCAACTGGCTCGCGAAACCGGCGACGAGGAACACCTCGAACGCGCCGAGCGGGCCGTCGAGGACATGACGACGCTCGTCGACGATCTGCTGATGCTCGCGCGCGAGGGCGAGGTGATCGACGACGTTGAACCGGTCGACCTCGCGTCGGTCGCCGAGTCGACGTGGGAGACCGCGACGGAGGGATCGGACGCGACCGTGTCGATCGAGGCGACGAACCGGATCGTCGCCGACCCCGCCCGACTCACACAGTTGCTGGATAACCTCTTTCGCAACGCGGTCGACCACGGCGGCGACGACGTCACGGTCACCGTTGCGGATCTCACGGACGGTTTCCGCGTCGCCGACGACGGACCGGGAATCCCCTCCGGCGACCGGGATCGAGTGTTCGAGAGCGGGTACTCGACCGCCGGGGGCGGCACCGGATTCGGGCTCGCGATCGTCGCCGAGATCGCCGACGCGCACGACTGGCAGGTCTCCGTCGACGAGTCCGAGAACGGGGGGGCGGTGTTCGCGGTCCACAGCGTCGAATGTGTCCGGCGAGAGTGACGCTCCGTGGGCCTCGACTCGCTGTGAGCGGGCCCCCCGGGAACGCGGTCTTCGTCGGCGGAGGTGGCGAGATCGTGCCGCCGGCACCGACACCGTTTTTCGCGAGCGCCCGTCGTATCGGACAGTGAACGTTCGCGGTCCCCTCGTCGACGTCGGTGAGGTCCGGCAGGTGAGCACCCGCTACGGCGAGCGCGACCTCGCGGAGTTGAGCGTGCGTCCGGACGGCGGAGCCGCCGACCCGGTCACGGTCACCCTCTGGGGGAAGTGGACCCACACCGCCGAGCACGCCGAGCCAGGAATGGATCTGCTCGTCACCGACGTCGAGCGCGACGACTACGGCGACCGCGAGGGCTACACCACCTCCGGAGACTCGTACGTCGTCCTCGAACCGGACTTCCTCGTCGACGTGACCGACGTGCGCTCGTGGGTGCAGTGCCCCCGGATGTACTACCTGAACAAGCTCTCGGGGATCCCGCTGAACTACCCCGTCGTCAAGGGGACGGTCGTGCACGAGGTGTTCGGCGACCTCCTCCGCGGCGTCGACCTGGAGGAGTCCATCGAGGACCGGGTCGCGGAGGCCGGTCTCGAACTCGGGCTGCTGGGGAGAGAGCGCGAGGAGGTCGCCGACGAGGTCCGCCGCAACGCCGCCGCGATCGAGGGGTGGCTCAGCCAGGGGCGCCTCGCCGCGAGCGACGACAGCGACGGCGGGGATGGCGGCGACGACGCGGCCGACGGCGCGGGCGACGCCGACCGCGGCGGCAACGCGTCGCTGTCCGACTGGGACGGCGGCCCAGACGAATCGGAGTGGCGCTCGGAGTACACGCTCATCTCCCCGACGTTCGGCATCAAGGGCCGCGCGGACGCGCTGCGGCGCGGGCAGCCGGTGGAACTCAAGACGGGCAAGAACACGAACCGGGAGCCGCGCTTCCAGGACAAGATCCAGGCGGCGTGCTACGCCCTCCTCTTGCGCGAGCGCGGCGTCGACGCCGACACCGGCACCCTGCTGTACACGAAGAACACGGCGCTGGACCGGGGAGAGGCCTCGGGCGACCTCTCGCCGGCCAAGGAGTTCTCCGTCGGGAAGGGGCTGCTCGACTTCGTCGTCCGCACGCGAAACGAGATCGCGGCCGCGGAGTTCGACATGACGGTGCCGACGGGGTACGAGGCCGACGCGACGTGCGAGTACTGCTTCGAGCAGGACACCTGCATGGTCGTCTCTGGTCGCCTCGACCAGGAGTCGAAAGCCGGACAGATCGGACAGGCGCTCCCGGGGGAAGAGCGCGAGTACTTCGACGCCACGTACCGCGCGCTGGAGGAGGAGCGCCGCGAGACGCACGCCGAGTACCGGAAGCTGTGGGAGCAGACGGCCGAGGAACGCGCCGCCGACGACCGCGCGCTGATCGACTTGAGCCCGATCGCACAGGAGCCGATCGGCGACGGTCGCTGGCGACTGACCGCCCGCAAGGAATCCGACGCCGTCTCGAAGCTCCGCGAGGGCGACGTGGCGCTCGCGTCCGACGGCGACCCTGCGTCGGGCCACGCGGAGTTGGGTCGGATACGGACCCTGGGAGACGAGGTCGTCGTCGAGACCGACGAGCCGGTCGAACTCCGCCGGCTCGACGTGTACCCCTCCGAGTTGTCGGTGTCGCGGATGCACACCGCCGTCCACGACTTCGTGCTCAAGGGAGCTCCCGACCGCAAGGACGTGCTGTTCGGGCGGCGCGATCCCGCGTTTTCCGACGGGCAACGAACGTACATCGACAACAACGCCGCCCAGAACGACGCGGTGAACCGGGCGGTGAACGCCGAGGACTTCGCGCTCGTCCACGGGCCACCCGGCACGGGGAAGACGTACACCATCGCCCGTATCGTCCGCGCGCTCGTCGAGCGGGGGAACCGCGTGCTCCTGTCGGCGTTCACGAACCGCGCGGTCGACAACGCCCTCGAAGCCCTCCACGAGCAGGGATTCACGGACGCCCTCCGCGTCGGCACCGAGACGGGCGTCCGCAGCGACATGCAGGACAGCCGTCTGGTCACCCGGGGCGAGCCGAACGACCGCGCGGCGAAGCTCAACTCGGCGCCCGTCGTCGCGGCGACGACCTCCTCGTGCGGCTCGCGGACGATGCGCGAGCAGGAGTTCGACGTGGCGCTCGTCGACGAGGCGTCACAGCTTACCGAACCGGGGACCCTCGCCGCCGTCAACCTCGCCGACAGGTTCGTCCTCGTCGGCGACCACGAGCAGCTCCCGCCGGTCGTCCGCGCGGAGAACCGCCTCCGGGAGTCGCTGTTCCAGCGGCTCATCGAGGAGCAGCCGGACGCCGGCGTGATGCTCGACCGGCAGTACCGCATGAGCCAGCGCATCCAGGCGTTCTCCTCGCGGGAGTTCTACGACGGGAAGTTGCGTCCGGCGACGCCGGCGGTCGCCGGCCAGACGCTCGCGGACCTCGGCGTCGACACAGGCGACCTCCCGCCGGCGCTGCGCGACGCTGTCTCGTTCGTCGACCCCGACGGCGCCCGCGAGGGCAACGCCAACTCGGTCGAGGCCGAACGCGTCGCCGAGGTGGTCGAGGCGTACGTCGCCGCCGGCGTCGACCCCGACGACATCGGCGTCATCGCCCCGTTCCGCGCGCAGGTCGCCGAGATCGGCCGCCGGACGGACGTGACCGTCGACACGGTCGACCGGTTCCAGGGGTCGAGCAAGGAGGTGATCGTCGTCTCGTTCGTCGCCACCGGCGACCTCTCCTCGCCCATCTTCGAGGACACCCGCCGCGTCAACGTCGCGCTCACCCGTGCGAAAAAGGCGCTGTGTCTCGTCGGCGACGCGGACGCGCTCGCGTCCGAACCGTTCTACGAGCGGATGCTCGACTGGGCGCGGCGATAGACGGCTGCCGACCGCGCCGACGTATCAGCCCCCGTCGCCGTCGTCAGCGGGCGCGGAGTCCTCGTCGACGCCGTCCGCCGTTCGCTCGGCGGCGGAGCCCCGTCCGTTGGCCGCCGCGGAGTCCAGCCCGTCGCTCCCGCTCGCGACGGCGCTGCCGCCCGAGGGACCGTCGGCGGACGCGCGCTGTCGGCGGTTGCGCCGCGCGCGCCGGCGGGCCGTGAGGTCACCGCGCAGGCGGTCGAGCAGTTCCTCGCGGAGGTCGTCGGCCGCCTCGGCGTCGAGGTCGTGAGCGACCGCGTCGCCGCCGAGCAGTCCCGAGGACGACGCCGAGTCGCCGACGACGGACGCGAGGCGTCGCCGCCGCTGGAAGAGGGTCCGCGAGACGAACACGGTCTGCAGCCGGAAGTACGGCACCAGCCGGGTGTGCCGGCGGAGCACGCCGCCTCGGGTGACGAACCCGTCGGAGACGGTTGCGTGCCCGCGGTTCGCCCACGAGAGATGGCCAGCCAGCGGCGCGAGCGCGACGCCGACCAGCGGCGCGAGCGCGACGAACCGCGGGAGGTCGAACGCGAACCGGTCGACGCCGATTGTGACGGCAGTCACCGCCAGCGCCGCGAGCGCGTAGCGCGCGACGTATCGGCGGCGGGCGCGGACCGGCGGGCGCTCGACGACCTCGATCCCGAACGCGTCGTCCGTCGCGGACGTGTCGTCTCGATCGTCGCTCTCGCCCGCGCCCGTGTCGACGCCCAACTCGGCGCGGACGTCGTCCGCGAGCGCGACGACGCGCTCTCGGGTGTCCAGCGGGACCGCCGTCTCGACGCCGCCGCCGCCCGATCCCGGAGCGTAGCCCGCGGTGTCGATCGCCAGACTGGCGTAGCCGAGGCGACGCATCGCGGCGTTCTCCGAGACCGTGAGCGTCTGCACCTTCGAGAGCGGGACGGTCCCGCTGTAGCGACCGAGGAGCCCGCGCTCGTAGCGGAGCTCGTCGCCGACCCGCTCCAGCCGGAAGCCGTAGTACCTGACGAACGTCAGGGCGGCGCTGACGACCCAGACGACGAGCAGGAACCCGACGACGCCGAGCAGGCCGAGCGACACCAGATCGCTCGTCCCGAGCGACGGCACGTCGCCAGGTCCGACCTCCACGTCGATGATCCCGTAGCGTACGAGCAGGCGCCCGCCGTCGAACAGCAGGTCGTCGAAGAGGCTCGCGCCGACGAACGGCGCGATCACCGCGCCGGGGTGGAACGACACCGCACACAGCGTCGCGAACCGCCGACCGGTGAGCTCGTACAGGGTCTCCGTTTCCGTCCCCGTCTCCGCCTCGGGCGCTGGCTCCGCGGTCGCTCCCGCGTCGGCGACCGCCGTCGAACCCGCGCTCGCGACGCCGTCTCGACGCGGATCGGCGTCCGTCGCGTCGCGGTCCCCCTCGCTCGTCCGCGTGGGCTCGACGCCGTCGGCCTCCTTGCCTCGCCGCCCGCGATCGCCACGGCGACCCCGGCGACCAAGCTCCTCCCGGAGACGGTCGGCCTCGTCGCTCCCGACGGCGTCGAGCGTCGCCTCCGTCGCGCCGCCGCCGGCCGTCTCGACGGTCACGGTCGCGATCCCGAGCGCGCGCTGGAGGACGCTCCGGCGAACGTCCACGTTCTGGACGCGGTGCAGGGGGATCTCTCGGTCCTGGCGCGAGACGACGCCCGACGTGACCACCAGGCGGTCGGAGAGAACCTCGTACTCGAACCGGTACCACCGAGCGAGCGCGGCGCCGGCGCCGACGAGGAACGCGGCCGGGACCGCGGCCAGCGCCACCGGACCGGTTCCGCCGCCACCGCCGCCCATCCCCGCAACCGCCGTGGTGGCGAACAGCGCGAACAGCGCGAGCTGTCCGCCCGATCGGAGCGCGCTGACGGCCGCGGAGGCGGGATGGAGTCGGGCCATCAGACGGCGTCGAACTCCGATTCGGTCGCGAGTTCGCGCAGGCGCTCACGGAGGTCGCTCGCCCGCGCCGGCGTCAGCCCGGGGATGGTGATGTCGGCGCCGCGCGATCCGGCCGTGTAGACGACGACGGAGGCGAGCCCGAGCGCCCGCTCGAGGGGCCGCGTCGGGTGTCGACGTGCTGGACGCGCACGTACGGCACCGACGAGTCGACGCGGGTGAGGACGCCGCGAACGAGATACAGCGAGTCCTCGCGGATCTCGAAGCGCCAGACGCGATAGCGCACGAACGCCGCGGCGACGCCGAGCGCGACGACGACGACTGCGACAGCCGCGGCCGCCGCGGGCGGCACCGGCGCGCCGACTCGCTGGGCGACGAGGCCGACGGCGAGGATCACCCCGCCGGGGACGAGCGCGGCGACGAGCCACGCCAGCCGGACTCGCGGATTGAGCGATTCCATACTCGGCGTTCGGTCGCCTCCGGTAAACGCTGTGGGGTCGCGTCGCGGGCGTTCGGCGCCCGAGTCAGCTGGCGGCTGGGTCATTCGGCGTCCGACTCAGTCGCCGGCGACCCGTCTGCGACTGCACTCCGAGAGCCTGGGGCGCCTCCGCGCTCGGGGCGGTCGCCCACCTCCTCAAGCACCCGAGCGTGGAACTCCGCCAGCGCCGCCGCCTCGTCCTCCGCGAGCACCGTGTCGCTTGCCGACAGCGTCGCCAGCCCGAACGCCCGCGGCGACGGCGTGTCGACCTCGTGGTGGACGACCTCGATGTCGCCCGACTGCACGGACGCGAGTACCTCGCTGATCCCCGCCACGTGCAGTTTGTCCTCGATGATCTCGCGGTACGTCTCCTCCAGCACCGCGAACGAGTCGAGGTCCTGGGCGAACGAGACGAGCATCTCCGCAGACACCTGTTGTTGGGCGGCGGACTTCTCGTGGCCCTTGTAGCGCGCGAGGATCAAAAGCGACCGCGTCGCGTTGATCCGGAAGTACCGTTTCAGGAGGTCCGTCCCCTCCAGCGACGCCCGCAGGTCCGACGCCACCGCGCCCGGTTCGATCGACCGGAGCACGTCGGCGACGTTCACCTTGCGGTTCAGCGGCATCGAGACGGTGAAGCCGGTGTCTGCGACCGCGACCTGGACGTTGGCGTTCGCCCGCTGGGAGCACCGGTAGGCGACGAGTCGCGAGAGGCCGTCGTTGAACCGCCGACCGTAGGCGCTGTGGACGTGGTAGCGGCGTCGGTACTCCCCGCGGTCGAGGACCTGCTCGACGACGATCCGCTCGGGCGTGGCGACGCCGTCGGCCCCGAGAAACCGACGCTGCTCGTCGTACATTCGAGCGATCGCGCGAACGGAGTTTTCGTCCAAGGGGTGCCTGCGGAGCCAGCGGCGCGCGGTCGCCTGCCCGCCCTCGTCGAGCCGGTCCAGCAGGTCGCGCTGGAACGAGAGGATCTCCCGCCCCAAGTCGTAACTGAGCGGGAGGCGCTCGGAGAACCACGAGGGGACCGTCGGACGCTGTCCGGAGGGGTCGACGTACACCTTCGAGCCGCGCCGGTAGCTGTACTGGTACGTCGACCCGCCGAGCTGGAATACGTCTCCCGGGTCCAGCGTGTCGAGGTACGACTCGTCGAGTTGCCCGACCCACTCGTCGCCGCCGCGGACGAACACGTCGATGGTGAACGAGTCCGGGATGGTGCCGACGTTCGTCAAGTAGATCACCCGCGCCAGCCGTCCGCGCTTGCCGATCAGCGGTTCGCCGACCGGAAACGCCTCGTAGTGGTGCTCCCCGTCGGGGCGGTCGTTCGTGTCGCGCCACACTTTCGCGTACGCGTTCTTCTCTTCCATCCCCTCGTAGTCCGCCGTGAGATACCGCATGAGCTGTTCCCACTCGGCGTCCGAGTAGCTGCGGTACGGGTACGCCGACCGGAGCGTGTCGAGCACGGCTGACTCCCGTTTCACGCCGTCGATCGCCATCCCGTACACCTGCTGGGCGGCGACGTCTTGGGCGTCGTCGGGGACGAACACGCGGTCGACGAACCCCTCCTCGGCCCGCTGGAGCATGACGGCGCACTCGACCAACTCGTCGCGGTCGAGCGCGATCACCCGTCCCTCGACGGTCCGCCCCAGGCGGTGACCCGCGCGACCGACGCGCTGGAGCAACGAGGCGACGGACTTCGGCGAACCGACCTGCACCACCAGGTCGACGTGGGGCATGTCGATCCCCAGCTCCAGCGACGTGGAGGTGGTCACCACGTCGATGTCGCCGGACTTCAGTTTCGCTTCGACGGCCTCGCGGTGCTCCTTCGACATCGAGCCGTGGTGACACCCCGAGTCGGACTCGTCGTACCCGTAGCGTTCGCGGAGGTTCGTCAGCACGCGCTCGGCGCCCGAGCGGGTGTTGGTGAACACGAGCGTGTTCTCGTGGTCGTCGATGAGCTCGTGGAGGCGGTCGTAGAAGCGGTCGTTCACCACCTCCCGCGGCGTGTCGATCAGGTCGTCGGTCGGACACTCCAGCCGGAGATCGAACTCGCGGACGAACCGGGTGTCGACGATCTCGCAGTCGCGCGGGCGCCACTCGCCGCCGCCTCCGGTTCCGACTCCTGCGGCGTGGCCGTCCCCGGAGTCCGAATCGGACTCGTCGGCTTGTCGCTCCCCGCCGACGAGGAACTGCGCCATCGTCGACAGCGGCTCGACCGTCGCCGAGCAGCCGATCCGCGTCGGGGACGAGTCACAGAGTCGTTCGAGTCGCTCGAGCGACACCGAGAGGTGGGTTCCGCGTTTGTTGTCGGCCAGCGAGTGGATCTCGTCGACGACGACGTACTCCACGCTGCGGAGGTGCGCTTTGAACTTCGGGGAGTTGAGCAGGATCGCGAGCGTCTCCGGCGTCGTGTTGAGGACGTGCGGCGGCGACTCCAGCATCGCCCGGCGCGCTGCATCGGGCGTGTCGCCGTGCCGGATCGCCTGCCGGATATCGGCGTCGTGGCCGCGGGCGTCCAATCGGTCCGAGATCCCGTCGATCGGCGCCGCGAGGTTGCGCGCGATGTCGTTCGCGAGCGACTTCAGCGGCGAGACGTACAGGCAGTAGACGCCGTCGTCGAGGCCGCCGTCCAGGTCGCGCTCGCGACGGAACAGGTCGTTGAGGACGGCAGTGAACGCCGAGAGGGTTTTGCCCGACCCGGTCGGGGACGCGACCAGGCAGCTCTCGCCCTCGTCGATCAGCGGGATCGCCTCGCGCTGCGGCGGCGTGAAGAAGCCGCCGTTGCCGCCGACGTACGCGCCGAACTGGTCGACCCACCACTCGCGGACGCTTGGCTCCAGACGGTCGAGCACGTCGCCGTCGGCGATGTCGACGGCGGCGGGGTCGAAGTCGTACCCGGCGTCGGTCGCGGCGAGCAACTCCCGCCCGTCGGTCATGACGATCGGCAGGGGCCGAGGCGGTAAGTCGGTTGTGGGGGCCCGGGTCGCCGCACGAGCCACCGCTCCGGACCCGGTCCGCCACCGATCCCGCACCAGTCCGTCACCGATCCCGCACCGGTCCGCGCGAACCGCAACCACTTCCCCCGCGGTCGCCGACGACGAGGTATGCGCGTCACGTTCCTCGGGACCGGCTCGGCGATGCCCGTCGCCGACCGCGTCCAGACCGGTCTGCTCGTCGAGGCGGCCCCCGGCGACCGCGCCCCCCTGCTGGTCGACTGCGGCGCCGGGATCCTCCACCGGCTCTCCCAGACTGACCCGGGCTACGAGGCGGTCTCGACGGTCCTGCTCACGCACCACCACCTCGACCACGTTTCCGATCTCCTCGCGCTGCTCAAGGCCCGCTGGCTCGCGGGCGAGCAGCGCCTCCACGTCGTCGGCCCGCCGGGGACGAAGGCGCTGCTCGACGACCTGTTGGCCGTCGGCGAGTTCGAGTACCTCGACGGGCGCGCCGACCTGAGCGTGCGCGAAGTCCACCCCGGCGCCGAGTTCACGCTGGCCGGGGTGACGGTCGAGGCGTTCGAGACGCGCCACTCGAAGCAGTGTCTCGCGTACCGGTTCTCGGACCGCGGCAGCGACGCTGACGAGTCAGTCGCCGGTGCTTCCGACGCCGACGCCGACGCCGGCGGCGACTTCGTCTTCTCGGGCGACTCGGAGGCGTTCGACGGGCTCGCGAACTTCGCCGACGGCGCTCGCGTGCTCGCACACGACTGCTCGTTCCCCGACGAGGTCGACGTGGACAACCACCCGACGCCGACGCAGTTGGGCGAGGCGCTGGCCGGCCGTGACATCGACCGCGTCTACCTCACGCACCTGTATCCGCACACCGAGGGCCGACACGACGACATGCTCGACGCCGTCGGCCGCCACTTCGACGGGGACGTGCGGGTCGCCCGCGACGGTCTTCGCTTCGAGCTGTGAACCGCGACGCGCTCGGCTTTCTCGCGCTCGCGGCGCTGTGGGGAACGGCGTTCGTCGCGACGAAGGCGGCGCTGGCGGAGTTCCCGCCGGTGCTGCTGGGTGCGCTGCGCTTCGACATCGCCGCCGCGGTCCTCGTCGCCGTCGCGGTCGCGTCCGGCGAGCGGCTCCGACCGGCCGGCCGCGGCGACGTCGCGCCGATCCTGACGGGCGGCGCGTTCAGCATCGGACTCCACCACGCGCTGTTGTTCACCGGCCAGCAGTACGTCTCGAGCGCGGTCGCGGCGACGCTGCTCGGGCTGATCCCGGTGCTCACGCCAGTCGCCACGCGGGTGGCCCGCCCGGACGAGCGCATCGACGCCGTGGGCGCCGTCGGCCTGCTCGTGGGCTTCGCCGGGCTGATCCTGATCGCGGACCCGGACCTGGCTCGGCTCGCGAGCGACGCAACGGGAGTGCTTGGCGGCGCCGGCGGGGAAACCGGCGTCGCGGGCGGCGTTGCCGCGGGAATCTCGGCCGCGAACGTCGGAGCGCTGTTCGTGTTCGGCTCGGCGGTCGCCTGGGTCGCCGGCGCGGTGACGACCCGGGAGGACGACGCCACGCTCGGCCCGCTGGCGCTGCAAGCGTGGATGGCCGCAGTCGGCGCGTTCCTGCTCCACGTCGCCGCCGCGGTCGTCGGGCAGTCGCCCGCCGGGCTCGACCCGTCCACGGCGGGGCTGGCGTGGCTCGCGTACCTCGCGATCGTCCCCGGCGCTGGGGGCTTCCTGCTGTACTTCCGGCTGCTCGACCGGCTCGGTCCGATCCGCGCGGGGCTACTGGAGTACGCGATCCCGCCGTTCGCGGCCCTGTTCGGGTTCCTCGTACTCGGGGAGACGCTCGCGGCGGACACCGTGTGGGGGTTCGCGTGCATCCTCGCGGCGTTCCTCCTGGTCCAGCGCGTGCCGATTCGGGCGGCGCTGCGGCGTCGGTTCGGGTGAGCCGCGCCGGCGTCGACGCCGGCCTTCGGGCCCCTCACCCGATCCGCGTCCCGGGCTCTTCGCCCGCGAGGAAGGACCCGATGTCGTCCGGGCCGAACACGTCCGCCGGCGAGCCGAGCGCGAGCAACTCGCGCACCTTCGCGGCCATCCCGCCGGTCACGTCCGTCGCGTCGCTGACGCCGAGCACGTCCGCGACCTCGTCGAACGCGTCGATCCGTGGGATTACCTCGTCGTCGCCGTCGAGGACGCCCGGAACCGTCGAACAGAGGCCGACGCGGTCGGCGTCGAGCGCCGACGCGAGTTCCGTCACGATCTCGTCGCCCGAGAGGACGGTGACGCCCTCGCCCGCGTGGACGACGCCGTCGCCGTGGAGCACGGGGACGAACCCCTCGTCGAGCATCGTCGCGACCTGATCGGTCATGAGGGTGAGGTCGCCGGCGGCGTCCCGCACCGCCGCAGAGAACGGGTGGACCGGGACCGCCGGCACGTCCTCGGCGTGCAGCCGCGAGAGCACGAACCGGTTCAGCGTCGTCATCGCGCCGTGGACGTCCATCACGCCGCCCGCGTCGCGGATCCCTTCGGTCGTGCTCGCGCCGTGTTCGGCCGCGTGGTGGTGCCCGAACGAGCCGCCGCCGTGGACGACGACGAGGTTCTCCACGTCCGCCTCGGCGATCGCGGCCGCGAGCGCCGCCAACGTCTCTCCGTCGAGGGTCTCCGGGCGGTCCTTCTCGGTGATGACCGAGCCACCGAGCTTCAGGACGGTGACCATCTACGCCACCTCCACCCGGACGCCCTCGGTCGCGAGCTCGGCGCGGAACGACTGCTCGCACTCGGCGGTGTAGCCGAGCGCGTGTTCGGTCTCGTCGGAGGAGTCCAGCGCGACCGTGCAGCCGCCGCCTCCGGCGCCGGTCAGTTTCGAACCGTGGGCGCCCGCCTCACGCGCGGCCCACACCATCGCGTCCAGCGAGCGCGAGGAGACGCCGAGCGCCTCCAACAGCCCGTGGTTGAAGTCCATGAGCTGGCCGAGCTCCGCGAGCAGTTCGTCGTCGGGCTCCGTCTCGGGGTCGGCCGCGGCGAGCAGCCGTTCGCCCTCGCGGGTGAGATCACCGATCGTCGCCACCGTGTCCGCGGCGAAGTCGTGCTCCTCCCTGAGGGTGCGAACGCCCGCGACGAGCCGACCGGTGTCTCCGGCGCCGCCGTCGTAGCCGACGACGAACGGAAGCGGCGGCGCGTCGATCGTCCGTGTGTCGTCGCCCTCGACGCGGACGGCCCCGCCCATCGCCGAGCAGTACGTGTCCGCGCGCGACGCCTGGCCGTCCTGCACCTCGTACTCCGCCCGGTAGGCGCGGCGGGCCACCTCCTCGGGATCCAACTCGGTGCCGAGCGCACGCGTCGCCGCGTCGATGCCGGCGACCACGACAGCCGCCGACGAACCGAGGCCGGCGCCCAGAGGGATGTCGGACTCGACGGTGATGTCGAAGCCCGTCTCGGGGGCGCCGGCGGCCTCGCGGGCCTGGTCGACGGCGGCTTCGATGTACTCCGTCGCCGCCGACAACAGCGGCGTCGGCACGTCTACGTCAGGCCGGTCGTCAACGCCCCCGCCCCAGGTGACGGTGAAGCCGTCAAGCGAGAGGTCCGCCGCGTCGACGCGGACGCGCCCGTCCGCCCGCGGCTCGACGGACACGCGTGCGCGGCGCTCGACCGCGCACGGCACCGCCGGCTCGCCGTACACGACCGCGTGCTCGCCGAAGAGGTACACCTTTCCCGGCGCGCTGCAGGTGGTCATACCCGCGACCAGCATCCCGGCCCTAACAGCCGTTTCGACTCCGGCCGGGGCGAACGCCCGCCTCGGGATTGATACGCGCTGCGGTACGGTTATATGAGGTCCGACCCCGTGTCGAACCGTGGCGCTCGGCGACCGCGTCTCCGCGGGATCCCACGGCGCCACGCCCGCAGCCGCGGACCGGCGACCCAGGGAAAGAGGGAATGCACGCCGTCGCGACCGGGATCCGGTCGTCTCGGGTCGGCTCCGCGGTGTCGACTTCACCACCGACAGCCACGTCACTCGACTGCCCGTCCGCCTGGATCCAGATTATATCGTTTGATAAATTCAACCGCGGAATTATGTGCGTCGATGTGGCTCCTTCTCTCATGAGTTCGACGACGCCACCGAACGCATCCCCGCACGTGGACCGTAGTCGGGACGGCACGCGCTTGCGAGTCGAACTCTCGGGTGCGTTCGAGGCGGCGGACGTCGTCACGGCGATGGCGCGAGCGCGCCACATTGCCGAGGAGTGCGACGCCGAGTTCGGCGTCGTCGTCGACGTGCGTGAGTTCACCGCCCGCGGGGACGCCCTCGCCGCGCTCGGGGAGTGGGAAACGTTCCTCCGCATGGCGGGCGCAACCGCGGTCGTTCGCGTCGGTGACGAGGACGCTGTCGGAGGCGCCGACCGCCGTGCGTCGTCGATCGAGGAAGCCGAGCGACTGCTCTCGCGGTAGGCGCCGCGGTCGACACACGTCGCTCTCCGTCCGTTCGACAGGCGTTCGGCGGCGCCGGGGCTGGCGACTGTGACTACAAAGGAGTGAACGCGAAATTCAGCCGTCGGCTTACAGTTCGGCCTCGAAGTCCTCGAGGGCGTAGCCGGGCTCGGCGCCGCGGCGGTCGAGCGTCTCGTTGGCGAGCAGCCAGTAGACGACCGAGAGCGCTCGGCGACCCTTGTTGTTCGTCGGAATAACCAGGTCGACGTTGCTGACCTGGTTGTTGGAGTCACACATCGCGATGACGGGGATGCCGACCGTGATTGCCTCCTTCACCGCCTGCGCGTCGCCGATGGGGTCGGTGACGACCACGACGTCCGGCTCGATGTAGCCGGCGTACTCGGGGTTCGTCAGCGTCCCCGGGATGAAGCGACCGGTGCGCGCGCGCGCGCCGATTGCGTCGGCGAACTTCTCGGCCGGGAAGCGACCGTACTGGCGCGAGGAGGTGACGAGCACCTGCTCGGGGTCGTAGTTGGAGAGGAACGATGCCGCCGTCCGGATCCGGCCGTCCGTCTTGCTCACGTCGAGCACGTACAGACCGTCGTCGCGGACGCGGTGGATGAACCGCTCCATGTCCTTGGTCTTCTGCTGGGTCCCGATGTGGACCCCAGCCGAGAGGTAGTCCTCGACGGGGATGAGCAGGTCTGCCTCGTCGTCGGGCATGACGTCCTCGTCGAAGCGCGGGCTCTCCTCCTCGTCGGCCTCCTCGGCCGCCTCGGTCTCCTCGGGCTGTTCCTCAGTGTCGTCGGGCGACTCCTCGGCCGCGGGCTGGGTCTCCTCGACCTCCTCCTCGGCGTCCGTCGCCTCTTCGGTGTCGTTCTCGCTTTCGCTCATACTGCCTCCTCCGCGATGCGGATGAGTTCGTTCAGCTTTGCGGTGCGCTCGCCGCCGACCGTCCCCGTCTTGATGAACGAGGCGTCGGTCGCGACGGCGAGGTGTGCGATGGTCGTGTCCTCGGTCTCGCCCGAGCGGTGGGAGACGACCGCGTCCAGCCCGTTGCGCTGGGCCAGTTCCACGGCGTCGAACGCGTCCGACAGCGTCCCGATCTGGTTCGGTTTGATCAGGATGCTGTTGGCCGCGCCCTCGTCGATGCCCCGCGAGAGGCGCTCGACGTTCGTGACGAACAGGTCGTCGCCGCAGATCAGCGTGCGGTCGCCGACCCGATCGGTCAGCTCGGCGAAGCCGTCGTAGTCGTCCTCGTCGAGGGGGTCCTCGACGTACGCGAGGTCGTAGTCGTCGACCAACTCGGCCATGTACTCGACCTGCTCGGCCGAGGTGCGCTCGGCGTCGCCGTAGCGGTAGACGCCGGCGTCGGCGTCGTACAGCTCCGAGGCGGCCACGTCGAGACCGAACTTGATCTCGAACCCGAGCGCCTCCTCAACGCGCGAGGTGGCCTCGTCGACGATCTCGAACGCCTCGGCGTCGGAGACGGCGGGCGCCCACGCGCCCTCGTCGCCCTTCGCGGCGGCGACGCCGCGGTCGGCGAGGATCTCGGCGACCTCGGCGTGGACATCCGCGTTGGCGAAGACCGCCTCCGCCACCGACGGCGCGCCAACGGGCGCCGCGAGGAACTCCTGGATGTGCGTCGCTTCGGCGGCGTGCTCGCCGCCACCCACGACGTTCCCCAGCGGGACCGGGAACGATCGGTCGGCGTCACGGAAGGTGCCGCCGAGGTGCTGGAACAACGGCGCGCCCAGCACGTCGGCACCCGCCTTCGACGCCGCCATCGAGATGGCGACGGCGCTGTTGGCGCCGATCTCAGAGAAGTCGTCCGTCCCGTCTGCCGCGTGCAGGGCCGCGTCCACGTCGCGCTGGTTGCCGGCGTGAACCGACCGCTCCAAGCGCGGGACCGCGTGCTCGCGGGCCATCGCGATCGCCTCCTTCGCCGGGAGCTCGATCGCCTCGTACTCGCCCGTCGACGCCCCGGAGGGCGCCGCCGCGCGGCCGAAGCCGCCCGACTGGGTCAATACGTCGGCCTCAACCGTGGGGTTCCCCCGCGAGTCGAGCACGCGACGAAGCGACACCGACTCGATCAGGGTCATCTACGTGCCCTCCCGGCGGACCGTGAACGGCAACACGCCGGCGTCGTACTCCTCGGCCGCGATGAGGATCGGCTCGGACTGGTCGCTGTCGATCAGCGCTGGCGCTCCGTACGCCAGCTGCAGCGATCGTGCGCCCAGAATGCGGGCCTTCTCGTACCGGTTGTACTCCAGGTTCCCGCTCATTGGTATGGGGAGACGACGTCGACCAGGTCGGTGTGACTCACCATCATCCGCCGACAGCAGTGGCGGTCCACGCCGAGTTCGTCGAGGACCGCTGCGGGGTCCTCGTCGCCCTCCTTGGCGCGAGCTTTGAACTCCTCCCAGTGTTCACCGATGACGTTGCCGCACGTGAAACACCGGACAGGGATCATCATGGGTGGATCACCTCAGCGGTACGACTTCTGGTAGCGAGCGCGTGCGCCGGGCCCGCCCCACTTCTTCGGTTCGCTCTGCCGGGAGTCGTTCACCAGCAGGGAGCGGTCGAACTCCATGAACGCGTCGCGGAGCTCTGCGTCGTTTCGGTGCTGCACGATGCCGCGTGCGATCGCCGTGCGGACCGCGTCCGCCTGACCGGCGAAGCCGCCGCCGTTGACCGACACCTCGACGTCGACCTCCGAGCGGAGGTCTTCGCCGGCGACGCGGAACGGCTCCAGCATCTTCAGGCGCGCCATCTCGGGTTCGACCAGCTCGACGGGCTGGGAGTCGATACGCACTCGCCCCTCGCCGTCCGTGACGGTGGCGCGGGCGACGGCGGTCTTCTTCTTTCCGGACGTGTTCGTTACCATGTGACGTTGGCCCCCAGGTCCTCGGAGATCGCACCGAGGGTGGTGAACTTGATGTTCGACAGTCGATCGAGGGAGGTGCCATCGAGCACCTCCGGCTCCGGCGCGTCCTCGTCGGGCGAGGTCGTCTCGGAGTCGAACGGGTTACCGACGTACACGCGGACGTTCTCGAACGCCTCGCGACCCTTCGTGGTCTTGTACGGCAGCATCCCGCGGACCGACCGCTTGAAGATGCGGTCCGGTCGCTTCGGGTAGTACGGGCCCGAGTCGGAGCCGAGGTTCGCGCGCGTGCGGTACTTCTCAAGCGTCGCGTCGGTGTTCCCGGTGATCACGGCGCGCTCGGCGTTGATGATCGCGACGCGCTCGCCGTCGAGCGCCTGCTGTGCGACCTTCGACGCGACGCGACCCATGATGGCGTCGCGTCCGTCGACGACCACGTCGGCCTCGAACTCTGCGAGGCTCATCGGATCACCCGGACATCGGTCCCTTCGGGGTTGTTCGACAGCGCTTCCTCCAGCCGGACGGCCTCGCCTGCCTGATCGATCTTCGTCTCGGCGGTGCCGGAGAAGTCGATGGCGGCGACGGTAACGTCCTTACGGAGCACGCCCGAGCCGAGCACCTTGCCCGGCACGACGACGGTCTCGTCCTCGTTTGCGTACCGCTCGATGCGGCCGAGGTTGACCTCCGCGTGCGTGCGCCGCGGCTTTTCGAGCCGGTCGGCGACGTCCTGCCAGACGCTGGCATCGGACGAACGCGCGACCGACTTCAGTTCGGCGATGAGGTTCTGAAGTCTCGGATTAGTCTTGCTACTACTCATACGGTTTCCTCTTGAGTGAGAGTTGTTGGATCGGTCGCGAGCCGCCGACGGCGACCACGCGACGTGTGGTCGCGCCGGTAACCGGTCGCGACTGAGTCCACGTGAGAACGGGAGTGCAGGGGGCAGGATTTGAACCTGCGAACCTCTACAGGACAGCGCCCTGAACGCTGCGCCGTTGGCCAGACTGGGCTACCCCTGCTCGCGTCCCGTCGTTTGCCGTCCCACCGGATAACCCCTTCGGTCCACCCCGTCCGTACGAGACGGTGACGGCGCGCCGGCTGGCCGGTCGGACGCGCCGCGGGGGCGAACAATCGGTGGGTGTGGTGAGACGACATGTGATTGGTTAAACTGCGACTTTCTCTGCGAGTTCGTCCGCGCGGTCACGCAACGACTCGACCGCACGGAGCGTGAGTTCCTCGACGCTCATCGACCCGTCCGTCTCGATCTGGAAGACGAACGCGCCGGGAACGTCCTCGATGTCCAGCTCCTTGCCGGGGTATCGGTTGGTGAGATCGGAGTCGAACTCCTCGGTGTGGACGAGTTCGCCGTCCTCCGTTTCGATGACGCCGCGGAGGATGTTCGGCTCCTCCTCGTCGAATTCGTCGGCGTCGCCGACGACGCTCACGCGCTGCAGGTGGCGGTAGCCGACGGCCACGCCGCCCTGGTGTTTCGCGTGCTCTTTGCCGGAGTCGAGCACCGCGTCGGCCTCGAACTCCAGCCGCTGTCCCTCCTTCAGCTCGATGATGGGGACGTTCTCGTCGGCCGGCTGGACGAGGTCGTCGGACGTCTCGATGTCGCCCGAGTACGCCGTCGCCGGTCCCTCGACGTCGAGCGCGAGGGTGACGGTGTCGCCGACCTCGTAGTCGTCAAGCGGCGTCGTCAGGGGGACGAGCCCCAGGCGGAGCCCGACCATCTCGTCGAACATCACCGACGAGTTCTCGACGAACCGAACGGTGTCGATCGAGAACGTCGGGACTTCCGAGAGGATCGTCCGGCGCAGGCCGTTCGCGACCGCGGGGGTGAGCCCGCGCACGAGCAGCCGCGCGGATCGGTCGTCTCGGGTGACTACCTCGACGTCGAAGTCTGCAGCCATGGATTACAGGCGGTTCTTTTTCGGCGCTCGAGTGCCGTCGTGCGGGATCGGGGTCACGTCCTCGATGCGACCGATCTCGATCCCGGCGCGGGCGAGCGCGCGGATCGTCGGCTGCGCGCCCGGGCCCGGGGACTTCTGAGCGTTGCCACCGGGGCCGCGGATGCGGACGTGGACGCCCTCGATTCCCTGCGCCTTGAGCTGCTCGGCGACGCCCTCGGCCATCTGCATGGCCGCGTACGGCGACGCCTCGTCTCGGTTCTGCTTCACCACGGCACCGCCCGAGGACTTGATCAGCGTCTCAGCCCCGGTGATGTCGGTCACCGTGATGAGAGTGTTGTTGAACGACGCGAACACGTTCGCGATCGCCCAGCGACTCTCGGTGGTCTCGGATTCGCTCATTTACTGACCCTCCGCGCGTTCGGGGTGGAGTTCGTCGGCAAGCGGGGACTGCTCGTCGAAGTCGACGAGGTCCTCCTCGACCGTCTCGACCTTGTAGGACGGGCGCGTGACGCGGGCGTCCCCGACGACCACGTGGCCGTGGAGGATGAACTGCCGCGCCTGCTTCGTCGAGTTACCGACGCCGTTGCGGTAGGCGACCGTCTGGAGCCGACGTTCGAGCACGTCGGTCACGTCGAGCGACAGGACGTCCGTGATGGCGTCCGTCTCGTCGAGGATGCCGAGGCGCTGGAGCCGCGCGACGAAGTCGGCGCCGGCCTCGTTGGCCGCCTCGACGTCGCCCTGCGACTCGCCGATGAGGCGTCGCGCCTCGCGGCGGTAGCGACGCAGTTCCGACTGCGCGCGCCACAGTTCCTCTTTGTTCTTCAGGCCGTAGCGGGAGAGCAGATCCGACTCCTCGTCGATGCGCTCGCCCTGGTACGGGTGGTTCGGCGTCTCGTAGCGCTTGGTGGAGGTTCCGGTACTCATTCGTCGTCATCCTCCGCGGCGGCCGCTTCCTCCTCGGCCTGTTCTTCGCGGATCTCCTCGACGTTGACCCCGATGGTGCCCTCGGTCCGGCCCGTGGACTTGGTCCGCTGTCCGCGGACCTTCTGCCCGCGCTTGTGGCGGGTGCCCTTGTAGGAGTCGATCATCTTCATCCGGTTGATGTCGTGGCGGCGCTTCTCGTTGAGGTCCGAGCCTACGATGTGGTCGGTCTCGCCGGTGAAGAAGTCCTTCTGCCGGTTGACCATCCACTCGGGCACGTGCTCCGAGAAGTTCTCGACGACGTCGACGACGTCGTCGATGTCGTCTTGATCGAGGCGGCCGAACGTGGCGGTTCGGTCCACGTCGGCGGCCTCGGCCACCAGGCGCGCCGTGCGCTGGCCGATGCCTTTCATGTCGCTGAGGCTGCGCTCGACGGACTTCGTCCCGTCCAGGTCCGTCTGGCCGATCCGGACGAAGTACTGGAGGTCCTCGTCGTCCTCCTCCGCGTCGGGCGCGTTCTCTGGTTCTTCTGCACTCATGTCTTGTCTGTGTGGTCAGCGTTGCGGCGGGGATTCGAACCCCGGAGGCTTGCGCCACTGAGTTAGCAACCCAGCGCCTTGGGCCAGGCTTGGCTACCGCAACACCCTGTCTGTTGTATCGTCGCCTCGCGAGCCACCGCGGCTCCGGACTCGGGACCCGGCGCCCCTACAGTGTCTGCGTTCGATGTAACTCGGAGCCCGTACTTAAGCGTCACGAAACCCGCGGTCGTCGTGCGAGGGCGTCACGACCGTGTGAACGCCCAGCACGGTGGTTTCGAGCATCCGTTCGAACGCGGGACCGCCGGCGCCGCCGCGCTCGCTCAGGGGTGCTCTTCGTCGACGAACTCGAACCGGGCCCCGCCCGTCTCGGACGCGGTCACGGACGCGGTCCAGCCGTGGGCCTGTGCGATCTCGCGGACGATACTCAGCCCGAACCCGGTTCCCTCCTCGCGGGTGGTGTACCCGTGGTCGAACACCGAATCGCGGTCCGACTCCGTGATGCCCGGGCCGTCGTCGGCGACCGCGAAGCCCCCGGCCGTCGATTCGACGACGACGTGCACGTCGTCGCCCCCGTGTTCGACGGCGTTACGGAACAGATTCTCCAGCAGTTGGAGCAGGCGGCTCCGTTCGGCCACGAGCGTCGCCGCGCCCTCGGCGTCGAGTGTCGCCGACCCGGTGTCGACGGTCGACCACGCCTCAGCCGCCGCCGCGCGCAGGTCGGTCGGTTCCGGGTCCTCGACGGCACTCCCCGTCCGCGCCATCGTCAGCACGTCCGAGATGATCTGCTCCATTCGGTCGTGGGCGCGGGTCGCCTTTCCGAGGCGCTCGTCGTCGAGTTCCGCAGACAGCAGTTCGAGCTGGCCCTTCGCGACCGCCAGGGGGTTGCGGAGGTCGTGGCTCACGATCGTCGCGAAGTCCTCCAGCCGATCGTTTTGGCGCCGAAGATTCTCCTCGACGACCTGTCGTTCCAACTGCGCCGACACCCACTCGGCCATGAGCTCCACGAGCGTCACCTGCCACTCGTCGAACGCCTGGGTGCGCGGCTCGCGGTCGTAGAAACAGAACGTCCCGTACACCGATCCGTTCACCCGGACCGGCGCCCCGAGGTAACAGGATATCCCCCAATCGGTGTAGCCGTCGCGTTCCGCCAACACCTCGTCCTCGCCGACGTCGTTGAGTGCGAGCGCCTCCTCGCTGAGGACGGTCCGCTCGCAGTTGGTCGCAGACAGGTCGACCACGTCGCCGGCGGCGACGCTGTCGTCCGGGGCGTGCACGATCTCGAACACGTACTGGTCGTCTCGGATCCGGGAGAGCGTGCCGTACTCGGTGTCGAGCATCTCGGCCCCGATCTGGAGGAGCCCGGAGACGCGACCCTCGAACGTCTGGTCTGGCTCCGCGAGCGTCTCGGTGATATCCGCCAGCGCCTCCTCGTGCGATCGGAGCCGCTCGCGCCGCTCGCGCTCCTCGCTCACGTCCCGGAAGAACACCGACAGCCCCGACGGGGAGGGATACGCCCTGACCGCGAGCCACGCGTCCAGCGGCTCGTAGTACGCCTCGAACTCGACGGTCGACTGCGTCTCCATCGCCTCGACGTAGCTGTCGTGGAACTCGGTGTCGACAGCCTCGGGGATCAGCTCCCAGATCCCACGCCCGACGAGGTCGTCCTCGGCGCCGCCGTCGATCGCATTTCGGATGATGTCCTCGCCCTTGTCGTTGAGGTAGGTGAACCGCCACTCGTCGTCGAGCGCGAAGAACGCGTCCGTCATCCGATCGAGGAGCGCTGGATCGAGCAGCGAGTCGGCGTCGACGCCGGGCTCGTCACCTCGGGATCGGGGTCGCTCCTCGGAGTCAGTCATTGCCGATGGAGTGTTTGGAGCACAGATAAATTCCTCGGCGACCCCTCGATCGGAATCGGGAGCGCTTCGACCCGGTTCGGCGGAACGAGTCAGTTATCGGGCCATCGCTCGATGAACACCGTCTCGTCGGTGTAGAAGCGCACGGCGTCGTCGCCCTGGGCGTGCAGGTCGCCGAAGAAGGAGTCCTTGTCGCCGCCGAAGTGGAAGAACGCCATCGCGGCGGCAGTGCCCACGTTGACGCCGACGTTGCCGGCGTCGATCTCCAGCCGGAAGCGCCGGGCCTCGCCGCCGTCGCTGGTGAACAGCGACGCCGCGTTGCCGAACTGCGACCGGTTCACCAGCGAGAGGGCGTCGTCGAAGTCCTCCGCGCGGATCAGCGCCAGCACCGGTCCGAAGATCTCTTCGCGGGCGATCGTCGCGTCCGGGTCCACGTCGCCGAAGATGGTCGCGCCGAGGTGATACCCCGACGCCGGCACGTCCTGTTCGCGACCGTCGAGGAGGAGTTCGCCGCCCTCCTCGACCCCGGTTTCGACGTACTCCAGCACCGAGTCGCGGTGCGGGCCGGACACGAGCGGCCCCATGTCGGTCGACTCCTCCAGCCCCGGACCGATCTCCATCGCCTTCGCCTCCGCGACGAGGCGCTCGGCGAACTCGTCGTACACCTCGTCCTCGACGACAGCGACGGGGTTCGCGAGACAGCGCTGGCCGGCGTTGGCGAACGCGGACGAGCAGGTCTGCTCGGCGGCGAACTGCAGGTCAGCGTTCGCGCTCACGACGACGTGGTTCTTCGCACCGCCCTGCGCCTGCACGCGCTTGCCGGCGCCCGCGGCCGTCTCGTACACGTGCTGGGCGATCGGCGTCGAGCCAACGAACGACACCGCCTCGATCCCGTCGTGGGTGATGAGTCGGTTCACGGTGTCCGGGCCGCCGTGGACGACGTTCACGACGCCGTCGGGGAAGCCGGCCTCGTCCACGAGGCTCGCGATCCGGTTGGCCGTGAACGGGTCGCGCTCGCTGGGCTTGAGCACGAACGTGTTGCCCGTCGCGACCGCGTACGGGAGGAACCACAGCGGGATCATCGCCGGGAAGTTGAACGGCGTCACCGCGACGACGGTTCCCAGCGGCTGGCGCACCGCCGTCTCGTCGATGTTCGGTGCGGCGTGCGGGAGGTGGCCCGCCTGCATCATCGTCGGGATGCCGCAGGCGACCTCGACGTTCTCGATGCCGCGGCGGATCTCGCCCATCGCCTCCGCCTTCGTCTTGCCGTGTTCGGTGACGAGCACCTCCGCCAGCGACTCCTGATGCTCCTCCAGCAGCGCCTTCAGTCGGAACAGCGGTTGAATACGCTCTTCGACGGCCGTCGTGGACCACTCCT
Organism: Halobaculum halobium; assembly: GCF_030127145.1. Classification (NCBI taxonomy): domain Archaea; kingdom Methanobacteriati; phylum Methanobacteriota; class Halobacteria; order Halobacteriales; family Haloferacaceae; genus Halobaculum; species Halobaculum halobium. The sequence continues at coordinate 581,311 of NZ_CP126158.1, forward strand.
CGAACGCCTCGTTGGCCAGCGCGATCGCCTCGTCCTCGTCGTCGGCCGACGAGAACGCGACCGACCCGACCTGTTCGCCGGTCGCCGGGTTTTCAACGTCGAGCGACTCGCCGCCGTTCGCCTCGCGCCACCCGCCGCCGACGTAGTTGTGCGCGACCTCGCCGTCCCCGATGGGATCTACCATGATGATCGATCACGCACGTCGTGGGAAAGAGCTACCGTTGGCGGTAGTCGTTGTCCGGAATCGGCTTGTGGGAACGACCGCGACGAGATCGAGGATTCGAACGTGGCGGAGTCGGAGACGCGAGGCGAGCGAAGGAGGACGGGAACCGAAGGCGCCCGCTACGGGTGCGCGTAGAAGGCGAGGTACTCGTCGGGCGCGGCCTTCTCGGCGTCGTCGCCGGGGGCGGCGTCGAACCGGGCGAAGCCGACGCGCTCGAACTGCACCAAGTCGTCCTCGTCGTAGCCCGCGTAGCCGGGCTCGGCGTAGCCGACCACGTCGCCGTCCATCGTCCGGACTCGGACGCGGACGTGCTCGTCGTCGCCGGCGCCGACCCAGTGAACGACCGGGACGCCCTCCTCGCGCACGAGGGCGATGTCGGTGCCGACCCACGCCAGCTCGTCGCCGTCGCGCCGGAGGCAGCCGTACCCCTTGAGCCAAACGCGCTCGCCGGCGGCGGGCACGTCGTCCGCCTCCAGGAGGACGGCCTCGCTGGCGGGCACCTCGCGGTCGCCGCGGTCCTCGTGGTTCGGGTGAAGCGGCGGTGTCCCGACGCCGGGCACGTCGCCCGCGAGGGCGAACTCCTCGATGGGGCCCGAGGGGAGGCGGTCGCGTCCGTCGGCGTCCGACTCGGCGGCGTCGCGGACGAGGAACCGACGGTCGGTGTCGTCGTCGATCCGATCGCGGTTGTTCGCGTAGATGCTCGACATCGCCAGATCGACGTTGCTCGTGGATACCCCCAGATCGACCATCGCGTCGACGACGGCCGCTCCGCGGATCCCTCGGCGCTTGACAGAGGCGAGCGTCGGCGCCCGCGGGTCGTCCCACCCGGTCAACTCGCCTGAGTCGACCTTCTCCTTGATCGTCGAGGTGGACATGGGCACGTCGTAGGCGTCGATCTGGACGTGGCCCCAGTGGACGACCTCGGGGTACTCCCAGCCGAAGTAGTCGTAGACGAAGCGCTGGCGCTTGGCGGAGTCCTGCAGGTCGATACCGCGGATGATGTGGGTGACGCCAGTGAGGTTGTCGTCGATACCCGACTGGAAGTCGAGCATCGGCCACGCGCGGTAGTCGGCCGCCTCCTCGCGCGGGTGGGGCGTGTCGACCATGCGGAAGGCGACGAAGTCGCGCAGCGCGGGGTTCTTGTGTTCGATGTCGGTCTTCACCCGCAGGACCATCTCGCCGTCCGAGTAGTCGCCGTCGACCATCGCCTCGAACTCCTCGCGAACGGTCTCGACGGCCTTGTCGCGGTGGTCGCACGGCTCGGCGTCGGCCTTCAGGCTCCGGAAGTGCTCGGCGGGACACGAACAGGTGTAGGCGCCGCCCTTCTCGATGAGTTCGCGGGCGTGGTCGTAGTAGGTTTCGACGCGGTCGCTCGCCTTCAGCACCTCGTCGGGCTCGAAGCCGAGGTAGCCGATGGCGTCGAGGATCTCGTCGTAGGCGTCGAGGTCCGGTCGCTTGGTCTCGGGGTCGGTGTCGTCGAACCGACACAGCATCCAGCCGTCGTAGATCTCCTTGTACGTCCCGATGACTGCGGGCATCCGCGCGGATCCGAGGTGCCACGGGCCGTTCGGGTTCGGCGCGAGGCGCATCCGGATCTCGTCGTACTCGTCGGCGTTCGGCAGGTCGGGGAGCACCTGGTCGTCCTCCTCATCCTCGGCCTCTAACTCCTCGACGAGGTCGGGCGCGAGACCGAGCAGTCGCTCGCGACGCTCGTCGTCGCTCATGTCCGAGACCTCCGCGACGACGGGCGCGACGACGCCGGGGATCGCATCGCCGTGGGGTCGGAAGTCGGGGTTCTCGCCCATCAGCGGGCCCATGATGGCGCCCACCTCCGGGTCGGAGCCGTGCTTCAACGCGTTGTAGAGCGCGTGCGTCTCCGCCTCCGCTCGCACGCGCTCTTTGAGATCGTCGTCCATTACGGCGGTGTTCGCTCCACGTGCCCAAAACCGGTCCGGATCGCGCCCGGATCATGACCGGATCTCGGCCCGTCGACCGACTCCCGGCCGTGCCGATCGAGTCGCACCCCCGAGCCGATGGCTCCGGGGCGATGAAACGACGGTCGCACGTCGGAGCCACCCCACCGCGGGTCCGTTTCCGACGGCGCGACCGAACGGCGTACGAGTGGTACGCCGGGGTAGGGGCGTTTGCACGCATACCGGTCACGGATATAGGCGCGTCGACCGTTCACGTCGTTTCACGCCCCCGGCGACCCGCGTCCGAGCGGTAGTCTGGGCGTATCGCCGTCGCCTACACCGGGTTTCATGTGCTCCCGAGTGGATCGCCGGCCATGCCAGTCTACTACGAAGACGTCGAGGTCGGCGCGGTCGAGACCCACGGCTCCTACGAGGTGACCCGGGAGGAAGTCCTGTCGTTCGCCGAGCGCTACGACCCGCAGTGGTTTCACACCGATCCCGATCGCGCGGCCGAACAGTCGCCGTACGGTGGTCTGATCGCCTCCGGATGGCACACCGCCGCGATGACGATGCGCCTGCTCGTCGAGAGCCAACTGAGCGACGCCGCGACGGTCGGCGCGAAGGGCGTCGACGAACTCCGCTGGCTGGTTCCGGTGCGACCGGGTGATACCCTCCGGATCGAAAACGAGGTGCTCGAAAAGAACGCGGACCAGCCCGAACGGGGCGTTGTCCGGGCGCGAACGCGGACGTACAACCAGGAAGACGAATCCGTCTTCTCGATGATCGGGAACGTGATGTACCTCCGTCGGGACGGCGAGTAGGCCCCTCGTACCGTCCTCAGCGGACGCGTCGTTCGTCGTCGTCGACCCGCTCGCGGTCGCTGTGGTCGGTGTGGCCCAACAGGTCGGTGGCACGACGGAACACGCCCGTCAGCGTCGTCATCTCCTTGCTCGTCGGGTGCGCGCGCCCGACCAGCCGGCGGATCAGGCGCTCGCTGCGCTCGCGCTTGTGGTCGCGCGACTCCGCCCGACCGAGGAACGCGCCGAACTGCTCGTAGAATCGCTCGATCTCCGACTCGTCGGCCCGCTCGTGCTCCACCTCTGGGAGTTGATACTCGTCGAGGAACAGCGAACGGAGTTCGTACAGCGTCACCGTCGCCGCCTGCCCGAGGTTCATTACCGGGTACTCGGGGTTCGCTGGGATGGAGATCAGCTCGTCCAGCTGCGCCAACTCCTCGTTGTTCAAGCCCGTTCCCTCGCGTCCGAACACGAGTGCGGTGTCCGTGTCGACGCTCGCGAGCGACTCGCGCAGTTCTGCGGGCGTTTTGAACGGAAACCGGACGTGCCGACGCGCGTCCTCGCCGGTGATCGCGGTGGTGCCGACCGTGTGGTAGTTCTCGACGATCTCGTCGAGCGTCACGGTGTCGGCGTTGGGGAGCACGTCCTCGCGGGCGTGGCCGGCGAAGCCGTACGCCTCGCCGTCGGGGTCGATCTCCGGCGGGTCGACCAGCTTCAGGTCCGTGAGCCCGAAGTTCTTCATCGCCCGCGCGATCGTGCCGACGTTCCCCGGCGTCTCCGGTTCGATCACGACGACGACGAACTCGCGGTCGACGCCGTCATCTCCGGTCGTGCTCCCGCCGTCGCTCGCATTCGGCTCGCCCGTCACGTTCCCGTCACCGTGGGTGACCCCGTCGCTGTCGCCGTCGTCGCTCATGTCGGGTACTCGCGGTCGAGGTCGAGATCGTCGACGGAGAGATCGTCGTCGGCTTCGTCACCGTCGTCTGCGTTCGCTTCGGCCTCGCCAGCTGCGTCCGCGTCCGGCGCTTCGTCGCCGGCTGCGTCGCTCTCTTCGTCGAAGTCCGGGCGCTCGTCGACGAGCAGGTCGTCGTCCTCGTACAGCGTCTCGGGGTCGCGCAGGTCGGGGAGGTCCTCTGGCGCCTCCTCGACGTGCTCCATGCCGCCGTAGCCGTCCGGGGCGCGACCGCCGTCGTCGAACCACTCGTGGAAGGCGTCGCGGAACGTCTCCTCGCCGGCGATGCTGGCGCCGCCGCGCTCGCGGAACCAGAACAGGAAGTCAGCCTCGTGCTCGTCACACAGCAGCACCTCGTCGAGCGGCTCCCCGTAGATGATGCTCGCGGGGCGACACTGCTGTTTGTCCGCCTCCCCGTGGATCAAGTAACAGGCGTCGCAGGGCTTGTTCATCACGACTTGAAGCCGCACGAGCCGGTGACGGGGCTCCTTCGGGATCTCCTCCAGCGGCCGCCAGCCGCCGGCGTCGGTGAAGATCTCGTCCTCGTCGAAGCGCCAGCCGCGCAGGCCGATGCTCACCTTACCCATTTGCCTCCGCTTGCCGCGCGCCGGGGATAAGCGGCGCGCTCTCGGGTGCCCGCGAGTTCAAGCGCCGCCGATCGAGGCGACCACCGGCCGGAGCGGTGACCTATCGGCCGCGATCACAACACCGAAGCGCGACCCGCCCTTGGAACGGTCCATGCGAACTGTCGACGCCGCGGGCCTCCAGATCGGCGACGATCACCCGCCGCGGATCATGGGCGTGCTGAACGTGTCGAAGGAGTCGCCGTACGATCCCAGCGTGTACGACGACCCCGGCGACGCAGCGGCGTACGTCGACGAGGAACTGATCGGCGAGGGCGCCGACATCGTCGACGTGGGGCTCGAGTCCGCGAACAAGCGGTTCGAGGTGCTCTCGGCCGAGGAGGAACTGGAGCGCCTCGACACCGCGATCGAGACGATGGAGAGCGTCTCCGGCGACGCGGTCTTCTCCATCGAGACGCGCTATCACGAGGTCGCCGACGCGGCGCTGTCTCGCGGGTTCGACATGGTGAACGACATCTGCGGGTTCGCCGACCCGGAGCTGCCCCGCGTCTGTGAGGAGTACGACGCCGCGGTCGCGAAGATGGCGTCGCCGCCGGACCTGGAGCGGCCGGGCGCCGTCGAGGACGTGGACGACATCTACGAGGCGCTCTCGCTCAACGGGTTCACCGACAAGACCATCGTCGATCCGGCGTTCGGCGGCTGGTCCGAGGACAAGACCCTGGCGGACGACCGCGAGACGTTCCACCGCCTCCGGGAGTTCCGCGGCTACGGCCGGCCGCTGCTCGTGTCGATCAACCGGAAGAACTTCCTCCGGAGCGTCGCCGGCCGCGACACCGAGGGGGCGCTCCCCGTCTCGCTGGCGGCGACCTCGATGGCCGTCGAGCGCGGCGCTCACATCGTCCGCACGCACGACGTGGCCGAGACCCGCGACGCCGCCCTCATCGGGAAGGAGTTCGCCCGCAACCGCGCGACGCGAGGCGGCGAGATCTCCGTCGAGGAGCTGGACGTTGCGACGACGGGGGACGCCCGCCGACACGTCGAGCGATTCGGCGGCGACCCGGCCGTCGCCGCCGACGCCGTCGCCCGCGTGTACGAGTTCGACGGGCTCGACCCCGAAGCGATCGGCGCGCTGCGCGCCGCGGCCGCCGATGCGTCGGCGGTACTTGTCGCCGACGCGACCGGTTCGTCGGCCCTGTTGATCGGGACCGTCGCCGAAACAGCGGCGGCCGCAGCGGCCGCGAACGGGGCTACGGAGGCGTTGGACGCCGCGCTGTCGTGCGTCACACGTCCGACAGAGTAAGAAAACTTATACCCGATCGCTCGATAGCAGACGATGGAAGCCGGAAGGGCACCGCGGGTAGGGGTACTCTGGTGCGCTTTCGGCCCGATCCCGTATTACTGCGAGCGGTCATACCGCTAGTCACCGCCATGGAGTTCACCGACTGGGAGCCGATCTACGAGGCGATCCTCGCCGACTTCGGGTTCGACCGCGCCGCCGACGAGGCGGTCAGAGACCGCGCCGCCGCCCACGCCGAGCCGTTCGACCTCGACCGGGTGGACTGTGGAGGCGCGACCGTCGCCGTCGCCGGCGCGGGACCGTCGCTGAGGGCGACGCCGACCTCGCTCGCGACGCCGACCGGGTGTTCGCGGCCTCGACCGCCACGGACCGCCTCGCCGCCGAGGGCGTCGCGGTCGACGCGATGGTGACGGATCTGGACAAGAACCCCGAAACCGGGGCCGAACGGACCGAACGCGGCGAGGTAGTCGTGGCCCACGCCCACGGCGACAACGGCGACTTGGTCGACGAGTGGCTCCCGCGCCACGACGCCGCCCACACGCTCGTCACGACGCAGGCGGCCCCGGTCGACGCCGTCGCCAACTTCGGCGGCTTCACCGACGGCGACCGGGCGGCGTTTCTCGCCGACCGCTGCGGCGCCGAGGGACTCATCTTCCCCGGTTGGGACTTTGACGACCCCGACGTGGGCGGGATGAAGGCCCGCAAGCTCGACTGGGCCGAGCGCCTGCTGCACCTGCTGGAACGTCGCCGCGGCGAGCGCTTCGCGGTCCTCGACGGCCGGCGCGACTGGATCGACTCGGTGTGACCGTGGGCGCCGTGATCCCGACACGGTTCGCCCGCCACTAACGTTACTACCGTCGCGCCCGTGTCCGGGTTCATGCGCTTGTTCTGGCACCGGCGCGACCTGCGCGTCGCCGACAACCGCGGCCTCGCCGCCGCGGTCGAGGCGACCGACGACGACAGGGCGGTCGTCCCGGTGTTCGTCTTTGACGACGACGTACTGGCCCACGGCGCTCCTCCCCGGATCCGGTTCATGCTCGACGCACTCGCTGAACTACGAGCCGACTACCGCGAACGCGGCTCGGATCTGGTCGTCGCACGCGGCGACCCGGCCGAGGTGCTCCCGGACTTGGCCGACGAGTTCGACGCCGACGCCGTCGTCTGGAACGAGGACTACTCCGGGCTCGCCCGTAAGCGCGACGCCCGCGTCCGGATGGCGCTGGACGACGCCGGCGTCGCCCGCGAGACCCGCCACGACGCGGTGCACCACGAACCGGGGACGATCACGACGAACCAGGGCGACCCCTACGCGGTGTTCACGTACTTCTGGAAGAAGTGGCGCGACCGCGAGAAGGCCGACCCGTTCGACGCGCCCGCGGGCGGCGATCTCGTCGCCGCCGACGCCGTCGCCGGCGAGTCTCTACCGAGCATCGCGGATCTCGGCTTCGAGGAGCCGGCGGCCGACGTGCAGGCCGCCGGCACCGAGGCCGCCCGCGAGCGCCTCGCCGCGTTCTGCGAGGACGCCGTCTACCGCTACGATGCGGCCCGCGACTACCCGGCGAAGGAGGCCACCTCCCGGCTCTCGACGGACCTCAAGTGGGGCACGATCGGCGTTCGGGAGGTGTACGCCGCCACCGAAGAGGCGATGGCCGAGGCGGAGGCGATGGACGACGGCGGCGACGAGGACGACGGCCCGGTCGCGTCCGTCGAGGAGTTCCGGTCGCAACTCGCGTGGCGGGAGTTCTATACGCAGGTGCTGTGGGCGAATCCCGAGGTGGCCACTGAGAACTACAAGGACTACGAGCGCGATATCGAGTGGCGGTCGGACGAGGCGGCGATGGAACACTTGGCGGCGTGGACGGAGGGGAAGACGGGGTACCCCATCGTCGACGCGGGGATGCGCCAACTGCGCGAGGAGGCGTACATGCACAACCGCGTGCGGATGATCGTCGCGTCGTTCCTCACGAAGGACCTGCTGCTCGATTGGCGCCACGGCTACGAGCATTTCAAGCAGCACCTCGCGGATCACGACACCGCCAACGACAACGGCGGCTGGCAGTGGGCCGCCTCGACCGGCACCGACGCCCAGCCGTACTTCCGCATCTTCAATCCCATGACGCAGGGCGAGCGCTACGACCCCGACGCCAAGTACATCTCGGAGTACATCCCTGAACTCGCGAGCGTTTCTCCCGACAACGTCCACTCGTGGCACGAGCTATCGGTGGGGCGCCGTCGCCAGCTCGCTCCGAAGTACCCGGATCCGATCGTCGACCACTCGGAGATGCGCGAGCGGGCGCTGTCGATGTTCAAGCGCGCTCGCGGCGAGGAGGAAGAGGAAGCGAGCGCTGACTGACCCGGCGGCCTCGTCCGGTCACACGCCGATCTCGCTCACGCCGAGGATCGCGCCGCAGGCGCCGCACTCCCACACCGTCGCGTCGCCGGTGAAACGGGCGTCCGTCTCGCTTTCGACGACCTCGCGGATCTCCGTGTCGCAGTGGGGACAGTGACCCATACGCCCGCCGAGCCGCCGTCAACACATGAACCTGTCCGCCTCGGGGCCGCGCCGGTTGCCCGACCGTCGGCGATCCTCGCGTCGAGGCGCTTCGCGTCGGTTCGGCTCGCGGTACGACTATGACGCCGGAGGGCCTCCATGGGGTATGAACATCGACGTACTGCTGTACGAGGGGTTCGACGAACTGGACGCGGTCGGTCCGTTCGAGGTGTTCCGCAACGCCGAGGCCGCCGGCGCCGACTTCCGCACGCGCCTCGTCGGCCTCGACGACGCCGGCCTCGTCACCGCGAGCCATGGGATGCGCGTCGAGGCAGAGAGCGTCCTCGCCGATCCCGGCGATCTCGACTTGCTCGTCGTCCCCGGCGGCGGCTGGAACGACCGGAGCGAGGCGGGCGCGTGGGCCGAGTACGAGCGCGGTGCGGTTTCGGAGGCGGTCGCGGCTCACCACGACGCCGGGGCGACGGTCGCATCTGTTTGTACCGGCGGGATGCTGCTCTCGAAAGCGGGCGTCTTCGACGGCCGTCCCGCGGTCACGCACGCCTCCGCGCTCGACGACCTCCGCGACACCGACGCCGACGTGCGCGAGGAACGCGTCGTCGACGACGGCGACGTGCTCTCGGCGGGCGGGGTCACCTCGGGCATCGACTTGGCGCTCCACATCGTCGAGCGCGAGGCCGGTGCCGAGGTCGCGGAGTCGGTCGCGACGACGATGGAGTACACCCGCCAGCACGACGCGTACGAGCCCGGCGCGATAGCTGGAGCGGAGTGAGATCAGAACCGGGACTCGGAACCGGACCGAACGGGTGAAGGGCAGTCCGGTCGCTGGGGCTCAGTCGTCAGTCGGTGCCGCCGCGACCCCCGTCGATCTCTCGCTCTCGTCGTCACGCCAGCTGAAGAAGCTCGCGAGCGCGGGGCCCGAGACGTTGTGCCAGACGCTGAACAGCGCGGGGATCAGCGCCGCCGCCGGCGAGAACAGCGAGGTCGCCAGCGCGACTGCCAGCCCGCTGTTCTGGAGTCCGACCTCGAACGCGCACGTCCGCCGACGGTCCTCCGGCATCCGCGCCGCGAGGCCGACGCCGTAGCCGGCGCCGAGGCCGATCCCGTTGTGCACGACGACCGCGAGCAGCACCAGCGCGCCCGCGGTCAGGATGTTGTCGACGTTCGCGCCGACGACGCCGGCGACGATCGCGACGATGGCGACCACGCTGACCAGCGGGAACACGTCGACGCCCGCCTCCGCCGCTTCGGGCGCTCGCCGGTCGAGCACGTACCGGATCGCGAACCCGAGAACGACGGGGACGATGACGATCTGGACGATGCTCCCGAACATCTGCGCGAACGTCACGTCGACCGTCTCGCCGAGCGCGAACAGCGTCCACGCGGGCATCACGATCGGCGCGGCGAGGGTCGTGAGCGTCGTGACGGCCACCGACAGCGCCACGTCGCCGCGGCCGAGGTACGTCATCACGTTCGAGGCGGTACCGCCGGGCGCGGCGCCGACGAGGATCAGTCCGATCCCGATCGCGTCCGGGAGGTCGAACAGGAGATACAGGCCGTACGCCGCCAGCGGCATCACGAGCCACTGCGTGGCCGCCGCGATCCCCACGTCGACGGGACGCTCGACGAGCCGCTCGAAGTCCTCGGGTTGGAGCGTCAGCCCCATCCCGAGCATGATCAGGCCGAGCAGCGGCGTGACGTAGTCGAGCACCGGAATAAACGGGTCCGGGCGGACGAGCGCCGCACCTGCGGCCGCGACAACCCACACGACGAAGTATTTGCTGGCGATCCGACCCACCGCACCGAGCTGGTCGATCATGGACACGACGTGAGCGACGTCCCCTCGCCCGTGAAAACGTGTCGCAAGATACAAATCTCGCAGACCGACTGTGCTCTCGAACCCGCCGTGAACCGCACCCTCACACAACCGGCCTCCGTATGACGCCGATCGCCAGCAAGCGGAGGGGTACAAGCGAACGTATGTTGTGAAGTGCTAGCAGTCACCTTCTCAATCTTTAACAGCTATCCCGCCGATATACCTCGTAGAGGGATACAATCATGAGCTACGAACTCGATCCGTTGCCGTACGACTACGACGCGCTGGAGCCGCACATTTCCGAGCAGGTGTTGACGTGGCATCACGACACCCATCACCAGGGCTACGTCAACGGCTGGAACTCGGCTGAGGAGACGCTCGAACAGAACCGCGAGGCCGGCGAGTTTGGTTCCTCGGCGGGCGCGATCCGGAACGTGACGCACAACTCTTCGGGGCACATTCTGCACGACCTGTTCTGGCAGAACATGAGCCCCGAGGGCGGCGACGAGCCGTCGGGCGCGCTCGCTGACCGGATCGCCGAGGACTTCGGCTCCTACGAGGCGTGGAAGGGCGAGTTCGAGGCCGCCGCCGGCAACGCGTCGGGCTGGGCGCTGCTCGTCTACGACACGTTCTCGAACCAACTGCGCAACGTGGTGGTGGACAAACACGACCAGGGCGCAATCTGGGGCGGCCACCCGATCCTCGCGCTGGACGTGTGGGAGCACTCCTACTACTACGACTACGGCCCCGCCCGCGGCGACTTCGTCTCCGCGTTCTTCGAAGTCGTCGACTGGACCGAACCCAGCGCCCGCTACGAACAGGCCCGCGAACTCTTCGAGTAACGCTTCGTCGGCCGGTTCGAGTCCCACCCGCACGGCGCCGTCACCGGTGCCGCACCGTCGCGCCCGCCGTCGGCGACGACACGGCCGTGGGCACGGCTCGTCGCCGGCGGGGGCTCCGGGGCAGCAGTCACCTGTTTTTCGCGAGCGCAGTTCGATCGATACCGTCGACCCGGACGCGTCTGTCCGACCTGATCACGTGAACTGCCACAGGCTCGCCGAGCGTCCTGCGATCCGTCGCGAACGACGACACTGTAAGCCGGTGAGCTATCGTTGCTGGCGGCGCTCCGCGGCGTCAGTGAGCGTCTCGAGGCTGATCGTGTCCGGCAGCAGCTCCCCGAGGGTGTAGGTCGTGACGCCGTCGCCCTCGTCGCAGACGACCTCCATGTCGCCGTCGCAGAACTCGGCGAGCGTCTGGCGGCACATCCCGCAGGGAGTGACGCCGTCAGCGGCGTCGGAGGCGACGGCGAGGCGGTCGAACTCGGTGTGGCCGTGTTTCACCGCCTCCGCGATCGCGACCTCCTCGGCGTGCAGGGAGTTGGAGTAGTTGGCGTTCTCGATGTTGCAGCCCATGTAGACCGTGCCGTCGGCGGTTCGAAGCGCCGCTCCGACCGGGTACTCCGAGTAGGGGACGTACGCGTCTGCGAAGGCCTCGCGGGCGGCCGCGACCAGCGGGTCGTCGGCGGGGTCGGCTGTCATACACGGAGCGACCGCCCGCTCACACTTAACCGTGTGTCGTCGAAGTGGCTCCCGCCGAGGCCCGGGTGCCACCCGACAGCGCCTTGACGCTGCCGACCGAAACGCGACCGTGAGCGATCGAGGGGCCACCGACGGCGTCGACGACAGCGGCGGCGATCGGCCGACGGGCGACCCGTCCGCCGACGACGGACACTCGCCCCGTGACAGCGGGGGAGCGACCGACGATGGGGGACTGATCGAGGGGGAACCGAGCGCCGTCGAAGCGTCCGGTCGCCCGTACCTGATCGGCGCGGCCGCGGTCGTGACGCTGTTCGCGGCCGCCGCGGGGTACGTCGTCGCCGCGAACAACGCCGTCGGCTCCGTGACGGTGTTCGGCGCCGTCACCGTCCCGGGAACGCCGACGGCCGTCGCCGCGTACGGCGCGGTGCTCTCGCTCGCGGTGCTTGGCGTGCTGTTCGGCCTCGTGACGGTCGCCGCTCGGTTCGACGACGACGCGGTGAACTGACCGACAGGCGGGTCCGACGACGGCGAGCGGGGCGCTTTTGTGGGCGCGGACCCGACAGCGAGTATGGCCACGACCGCGGGCGAATCGGTCGACACGCCCGAGGCGGACGGTGACGAGCCGACGAGCGAGTCGTCCGGTCGCAACAGGCGCCGAGCCGTGCTCGCGGTGCTGCCGTTTCTCGGGATCGGGCTCGCTGACGTGGTGTTGCTGCTCATCTGGGGGATCGACCCGCTGTGGGGGTTCATGATCCTGCCGCCGATCCTGTTTTGCTCGGTACTCGCCTACATCGTGTTTTCCACTGACTTCCTCGAAAACCGGACCTGACTCCGTCGTGGCAACAGCGCGCCGTCGCGGGCGAGCGCTCGGACCCCGGCTTATCCCCCGGTGTCGTACTTGTAGGTCGCCTCGTCGGGGTCGATGCCGAAGTCTTCGGCGGTCTCGTGTACCTCTGGCTCGGCCGCGCCGCCGTCGGCCGAGGCGGCCTTGAACCGCTCGCGGAAGTGCTCGGGCATCGTGAACTCCTCGCGGTCGAGCCGCAGCGGCGTCGCCGCGTCGCCCTCGTCGATGCGGACCTGATCCAGCCTGTCGGCGAGCGGGTCGGGAACCGCATCGTCATCCAGTTGCTCGAACCCGAACTGCTCGAGGTACGTCGCCGTCGGCGTGAAGCAGTACACCGCCTCAAACTCCTGGTCGCCGGCCTCCTCCACCAGACGTTCGACGACGTGCGCGCCGACGCCCTGCCCGCGCCACGACTCCAGCACGCCGATCCCGGTCAACTCGACGAAGTCGCCGTCGTCGGTCTTGTGAACCCGCAGGCGACCGAACCCCGCGCGCGTATTCGACCCCTCCTCGACCGCGATGACGTAGTCGCGCGACCGGAACGATCGCTCGTCGAGACCCATCTCCTCGATGTGATCGAGCAGCCACGCCTCGTCACGGTTCTTGGCGTCGCGGACGTACATACGGAACGCTACGCGGTCCGGTGTGTTACCGTTTGTGGAGGGGCCGACGGCGGTGGCGGGGTGACGGCGTCACCGCGCCGTCCACCCCCCGTCGACCGCGAGACACGTGCCCGTCACGTAGCTGGCGGCGTCGCTCGCGAGGAACACGACCGGTCCCGCGACCTCCTCGGGCTCGGCGAAGCGATCGAGGGGCGTCCGGCTGCGGATCGACGCCATCAGCTGCTCGTTCCCCTCGATGTCGGCCGTCAGGTCGGTCAGAACGTACCCGGGGGCGACGGCGTTCACGCGCACCTCGGGCGCCCAGTCGAGCGCCATCGACTTCGTCACCCCGACGAGGCCGTGCTTGGAGGCGACGTACGGGTGTTGCCGGGGGAGTCCGACGAGCCCGCCGACGGAGGCGACGTTGATCAGGCTCCCGCCGTCGCTCGCGCGCAGCGACTCGGCCGCGGCGCGGGCACACCGGAACGCTCCCCGGAGGTTCACGTCGAGGACGAACCCCTCGCCGTCTTCTGTCGTCGCCTCCGGCGGGCCAAGCGCGCCGTCGGGGTTCACGCCGGCGTTGTTGACGACGATGTCCGGCCCGCCGAGGTCAGCCGCGACCGTCGCGAACAGGTCAGTCACGTCGGCCGTGTCGGTCACGTCGGCCGGGCACGCAAGCGAGTCGACGCCGCGGGATTCGACGGCAGCGACGGCGTCCTCGACGGCCGCGGCGGTCCGACTCGTGGGAACCACGTCGGCGCCGGCAGTCGCCAGCCCCAGCGAGATGGCCCGTCCGATGCCACGGGTCCCGCCGGTGACGACGGCGACGCGGTCGGAGAGGTCGAAGGCGGTCGCGGGGTCGAACGCGCCGGCGGTGTCGTCTGTCATACGCTTGGGTCTCGCCGGCGCCACTTCGCTCTTGCCGCGGAGGCGGTGACGGAGCGGGCGGGCGGTCAGCGAGCGCCCGCGTGAGCGTCAGCCCGAGGCGGGGCTCACGCGGCGACGGCGAGGAAAAAAACGGATCCGAGCGTCGAGCGCGGTCGGGTCGCTTCAGTACGGAACGAAGGTGAGCGCGAGCGCCAGGAACGGGATGAGCAGCAGCAGCATCGCCATCCCGTAGCCGAAGATGTCGCGAGCACGCATTCCGGTGATGCCCAGCAGCGGCAGCGCCCAGAACGGCTGGAACAGGTTCGTGTGCGCGTCGCCGACGGCGTACGCGACGGTGGCCTTGCCGACCGGAACGCCCAACTCCTGGGCGGCCGCAACGACCGTCGGGCCGACGACCGTCCATTCGCCGCCGCCGGAGGGGACGAAGAGGTTGATGATGCCCGCGGTGACCCACGCGATCGCCGGGAACGTCGTCGGCGTCGCGACGCTCACGAGCGCGTCCGCGAGCGTCTCGGTGAGTCCGGAGCCGTTCATCATCCCGATGATCCCCGCGTAGAACGGGAACTGGAGGATGATGCCGCCGGTCGCGGTGACGGCGTCGTAGAACTGCTCTTGGTACGCGCGCGGGCGAGTGAACAGCAGCAGGCCGACGAACATGAACGCGAAGTTGACGACGTTCAGATTCAGCGCGTTCAGGCCCTGGTTCGCGAACGTCCACACGGAGAAGGCGACGCCGGCGAAGGCGATCAGCCCGCCCACGAGACGGCTCTGATCGATGGCGTCGGCGGGAGTGTCGATGTCCGGCCCCGAGGTGTCAACCGAGTCCTCCAGTTTGGCCTCGTCGACGTACTCGTCGATCCCCTCGGCGTTTTCGGGGTCGGGTGCGAGCAGGTACAGCACCAGTGACGCGTAGACGATGGCGAGCACCGTCAGCGTGAGCGAGTACGACGAGAAGATAGTCTGAGAGATCGGGACGAGGCCGTCGAGCACGCCCTGCTGGATGAACACGTTATCCGGCGTGTTGATGAGCAGCGGCGCAGAGCCCGCCAGCCCCCAGTGCCACGTCAGCCCGAGGCCCATGTAGCCCGCGATGCACAGCAGCGGGTAGTGAACGTCGATGCCGCGCTGGTACGCCTGCCGGCCGACCTCGCGCGCGAGGACGGCGCCGACGATGAGGCCCATCCCCCACTGGATCCACGAGGCGACCATCGCGACGACGCCGACGAGCACGACCGCGCCGGCGCCGGAGTTCGTGGTCCCGGCGAGGCGGCCGATGAGGTCCTGCACGCGCGGGTGATACGCGATCGCGTACCCGGTCACGAGGATGAGGACCATCTGCATCCCGAAGGTGAGCAGCGCCCAGAAGCCGCCGTACCAGTGGCCGACCATCGCGGCCGGCCCCTCGCCCTCGAGGAGGACGCCGCCGAGGAAGACGACGTAACTCAACAGGATCGCGAACAGGAACGGGCTCGGCATCCACCGCTCCACCGTTCCCGCCAGCCTGCGTCCGAATCGCTGTACGACCGTGCCACCGCCACGTGTTGACATACAGCGGGAGAGGCGCAGCGGCTCGGATAAAGCCCCGTCAGACGAAGGCCGGACGCGTCGGCGACGCGGGGCCACGAGCGGACGCCGGGCACCGGCAAACATACCTACCCCACGGGAGAACCGTCCGACGACATGGCCCCGACGGAGGTCGACACGGACGAGATCGTCCACGAGCCCGGCGAGGCGTTCGCCGAGGCGACGAACGTCCGCGCGTTCATGCGCGAGCACGGCATCGACGACTACGAGGAGCTGATCGAGCGCACCACCACCGAGCTCGACGGGGAACCCGACTCGGGCGTCGATTGGTTCTGGGACGAGCTGGTCGACTACCTCGACATCGACTTCTACGAGGAGTACGACGCGGTGCGCGACGACACCGACGGGCCCCAGTTCTCCGACTGGTACCCGGGCGGCGAGATCAACGTCGCGCACAACGTCCTCGATCGCCACGCAGCCGGCGACGCCCGCGACGACGTGGCGTGCGTCTGGGAGGGGGAACCCGGCGACGTGCGCGAGGTCACCTTCGGGGACCTCCACGAACAGAGTAACCGCGTCGCGAACTACTTGGAGTCGAAGGGCGTCGACACCGGCGACACGGTCGGCCTCTACATGCCGATGGTCCCCGAGGTGATGAGCATCCTCTACGGCTGCTTCAAGGTGGGTGCGATCGCCGTACCGATATTCTCGGGCTTCGGCGTCGACGCGACCGCGACCCGGATCGACGACTCCGAGTGTTCGGTGCTGTTCACCGGCGACGGCTTCTACCGCCGCGGCAGCGAGATCACGCTGAAAGACGCCGCAGACGAGGCGATCGACGAGGTCGGCCACGTCGATGACGTGGTCGTGTTCGACCGTCTCGGCGGTAGCGACCCGGACGCCGCTGTCGAGGTCCCGTGGGACGACGACCGCGATTCGTGGTGGGCCGACTCCGTCGCCGAAGCGTCACCAGTGTACGAGACGAAATCGCTACCCTCGGATCAGGAGTCGATGCTGCTGTACTCCTCGGGGACGACGGGGACGCCCAAGGGGATCGTCCACACTCACGCCGGCGTCCAGCTGCAGTGCGCCAAGGAAATCCACTTCGGCTTCGACCAGAAGCCCGACGACGTGTTCTGGTGGGTCTCCGACATCGGCTGGATGATGGGGCCGTGGACGCTCATCGGGAACCACAGCTTCGGCGGCACGGTCCTGATGTACGAGGGCGCGCCCGACCACCCGGGCCCGGACCGCTTCTGGGAGACGATCGACCGCCACGACGTGACGCAGTTCGGCATCTCGCCGACGGCGATCCGCGCGCTGCGCAAGCACGGCGACGAGCACGTCGAGGGACACGACCTCTCCAGCCTGCGGATCCTCGGGTCGACCGGCGAGCCGTGGGACCCCGAGAGCTGGCTGTGGTTCTACGAGCACGTCGGGAACGGCGAGATCCCGATCGTCAACATCTCCGGCGGCACGGAGATCTGCGGCTGCTTCCTCATGCCGATGCCCGATCAGCCGCTCAAGCCGTGCACGCTCGGCGGTCCCGGACTGGGGATGGACATCGACATCGTCGACGAGGCGGGCGAGTCGATCGCCGACTCCAACGAGCGGGGCTACCTCGTCGCGCGCGACTCCTGTCCTTCGATGACCAAGAGCCTCTGGTCGGGCGACGAGCGCTATCTAGCGGAGTACTGGTCGACGTTCACGGAGCCGCCGCTGTGGAACCACGGCGACTGGGCGCAAAAGGACGAGGACGGCTTCTGGTTCCTTCACGGCCGCGCCGACGACACGCTCAACGTCGCCGGTCGGAAGGTCGGCCCCGCCGAGATCGAGGGCGTTCTCATCGACCACGACGCCGTCAATCAGGCGGTCGCCGTCGGCGTCGACGACGACACCACCGGTACCGCCGTCGTCGCGTACGTGGTGCTCGAACCGGGCGCCGATCCGGGCGACGACCTGCGCGAGGAGCTTCGCGCGCTCGTCGGCGAGGAGCACGGGAAGCCGTTCCGCCCCCGCGAGATCCTCTTCGTCCAGGAGTTCCCCAAGACGCAGTCGGGGAAGATCATCCGCCGGGCCGTCTCGGCCGTCTACGAGGGCGAGGATCCCGGCGACCTCTCGTCGATGGAGAACCCCGAGGCGCTGGAGGCGATTCGGGAGGCGAGCTAGAGCGGTACGTCGGCGACGTTCAGCACACGGGTTTCGGGGACCGGTCCGTCACCCGCGACGACCGCCGCGGTCGCCTCCAGCGGCGCGTCTTCCGCCGGAAGCGCGATCGTACCGCCGGCGAGAAGCGGTGCGAGCACCCCGGCAGCGACCGTTCTTGCGTCGCTCAGTGGCGCGCGCACCGCGACGCGCGAGTCGGCGTCGATCCCGACCGCGTCTTCGGCGTCGCGGGCGGCCGCGAGCAGGTCGGCGTGCGAGTACGCGCGGGGGTCGTCGCCGACCTGCTGGCGACCGCGAAGGACGGCGTCGCCCGGGTCGTGGAACGTCGGCGGGAACGCGGGGTTCTCGCTCCACACCTCCTCTTCCCAGTGCGTGGTGTCCGGCCGGTCGGGGTCGCCGCCGAAGGCGACGAGCTTCGAGCCGCCCGGGAGGTCGAACGCGCCCTCGCGCTCGACGGGGACGACCACGGCGCGGGCGTCGCACTCGCGGCCCGGATCCGCGTCGAACTCGGATACTGCGCCCAGGAGCGCGGCCCCGAGGAAGGTGAAGATCGGCTGCGGATGCGGGTCGGGGTCGACGACGACGCGGTCGCCCTCGCGGACGCCGACGTGGCTGAGCACGTTCCCGGCCTTGTAGGCGGTGTTACACAGGTCGAAGTAGCTGTACGTCCGGTCCAGTTCCGCGGCGTACAGCGCCGGGCGATCGCTCCGGCGCTCGCGCGCGAGGAGGTCGCCGACGAGCGAGAAGTCGGACATACCGGGCTTTGGACCGGGGCGACCAAGAGGGGTCCGGCACGCTCCGCTGGGCACCGGGAGGGCCGTGGGTTACAGTTCCAGCCCGCGGATCGCGACGCCCTCGCCCTCGGCGACGGTTCCGATCACCGTCCCGTCGGTCCCGCTCGCCAGCGATTCGGCGCGGTCGGGGTCGACGGCGGCGACGAAGCCCGTCCCCATGTTGAACGTGCGGTGCATCTCCTCGTCGGTGACGTTGCCCTGTTCTTGCACGAACTCGAAGACGGGCTGGACGGGCCACGGGTCGGTGACCTCGTAGCGGTTCTCCCCCAACCGATCCAGGTTGGTCCAGCCGCCGCCGGTGACGTGGGCGGCGCCGCGGACGCCGTGCTCGCGCATCGGGCCCAGCAGGTCCGCGTAGATGCGCGTCGGCTCCAGCAGCGCCTCGCCGACGGTTTCGTAGCCGTCGAATGGGCACGGGTCGGTGTACTCGTGCTCGCGCGTCGCGGCCTCGCGCGCCAGCGTCAGCCCGTTGGAGTGGATGCCCGACGACGCCCAGCCGACGAGCGCGTCGCCCGGCTCGGCGTGGCCGTCGAAGACGGCGTCCTTCGCGACGAGGCCGGCGCAGGTGCCCGCCAGGTCGAGGCCCTTGATCACCTCGGGCATCACCGCAGTCTCGCCGCCGACGAGCGCGACGCCGGCGCGCTCGGCCCCCTCGCGCAGGCCGGCGCCGACCTGCTCGGAGAACGTCTCGTCAGGTTCGTCGACGGCGAGGTAGTCGACGAACGCGACCGGGTCGACGCCGGCGGCGACGAGGTCGTTGGCGTTCATCGCGATGCAGTCGATGCCGACCGTCGAGTAGTCCTCCAGCGCCTCGGCGACGATGAGCTTCGTGCCGACGCCGTCGGTCGCGAGCGCGAGGTAGCGGTCGCCGATGTCGAGCAGGCCGGCGTAGTCGCTCCCCTCGGCACCGGCGTCGCCGACGGCCGACACCAGCGCGGCGGTCGCGGCCTCGCTGGCGTCGATGTCGACGCCGGCGTCCGCGTAGGTGAGTTCCTTGTCGGTGTCCTCGGGCCCGTCGTCCGCGTCCGCGCCGTCTCCGCGCGCGGCGTCGTCTGGCATGTGTGAGAGGGGTTCGGGCGGGAGCAAAAGCGCACCGACAGCGCGGCCGACCGAGCGGAGGCCGCGACGTATCGGCGGCGAGGTCCGCGGGTCGAGCCGCCCACGGGCACAGCGAGGCACGAACGAAGCGAGTGCCTCGTCGCGAATGGCGAACGCAGCGAGTCGCACCGATCGGTCGGTATCGCCCCGTCAGAACAGCACGAACAGCGCGAACCCGATCGCGAGCGCCGCGCTCGGGAGGAACGCCGCGAGCCACACCGGCGTCGACCACGCCCGGACGGTCGCGCCGTCGAGCGGGCCGAACGGAATGAGGTTGAACGCCGCGAGCAGGAGGTTCACCGCGACGCCGTAGGTCCCGACCGTCAGCGCGAGTTGCGAGAACCCCGCGAACCCGATCGCCAGCAACGGCGCGAACACGGCCGCGAGCACGAGGTTCACGGCCGGCCCGGCAAGCGCGATGAGCCCGTTCTCGCGCTTCGAGATCCGGCCGACGTGGTGGACCGCTCCGGGCGCGGCGAACAGGAAGCCCGCGGTCGCGGCGACGACCGCGAGAAACAGCATACCGTAGTCGGCCCGGAACGCCGCCCGCTGGCCGTACCGAACGGCGACGACCTTGTGCCCGAGTTCGTGGAGGAGGAACGCGACCCCGGCGGTGACGAGGCTCACGACGAACAGCCCGGCGAGCGAGCCGACCGCGCCCGCCGCAAGCGAGTTCATCACAACCGCACCGCCGCCGGCGAAGAACACCGCGAACGCGACAGACAGCGCGAGCCACGCCAGTCCGAGGTCGCGAAGCTCTCGGGTGGAAAACGAGAGCCCGCCGGCGGCGAAGTCCCCGCCGGGGGATTCGACCTCCCGCCGCTGCCGCCGCGGGCGCGGCTCACGCGACGGCCCCCCAGAGGATGCGCGCGGACTCGCGTGCGCCCCGGATCATGAGGTCGGTGATGCTCGCGTCGAGTGATCCGGCGAACACCGGGACCACGTACGCGGCGAACAGCAGCGAGGCGATGATGCTGCCGACGTTCGTCGCCGCGACGACGACGATCAGGCGGAACAGCGGCACGTCGAGCATGTCCGAGAAGATGGCTCGGATCGGTCGCGACTCGTCCGACAGCAGTTCGTTCAGCGTGCCGATGTCAGCGACGTTCACCGTCAGGTGGCGAAGCTCCATGTACCCGGTGAACCACCCCGGCGCGAGCAGCGGGTTGACCGAGGTCATCCACGCCACGGCGCCGCCGACGCCCGCCGAGCGCCATCGCGCGCCCGCGAGCTTTGCCAGTCCCGCCGCGAACACGCCGTTGATCACGAACCACGCCGCAAACAGCGTGAGCAGCTGCTCGTTCCTGACCCCGGCCATCGCCAGCAGCACGAAAAAGCCGATGAACGCCGCGGAAATTCCGAACGCGGCGATCTTCCCCCACGGTATCCCGCCGGCGTTCGCGGTCCCGACCAGCGAGTCCATCGGCGGCAACGACTCGGGCTCCGCGAGGTACGACTCGATGCCCGCGCGGTGGCCCGCGCCGACGACGGCGACCACGTCGTACCCCTCGTTGCGAAGCCCCACCAGCTGATGGGCGATGTACGCGTCGCGTTCGTCGATGAGCGCCTCCGCGCCGCCGGGGGAGAACTGCCGGAACTCCTCCATCATCGCCGTGACCACGTCGGCGTCGGTGAGCTCGGCCGGGTCGAACTCCTCGTATCCCTCGCCGTCTTCTGCGGGCGCGATCCCGAGCGCGCCGATCGCGACGGCCGCGACGACGCCGACGAACAACCCGCCGACGAGCCCCAACGCGAGGCTGCCGGCCGCGCGCACCAGCGTGCCCGAGAGCAGGCCCGCGACCGCGTCGACGCCGACGCCGGTAACCGTCACCGCCGCGGCGACCGCGACCGCGACGATCGCGCCGATCCCGAGCGTCGTCACTGCGCTCGGTGCGTCGCCAGCGCCTCCGGATGGCTCGGCGTCCGTCCCGGCCGTGCCGCTGCCGAGCGACAGCGACGCGGCTCGATAGCCGAGGTAGCCCGCGACAGCCCCGCACAGCGCGCCGACGCCGACGCGTGTCAGCACGGCGTCGGTGACGCCGACGGCCCCCCCGAACAGCCCGATCGCCGGGCCGAGGAGGACGCCGACGATCAGGCCGAACGTGACGCCCGCGACGCGGGGATCGGTGACGCCGAACGCGAGCGCGCCGACCATGCGCAGCTTCTCGATCAGCGAGAGGCGCGCCCAGAAGCGCTGGATCGTCGTCTGGATGTCGCGGTCGACGAGCGCGACCGAGATGCCCAGGTCCTCTGCGGTCTCGACGGCCGCCAGCAGCTCCGCGCCGGGTTCGATGTCGAAGCGGTCGCCCATCCGCGTCTGGACGTACGACAGCATCCAGTACGCGAGGAACTGGAAGACGGTGTTTCCGCGCAGCAGGTCGCCGGGGTCGAGGTCGTCCGGCGTCTCTCCTTTCATCTGCCGGTAGCGGCCCTCGTCGAGCTCGACGGCGACGACGTCGGGGCGCTCCTCGGCGACGGTCTCCTCGACCTCGCGGACGGACGCCTCCGAGACGTGGGCCGTCCCCACGACGCGGACGCTGCCCTCGCCGTGCTCGTTGGAGGGTCGCGGCGTGCCGCCGGGGGCCGGGCCGCCGGCGGACGCTCCGGCGGCGGGCTCACGGCCGCCGTCAGGGACGGGGTCGCCGTCGGGCTCGGAGCTGCGGTCGTCCGACGCGGCGAGATCCCGGTCGCCGGCCGGGTCGGAGTCCCGGCTCACGACCGCCACCCCGCGTGCGATCCGGTTCCTGTGGTCATTGGCCGCGTCTTTCCGTCCGGTCCGTTTACGCCTGTCGGAGTTTCGTCTTCGCGGCGCGCACCGAGAGCGCCGCGCTGCCGCGGTAGGTATTCATGCCCGGCGCGCGTTGTGTGGGTATGGACCACGAGGCCGAAGTCGCCGGCATCGGCGTGGGAGCGGGGCCGAGCGGCGAGGAGGTGCCCGCTGTCGTGCTCCGCGCCCGCGAGGAGTACCTCCCGATCTTCGTGACCCCCGACCAGGCGCGCTCGATCCGCGGCGCGCTCGCGGGCGAACCGTTCGATCGCCCGCTCACGCACGACCTCCTCGTCGACATGGTGACGGAGTTCGGCGGGGCGGTCGACTCCGTCCGGATCGACGATATCGCCGAGGGAACGTTCTACGGCAAGCTCACCGCCGAACGCTACGTCGACGGCGAACCCGACCGCTTCGTTTTCGACGCGCGTCCGAGCGACGCTATCGCCATCGCCGCCCGACTGGAGTGCCCGATCCACGTGAGCGACGAGGTGGTCGACGCCGCCGGCCAGCCGCCAGCGTCGATCGACATGGGCGAGGACGAGCGTGAGGGCGACGACCGCGGGCCGTCGAATATGGGTCCCCGCGACCGCGATGCCGGGCGCTCCGAGTCGGACCCGGACGACGACTACCGCTACCGGTGATCGCCGTCGCTCGCCGCTGTCTGATCTGATCCTCCCCGGCTACTGATCGCCGTCGCTCGCCGCCAGCTTCTCAGCCTGGGCACGCAACGCCGCCGCCAGCTCCGCGTCGGCGACGTCGTTCTCGCGCGCCGACTCGACGAGTTCGTCGAGCGCCTCCTCGAGCAGCGCCCGCGAGGATATCTCGCGATTCGTTATCACGGGAACGTATTCGGCCGACCGTTGGAAAACCGTTCGGGCGACTGATCTCGTCGTTCGCCCGCCGTCCTCCGCTCCCGACGTTTGCCCACCCGCCGTGCGAGGCCGCCTTCGACCGCCGGGGTTGATACCAGCCCCGACAGATGATCCGCCATGGACGACGGCGACCACTCCTGGGGCGACCTCGTAGCCGACGAAGCCGACGGCGAGGGGACGCTCGCGGCCTCCTACACGGAGATGACCGAGCTGTTGCTTCCCAACGACACGAACAACCTCGGACGGGCGCTCGGTGGCGCGGTGCTCCACTGGATGGACATCTGCGGCGCCATCGCCGCGATGCGCTTCTCGCGGCGCCAGTGCGTGACGGCGTCGATGGACCACGTCGACTTCATCGCGCCCATCGATCTGGGCGAGGTCGCGGTGCTGGAGGCGTACGTGTTCAACACCGGCCGCACCAGCGTCGACGTGAAGGTCGACGTCCGCGCGGAGAATCCCCGCACGGGTGAGGAGCGCCGGACGACCACCTCGTTTCTCACGTTCGTCGCACTCGACGAGGAGGGGTCGCCGACGCCCGTTCCGAATCTCGACTGTCCGACGCCCGAGGAGGCGGCGCTGCGCGAGGGAGCGACCGAGGAGCGGCGGGCGCAGTTGGCCGACGTAAGCGAACGGCTCGGGTGAGCCTCGGGCTCCGCGTGTCGTGACTGACGGTATCACGCTTCGCACACCGGAATTTTCCGAACTGATAGCCGAGGGCTGACGCGTAAATACCCCTCGCGGAAACCAAGGATATGAGCCGTATTCCAGACGTCCTCAGACGGACGTACCTCCGGAAGTTCACGGCGCTCACGCTGGCGACGCTGCTGGTCGTCACGGGCGCCGGGGTCGTCCTGCAGGGACAGGTCGCCGCACAGTTGACCGAGCGGACCCACGACGACCTGACCGCGAGCGCCGAGACGACCGCCAGCGAGGTGTCGATCTGGATCGACAACAACGAGCGGACCGTCAGACTCGTCTCCCAGCAACTGAAGGCGGACGCCGGCGACGCCGACGCGGTCAAGACGACGATCGAGCTCGAACACCGGAAGCTCCCGGACTCGGTCGCCGCCCTGCACTACGTGAACAAGGACTCGATGCGCGTCGAGCGGAGCACGAGCGAGGACGCCGTCGGCACCTCGCTGGATCACATTCAGTGGGAATCCGGCGCGAGCGACCTCGCCGCGATCCCGCCGACGGGCTCGGTGCTCTCGAAGACCTACGAGCGCGAGGGCGCCCACCGGATCGCGTTCGCGAGTTGGGTCCCCGGGACCGCGAACGCGGTCGTGATGACCGTCGACGCGAGCGCGGTCGCCGGCGGAACGGCGGCCGACTCGGACGGTAGTCTCCGCGTCGTCGACAGCGAGGACGCCGCGATCCACTTCGCCTCCGACTCCGCGGCGGTGACCGGGACGTTCGCGGGCGGCGTCGACTCCCACGCGATAACCGAGGGGGTCGAGACCGCCGGCGCCCACGACATGGTCGGCTCGAACACCGTGATGGCGTACGCGCCCGTCGAGGGGACCGACTGGGTGGTCGTCAGATCGATTCCGCAGTCGGCCGCGTACGGGATCGTGACGCAGGTACGGACGGCGCTGGGGGCCGTCATCGGGCTCGCCGCGCTCGGGTTCATCCTCATCGGCGTGACGATGGGACGCTCGACTTCGCGGACGCTGCGCGACCTCGCGTCCCGCGCGGAGGCGCTGGCGGCCGGCGACACCGACGCGGCCGCCGGGGACGCCGACGACCGGATCGACGAGGTCGGCGCAGTCCAGGGGTCGTTCGAGGAGGTGCGCCGCTACCTCGCGACCGCGACCGCGCAGGCGACCGTCGTCGCCGACGGCGAGTTCGACGCGGCGGTGCTCGATCGCGACGTTCCCGGCGATCTGGGCGACGCGCTCGCGGAGATGCGCGCGGACCTCCAGTCGCTGGTCGCGGAGATGCAGGCGACGAACGAGGCGCTCGCGACCGCCGCCGAGTCGTACGGCGAGACGATGGAGCGGGCGGCCGAGGGCGACCTCACCGCGCGGATGGACGCCGACGTGGACGACGAGTCGATGGCGCGGATCGCCACGGAGTTCAACGAGATGATGGACGAGCTGTCGGCGACCGTCGGCGAGGTCGACCGCGTCGCCGCCGCGGTCGCGAGCGCGAGCGCGGAGGCCGACGCCGGCGTCGCCGAGGCCGAGCGCGCCGCCGGCGAGGTCGCCGACTCGACCGACGAGATCGCCGCCGGCGTCGACGAGCAGGTGAGTCACCTCCAGGAGGTGACCGGGGAGATGTCCGACCTGTCGGCGGCCGTCGAGGAGGTCGCCGCCACCGCAGACCAGGTCGCGGACGTGAGCGAGGAAGCCGCTGAGCGCGGCGAGCGCGGCGCCGCCCTCGCGGACGACGCCGTCGCGGAGATGGAAGCGATCGAGGCTCAGACCGAATCGACCGCCGAGGTCGTCCGCGGGCTCGAATCCGAGGTGACCGCGATCGGCGACATCGTGGACCTGATCGACGACATCGCCGAACAGACGAACACGCTGGCGCTCAACGCCTCGATCGAGGCCGCCCGTGCTGGCGCGGAGGGCGACGGGTTCGCCGTCGTCGCCGAGGAGGTGAAGACGCTCGCCACCGAGACGCGCGAGGCCACCGGTCGCATCGCCGACCGGATCGAGGCGGTGCAGTCGTCGACGGCCGACGCCGTTGGCGACATCGAGGAGACCACCGAGCGCGTCGAGGAGGGCGCCGAGACGATCGAGGCGGGGCTGGGCGCACTGGGCGACGTGGTCGAGGCCGTCGAGGAGGCCAACGACGGCGTCCAGTCCATCTCCACCGCCGCCGACGATCAGGCCGCCAGCGCCGAGGAGGTCGTCGCCATGGCCGACGAGGTCGCGAGCGTGAGCGAGGAGGCCGCCGCGGAGGCCGAAAGCGTGTCGGCGGCGGCCGCCGAGCAGTCCGCGTCGCTGAACCAGGTGAGCGGCGAGGTCGAACGCCTGGCCGAGCGGGCGGCGGACCTCCGGGAGTTGGCGGGGAGCTTCGAGACCGCCGACGAGGCGACGGTCGAGGGCGGCGTCGGGTCTCGGGCGAGCGAGGACGCGGTCGACGGCCGCGGCGACTTCGAGTTCGACGAGGGCTCGGCGGTCGCCGACGGTGGCGAGACGGCCGGGGTCGGCGGCGACGCGAACCGGTCCGGACGCGACGATCGATAGCGCTTGGCCGGGGGATGTAGCTCCGACCGAAATCAGATGCCGGGGTCGGGCCGCTCCCCGAGTTCGAACGAGACGGTCGTCTCGGATCCGTCGCGAAGCACGGTGAACGTCACCGATTCGCCGGGGGACGCCTCCAGCGCGAGATAGTTCGAGAGATCCGCCTGTACCTCGACGTCGGTGCCGCCGATCCCGACGATCACGTCGCCGCCGGTGGGGACGCTGACGCCGTCGACGGAGGTCGATCCGTCCGTTCCCCGGAGGGCGCCGGCGGCGGGCCCGTCCTCGACCACCTCGACGATGAGCACGCCGCCCACGTCGTCGATGTCGTACGCCTCGGCGATGACGGGCGACACCTCGACCAGCCGCACTCCCATGTACGGGTGTCTGTACTCCCCGGTCTCGGCGAGTTCGGGGACGACGCGCTTCGACAGCTCCGCCGAGACGCCGAACCCGAGGTTGTCGCCGCCGCCGCGGGCCGCGACCGCCGCGACGGCCCCGTCGTCGGTGACCAGCGGGCCGCCGGAGTTGCCGGGGTTGAGCGCGGCGTCGGTCTGCACCGAGTCGGCGACGGTGAAGTTGTTCGGCGCCGACAACACCCGATCGACCCCGGAGATGATGCCGGTGGAGGCGGAGCCGCTGAAGCCGTACGGCGAGCCGATCGCCATGACGTGGGTTCCGACCGGCGGCTCGGGATCGGTGTCGACCCACGACAGCGGCGTCGCCCACTCGGGACGGGTCTCGGCGCGCAACACCGCGAGATCGGAGTACGCGTCGGTACCGACGATCTCGGCGTCGTACCACGTGTTGTCTTGGAAGCGGAGCTTCACCTCGGTCGCGCCGGCGACGACGTGTTGGTTCGTGACGACGTAGCCGTCGCCGGCGACGAACCCGGAACCGCTCCCTTGCGGTCCGCTCGGACCGTAGTTGAGTATCCCGACGACCGACTCGATGGTCGACCGATACACCTCGGTCTCGGTCGCGGTCGACCCGGTCTCGCCCCCTTCGGCGTCGACGCCCGTCGTCCCGTTCGCGTCGGTCGCCCGCGGCGCGGCGTCGGAGGATCCCACCTGCACGCAGCCGGCGGCGCCGACGGCACCCGCGCTCGCGAGCCCCGCGAGCACGTCGCGTCGTGTTGGCATGAACCACGCTACGAACCTGATCCGAATAACTCCGGCGCTCTCGGACACCGGGACGTGGCGGCGTCCGCCGGGGCTGACGCCGCCGACCGACGTTGGCTCCGGCAGGCATTTGCCGGGCGCCGCAGTACCGTCGGGTATGAGCCTCGACGCCGACGTTCCGCCACCGCCGACGCTGTCGACGGTCGACCCCAGCCAGTACGATGACACGGAGGTCGCCGGCGACGAGT
This sequence comes from Halobaculum halobium, assembly GCF_030127145.1. Taxonomy (NCBI): domain Archaea; kingdom Methanobacteriati; phylum Methanobacteriota; class Halobacteria; order Halobacteriales; family Haloferacaceae; genus Halobaculum; species Halobaculum halobium. Next base: position 609,058 of record NZ_CP126158.1, read on the forward strand.
ACCACCGCGAGGAACTGGAGGCGTTCCTCCGCGAGGGGGCGTGGGAAGCGGCGTTCGACCGATGGGCCGCGGGTGCGGACATCGACGCCGATACGTGGCGTATCGCGGGCGATCTGGAGCTGTTCGCGCGGTTCGACTTCTTCTGGGACGACTTCGCGGACCGCGTCGGCTACCACGCCCCGGGAATCCCAGAGGACTGGAAGGAGCGCGACCTCCATCCCGACCTCGAGAGCTGGGGACAAGTGTCGGCGATCAACGCCGCGTTGACCGAATTCGGCCAGGTCGTCTGCGAGGTGCTGAAAGCGGAGTACGTCGACTGGGAGAGCGAGTTCGAGGCGCCCGACGACCTCCCCGACTTCTGATGTGACCGCCGGTAGCGATTTACCCTCGGCGTGCCGTGTGTCAGCTATGGTCACGGCAACGGAGCGTGACGACATGACTTGGTACCAGTGTGACGCCTGCGGGTTGCTGTTCGACGATCCGGACGACGCCGAACAGCACGAGGAGCACTGCGACGCGGAGGACCCCTCGTACCTCCAATAGCCCGGTCATCGTCGCGACCGGCGACGGGGAACGCTTCCATCGGCCGCCAACGCGACTCAGAAGCGTTGGTCTGCGAGTCTGTCGGCGTGCTCGCGCGACTCCGCGACGACCCAGCGCACCTTCGCGGCGTCCCCGTACGCCAGCGTCTCCTTCAGTTCGTCGCGGAGCACGCCGACGCCGTATCCGACTGGGTCGCCGGTTGCGTCGCCCAGTTCGTAGACGCCGTAGCGATCGGGGGCGGCGGCGACCGTCGCGCGGTCCAGATCGCGCCACGGTTTCTGGAGGCTCATCTCACTCGGTTCCCTCGTCGTCATCGCGCTCGCCGCCTTCCCCGTCGTCCGCGACGAACTCGTAGCTCTGTTCGCCCCAATCGTCCTCGACGAAGACGAAGACGCGGCCGCCGGCGACGGCCGGATCCGCTTCGATCGCCGTGCGCTGGCCGCCCGGCCGGCGGGCGGTGACGCCCGGGAACAGCTCCTCCTCTTCTCCCTCGCCGAGGATGACGCGGCCGACGCCGGTCTGCTCGAGGATGTCGTCGTGGGTCTTCAGGTCGTTCACGTACAGCAGCACGCCCTCCGTCTCGGTGGGATCAGTGACGAGCACGTGCGACTCCTTTCCCGGCGGAGTGGTGAGGGTGCCCTCGACGACCTCCGGGACGCCGTGGTAGAAGGTGACGCGGCCGTCGAGGTACTCGACCTCGACGCCCTCCTCGCGGAGGGCGACGGAGACGCTCGCGGGCGCGATGTCGTTGCGATGGGGGGCGCTCATGCGTCCGAATGGGTGGCGGACGCGAATAAGCGCGGCGAGAACGGGGCGAGAGCGCGGCGGGAGGAGTCATGGTACCTCGACTCTCGGAAGCGTTATCCCTCATCCACCCATCCGTATGGTTGTAATGGCAAACGGTAAGGTTGATTTCTTCAACGACACAGGCGGCTACGGTTTCATCTCGACTGACGACGGCGACCTCGACGACGACGAAGACGTGTTCTTCCACATGGAGGATGTCGGCGGCGAAGACCTCACGGAAGGGACCGAGGTCGAGTTCGACATCGAGTCCTCGCCCAAGGGGCCCCGCGCGGCGAACGTCGTCCGGCAGTAACCCCGGCACAGCACTCTCGTTCGCAGCGGCGAACGACGACTTCAATTTTTCAGACGACTGCACCGGCGAGCCGACGCGCTCCGCTCGTTCTGGCTCTCTCGAGCGGTGCAGCTCCGCGTCGCCGGGCCGTGCGTCGCTCGACCCCGCCACGAACGAGCTGGCAGCGACCGGCGACGCACGCGGCGACCGTTCCCCACCCGCGGCCGCGATGTTGACACGACCGCCACGCTTTACCCCGGCGAACGCGCGCGTCGAGTCATGGAGGGACGCGCCGCCGCGCCCGGCGCCGGGACCGTCGTCAACGCCCTCGCGACGGGCCGCGGCGCCGCGTTCGCGCTGGATCTGGAGACGACCGCGACCGTCACACTCGACCCCGACGAGGAGGGGGTAGCCGGCGCAATCGACGGCGCGCCCGACGGCGACACCACGCTTATCGAGCGGTGCGTCGAGCGCGTTATCGACCGCTACGGGGCCGGCGAGGGGGGAACCGTCGAGACGGAAAGCGAGGTACCGACCGCCGCTGGGCTGAAGAGTTCGAGTGCGGCCGCGAACGCGGCCGTGGTGGCGACGCTGTCGGCGCTAGGATTGGAGGTGGCGAACGACCCCGACGCCGACGTGACAAAGACCGAGGCGTGTCGCGTCGGCGTCCGCGCCGCGCGCGACGCCGGCGTCACCGTGACGGGCGCGTTCGACGACGCGTCCGCGTCGATGCTCGGCGGCGTGACCGTCACCGACAACCGCGAGGACGACCTGCTCGTCAGCGACGACCCGTTCGCCGAGCACGCGCTCGTGTGGACGCCGCCGGAGCGCGCGTACTCGGCGGACGCGGACGTGACCGCGTGCGAGCGCGTCGCACCGATGGCTGAGTTGGCAACGCAGTTGGCGCTCGACGGCGACTACGCCCGGGCGATGACGGTGAACGGCCTCGCCTTCTCGGCGGCGCTGGGGTTCCCGACCGATCCCGCGGTGGAGGCGATGGCCGAGTGCGACGGCGTCTCGCTGTCGGGCACCGGGCCGAGCGTCGTCGCCGTCGGCAACCGCGACGACCTGACGGCGGTGCGCGAGCGGTGGGACGAGCGAGACGGCGAGACGCGACTGACGACCACACGCGAGCGCGGCGCCCGCGTCCTGTGACCGACCCGCGATCACACCACGAGATCAGATCATGAGCTACGACGATACGAGCCAGACACCCGAGGAGTTAGAGGCGATGAGCCTGGACGAACTGCGCGAGGAAATCGCCGACATCGACCGCGAGCTGGTCGAACTCATCGCCCGGCGGACGTACGTCGCCGACACCATCGCCGGCGTGAAAGACCGGCGTGACCTGCCGACGACCGACGAGACGCAAGAGCAGGCCGTGATGGACCGCGCCGGCGACAACGCCGAGCGCTTCGACGTGGACGCGAACCTGGTGAAGGCGATCTTCCGGCTGCTGATCGAGTTGAACAAGGTGGAGCAGCGGGAGAGTCGGTAGTCGACGACACCCTCCGCGGTCGACGCAGACGGGCCGAACGTCACGGCTTTGTTCCGGTGGTACAAGACACAGTTGTGAACAGCATCCGTCCCGCGGCCTTGGACGAGAGGCTCGAAGCGGCCGACGCGCCGTTCGTGCTGGATATTCGACCGCGGTCGAACTTTCAGCGGACCGCGATCGATGGCAGCCACAACGCCCCGGTCTACGACGACCTCCGGCGCGGAGACGACGGATCGCTGCGCGCGCACCTCGATGAGATCCCCCGCGACGAGGACGTGGTCGTCGTGTGCAAGATGGGCGTCGTCGCAAAGCGCGCGACGAGCGTCCTCGACGCCGCCGGCTACGACGCGATGACGCTCACCGGCGGGATAAGCGGGTGGAAGGGGTACCAGCGGAACTCGATCGGGTACAGGGTCCGTTCGCTGGTCTGGGACCTCAAGTCGGCGGTGTAGCGGATATCGACGGCGGAGCGCACAGCAGCCCGGCCGTCCGGCTCACCCGCGGACGCCGATCCCGCCCTCGTTGCGCGTGAGGAGGTAGCAGACGAACGAGGAGAGCCAGTGCGAGCCCGCGTAGTCGTCGGTGAACGCCTCGTCGACGCCGCGGCGGGCGTGGGCGACGGCGGCCCGTCGGACTGTCTCTCGCCTCGGGCCGTCTGGGAGCGCATCGGCGACGCCGGCGAGCGCCCACGCCCGCGAGACGTTCAGTCCGATCAAGTGGAGCGCGACGCCGCCTTCGCCGTCGGCGACGGAGACGGGCGCGGGGAGCGCGTCGAGATCGGGGAGGAACTCGTCGAACCAGTCAGCGAACGGTCCCGAGTCGGCGACTCGTCGCATGAGATCCGCCTCCGCGAGCGCCGGCGAGAGGAAGTCCCACCCGAGCGGTTCGTTCCCGATCGGCGCGTCGACGTCGTCGCGGTAGAACGCCAGCGCCGTCTCGACGACGCGCCGTTCGAGGCCGTCGTCGCCGACCGTTCGCGCGTAATCGAGGACCAGCGAGAGGGCGAATGCGGTGTTGCCGTGGGTCCCGACGCGAAACGGCCGATCCATCGTGAGAAACCGGTCGACCACGAGTTCGCGGATCCGCCCTTCCAACGGGGAGAGCGCGTCGCCCCAGTCGGTCGCTCGGGGGTCGTCCCAGCGGTCGAGCTCGGCCGCGAGCGCGAGCAGCCACGCCCAGCCGTACGGGCGCTCGAACGTCTCGCGGTCCTCGAACCACGCGACCTCGCCGGCGACGCGGCCGGCGGTCAGCCGGTCGTCGATCCCCGTCGCGATCGCGTCGCTGTCGGGGTGATCGGGGAACAGCCGCAGCGCGCGGACCAGACTCCAGTGGCTGTGGACCGCCGAGTGCCAGTCGAAGCAGCCGTAGAAGACGGGATGGCGCTCACGCGGCGGCGTCACGTCGTCGGGGCCGTCGACGGCCCCGGCCGCGTGGGGGTACTCGGTGTCGACGCCGTCGAGCGGGTGGGCGGTCAGCCGCGACGCGGCGCCGGCGTCGATCCAATCGGCCCGGCCGGAGAGGAGCGTCTCGTCGTCGGGCGGGGAGAAGTCGTTCATACCCCGGTGTCTCTCCGGGCCGAGTTCAATCGGTCGGCTCCGTGCGACCGAGTCGCCTCCACTGTCGATTCAGTACGTCCACAGTCGGCGGACCCGGTCTGCGACCTCCCCGTGCTCGCCCCGGAGCACTTCGGGGTCGCGCTCGCCGTCGACGTTGATCACGTGGACCTCGCCGCGCTCGCCGCCGTACACGTCTTGGAAGTCGTAGACGACGCCGACCACGTCCGTGTCGTCGGGGACGTCGTCGCTGTTCACGAGCTGCTCGACCTGCCGGTCGACGTTGTACTCGACGAGGCGGTCCACGGCCGCGGCGTCGTCGAGTCCGTCGGGCAGCAGGTCGACGCCGGGTTCGAGGTGCGGACCGAGCAGGTCGACGCAGTGGCGGATTCCCGACGGCTCGTCGTCGCCGTCGAGATCGCCGGTGAGCGCCCCGTACGTCGCCGTCACGGCGCCACAGCCGGTGTGGCCGACGACGACCGCGGTCCGGGTCCCTGCGTGCGCCAGCGGGTACAACACGTCGCCGGAGACGACCTCGCCCGCGTCGGTGCGCTGGACGACGCGGTTACCGATGTTGCCACAGGTGAACAGCCGTCCGGGCGTCTCGTTGCCGAATAGCTGGTCCTGCAGCACCCGGGAGTCAGAACAGCAGATCGTCACTGCCTCCGGGTGTTGCCCCTCTTGTACCTCGTCGAAGCGACCGGCGAACGCGTGGGCGTGCTCTGCGTTGTCGGCCAACAGGTCAACGATCGTCCGGTTCATACGCACGTGGTCCGCGCCCGCCTACATATGTTTGCCCGGTCGGCCAGGACGGGCAGTCCGGCCCCCTGGCGACATCGCCCCCGTTGTCCCCGGTGTAATTGGGCAGTGGGCAGATTCGAGCCGATCGTCACCGGGAGTTGTGAACGAGCGTGGATCTGGATCTCAATACAGTATTATCTTCCTAATATGGTACAGTGTGTCTAAGGTAGTTCCATGCAACGCTGAAATACTGGGAGGTGTTGTTCCGAGGTACGATGACAGAACGAACCATGGCCGACGTCAGCCACACCGCACCGCACGGCGCCTCCGCGGACCGAGTCTGGGAGCGAGGCGGCGAGAAACCCGAACCCCGAACGGACGGCGGCGACCGCGACGACGACTGAGTTCTCACTGCGACTGATCGGTCCTGCTGACACCCTGACTTCCGAGCGACTGCGTCGCCTACGCGATCCCGTCAGCTACCGTGGGCTGAGTCGTCGGTACCGTTCGCCGATCCTGTGAGTGCCTCCGTTCGAACAGCGGCCGCTCGGCCCGCGCCGCGACGCTGGTAAATATTTACTCGATACGTAGTAATCTGTGAAAAGACATATTACGGAGTAATGCGTACGGTGTCGTATGCCCCAGCAGGTCACCTTCGATTCGTACGCGGCAGCGGTCGCGACAGACGTCGAGGAGGCGTGGTCGCCGGACGAGCGCGCGGCGACGCCGACGTCGGCCGACGGTCCGTACGGCGTCGAGGACGCGACGACGACCGAACTCCCGAAGCAGTACACGACGTTTGGCTGCGTGGAGTACCGGCCGCGGGAGTAGCGGGCCACCAACGGGGGTGACTGCGGGAGCCGCCGACCGTTGAACTGCGGCGCCCGCGGCGTTCTCACGGGCGATAGGCGCGGCGACGGTCTCTTATCGGCGGACGCGAACCTGCGGGTGTGATAACCGTCGATGGCCTGCGGAAGGTGTACGGCGACTTCGTCGCCGTGCACGGGAGTACCTTCGACGTGGAGCCGGGGGAGATATTCGGCGTCGTCGGTCCGAATGGGGCGGGCAAGACGACAACGCTCAAGACGCTCGCGGGGCTCATCGAGCCGACGGCCGGCACGGTCCGCGTCGCCGGCGAGCACGCGGGCGACCCGGAGACGCGCACGGCGCTGGGGTTCCTCCCGGAGGAGTCGCCGCTGTACGAGGACATGACCGCGCGAAGCTACCTTCGGTTCTTCGCGGATCTGTACGAGGTGCCGCGAGACACGGCCGATCAGCGGATCGAAACCGCGCTCGACGATCTGGAACTGGAGCACCGCGACCGCCGACTGGGAGACGTCTCGAAGGGGATGAAACGCAAGGTCGCGATCGCCCGCTCGCTGGTCAACGATCCCGACGTGCTCGTGTACGACGAGCCGGCCTCCGGGCTGGACCCGCTCACGACGAACTACGTGCTGGAGTACGTCCGCGAGCTCGCCGACTCGGGAAAGACCGTGCTGTTCTCCGCGCACAACCTCTACCACGTGGAGTCCGTGTGCGACCGCGTCGTGATCATGAACGAGGGGGAGATCGTCGCCCGCGGCACCGTCGACGAGATCCGGGCCGACCACGGCGAGACGAGCTACCGCGTGTTCACCACGGTCCCCGTCGAAGGGAGCGATCCCGACGGCGACCGCCACGTGTCGGTCGTCGACTCGATGGACGCCGTCGAGGCGGTCCGGGAGGCCGCCGCGGACGCCGGCGGCGAGGTCGCCGACATCCGCACACGCGAGTCGACGCTGGAGGAGATCTTCCTCGACGTGGCCGGCCAGCCGATGCCCGGGAGCCGCCGGATCGAGCCCGGTTCCGACTCGCCAACGGCCGCTGGGAACCAGGAGGGCGATGATCGCGCGGATGCCGAAGTGTCGCCGGAGGCCGGAGAGTGATCTCGCCGCGGAAGGTCCTCCGCGTCGCGCGATGGGAGATGAGTCGCACCACCGGGACTGTGGACCGGAAGACGGCGGTTCTGGGAGGAGTCGCCCTCCTCCTCACGCTGGGCGTCGTCGCCGGCGGCCTGCTCGCGGGCGGCGTCGCGCTCGACGAGGACATCTACGCGGTCGCCGTCAGCCCCGACAGCCCGTACCACGAACCGGTGGCCGACGCCACCCCGCTGGAGCCCGTCCCGGCCGGCGCGCCGAACGCGGACGTGTACGTCGATGACCGCGATCCGGGCGACCGGTCGGCGACGGTCTCGGTCGCGGACACCCCGAAGGGACAGGCGGCGCTCGGCGCGTTCAGATCCGCGGTCGAGCGCCACAACAACGGATTGCTCCTCGCCGAAGCGAACCAGTCGGCCGCGTTCCCGGTCGGCGTCACCCTCAGCTACGTCGAGCGCGGGAGCCAGCGCATCGGCACCAACGACGGCGGCGTCGCCACCGGCGACGACGGCGTGACCGACGGCGACGGCGCAGGCGGCGGCAACGCGGGCGGCGACGGCGCCGGCGGCCCCGGCTCGACCGACGGCGACACCGCGGGCGGCGGGCTCGGCGTTCCCGACTTCGGCGGCGTCGCGGGGCCGCTGTTCGGCGGTCAGCCGACGGGGTCGCCCGCGGAAATCTCGCCGCCGTTCCCGTTCTCCTCGCTCGTGCTCGCGTTCGCGTTCCTCGTGCCGATGAACTTCGTCATTCAGGCGTACGGTTCGACGATCCTGAACGAGCGCGTGAACCGTCGCGGGGAACTGTTGCTCGTCGCGCCGCTGTCGGGGAGCGACATCGTCGCGGGCAAGACCCTCCCGTACGCCGCCGCGGCGCTGATCGCGACGACGCTCATCGCGGCGGGCGTCGGCGGCGGGGTGATCGCAGTGGCGGCGGTGTTCCCGATCGCGTTGGTGTTCCTCGCGTCGACGTTCGTCGGCGCGATGTTCGCGCGGTCGTTCAAGGAGCTCACCTTCGTCACTGTCACCGTCTCGGTGACCTTGACGACGTACGCGTTCGTTCCGGCCATCTTCGCGACGGTCACACCGATCGCACTCATCTCGCCGCTGACGCTCGTCGTGCGCGACCTGCAGGGGGAGGCGGTCGCCATCGGCGAGTACCTGTTTTCGACGGGGCCGTTCTACCTCACGGCGGCGACGCTGTTCGCGATGGGCGTCGGCGTCTACCGCGAGGAGGACATGTTCACGCAGCGGGCGGTCCCGCTGAAGTTCCTCGACGCGCTCGCGGTGCGACTGCACCGCCCGCGCGACGTGGCGCTGCTGTCGGCGCTGTCGATCCCGTTCGTGTTCGTCGCGGAGCTGCTGGCGGTCGCGCTGCTGTTCGCGCTCCCGCAGGGAGCCGCGATCGTCGGCCTGCTCGTCGTCGTCGCGGTCGTCGAGGAGGTCGCGAAGGGCGTCGGGATCTACGCGGGCTTCTCGCAGTCCCGGTTCGAACGCGACCTCCCGACGGCGCTGAAGCTTGGGGCGCTCTCGGGCGCCGGCTTCTTCGTCGCCGAGAAGGCGACCGCGGTCGTCCAGATCGTCGGCCTCGGGTCGCTCCCGCTCGGGGAAGCGGCGTTCGGCACCGCCGGCGTCGGCGCCGACCTCGGGCCGGTCGCCGGACTCGGCCTGCTGGCGCTGCCGCTCGTGCTCCACGTCGTCACGGCCGCCGTCGGCGCCGTCGGCGCGACGCGCGGACGCCGCTCGTGGGCGGCGACGCTGCTCGTCGCGATGGCGATTCACTTCGCCTACGACCTCACGGTGGTGAGCGCCCTTGGCTAACGAGACCGTGGGGGACGAGGACACGCCTGCGGACGTGTCTGAGCCGATCCCCGGAACGGTCGCCGCCGGCGACCGCACGGGTCGCGACGCCCGCTGGACGATCGCCAAGCGGGAACTCGCGTCGCTGCGCTCGGAGAAGACCATCGTGCTTGCGCTGCTCATCCAGCTGTTCGTCGCGGCGTTCTCGTCGTTCCTCGTCGTCGGACTCGTCTCGCTGTACGACCCCGGCGCCGCCGCGGGCTACTCGGTCGAGACGGCCGTCGCCGGCGACGACGCGGGCGATCTCCTGCGCGCGATCGGCGAGACGGACGGCATGGCCGCCGAGCGATACCCGACCCGTCAAGCGGCCGCGGACGCGTTCGCGGACGGCCGGGTCGATGCGGCGATGCTTTCGACCGCGACCGAGCGGGGGACCCTCGAAGTCAGGGTGCTCGTCCCCGACGGCAACGTCGGGACGACGCTGGTCGTCGTGCGCGCTCGCGAGGCGCTGCGGGCGTTCGAGCGGCTGGAGCGTGACCAGCGCTCGGCATCACTGACTGCCGAGACGCTCGAACTGCCGCCGCGTGCGGGATCGTCGCCGTACTTCGGGTTCACCTACACGGTGCTCATCCCGCTGTTGCTGTTCCTCCCGGTGTTCATCGCGGGGTCGGTAACCGTCGACTCGCTGACCGAGGAGCGTGAGCGCGGCACGCTGGAGTTGCTCCGGGTCGCGCCCGTCACGATGACCGATATCGTGGAGGGGAAGCTCCTCGCGGCCGCCGGACTGGCACCGATCCAGGCGGCGCTGTGGCTCGCACTGCTGTCGGCCAACGGCACCGCGATCGCCCCGGCGCCGAGCGCGCTCGCGACCGTCGCCGGCGTGCTCGGACTGCTCGGACTCACCGCGGGGCTGGCCGCGCTGGTGACGGCGATGGGCGCGGCGCTCGCGCTCACTGCGCCGGACCGGCGGGCCGCACAGACAGTGTACTCGCTGGGCGTGCTCGGGCTGTTCGGCGCGGCGGCGCTGTCGCCGGCGAACCCCGCGAACGTCGCCGCGAAGCTGCCGTCGGGAGCGCCGACGCGAGCACCGCGCTCGCCGTCGTCGCCGTGGTCGTCGCCGGCGGCGTCGCCGTCGCCGTCGCTCGGGCCGGGGTGGCGCGGTACGGGCCCGCCTGAGTCGACGGCCCTTCGCACAGGTCGCTTCCGGCCGTGCTCAGGCGGCGACGAGGTCGACGACCGTCTCTTTCCCGCACACGAGGTTGTACGCGCCCTCGTCGTCGTTCCACAGGATCAGCACGTTCTCCACCGACAGGACCGCGCCGTACGGCGCCTCGCGGAGGTCCCGGTTCAGCGACGACTCCCCCGTGAGCACGAGGTAGTGCTCCAGCCGCTCGCTGCCGTCGCCAACCTTGAACAGCGGGTTCGCGTCGTCGTCGGGCGCGAGGTTGGCCGAGAGCTTGACACACAGGAGGTTGACTCGGTCTGTGACGTGGTCCTCGGAGTCGGCCATCCGGTGGTGCCGTTCGGCCCCGGCGACGACCGGGTGGCGGCGTTCGCCGTCCGGGCGGAGGATCGCCCACGAGAACTTCACGTCGGCGTTGACGTAGGTGCCGGGCTCCTCGTCGTACGCGCGCGTCGCGGCGTCGTCCAGTTTCCGCTGGAAGGAGGGGACCGCGAGGTCGGCCCGCACCTCGAAGGACCACCCGCGGTCGCTCGGCGCCGCACCGGGCCACAGCCTGAGGTCGGGGGCGTACACGCTCACGTCGCCGTCCGGCCGGACGAGCGCTCGCTCGACGCGTCGCAGTTCCGTCGAGGTGTTCAGGTCCGCCGGCGCGAGCAGGACGCAGGAGCCGTCGTCGCCGAGCGCGTCGAGGTAGTCGGAGACGACCGCCTCCGGGTCGTCGAGTTCCGAGAGCACGTTGCCGAAGAGGACGAGATCGACCTCGCCCGCGGCGCCCGGGTCGAAGGCCTCGGCGGTCTCCCGGTGGATCGTCGTGTGGACGTTCGGCCGCGTCTCCGAGAGCACGTCGGCGAGCACGTCGGCGTTCGCGCTCGGCTCGATAGCGTGGTAGTCGAGGAGGGCGTCGTCGGGGAGGTAGTCGAGGAGCCCGAGCGCGGGGCCGCCGGTGCCCGCGCCCACGTCGAGGACACGCAGCGTGCGGGGGAGCAGTCCGCGGTCGGCGAGGCGGTCGAGGACGTAGCCGAGGGCGGCGTAGAAGTCCGGCTGGTGGTAGAGTGCGTATGCGAGCGCCGCGTCGGAGTCGTACTCGACGGGTCGCCCGCGGTAGTAGTCCTCCTTCAGTCGGTCGACCGTCTCCCGGAGCGCGTCGCCCGACTCGCCCTCGTGCCAGTCGAGGCCGTACGCCTCGAACAGGAGGTCCTCGATCGTCTCGGCGTGTTCCGCGGGGAGCCCTTCGGGCGACCACCCCGGCGGGTCGACCGGGTCGTCGTTCGCCGGAACGAAGGTGCCGTCCTCGCGCTCGACGAGCCCGAGGTCGAACGCCTCTTCGCGGAGGGCGGTGCGGACGACCGCCGGGTGCGGCTGGTCGGGGAGGTACTCGTACACCTCGTCTGGGTCGACGGGGCGGGCGTTGCGGAGGTACTTCGCGGTGTCGCGCAGCGCCTCGCGGTCGACGCTCACGGCGACCACCACGCGGGCGTCTGCGACCGCGACGCCGGCCTCGGCGACCGCGGTGTCGGAAGACACCCGCGTCGCGCGTGCGGTCGCGGGTGCGTCGGTGAACTCATATGCCGGCGGCTACTCGGTCGGCGGGGGTAACGGTTCTGTCTCGACCGCCTCAGTCGTCGGTAGTCGAGTCCTCGCTCTCGGCTCTCGCGTCGGCCGCGTCGCGGTCAGGTTCGACGCGCGACTCGGCGTCGACCGCCTCGCCCGCCCGCTCGAACAGTCCAGCGAACGCCTCGCGATCGGCGGCCGCCAGCGCGCTCGCGGCTTCCGCGACCGCGTCGGCACCGCCGGGGAACGTCTCGCGGATGTCGGCGTACACGCGCGGCTCCCCCTCGGTGACGGTGCGCGCCAACTCCGACAGCGGTTCCGACACCGGCGTGTGAAAGCGCTCGTCGACGTCGCCGGCGGCGAGCGCGTACGCGAGGGCGGCGGTGTGCGCGCCGGTCTGCACCGACGCCATGGCCTCGTCGTGCTCGCTTGCGGTCGTCTCGAACACCTCGTTGCCGACGGCCGCGAACCGCTCGCGGACGCGCTCGACGGTCGGGCCAGCTTCTCCGGGGACGTACGCGATCCGCCCCGGTCCCCGGGGCGGTGCGAACAGCGGGTGAAAGCTGGCGTATTCGCCGTCGACGACGTCGGCCATCGCCGAGAGCGGCTCCGCCATGACGCCGGAGACGTCGACGATCGCTCCGTCGGCGGCGTTGTCGGCGTACTCCGCGACAGCGTCGGCGACGACCGGGATCGGGACCGCGAGCACGACGCAGTCGAACGACTCGTCGGTGTCGAGGGGAACGACGCGGCCGTCGACGACCGACTCGGCGGCGTCCATCGCGGTCTGGGGGTTCGTGTCCGCGAGCGCGACGCGCTCGCTGACCGGGCGGAGGGTCTGTGCGGCCCACCGGCCCATCTCCCCGGCGCCGACGACGAGCAACTTCATGCACTGCGCTATCGGGGTGGCGACCGAAAGGGTATCGGTCGGGGCGACCGGGACACGTCGCCCGCCGACCGACGCTCCGTCACCGGCGCCAGTCCGCTGTCACGATTCCACTGACGCGATCCGGAACCACTCCGCCGGGAGCGTGTCGCCGCCGTGGTCCTCCGCCGACAACAGCCGCATCCGCACGTCCGCCAGGGGGACGGGCTCTGCGAACCGCACACCGACGAGCGTCTCCGCGTCGACCGTGCGCGCCTCGCCGCGGAAGTCGACCGCCCGGACGGTGACGTGGTCGTCGCCGACGCCGCCCTCGACGACCTCGAAGTGCGCCTCCAGCAGGGCGGGCGCGACCTCCGTGATCTCGGCGCGCTCGGCGTCCCCGGCGTCGATCGCTATCGTGTAAGTGCGGACGCCGTCCGGCGCCTGCTGGCAGACGGCGACGACGGCGTCGGTTCGCTCGGCAGCGCCGTCGGCGGTCGTCGAGTCGTCTCCGGAACCGGCCGCGTCGTCTGGATCAGTCACGTCGGCCTCCGACTCGTCGCCGGCGCCCGGCTCGCGGAACGCGTCCGCGACGCGCTCGAACAGGCTCATAGCCGATCGATGGGTCGCGCCGACCAAAGCCCCATCGGGGGTCGCTCCTGCCTCGGTACCCGGTCCAGGTACCGGTCCTCCGGGGTGCTGCCGGGGCGTGCAGGCGGACGATCACTGAACCACCAGCTCCACCGGGGAGTCAGCGGTGAGGTTCTCGTAGCCGTCCTCGGTGACGATCACGATGTCCTCGATGCGGACGCCGCCGACCTCGGGGTCGTACAGCCCGGGCTCGACGGTGATCACGTGGCCCGGCTCCAGTTCCTCGCCTCGGGGGTTGAGCCCCGGCCGCTCGTGCACGTCGAGGCCGACGCCGTGGCCCGTGGAGTGAATGAACCCGGTCTCGGTGTCGGGATCCGAGCGCAGGGTGGGATGGTCGGCGTCCTCGTACACGTCGCAGACGGCCGCGTGGACCTCGGCGCCGGTGGCGCCCGGCTCGACCGCGTCGAGGGCGGCCTCGAGCGCCTCCTCTGTCAGCGCGAACCACTCGCCGATCGCGTCGCTCGCCCCGCCCTTCGCGAAGGTTCGCGTCATGTCCGAGTGGTACTTGCTCGCCTTCTCGCGCGGGAAGATGTCGATGATGACGCTCTCACCCGCCCGGAGCGGCCCCGACCCGCGGTCGTGGGGGTCGGCGGCGTCGGCGCCGCAGGCGACGATCGTCTCGTCGAGCGCGCAGCCGTGGCGCAGCAGCGTGACCTCGATCTCCTCTTTCACGCGCTCGCTGGTGAGCGAAGTGGTCTCTCCATCCTCCTCGATCACGAGCGTCCCGTCGTCGGCCACGTCCGCAGCAGCGATCAGGTCCTCCGCGGCGGCCATGGCGGCCTCGTTCGCGGCCGTCGCCCGCCGGACGGCGTCGAGCTCCGCCTCGGTCTTGGTCGCGCGGACCGTCTCGACCACGTCGTCGCCATCCACGTCGACCGCGAGACCTCGGTCACGCAGGCCGTCGGCGACGCCAACCGGAAAGCGCTCGGGGACGAGCGCCGACTCGACGCCCAGGTCGGCGAGGAAGTCGGCGTACACGCCGGCGAGTGCGGCCGCCTGCCCGTCCTCGGCGGCGCGCTCGGCGTAGTTGTACGTCGAGAGGCGGGCGACCGCGTCGGCGTTCGACTCCTTGGTCGCTCGGCCGTACTCGAGCCCGGAGACGAGTATCGCGAGTTGCTCGCCGGTGTAGGCGGTGAAAAACGGGTCCGGCGCGTCGAAGCCGGAGAGGTACAGTTGGTTCGAGTCGTCGCTCCCGGCCTCGATGCAGTACGCGTCGGCGTCGGCCGCCGCGAGCAGGTCGTCCAGCGCGGCGAGGCTGCGCGTCATGGGAGAACCTGCGGCGACGCTCGGCATAGGCGTTTTCGTCGCGGGGAGTTGTACGGGCGAGCCGCGGCCGTCATCCGGTCAGGCGACGCCGGAATCGGGCCGCCACCGTTCGCTGACCTCGCCGTTCATCGCGTACTCGAGCGCCTGCCAGACCTCCCCGGCGTCGCGGAGCCGCCTCACGCCGCCGACCCGATCGTCCGGGACCAGCCCGCGGTCGAGGAGTTCGGCGAGGAGGCACTCTGCGTGCGTTTCGTCCATGTAAAAAAATTCACTACGGCTGTAGTAGTAGTATTGCCAAATCAGTTCGGTGTGACACGTGTGCGCGTTGGATCCGCGAATACCCCGCTCGACAGGCGAGATCAGCGGCGGGAGACCGCACCCGCAACGGCTGTCACGGTCGGTACACACTTCCCCCGTGACCCGTACCTCCGCGACATGGACGCACACGTCTCCCCGTCGCGGGTCGCCGGCCGCGCGCGCGCACCGCCGTCGAAGAGCTACACCCACCGAGCGATCCTCGCCGCAGGCTACGGCACCGGCACGACAGTCACGGACCCGCTCGACTCGGCGGACCCGCGGGCCACCGGCCGGGCTGTCGAGGCTTTCGGCGGCGCAGTCTCGTGGGTCCCCGCCGGGGACGAAGACGAGGATGGCGACGGAGACGGGGGAGGAGCCGGCGGCGCAACGGCCGTCGAGGTTGCGGGCTTCGGAGGCCGGCCCGGCACCCCCGACGACGTGATCGACTGCGCGAACTCGGGGACGACGATGCGCCTCGTCACCGCCGCCGCCGGACTGACCGACGGGCTCGCGGTGCTCACTGGCGACGAGTCGCTCCGCTCGCGCCCGCAGGGACCGCTTCTCGACGCCGTCGAGTCGCTCGGCGGACGCGCTGAGTCGACCCGTCGCAACGGCCAAGCGCCGCTGGTCGTCGGCGACGCGATGGCCGGTGAGACGGTCGCCATCCCCGGCGACGTCTCCTCGCAGTTCGTCACCGCGTTGCTCATGGCCGGCGCGGTCACCGAGGAGGGGATCGAGATCGACCTCGAAACGGAGCTGAAGTCAGCGCCGTACGTCGAGATAACCCGCGAGGTGCTCGCGGACTTCGGCATCGACACCGAGCGCACCGAGGCGGGCTTTCGAGTCCCTGGCGGCCAGCAATACGAGGCGGACGAGTACGCCGTCCCCGGCGACTTCTCGTCGATGTCGTACCTCCTCGCCGCCGGCGCCGTCGCCGCCGCGGACGGCGAGTCGGTCGTCGTCGAGGGCGCCCGCCCGAGCGCCCAGGGCGACTCGGCCATCGTCGACGTGCTCGACCGCATGGGCGCCGACATCGCGTGGGACGAGGACGCCGGCGAGATCACCGTCGGGGCGGCCGACCTCGCGGGCGTCGAGGTCGACGTGGGCGACACCCCCGACCTGCTCCCGACCATCGCCGTGCTGGGCGCCGTCGCCGACGGCGAGACGCGGATCGTGAACGCCGAGCACGTTCGGTACAAGGAGACCGACCGCGTCGCCGCGATGGCCGAGTCGCTGGAGAAACTGGGCGCCGAGGTGACCGAGGAACGTGACTCGCTGACCGTCCACGGCGGCGACTCCGCGCTCGCGGGAACGACGGTCCACGGGCGGGGCGACCACCGGCTCGTGATGGCGCTGACGGTCGCCGGCCTCGTCGCCGACGGCGAGACGACGGTCACCGGCGCCGAGCACGTCGACGTGTCCTTCCCGGGGTTCTTCGAGACGATGGCCGACCTCGGCGCGAACGCCACCGTCGAGTAGGCTGGAGTAGCGGAAGGGCTCGGCCTCGTGCCTACTCGAAGACGAGGCCGTAGTGATACGGCGGGACGTTCACGCGATCGACCGCTCGGAGATCGCTCGCCGCCTCGACTAGTTCCGCCGTCTCGTCGGGCGAGATCCGGAGGTCCGTCGGCGGGCCGCGCGGCGCCCCGGCGACGGTGGTTTCCTCGCGCGGCCGGTCGTGCCAGTTGAGTACGACGAACCGGCCGTCCGCGGCGAGCGCGTCGACGACGCCCGCGACGAACGCCTCGGGGTCGTCGACGCCGTGGAAGGTGTTCGCGATCAACGCCACGTCAACGGACTCGGGGAGGTGATCCGGCAGCGACCGCGCGTCGCCGTGTACCGTGTGCAGCGTGTCGACCTCGTGGCGCCCAGCGAGCCGATCGAGTTCCGCGAGCAGTCCCTCGTCGATGTCGACCGCATACACCGGCGCGGGGGCGGTGATCCGCGCGGCGGGCAGCGCGAAGTAGCCGTTTCCGCAGCCGATCTCGGCGAGCGCGTCACCAGGAGACAGCCCCAGGTTTCGGAGCGTCTCTCCCGGTGTGGGCCACAGCCGACTCCACCAGTCCCAGTCCGGCTGTCGCGTGTTCGTGAAGCGCATCGCCAGAGTATTTCATTTACCGTACAATAGCAGTTTCGCAGTCGCGGTCGAAGGGCCGAGGCACACCGCCGCGCACGAACGCTTCCGGCGCCGATGCCGTTTTCGCCGATGCGGGAGACGGTTCCGCCATGAGTTCACTCGACACGCCGTCGTTCGCGTTCGACTACGACCCGGGGGCGATCCACTACGGCCGCGGCTGTATCGACGACATCGGTGGCGCGCTCGCCGAGCGCGGGTGCGACACCGCGCTCGTGGTCTGCGGGTCGAACGTCGCCGCCAACGCGGACCTGATGGACGCGGTCGGCGCCGGCCTCGGCGACCGCCTCGCGGAGGTGTTCGCGGGCACGACCCCTGACAAGCGCCTGCGCGAGGCGGCCCGCGCGGCCGAACGCGCCGCCGACCTCGGCGTCGACGCGTTCGTCCCAGTCGGCGGCGGCTCCAGCCTCGACGTGGCGACCGTCGCCTCGGTGCTTCGCGCCCGCGACCTGTCGCTCGCGGAGGCCCGGCAAGAAGTCGCCGACACCGGGGGATCGCGACGCCCGAGAATCCCGCCTCGCTCACGCCGCTGTTCCCCGTGCCGACGACGCTCGCGGGCGCGGACCTCTCGGTGATCGCCGGCATCGCCGCCGCGGTCGACGCCGGCGAGAGTGACGCCGGCGCCGACGCTGCCGACGCCGTCGGTACCGAGGTCGTCTCGACCGGTGTCGGCGGGGCCGAATTGATGCCCGACGCGCTGTTCTACGACCCCGCCCTGTTCGAGACGACGCCGAAAGGCGTGCTCGCGGGGTCGGCCATGAACGGCTTCGACAAGGCGATCGAGTCGCTGTACGCCCGCACCCGGACGGCAGTCACCGACGCGACTGCGACCCGGGCGGTCCGACTGCTCGCGGACGGCTTGCCCGAGCTGTCCGACGACCCGGCGGCGATGGACCGCGCCGTCGCGGGGGTCGTGCTCGCGCAGTACGGCATCTCGCGCCCCGGCGAGATGACGATCAACGTGATCCACGCGTTCGGCCACGGCCTCCGCGACGCCTTCGGCATCCAGCAGGGACTGGCGCACGCGGCGGTCGCGCCCCACGCGCTGCGGGCGCTTGCAGACGCCGGCGTCGATCTCTCCCTGCTCGCGGCGGCGTTCGAAGTCGACGCTGGCAACGACACCGAGGCGGCGATCGCCCAGGTGGAGCGCGTCCGCGACGCGCTCGGTCTACCCGCGTCGCTGTCGGCGATCGACGGCGTCGACGCCGACGGCCTCGACGAGGCCGCGCGGGTGGCAGCCGCCGACTCGCTGCTGTCGTACGCGCCTGAGGGCTACGACCTCACCGAGGCCGACGCGCGGGCGGTGCTCGACTCGGCATTCTGAGGGCCGCCCGGGCACCGACAACCGCGCTGAACTGACCGTCGGTTCACGAACGGCTTTGCCCCTCCGCCACGGGGCTGACCATATGAGCGACACAGACGCCCCTCCCCGTCCGCCGGAGGCCGCCCCCGGTCCGGACGGCCTGCCGTTCCTCGGATCCTTCCTCGAGAGCAGTCGGGACTTCTTCGCCTTCCGCGACCGCGTCGCCGCCGAGTACGGCGGGGTCGCGCGCTACGAAATCCTCGGACAGGACGTGTTCCTCCTGACCGACCCCGACGCGATCAGGCGGGTCCTCGTCACGGAGAACGAGCAGTACGTCAAGGGGGAACTGTTCCAGCAGCAGCTCCGACCGGTACTCGGAAACGGCCTGCTCAACAGCGAGGGGGACTTCTGGCGCCGGCAGCGACACCTGATCCAGCCGGCGTTCACGCCCGATCGCATCGCAGGGTACGCCGACATGATGGTCGAGGCGACCGAGCGCACGAGCGCCCGCTGGGGCGACGGTGAGGTCCGCGACGTCCACCGCGACATGATGGGACTGACGCTGGATATCGTCGCCCGCGCGCTGATGGGCGTCGACATCCGCGACCGCACGCCCGCGATCGGCGGCGCGCTCGACACCGTGATGGAGCAGTCGGCGGGCGGCAGCCTGCTCGATCTCCTCCCGCCGGCGGTGCCGACGCCCGGCCGGGAGAAGCTCCGAGAGGCGGTCGCCGCTCTCGACCGAATCGTCGACGAGTTGGTCGACGAGAAGCGGCGCGCGCTGCGCGAGGGCGAGGTCGACCCCGACGCCGACGTGGTATCGGCGCTGCTGACCGCGGAGGACGACGACGGCGAGCGGATGGCCGCTGAACAGGTCCGCGATGAGGTGAAGACGCTGCTGCTCGCGGGCCACGAGACGACGGCACTGTCGCTCACCTTCACGCTCCACCTGCTCGCGCGCCACCCCGAGATCGAACAGCGACTGCTCGACGAACTGGAGACCGAACTCGGCGACGATCCCCCGGGCTTCGACACCGTTCGCGACCTGGAGTACCTCGATGACGTCGTCACCGAGTCGATGCGGCTGCTCCCGCCGGTACACGGCATCCTCCGCGAACCGACCGAAGACGTGGTTCTCGGCGGGTACCGGGTCCCCGAAGGGACCCCGCTGGCGATCAGTCAGTGGGTCGTCCACCGAGACCCCGCCCACTACGACGACCCGCACGCGTTCCGTCCCGAACGGTGGACCGACGAGATGGAGGCGGAACTACATCCGCTGGCGTACTTCCCGTTCTCCTCGGGACCGCGTCGGTGCGTCGGCGACCGGTTCGCGCTGTTGGAGGCGAAGCTGATCCTCGCGACGTTGCCACCGCGGTTCTCCTTCGAGGTGGTCGACCCGGTCGATCTCGAGGAAAATCTGGAGGCGAGCATCACGACGCGCCCGACGCAACCGGTTCGGATGCGCCTCCACGAACGCTGACCCGAGGGGACCGGTCCCGCTGTCCTCACCGCACCGCGGCGCGCCGGCGGTTCTTCGCACCTTCGCCGCATTTTATACTGCGCACCCACCGAATACGGACATGAACGGCAACGAGTTCGGCCGGCTGTTCCGGCTGACCACCTACGGCGAGAGCCACGGGGAGGCCATGGGCTGTACGGTCTCCGGTGTCCCGGCCGGCGTCGAGTTGGACGAGGAGCGCATCCAGCGCGATCTCGACCGACGCAAGCCGGGACAGTCGATGATCACGACCAGCCGCGGCGAGCCCGACGAGGTGACGATCAACTCCGGACTACAGGACGGCTACACCACCGGAACGCCGATCGGGATGGTGATCCAGAACAAGGACGCCCGCTCGGGCAAGTACGAGCCGTTCGTCACCGCGCCCCGCCCCAGCCACGGCGACTACACCTACTCGGCGAAATTCGGCACGCGAAACTGGGGCGGCGGCGGCCGCTCCTCCGCGCGCGAGACGGTCAACTGGGTCGCCGGCGGCGCCGTCGCGAAGGCGGTGCTCGACCAGAGCGACTACGACGTGCAGATCAAAGCGCACGTCAACCAGATCGGCGACATCGTCGCCCCCGACGTGACGTTCGAGGAGATGCTGGAACACAGCGAGGAGAACGAGGTCCGCTGTGGGCACCCCGAGACGGCCGCGGAGATGCGCGATCGAATCGACGAGTACCAGGAGGCGGGCGACTCCATCGGCGGCGCCATCGAGTTCGAGGCGCGCGGCGTCCCACGAGGGCTCGGCGCGCCGCGGTTCGACGCCTTCCCGGCCCGGCTCGGGCAGGCGATGATGTCAATTCCCGCGACGACGGCCTTCGAGTTCGGGCTGGGGCGCGACGCCCGCGAGGTCACGGGCCACGACCGCAACGAGAACTGGGAGGTCGACGAGGGCGACCACCCGGAGACCGTCAGCGAAAAGGGCGACCCCGTCCCCGTCGGCAACGACCACGGCGGGCTACAGGGTGGCATCACCACCGGAGAACCAATTTACGGCGAGGTCACGTGGCATGCGCCCACCTCGATCCCGAAAGAGCAGACGACCGTCGACTGGGAGACGGGCGAGGAGAAGCAGGTACAGGTCGTCGGCCGCCACGATCCCGTCCTCCCGCCGCGTGCGGTGCCGGTCGTGGAGGCGATGCTCTACTGTACGGTCCTCGACTTCATGTTGCTCGGCGGTCGGATCAACCCCGATCGCCTCGACGGTCAGGTCGGGGAGTACGAGACGGAGTACCACGCGGAGCATCCGGACGACGCGGAGTAACGGTACCGTCCGGCGTCCACCAATCGGCTCTCGAGCTTACTCTCGGTCCTCGATGAACTGACGGAGCTCCGCGGCTGTCGACCCGTCGATCGGGTCGGTTCCCCACCGGAACGCGGGAAGGGTCTCGACGCCGCTGTCCCGACCGAGTCTTCGGTCTGACAGTGCTTGGTTCCGTCGCCGTCGCGTCCGTGCGGCCTCGACGACCGCGTCCCCGTCGACGCCGATCTCCTCCGCGTGATCCCGTAGTAGGTCGAACGTGTAGGACGGCGCCGCGTCGACGAGCGCCTCGTGGAACGCCCATGCATCGGCGCGGGTGCCGCGGGCGCGGACCTCGAACAGCGCGCTCGGGAGCAGCATCGACCACTCGTTGACCGGGAGCGGGTACATGAGCAACGTCGGTCGGAACGCGTCGTTTGCGAGGAGGTCCGAGAGCTTGGGAAACTCCTCGCGCCACCATCGAATCGACGGCTTGTGCGCGTAATCGAAGTAGACGACGACGAGGGTGCCGCCGCCCGTGTAGATCTGATCCACGCCGGCGTAGGGGGTACGAGTCCCCTCGCGGTAGCTGAACGTCTCCGTCGCCTCGGCGGTAGTGAACTCCTCCGTGTGCCAACCGCCGCCGGGTTCGTCGCCGTCTGAGTCGCCGCGCAGCCAACCGAGACAACCGGACGTTCCGGCGAGTGTCGTGGTGCCTGCGGCCGCGAGGAAGCGTCTGCGCGTGGGCTCGTTATCGGGGCCAATCATGGATCCTCTCCAGGATTACCGTCGCAGAAATCCACTGTGGCGTACGTCCGCCCGTCCTCGGCGATGTATATCCCGACGCCGATGGTGTCGTGACTCGGGAGGAGCATCCCAGTGTTGTGTTCTGGGGATCGAATGAATCCACGGAGGATTACTTCTGCGAGCTCTTCTTCAGTCTGTGTATGACTCCTGTTCCAGAAGACACCCCTGAGGTTTTCGCCACCGCCACCGCAGGCATAACTGCTTGCCTGAACCCGGTCGGTGAACGTCTCACCATCGGGGTTGGTGTGGTTGAAGAAATCTCGTGTAGCCATATCGTATGAGTGGTGGCGAGCGATACGGCCAAGTCGGGGATCTGAGACTAATCGTCCGGAATTACTCTCTGCCCGGTAGTTATTTATTTTATAAATTAATAATTTTTCTGATAAAGTCACATTAACATCTTCGCGTGGTGTCTTATTTTCTAACGGGGTGGGAGTCTCGATCTCACTATCCGACTGATGATGGCCAAATTTTGGAGGTTGCGGGCTGGTGCCTTTCAATTCCACTGGCTCTTGGCTACGGACAACCGGTTCGGGATTCGCTCCGGTGGAAGAGAGACATCCAGCCAGCGAGATCATTGCAATAAGTGCGAGTGCAGTCGCGTGTCTTCTACTCACGATGGGGGCCCTCGGACGGTGCAGGTCAGTTCGAAGGATTGGCATGGTTTCTGTGATAATTTATTGTATTTGTATATTCGTAATTAGTCGTCAACACATGACTGAATCGTGGTGACTCTCTGTAGATCCACACCGAACTTCAACCGTCTGAAGAGTCCCCGGAATATACGAACCAGTTTCAGGTTTCGTGAGTGAGTGCTCCTGTCTCACTGTGTTTCCTTCACGTTCCCACAGCCATTCGGTCCACGAATCCGTTTCGGCGAAGGTCTCTGTTGTGATGGTGAACTCGCGCTCACTCGCATACTCGTGGTATTGAACTGTCCGCGTTCGCTCGATTTCGGTCTTGTACAAATAGTCTATGTCGTAGTACGTGTACCCGCTGTGGTCGTGGCCGGTGTACCAGATATTGGTGTCATAGTTCCAGTTGGAGCACTCCCGTGAGAACCCGCCGTACGGGCTCGGATCGAGATCCCAGTTCGTACACGTTCGTGTGGTTCGACTGTGTCGATCGCGGTCGTGGTTGTGTCCATCGCCAACGACCACGCGCTCGGTTCTGGTTTCGCCGGTGAAACTCCATCCCGTACGCCGGAAGCGACTCGAAAGCCACCGGGATTTGTCTTCGTAGTACGTTCGTTCCTCGGTTCGAACGTTTCGTTCCACGAGCTCCCAGTCGTCTCCTGACCCGTCCGGATCCGACCGCTTGATGCGAGTAACCCGGCGCGATCGCTGCTCAACGCTCGTCTCCGTCGATATCCAGTTATCGCCGACCATCGATGGCCGCCCAGCATCGGCCCGCACAGATATCGTCCGTCCTGTAAAGTACGTCCCGGAGTCGTATATCGATTTTTTGAACCAGCTTTTTTCTGATGGTCGCTCCTCAGATATAACGCGCTCAATCGTATTGGTGGTGCTCTCGTACCAGTACTCTGTGTACGTCTTCGGTCGTACGTTGATATCGATGGTTTTCAGTGCTTCACCGTTTGGACCCTGTGTCGAGATCAGTCTCGCCTTGTACGTTCCAGGATCGTCGTAGGTGTGAGCGATCTCGACGTTCCGCAGCACAGAGGTCCCCGATCCGCGTGCAGCATTCCCGTCACCGAAGGCGAGACGGTAGTTCTGGTTCGACCCGACGGTGAACTCCACCTGATCACCGGGTTCGACCTCCAAGCTGGTTTTCCTCGCGGGAACGCCTGATTTCATCGCATAGAATACGATGTCGTCGTGCGTCTGTACCGAGTGAACGCGGCTTATCCACTTCTGTTCGCCTCGATCGCCGTCTGCGTCGACCGCCGAGAGCGAAACTTCCCTCGTGACCTTGCCACCATGTTCGGAGACGAATATATGTCGGATCTCGGTGTCTCGAGTGCCGGAGAATCGGCCGAGTGTATCGACGATGACGGCCCGGTTCGTATCGTTTACTCGCCACGTCGCGCGAACAATCTTCGGCTCTTCATGTGTGACCGTGGCGAAGAATTCGTACGTACTGAGCTCTACGGAGTCTGTTTCCGGTGTCTGTTTCGTGTCGTCAGTGGCGTATCTCCACGAGATCTCCGAGATATGGGGGACGGATTCTCCGGTCCCGAAACTCGTCTGCGTTTCCACCTCCGTCTCCTTTACCGCAGTCACGGTGTTCCCTTCGTCGTCGGTGACAGTGGCCGAGATCTCCATCGTCTCCCCCAGATTACCTTCGATTCCGACGTTGTTGACGAACCGGCTTGACTCCCGCTCCAACTGGGTCTGTCCCGGGTCCCAAGTGATCGTCAGCTCCCCGCCGTCCGGATCGTACGCCTCCAGCGTGTACTCTTGTGTGCTCCCCGCTGTCGCACTATCAGGACCGTCGATCGAGACCACCGGCGGTCCCTCGTCGTACACCTCAACGGTCTTCATCGCCGTCGTTCGTGCCCCGTCGTCGTCGACGACGACGCCACGCAGTGTGTGCGTTCCCGTTTCGGTGAACGCGAGATCGACGACCGCTCCGTTCTCGGACCGATCGGGCCACAGCCGTCGAACGAGGCTTCCGTCCGGATCGCTTCCGCGGAGAATGAACGTCGCGTCGTGGCCGGACGCGACGCGGTCCGGCCCGTCGATGCGGGCGGTCGGGGCCTCGTTGTTCGAGTCGGCGGTCGTGGACCCGGCGTTGGTACCATCGCCCGGCGCCAACACACGTACCGATTTCCGGAACGTCGCCGTCGCGCCGTCGTCGTCAGTGACGCGGACGCTGAACGCGAACGTCTCGCCGGCCGGGAGATCGACGGTACGATCTACCTCGCGGGTCGATCGCCCGTCCGACCAGGCATACGAAGTGATCTCCCCATCAGGATCGTACACGTCGGCGGTGAACGTGGCTGTCTCGCCGCGGGCGACGCTGTCCCGCCCCTCGATATCACCGGTCGGCGGCTCGTTCGGCTGCGGTTTCGACTCGTTGGATTCGGTGCCCGCGGCGACCTCCCCCCGAGCGGCCACATCGACGTACAACGTGTCGCTCCGGTCGACGCCGTGGTCGTCAGTCACAGTCAGCGTCACCTCGTACCGCCCGACCGTCGAGGCGGTGAACGTCGTGGACATCGCGGTCGGAGCGTTCGGGTTGATCTCCCGGCCGTCGGGGGTTCGGATCGACCACTCGGAGGCGACGATATCGCCGTCGGGATCGAGCGAGCCGCCGCCGTCCAGCCACACAACAGTGCCGCGCTCGACCTCCTGATCGAGGCCGGCATCCGCGAGCGGTGGCTCGTTCTCCGCCGCCTCGTGGGCGGTGACTGATCCGGGAACGACCGCCGCAACGAGGAGTGCCGCGATGACCAACGAAACGCGTCTCATGCTCTGTGCGAGATGCCCCGTTACCCGATATAAGATTTTAGAATTGCAGTTAGAAATTATCGGTGAAGAGATCGTGTCGTAGCGGGTCGGATCTCTCCGGTCACCCCAGATTGAGGCGGTGAGTCAATTCTGGTTGCAGGTTGCCGACGGCATCATCGCTGGGGCGGGAGCTCGGCTGCTGGCACTCGGTGATCACCGGGGCCATTCCCGAAACCCTCACGATCGACCCTTTGCGAACCCATAGCAAGGCATTTGTCCCGTGCAGAACAACCGTCAAATACTGCCCAACGGAGGGCCTATCAGTACCTATGTCAGCCGACGAACTCATCTGGCGGATCGCTGGCGGGTCGGGCGACGGAATCGCCTCGACCAGTCAGAACTTCGCCAAGGCCCTGATGCGGTCGGGGCTGCACGTCTTCACGCATCGTCACTATCCCTCGCGCATCCGGGGCGGCCACACCTACGTCGAGGTACGCGCCTCCGCCGATCCCGTCAAGTCACGGGGCGACGGCTACAACTTCCTGCTGGCGCTGGGTGACTCGTTCGCCCGCAACCCGCAGGAGGGCGCCTACTACGGCAACGAGGAAGCCAAACCGCTCGCGGAGAACCTCGACGAGCTCCGCGAGGGCGGCGTCATCGTTTACGACTCCGGGCTGCTCGACCCCTCGGAGGTTCCGAACTTCGAGGAGCGCGTCGAGGAGAACAACTGGCACGTGTACGACATCGATCTTCGGTCGCTCGCGCGCGATCAGGGCCGCGAGGTCATGCGAAACACCGCCGGCGTCGGCGTCACCTGCGCGATCACGGGCATCCCCCTCAGCGCCATCGAGGAGCTGATGCGCGACGCGATGCCCGAGAAGATCCTCGAGCCGAACGTCGAGATCATGGAGACGGCGTACGACCTCGTCCGCGAGGAGTACGACGTCGACGCCCCCGACGTGTCCGTCCCCTCGGGCGAACACGACGAGGAGCAGGTCCTGATGTCCGGCTCGGACGCCATCGCTTACGGCGCCATCGACGAGGGCTGCCGCTTCATCGCGGGGTACCCCATGACGCCGTGGACCGAGGTGTTCACCATCATGAGTCAGAACCTGCCCGAACTGGGCGGGATCTCCGAGCAGGTCGAAGACGAGATCGCCGCGGCCGCGCTCGCCATCGGCGCGTCCCACATGGGCGTCAAGGCCATGTCCGGTTCCTCCGGCGGCGGGTTCGCCCTGATGGGTGAGCCGCTCGGCCTCGCGGAGATGACCGAGACGCCGCTGGTACTCATCGAAGCCATGCGCGCCGGTCCCTCGACGGGGATGCCGACGAAGCCCGAACAGGCGGACCTGGAACACGTCCTGTACACGTCACAGGGCGACTCCCAGCGCGTCGTCCTCGCGCCCGGTACGGTCGCCGAGGCGTACGAGGCGTCGCGACGGGCGTTCCAGCTCGCCTACGAGTACCAGATCCCGTCGATGCTCATCTACGACCAGAAACTGTCGGGTGAGCTGACGAACGTCCCGGCCTCGCACTTCGACCGCGAGCCCAACGCGGACATCGGGTTCACCCTCACCGAGGAGGAACTGGCCGACCAGCCGCACACGAACGACGGGAAGTTCCACCGCTTCCAGCACGATGGCGAGAACGGCGTCTCGCCGCGGTCGGTGCCCGGCCAGAAGGGCGGCCGATTCCTCGCGACGGGGAACGAGCACAACCCGGCCGGTCACATCGACGAGGACCCGAACAACCGCGTCGCACAGATGAACCGTCGGCAGCGGAAGCTCGACGCCATCCGCGCGGACCTCGACGACGACGGCTTGCTCGTGGAACACGGTCCCGAGGACGCCGACTACGGCATCCTCACGTTCGGCTCCCAGCAGGGGACAGTTGAGGAGGCCGTCGATCGGCTCAACGAGAACGGCACGTCGGTGAAGGCGCTGACCGTCGCCGAACTCGCGCCGTACCCGATCGACGCGGTTCGAGCGTTCCTCGACTCCGTCGAGGAGGCGCTCGTCGTCGAGATGAACGCGTCGGCGCAGTTCCGCGGTCTGACGCAGAAGGAACTCGGCACGCACGGGGAGATGCTCTCCTCGCTGCTGAAGTACAACGGGAACCCCTTCGAGCCCGCGGAGATCGTCGAGGGGTTCACCACGAACATCGTCGAGGACGGGGAGCTCCCCGGCAACGAGACGAAGTTCGTCCCCGCGGCAGGTGACTAACAATGAGCGCATTCAGTGCCATCGGTGAGGAACGCGAGGTCGACCGCAACGAGTACACGCCCGAGATCGAACCCCAGCCGACGTGGTGTCCGGGCTGCGGCGACTTCGGTGTCCTGAAGTCGCTGAAGGGCGCGCTGCCCGAGGTCGGGCGCACGCCCGAAGAGACGCTGCTGGTCACCGGGATCGGCTGTTCGGGCAAGCTGAACAGCTACCTCGACAGCTACGGCTTCCACACGATCCACGGCCGGTCGCTGCCCGTCGCCCGGGCGGCGAAGCTCGCCAACCCCGGCGTCGAGGTCGTCGCCGCCGGCGGCGACGGCGACGGCTACGGGATCGGCGGGAACCACTTCATGCACACCGCCCGGGAGAACCACGACATGACGTACATCGTGTTCAACAACGAGATCTTCGGCCTCACGAAGGGCCAGACCTCGCCCACCTCCCCGAAGGGCCACAAGTCGAAGACGCAACCGCACGGCTCGGCGAAGACCCCGATCCGTCCGCTCTCGCTGTCGCTGACCTCAGGCGCGTCGTTCGTCGCTCGCACGGCCGCCGTCAACCCGAACCAGGCCCAGCGAATCCTCAAGGAGGCGATGGAGCACGACGGGTTCGCGCACATCGACTTCCTGACGCAGTGCCCGACGTGGAACAAGGACGCCAAGCAGTACGTCCCGTACACGGACATCAACGAGTCCGAGGACTACGACTTCGATCCGACGAACCGCGCCGAGGCCCAGGAGCTGATGCGCGAGACCGAGGACAAACTGTACGAGGGCGAGGTGCTCACCGGCGTCTACTACCGCGACGACGAGCGGCCCTCCTACCAGCAGGAGAAACAGCAGATCGGCGAGATGCCCGAGGAACCGCTCGCGGAGCGCTACTTCGACGGCGACTACGAGTGGGAGCGCTCGTACGATCAGTTCATCGACAAGCACAAGTGAGCGAACGGCGGGCGTGAACGACGAAACCGCGCGACTGGGACGTGATCGGCCCAGTACTCGCGCCGGTTCCCGTCGACGCGACTCCCGTTTTCTCATTCGCAAGGTATTTTTTCTGTGGCGCGAAATCATACGGTAATGAGTACCTCCTCGACGGCCGATCGCATCCTCGAAGCGCTCGAGGAGGATGCGCAGGCCTCCTACGCCGAGATCGCCGACCGCGCTGGCGTCTCGAAGCCGACGGTGCGAAAGTACATCAACCGGCTCGAGGACGAGGGCGTCATCGTCGGCTATTCGGCCGAAATCGATCCGAAGAAGCTCTCCGGGAAGACGATCGCGCTCGTCGGGATTGAGGTCGACAGCGAGCGGTACGTCGAGGCGACGCGCGCGTTGAAGGAGCTGGAGTCGGTCGTTTCGCTGTACACCTCCTCGGGCGACCACATGTTCATGGCCGAGGTCCGCGCGGCCGACGGCGACGAACTGGGCGAGGTGATCTCCGAGGAGATCGGCGGCGTCGAGGGCGTCACCGCGGCGCACCCGTCGGTGCTGCAAGAGCGACTGAAATAGCGGCTGCGGACCGACGTTCGGCGGACCCAGTGGACTTGGCCGCGCGCGGCTTCACTTCCACCGCGCGTGGCGACGGTTTTTGACCGATCGGCGCCTGAGTGGCGACCATGGAGGAGACGCTCCCGGGGGCGCCGACGACGGACGACGGCGGCGAGCGCGTCGTCCTCCACGTCGACATGGACTGTTTTTACGCCTCCTGCGAGCGGCTGAAGGAGCCCGAGCTCGCGGGCGAACCGATCGTCGTCGGCATGGGGTACGAGCCGGGCGACACGATCGGCGCGGTCGCGACGGCGAGCTACGAGGCGCGCGAGTTCGGGGTCGAATCGGCACAGCCCATCTCGCAGGCGCTGGAGCGACTCCCTCGCGTCGCCGACGCGGATGCGGGCGACACGGAGGCGTCCGATCCGGCGGCGGGCCACTACCGGTCCGTCGACATGCCGTTCTACAAGGAGGTCGCGGCGGAGGTGAAGGCGGTGTTGCATGACGTGGCCGACACCGTCCGGGAGGTGAGTATCGACGAGGCGTACCTCGACGTGACGGACCGGACCTCGTGGGACACCGGCGACGGCTCCGGCGACGCCCCGCTCGCCGAGGGCCTCGCCCGGTACGTCCGCGAGCGCATCGAGCGGGGGCCGGCGTGCCCGCCAGCGTCGGCGTCGCGCCGAACATGGCGACCGCGAAGGTCGCCTCGGACTACGACAAGCCGGACGGGCTCACCGTCGTCGAGCCCGGCGAAGTCGCCGACTTCCTCGCGCCCCTTCCCGTCTCGGACATCCACGGCGTCGGGCCGGTCACCGCGAGCGACCTGGCGGAGCTGGGGATCGAGACCGCGGGCGACCTCGCGAACGCGGATCCGACCGAACTGGAGGCCCGGTTCGGTTCGCGCGGCCGGGAGTTCCACGACCGCGCGAACGGCCGCGACGACCGCGAGGTGACGCCGACCGGCCGGCCGAAGTCGCTGTCGCGGGAGTCGGCCGGCCGGACCGCCGACGAAGCGGCGCAACGCGAACGGGTTCGCGCCCTCGCGGCCGATGTGGCCGAGCGCGCGCGCTCGCGCGGCGCGATGTATCGCACCATCGGCGTGAAAGTCGTGCGGCCGCCGTTTGACGTGAACACGCGCGCGGACTCGCTCCCGGGACCAGTCGACGACCCGGACCTCGTCGAGGAGGTTGCGCTCGATCTCCTCGACGAGTTCGCGGGGGAGGGAGTTCGGAAGCTCGGCGTCCGGGTGTCGAACCTCTCGTTCGCGGCCGAGGAGCAGGCGACGCTCGGCGGCTACGAAGGGGCAGCAGAGTGCTCTGCTGAAGGCGACCGTGGTGCCGCCGAGGGTGACGGCGGGGGTGACGTGGACGGCGAACGCGACGCGAGCGACCCGGAGGGCGTGACGCGCCGCGGTGTGGACGCCACGGCGACGCTCGACGACTGGGCCGACGAGGGCGACGAGGACGCGACGCGCGAGCGTCGCCGGCGGCGCCGCCGGGGGCAGGCCGACCTCGGAGAGTTCGAGTGAGCGTTCCTAGAGCCGCCGAGGGCCGCTCGCACCGACCGCGTCGGCGAACAACGGGAGCGCCGGGATCACCGTCTCGACGGGACCGCCGTTGAACTCGGCGAACAGCGCGGCGAGGTCGTCGACCGCGTCGGCGTCGAAGCCGGCGGCGACGGCAGCCTCACGCGAGAGCGCGGGACGATACGCCACCTCCTCGACGTAGTCGTCCGCGATCGCACCCGCGTCGGCGACGGCCTCGTCGAAGTCCTCAGAGCGGAGTTCCGGTTTCAGGCCGTCCCACAGCCGCGAGAGGAACGCGGGCCACTGCGCCAAACAGCGGTAGACGCTGGGAAGGCTGCCGTCGTCGAAGCCGTGGAACCGACGGATCTCGGCGACTGCGCCGGCGGCTCTCTCGGGGACGGCGTCGACGGCGATCATCGAGGGGTCGAGCCCGCGGTCGGCGCCCAGCCCTGCGGGGTACGGTTCGGTCGCGGCGGGGCCGTCGGGCACCGCAGTCCCCACGTCGCCGCCGTTCATCGACCGGTCGACAAGTTCGAACAGCACCGCGAGCCGGGGAGCGACGGCGTCGAAGGCGGCGATCTGTCCACGGAGCTCCCGCGCCTCGGCGGGCCCGAGACCGAGGCCGCCCGCGCGGTAGCGCGGACCGTCGACTGCCGACAACACCGCGTCGCGGTAGGCCACGGCCGTCTCAGCGAACGCACGCGTCTCGAAGGCGGGCTTCACCTGTCCCCACAGGTACCGGGTCAGTTCCGGGTGATTTGCGGTCGCCGTCCGCCAGATCCAATTGACGACCGGCGCCCGAAACGTCGTCCGGATGTCGTCGTACATCCCTTCGCGCCATCCCGTGGCGTCGGCAGCGTGAAGTTCGAGGCTCGTGTCCATGGGCGGGCCGTCGACCGGTGTACACCTAAACCCACGCCGCGCCTGCAGTCTCGACGGATCCAGGGTGACGGCTCCGGGGCGGGCGGGTCCGTCCGGCACCGACCGGACGCGTCAGACGCTCGTCAGACGCGACGGCTGGAGTTAAGCCGGGGCGGGAGTCAGAGTTCGGTAATGAGCGACGAGACGATCACCGTCGCGGACGTGAGCGACGGCGTCGGCGGCGAGTCGGGCCTGTCCGACGGGACGCCCATCTCGCTTCCCGTGGTCGAGATCCTGACCGGACGAGGGTTCATTACCGGCAAGAGCGGCTCGGGGAAGTCAAACACCGCCTCCGTCGTCATCGAGAAGCTGTTGGAGAACAGCTTCCCGGTGCTCATCGTTGACAGCGACGGGGAGTACTACGGGCTGAAAGAGGAGTTCGAGATCCTCCACGTCGGCGCCGACGAGGAGTGCGACATCCAAGTCTCGGCCGAGCACGCGGGCAAAATCGCCTCGCTCGCCTTAGAGGAGAACGTCCCGATCATCCTCGATGTGTCGGGGTATCTCGACGAGGACGAGGCGTCCGAGCTGATCCGCGAGACGGCCCGCCAGCTGTTTGCCAAAGAAAAGAAGCTGAAGAAGCCGTTCTTGATGCTCGTCGAGGAGTGCCACGAGTACATTCCCGAGGGGGCCGGGATGGACAAGACGGGCAAGACGCTGATCAAGATCGGGAAGCGCGGTCGCAAGCACGGCCTCGGCATCGTCGGCATCTCTCAGCGGCCTGCCGACGTAAAGAAGGACTTCATCACCCAGTGCGACTGGCTCTGCTGGCACCGGCTCACCTGGGACAACGACACGAAAGTCGTCTCGCGGATCCTCGGGGGCGACTACGGCGACGCGATCGAGGACATGGACGACGGCGAGGCGTTCTTGATGACCGACTGGGCCGAGTCCATCAGGCGAGTGCAGTTCCACCGCAAGCAGACGTTCGACGCGGGCGCGACGCCCGGCCTCGACGACTTCGAGCGGCCCGATCTCAAGTCCGTCTCTGGCGACCTCGTCTCGGAGCTGCAGACGATCACCGACGAACGCGAGCGCACCGAATCCGAACTCGCGGACCTCCGGCAGGAACTGGACAAAAAGAAGCAGCGCATCAGCCAACTCGAACGTGAGTTGGAGGAGGCGCAGGACATGTCGGAGATGGCGGACACCTTCGCGCAGGCGCTGCTTCAGAAGGCAGATGCGCCGTACCGCGGCGGGAGCGGCCGGAGCCTCGGACGCGATACGGCGGCCAACGCGCGGGCGAACGGCTCACCATCCGACGGGTCGGCAGCGAACGGCTCGGCGACGAACGGGTCGGCGCCGGAACCACAGCGCCGAGACGGAGACGCCGCGTTCGGCGGGCGCCTCACCGATGACCAGTCCGAGCTTCACGACTACGAGAGCCCCGAGGCCGCGTCGGGCGACGCGTCCGCCGGCGCCGCGCGCGATGGCTCCGGCGGCGACGGGGACCGCGACGGGGACGAAGGGACCGTGGCCGCCGCGGTCTCGGACGACGGAGCGTCGACAGCGGCCGCCGCCGACCGCGAGCGCGACGCCCCGGGCGCGAGCGACGAGCGGGTCGCGACCGCGGTGCCCCCGACAGACGGGGTCGACATCTCCCCCGCGCGCTCGCGCTCGGGATTCGACAGCATCGAGGACCCGGCCGCGGTCGTCGACGGAGACGAACTGCGCCGTCGCGAGGCGGTCGTCGCCGGCGTCGTTCGCGCGGTCGAGTCGCTGGAGGACGTGACTCGCGGCATGCTGCGCGGCCTACCGGCGGGGCGACCGCGCGACGCCGATCGAGGCCCACCGCGCCGCCGACGGCTCGGGGGACCGCCGATACGCGTACGCCCGAAACAAGGTCCTCCGGCGGGCCGGGTTCGTCGAGCACCGGAGCCGCGGGGAGTACGCGTACGCCCTTCCAGCGCTCGTCCGGCGGGTGTACGGCGATCACACGGGCGAACAGGACCTCGTCGAGGTGATCGCGGAGATCGAATCCCGCGCCGGCCTCGACCCGGACGTGGCGCCGTGACGTGCAAGCTTCCGCCCAGCGGTGACGATCGGTGGCGGCTCGCGGCGCACGCCCGCGTGATCGTCTACGAGACCGACGACGGCAACGAGCTCCTGACGGTGTACGACTGCGGCGCCGCCCAGAAGCCCCCGTCGGCGCAGCTGATTGGGAACCTCGTCCGCGTCGCCGCCGACCACGAACTGGAGCGCGGCCCGACCGGTTACGCGGTCAGCATGCGAGAGGCGGCGGAACTGGTCAAGCAGGACGACCACCACTACCGGATCGAAGCGGTCGACCGCGACGACTGAGGCGGAGCCGTGCGGATCGTTCCCGTGACGGGACAAGGTTCTTTTCGAGTCCGTTCGAGAGTGGTATCTATGAAGACCGTTTCTCCGTCTCGCTGACCGGTGCGTCGGCGAGGACGCGCCGGTCGGTACGGCGAGGGCGACGGCGCCCTCGGGACGCACGACCGATCAGGCCAGCGGCCGCGAGCAGGCCCCCGTCGGAACTCTCCGTCCGGCGTCGGCCGGCGCGCGGCCACGACACACAGTGAACAGACGAGACAGACTGGAGGGCGGCGACGTGATCGTCGCCGCCCGCGACGCGGACGCGACCCCCGACACGACGGAGATCCGTCGCCTCGCGGAGGCGGCGGGCTCCGACGTGGTCGGTGAAGTGACACAGCGGCGGACGGAGGACCTCCGGTACAACCTCGGCGAAGGGAAGGCCAGCGAGTTGGCCCGCGTCGTCACCGACTGCGACGCCGACGCCGTCGTTTTCGACGGCGAACTCTCGCCGGGACAGTACGCCGACCTCCTCGAACTGCTCCCACCGGGAACGACGCTCGCCGACCGCTATCGACTGGTGCTCGACATCTTCGCCGACGGGGCGGGATCGACGGCGGCGACGACGCAGGTGCGCCTGGCGACGCTCCGGTATGAACTCCCGCGACTGGAGCGGATGGAGGGGGAGGCAGCGCTGAATCGGGCGTTCTTCGAGAAGGGATCGCCCGTCCTCGACGCGGAGCGGCGCATCGACGCGCTGGAGTCGAAACTCGACGAACTCGTCGACGCCGCGGCCGCCCGCCGCGAGCGCCGGCGCGAGGAGGGGTTCGACCTCGTCGCGCTCGCGGGCTACACCAACGCCGGGAAGTCGACCCTGCTTCGGCGACTTGCGGACGACCTCGACGCCGGACACGCGGACGGCGACACCGCAGGCGACCGTCACGCGGACCTCGCCGAGTCGGTGTCCGTCGAAGACCGCCTGTTCGAGACGCTGGAGACGACGACTCGCCGGGCCACCGTCGACGGCCGACGGTTGCTTCTCACCGACACGGTCGGCCTCGTGGCCGACCTCCCGCACGACCTCGTCCGGTCGTTTTCGGCGACGCTCGACGAGATCGCCGCGAGCGACGTCGTCCTCGCGGTCCTCGACGCCAGCGCCGACGAGGGTTGCCTCCGGCGACGGGTCGAGACGACTATCGACGTGCTCGCGGGCGACGCCAGCGGACCGGTGATCCCGGTGGTGAACAAGGTCGATCGGCTCGACGAGGACGCGCGGTCGACGGCCATGGCCGCCGTGGAGGACGTGCTCGCCGACAGCGATGTCGAGGGCCGAGAGCCCGTGCCCGTCAGCAGCCTCCACGGTGACGGGATCGAGGACCTCCGCGCGGCCGTGCTGGAGGCGCTCCCGGCGGCGACGGCGTCGCTGACCGTCCCGAACGCGGGCGAGACGCAGTCGTTCCTCTCGTGGCTCCACGAGCGCGTCGACGCCGAAGTGACGTACGGCGCAGAGACCGTCGCGATCGAGGTCAGCGGGCGCCCGTCGGTCGTCTCCGAGGCCGAGCGTCGAGCGGCGGCCCTCCGCGGGGAGTGACCGGATCGGGACAGCGCGCAGATCGGTTCCGGGCGTGTCTGGTCGCGTGCCGAAGGCACATGCCGTTCGAGCGCCTTCCTCCGGTATGGACGAGACGCTGGAACTGCCGTCGGGCGAGACGGTCGGCACCGACGAGGCGTTCAGCTTCAACGGGTACCCGTACCGCTTCCGCCCGCTCGAGCACGCGGAGTACGACTTCGCGCTGTCGCCGCTCGTGTGGGGCGGCGGCGACATGGACGTCCCCTTCGCGGACCGCGAGGAACTCGGCGAGCAGTGGGGGCCGGAGTCGCGGGGCGTCCTCACCGACGCCGAGTGGCGCGACTGGCTCGTCGAGGCACGCGGGGACGACCGCTTCGGCGACGACGAACTCGACGCGGTCGAGCGGGAACTGTTTGGTGACGACGATGAGGGCGGGGTGCTCGACCGAGTCAAGCGCGCGCTCGGCGTGTGACCGCGATGGGTTGCTGCGGGGAGTTCGACACGCCGCCGTGAGGTCCTCGACGGCCCCCCTGGCGGCGATCGACTCTGTGGAATCCGCGGGTCGCGCGTCCGACCGAGCGGTCGGAGTCGGTGCCAGCGCAGCACGCGTCCGCGCGGTACGAGCACGCTTAAGAAGCGCCCACCACTTCTCTCGCCCATGAACACGCGCGACCTCTCGGCGAACGCGCCGTACGTCCCCGGCCGCGGCGTCGAGGAGGTGGCCCGCGACCTCGGGCTCGACCCCGACAAGTTGGTGAAGCTCTCCTCGAACGAGAACCCGTTCGGCCCGTCGCCGAAGGCCGTCGCGGCCGCGAAGGAGTCGGCGGAGTCCGCACACGTCTACCCGAAGGCCGCACACGCTGACCTCACCGAGGCGCTGGCCGACGAGTGGGACCTGTCGCCCGAGCAGGTGTGGGTGAGCCCCGGCGCCGACGGCGCGCTCGACTACCTCGCGCGGGCGACGCTGTCGCCCGGCGACGCGGTGCTGGTGCCCGACCCCGGCTTCGCCTACTACCCGATGAGCGCGCGCTACCACCACGGCGAGGTTGCGGCGTACCCCGTCGAGAAGGCCGACGGCTTCGCGCAGACCGCCGACGCGATCCTCGACGCCTACGACGGCGAGCGGGTCGTGTACGTCACCTCCCCGCACAACCCCGCCGGGACCGAACTGCCGCGCGACGAACTCGTCGCCCTGCTGGAGGGCGTCGACGAGGAGACGCTCGTCGTCGCCGACGAGGCGTACGGCGAGTACACCGAGACGCCCTCCGCGGCCGGACTGCTCGACGACTACGAGAACCTCGCGGTCACGCGAACGTTCTCGAAGGCCTACGGGCTCGCCGGCCTCCGCATCGGCTACGCGCTCGTTCCCGGGGCGTGGGCGGACGCGTACGCCCGCGTGAACACGCCGTTCGCGGCCAACGCCGTCGCGCTCGACGCGGCGCTCGCGGCGCTCGACGACGACGAGCACGTCGAGCGGAGCGTCGAGTCGGCACGATGGGCCCGCGAGTACATCGCCGAGGAACTGGACGCACCGACGTTCGATAGCGCCGGCAATTTCGTGCTCGCGGAGGTCGGCGACGGGTCGGCTGTTGCCGAACGCGCGCAAGCGCAGGGCGTCATCGTCCGCGACACCGGCTCGTTCGGGCTGCCCGAGTGTGTCCGGATCTCCTGCGGCACCGAGGAGGAGACCCGCGAGGCGGTGGCGACGCTGAACGAGGTGCTCGCTGACCCGGAACTCGGGGTCGAAGCGTGACGGACGCGAGCGACGAGACCGCCGCCGGTCCCGTTGACCGCCTTGTGGTCACGGGAACTCCCGGCACGGGTAAGACGACCGCGACGGACCTCCTGGCTGACGAGCGAGAGCTCGAGGTCGTCCACCTCAACGACCTGATCCGCGAGGAGGGACTGTACACCGAGCGCGACGAGGAGCGGGACTCGCTGGTCGCAGATCTCGACGCCGTCGAGGCGCACCTCGGCGACTGGTCGGGGGTCGTTGACTCCCACCTCGCGCACTCCCTCGACGCCGACCGCGTCGCCGTCCTGCGCTGTCGCCCCGACGTGCTCGAACAGCGGCTGATCGAGCGCGGGGAAGGCGAGGCGAGCGCGCGGGAGAACCGAGAGAGCGAGGCGCTGGACGTGATTCTCGGCGAGGCCGTCGACCGGTTCGGCGAGGGTCGCGTGTACGAGATCGACACCACCGATCTGGACCCCGAGGCGGTCGCGGCCGAACTCGCGCGCGTCCTCGACGGCGATCGCGAGCCGTCGGCGGGCGAGGTCGACTTTGTGGAGTACCTATGACGCTGGACCAGTTCAGACCGCTGGCCGAGAAGGGACTGTCGCCGTTCGTGCGCGCGGCCGACGCGCTCGGGCTGACGCCCGACGGTGTGAGCGTGCTCGCGTTCGCGTGCGCCGTCGCCGCCGGGGTCGCGTTCGGGCTCGCGCCGCCCGCGGAGGCGCCGCTGTACTACGTCGCGGGCTCGCTGCTCGTGTTCGCCAACGGCTGGCTCGATCTCGTCGACGGCGCGCTCGCGCGGGCACAGGGAACCGACACCTCCGGCGGCGACCTGCTCGATCACGTGCTCGATCGCTACGCCGACATCGCGGTGCTCGTGGGGTTGGCGGCCGGGATCGGTCGCTACGGCCTCGGGCTCGCGGCGGTGACGGGGGTGCTCATGACCTCCTACCTCGGCACGCAGATCCAGGCCGTCGGTATCGGCCGCGAGTACGGCGGGTTGCTCGGGCGCGCAGACCGGCTCGCTCTGGTCGGTATCGTCGGCGTCGTCGCCGCGGCGGTTCCGGGGTCGCTGGTCGCCGGGCTAAACGTGGTCGGGCTGTTGCTCGTCGTGTTCGCGGTCGTCGGTCACGTCACCGCGATCCAGCGCTTCAGGGGCGCGTGGACGGACCTGCAGTGACCGAAAGCGGGGCCCCGAAACCGCGGCGGCCGGGCAGGCGACCCCGCTCACGTCAGGGGATCGGACCGGGGCGAGACGTGTGGGCGGACGAATACTTTTGTCCCCCGGGCGGAATGGCGATGGTATGACCGGCACGACGGACGACCCCGACCCCGGCGGACCGGTCGGCCGCGGGTCGGACTCCACGCTCTCGGCGGCACTGGCCGAGCTCGACGACGGGTGCTGCGTGCTCGTCACCGGGGACGTCTCCGACGAGGCCTACCGCGTCGCGTCGTCGCGGTACTTCGGTGCGCCCCAGCGACGACGACAGCGAGTGCTCGCACTCACCACCGGCGGTTCGGAGTCGGCGGACCCGTGGCTTCCCGACGGCGTCGACACTGCGGACGACGACGCCGCGGTCGTCCGTCTCGACGGGGCGGTGCGGGATCCGGTCGCGGCATCCGATTCGGACGGCCCCGGTCCCGACGCCGGACCGGACCGATTCGATCTCGACGGGGGCGGGCCTGGCGGAGGCGACTCCACCGCGGGCGACGGGACCGGAGCGTCCGACCACGAGACGGCCGATGGGGAGCCAGCGGCCGTGCGAGAGGCTCTGCTGGACGCCATCGAGGAGGTCGACACCGAGCCGCCGAACCGGCTGGGTCTTCGCGTCGGCGTGTTCCGGGTCGACATGCTGTGTGCGACGCTGGGGAGCGACGCGACCCAGTCGTTGTTGGGTGACGTGTCGCAGACGACCCGCGACCGAGGCGGGATGGCGCACTTTCACCTCCCCCGCCCCACCGACGGTGACCCTCGATCGGATCCCGTGGTCTCGGAGTTCGTCGACCTCCTGGGCGACGACCTCGACGTGATCGTCGAGCTTCGGTGTCGGGAGTCGACGGCCGCCCCCGAGGAGCGGTGGCACATCATCGACTGGGGAACGACCGAGTGGAACGCGCTCCGATGACCATATGACGCCACGAGACACCGGGATATCGACAGACGAGAAACCCGAGGCAGCGGTGCGACTCGTCCCGGCACGGGGGCGCGGACCGGGGGCGTTCGAGATCGTCGACTCCATCGAGGAGGTCCGGCTCCCGGTCGCCGTAGAGGGATCGGATGGCGGGGCCCGGCCGACCGCGACGCGGCTGTCAAGTGCAGACCGGTTCAACGCCCCGGTCGACGGCTGCTGGGCTGTCGAAGCGACGGCGGTGACGCCGCTGTGCACGGCCGACGTGTACGTCCGGGACGCCGAGAACGCGGTCGTCGCCACGGCGACGGCGGAAGCGCCCGCTCGGGTTCCGCCGGGGCCGCACGTCCTGGAGCTGTCGACGGCGCCCGTGAAGACGTACGTCGCGGTCGACGGGCCTGCGCGCGTCTCCTACGAGGACCGGTACCCACGGGTCTCGCTGGACGTTCCCGAGGCCGGTATCGGATCCGGCGTGGGTGCGCCCGGTGCCGCCGCCGCGGCCGGCGCGAACGGTCGCGCCCGAGACGACGCCGAAACCGGCCGGATCTTGCTCGGCGCGCGCTCGCGACGCATGTCGCCGGCGGGGACGGTGACAGTTCCGGACACGCAGGCGGGGCTCGCGCGGGCGATCTCGACGTTCGGGTCGGCGCTGGCGACCACCTCCCCGGAGCGGTCGTTCCCGACACTCCGGGGCCATCCGCCGCTGGTCGAGCGCGGCGAGACGTTCGAGGCACCGCAATTCGTCGAGCGCGTCGACACCGGGGTCACGCTCGGCCTGCCGTTCACGTACGACGCGTTGTTCTCTGCGACGCCGCTCGCGTTCTACCTCGCCGCAGACGTCGAGGAGCGCGCCGAGCCGGTTCTTCGAGCGGGCGACTACCGACTGGACCTGCCGCGGGACCCGGATGCCCTTGCGGCCGCCCTCGGCGATCTCCTCCGCCACTGCTTCACCCTCGACTGTGCAACGCGGGCGTGCTCGGTCGGGCTGTACGACGTGGACCTCCACGTCCACGAGGTGTTGACCGAGCGCCTCGATCCCCCGTGGGCGGAGTGGTACGAGGCCGACCTGAGCGAACGCACCGCGGCGTATCTCGAGGTGCCGACCGAGGAGACGCTTGACTGTCTCGACTGGCCGCACACGACCGATGTGGTGCCCGTCGTCGAGAACGCCTCTGCCCTGTCGTTCCTCGCGGCCGACCTCTCGGTGGTTCGCTCGCCCCCGCCGGAGACCGACGCGACGAGCGACGGCGGCGTGACCGAACTCGACGACTTCGTCCGCGCGTCCCGGGAGGCGACTCGAGATGCGGCGCTGACGCGGAGCACGCGCGAGGGCGGCACCTCGAACGGCGCTGGCGTCGACGCCGGTATCGACGCCGTCAGGGGTCCCACCCAGAACGCGCTCGACGATTCGGAGTCGATCGTGACTCCCCAAGCGGCCGACAGCATCGCACAGGCGTGGATCGGGCCGGGGTTCCCGATGCGCGCGGCCAAGCCGACCGTCGAGGCGTACCGTCGACGCCTCGATCGGACACCCGCGGAGGACCTCACCATCGGCGTCACCGTCGTCTGCAACGACGAGGCGATGGTCGACGAGCTGGGGGACACATACGGCTTCCGCGATCACGTCACCTTCGACATCCGCGAGGAGCGCGACCTGACGGTCGAGGAACTGCGCGATGTGCTCGCGGAACCCCACGACTTCTTCCACTACGTCGGCCACGTCGACGAGCGCGGGATGGAGTGCGCCGACGGCTTCCTCGACCTCCGTGGCCTCGAAACGACCGGGGTCGACGCCTTCCTGCTCAACGCGTGCACATCATATCAGCAGGGGATGGGGCTGGTCGAGGCGGGCGCGCTCGGCGGCGTGGTGTCGCTCACTGACCTGCCGAACTCGATGGCGACGCGGGTCGGACGCGACCTCGCGCGGCTGTTCGACGCCGGGTTCCCGCTGTATGCGGCGCTCGACGTGGTCGGGACGGGTCCGTTCGCCGAGAGCGCGTACAGCATCGCGGGAGATCCGATGGTGCAGTTGTGTCAGTGTGCGACAGGAGCGCCGATGTTGGTTACTGTGGAGGTCGTGAATAGTTCGATGTCAACACTTCAGGCAATGTTCTATCCGACTAGGCGCTTCGGTCTTGGTACAATGTCAAATCCGTTGTTTGAGGATGATAACGTCCAATACATCTCTTCTGGGACATCTATGGAAGTATCCTCTCAAACTGAATTGTTAAATGATAAGATGGACTTCGCCAGATCGCCGATCAGAATTGATGGAACACTCTATTGGTCGGATGAGGCAGACTTAGTCAATATTGCACAATCTACGGACCTGCAGTAGAAGTCGCATTTGCCAAAGCATTCCCGGCACTCGACAACAACAGCACGAGCGTGAACAGCGCGCCCATCATCCGCGGGTGGTTAGCCAACCATTCCGACATTGTGGCGTCGTCTTCGGACATTACACCTCCACCAACTGATGGTTTTTAATTGAATATACCGGAAAGATTCTGATAATATTAAGCAAGAACCAAAGAACGATATTTTGAATATATAAACGACCACTCGAGTCGGGCCGACGGCCGGGTGGCACACCTTTTATACCGCACACCGCGCTAGGTCGAAGTATGCCCCAGTGTGAGATGTGCGGCGCGGAGAAGGCGTCGCTCACCACCACGAAAGTCGAGGGCGCGGAGCTGGAGCTGTGCTCCGACTGCTCCGACTTCGGCACCGAGGTCCGCACCGAGAGCACCTCCTCGACCTCGACGAAGTACTCCACTTCCTCGTCTTCGTCTTCCTCGTCGAACTCCGGGAGTTCCGGCTCCTCGTCATCCTCCTCGTCGTCGCAGCGCCGGCGCGACATGTTCGACGACATGGAGACGGTCGTCGGCGACTACGACGAGCGGATCCGACAGGCGCGCGAGACCACCGGCATGAGTCAAGAGGACCTCGCGAAGGACATCAACGAGAAGGCCTCCGTCATTCGGAAGCTGGAACGCGGAGACATCCTCCCCTCCGACGACGTCCAGCAGAAGCTCGAAAAGAAGCTCGGCATCTCGCTGGTCGAGGGCGAGTCCGTCGACGACGCCGACTGGGAGGGCTCCTCCTCGGGAAGCATGACTCTCGGCGACGTGGTCAAGCGCAACGACGGCTAACGTTCGCCGCGAACGAAGCGACTTTTCGCTCCCCGGCGCGTGGTGGGTAGTGTGACCGAC
Source organism: Halobaculum halobium (assembly GCF_030127145.1). NCBI lineage: Archaea > Methanobacteriati > Methanobacteriota > Halobacteria > Halobacteriales > Haloferacaceae > Halobaculum > Halobaculum halobium. Next base: position 651,472 of record NZ_CP126158.1, read on the forward strand.
TCCGACACCCTGATCCTCGTCAACCTGAAGGCGTATCCGTGCGACCCCGTCGAGATCGCCGAGACGTGCGCGGCCGTCGCCGACGACACCGGCGCACGCGTCGCCGTCGCCCCCCAGGCGGCGCACCTCGCGGCCGTCGCCGACACCGGCGTCGAGACGTGGGCCCAACACGTTTCGCCCGTCGAACACGGCAGCCACACCGGTTCGACGCTCGCTGAGGCTGTCGCCGACGCGGGCGCCACCGGGACGCTGATCAACCACTCCGAGAACCGCCTGAAGCTGGCGGACATCGACGCCTCCCTCGCGGCCGCAGAACGCGCCGATCTGGAGACGTGCGTCTGCGCGAACAACCCCGCGCAGTCGGGCGCGGCCGCCGCGCTCGGTCCCGATGCCGTGGCCGTCGAACCGCCGGAACTCATCGGCGGCGACGTGTCGGTCGCGAGCGCTGACCCGGCCATCGTCGAGGACTCCGTCGCCGCCGTCGAGGCGGTCGACGCCGACGTGGACCTGTTCTGTGGCGCCGGCGTCTCGACCGGCGAAGACGTCGCCGCAGCCGGCGAGTTGGGCGCGACGGGCGTCCTCCTCGCCTCCGGCGTCGCGAAGGCGGACGACCCCGAGGCGGTGCTTCGCGATCTGGTCTCGGGAGTGTAACCGGCTACTCCCGCGTGCGCTCCTGTTGGCGCTCGGCCTGCTTGTCGACCTCCCGGAGCGCCTGTTCCTGTTCGCTCTTGGCGATCCCGCCGGCCTCCGCGAACCGCCCCTCGTACTGCCACGCGGGCACGAGCGACCACCCGTCGCCCTCTCCGCCGTCGCCGCTGTCGCCGCCCTCGCCACCGCTGCCGCCGGCGCGGTCGCTCAGGGCCGCTCGAAGCCGGGCGATCAGGAGCGCGAGGACCAACGCGATCGTCGCCCCGGCGAGTGCGATACCGATCCGCTCGTCGACGTTCCAGAGCACAGCGGCGACGGCGGGACCGATCAGGAGGGACGCGAGGACCAACGCGGCTGCTCGTCGCATAGTGGACCGTGCCGCCGTTGGCGCAAAGGCGTACCGCCGGGTCAGTCGGTTCGAGCCTGACTGGCCCGACCGGATCAGGCCGGTCGAGAGCTACCCTTGCCGAACGTCGTGTTCGAGGGTCCCGACGCCCTCGACCTCGACCTCGACGCGATCGCCGTCGGAGAGGGGACCGACGCCGGCGGGCGTCCCGGTCGCGACAACGTCTCCCGGTTCCAGCGTCATGTACGTCGTGATCTCTTCGACGAGGTCGGGAATGGAGAACATGAAGTAGTCGCGCGAGGACGACTGCTTCGTCTCGCCGTTCACCCGGAGTTCGACGGCCGCGTCCTCGGGGACGTGGTCGGGGTCGGCGATGCAGGGCCCGATCGGCGCGGCGCCGTCGAACGCCTTGCCGCGGACCCAGTTTTGCTCCTTGTTCTGGTCGTCGCGATTCGACACGTCGTCGAGACAGGTGAACCCCGCGACGTACGCCATCGCGTCTTCTGCGGCGACGTTTCGCGCCTGCTGACCGATCACGAACGCGATCTCCGCCTCGTGGTCGACCCGGTCTTTCCCGGCCGGCAGCGTGACCGTCGAGTTCGGATCCGCGACGGCGTTCGGCGGCTTGAGGAACAACAGCGGTCGGTCGGGGACGTCGTTGCCGAGCTCCTCCGCGTGGTCGGCGTAGTTGCGTCCCACGCAAACGATCTTCGACGGCTCACAGGGAGCGAGCAGGTCGACGCCGTCGTCGGTGGTGTCGTACGTCTCACCGCCCGCGGCGACGACGCCCTCGTCGTACGTGCCGCGTCGAACGGTACCTGCCGGGTCGCGGATCCGTGCGTAGCGCATTAGCGTCGATTCGGTCAGGCGGTGCTTAGGCGTTGTGAGTCTTCGGCAGGCGACCCATGGCGCCGCCGGAGTGAACTGAACGTGCCGGCCGCCCGCTTCCACCTCCGTACTGAATGCAACTCGTATGGGAATGGATGTGCTCCCGCGCGCTCGCACAGCGGTTACTCCACTGGATACCGCCCTCCTATAGATACCGCAGCCGCCGAGACACAGGTGAGAGTATCGAGACCGCACGGCCGGCGGCGGGTCACCGAACGGTCGCGTCGGTGATCCGCGCGAGCCTGTCCGCGACGGCGTCGTCGAGGCCGGCCTCGGTCGCCCGCCAGCGCCAGTTCCCGTCGGTCGTCCCGGGGGTGTTGAAGCGGGCGTGGCTGTCGAGACCGAGCAGGTCTTGCATCGTCGTGACGGCAAGCGTCGCCTCCGAGTTCCACACCGCCTCGATCAGGTCCCACTCGATCTCGACGCCGTCGGTCCCGAGATTGTAGTGCAGGCAGTCGCGCTGTCGATCGTCGAGCGACTCGTAGTAGCCGACGGCCGTGTCGGTGTCGTGCGTCGACGAGTATGCGACGCAGTCCTCGGGATAGTGCATCGGCTGGTAGAGGTGTCCCTGCTGGCACCAATCCGCGTACTGCGGAACGCGCATCCCCGGGAGGTCGAACGCCTCGCGCAGCGACGCGCTCTCGGCGTCGAGAAAGCCCAGGTTCTCCGCGACGAAGGGGAGGCGGCCGAACTCCTCGCGCACGGCCTCGAAGAACGCGTCGCCGGGCCCCTCGCGCCACTCGCCATCGGCGGGGTCGTCGCTGTCGGCCGGGATCGCCCAGAACTCGTCGAACCCCTTGAAGTGGTCGAGGCGGGCGTACTCGACCATGTCGAACAGCCGGTCGAGCCGATCGAGCCACCACCCGTAGCCGGTTTCGGCGAGGCGGTCCCAGTCGTACACCGGGTTGCCCCAGCGTTGTCCGGAGTCGCCCATGTTCGGGGGGACCCCCGCGACGGCGGCGGGGCGGCCGTCGTCGGTCAGATCGAACGCCTCGGGCGCCGCCCACACGTCCGCGGAGTCGAGGGCGACGTAGATCGGCAGGTCGCCGAGGATCTCGATCCCGCGGTCGGCGGCGTACGTGCGCAGGTCGCGCCACTGGCGGTCGAACGTCCACTGACAGAACGCCCGGAAGTCGACTTCGTCGGCGAGGTCGTCGCGGTAGTCGGCCAGCGCCTCGGGGTCGCGCGTCCGGACTGGCTCGGGCCACTCCGTCCACAGCCGCCCGTCGAACTCGGCTTTGAGCGCGCGAAACAGCGCGTAGTCCGCGAGCCAGTCGGCCTCCCGTTCGCGGTAGTCGGCGAACGCCGCCAGCGCGTCGTCGCCCGCGACCTCGCCGACTCGGTCGAACGCCGTCCGGAGTCGGTCGAGGGTGAACGATTCGACGGCGTCGTAGTTGACCTCGTGCGGGGAGAATTCGACGCCGGTCGCCCCGTCGGGGTCGACCTCGTCTTCGGAGAGATACCCGCGGTCCACGAGGTCGGTGAGGTCGATCAACAGGGGATTCCCGGCGAACCCGGAGAACGTCTGGTACGGGGAGTGGCCGTGGACGCCGACGGTCGGCCCGAGGGGACACACCTGCCAGATCGACTGGTCGCCACGATCGAGAAAGTCGATGAACGAGCGTGCGCCCGCGCCCATGTCCCCGATCCCGTGGGGTCCGGGCAGCGCAGTGGGGTGGAGCAGGACGCCGCTTCGTCGGTCGAACCGCATCGACTGTGCTCTCACGGGCGAGCGGTATCAAGTATCTGGTCGCGCACCGTGCATCGGATCGCGAATCTGGCCGTGCACCGTGCATCGGATCACGCTCGGCTTGATCCTGCAGGATCGTTCCGCCGGGTCGACGCCAAGTGACTAAGTACCGCACCCGCGATAGCCAACTCGATGCCGTACACGGTCCTGATGCTCGGGTGGGGATTTCCGCCGAACGTGACCGGGGGGCTGGACACGGCGGTCGGCGAGCTGTTCGAACGACTCGACGATCGCGAGGGCGTCGAGGTGGAACTGGTGTTGCCGGCGGAGTACGCTCCGACGGGACGCGACGGGATCTACGGCGTCCCGACCGGCGACGGTGACATCATCACCCGTATCGGCCGCCTCTCGGGGACGTTCGTCGAGCGCGCCGCCGACGCCGACATCGTCCACACGAACGACTGGTTCGGCTACAACCCCGGCTCGCGGGCGCAGGCGACCCACGACGTGGAGTGGGTGACGACGTTCCACTCGCTGTCGTCGGACCGCAACGCCGACCCCCCCGAGCGCGAGAAGCGCACCGAATCACGGGTGGTGAACCGCTCGGATCACCTGCTGGCGGTGAGCGAGTTCACCGCCCGGAAGATCGCCCACGAGTACGGCGGGGACGCCGAAGTCATCTACAACGGCTTCTCGCGGGTCGAACCGACCGGTCGTGACCTGAAGGCCGAGTTGGGAATCGACGGGGAGATGCTGTTCTTCGTCGGCCGCCACACCGATCAAAAGGGGCTGGCGTACCTGCTGTACGCGCTGCCGAAGCTCCGACGCGACGACGTGACGCTCGTCATCGGCGGCACGGGACACCTCACGGACCAACTGAGACGGTTCGTCGAGCTGCTCGGGATCGGCGATCGCGTCGAGTTCGTCGGCTACGTCCCCGAGGAGGAACTGGGCGACTACTACGCGAGCGCGGATCTCTTCGTCTCGCCGTCGCTCGCTGAGCCCTTCGGGATCACGATCGTCGAGGCGCTGTCGGTCGGCACGCGCGTCGTTGCCGGCCCCAGCGGCGCCGCCGAAGTGTTGCCCGGCGACTGCCTCATCGAAGTCGAGCCGAACTCCGACGCGATCGCCGAGGGCATCGAGTACGCGCTCTCGCTGGACACACCGATCGAGTACGAAGAACGGACCTGGGATCAGGTCGCCGACGAGCACGTCGCTTTCTACGAGCGGATCCTCAGCGGTGGAGCGCCCACCGACGACAGGAAGTGACCTCCCGATCGATCACCTGAGCAGCCGGAAGTCCGTCACGGGCTCAGGGTGGATGATGCGAAAGCCGTCCGCCGTCGGTTCCAGCCCGACCCGGTCGGACGCGGGGCCCCCGCGCTGATACGGACTGTCCGACGTGTCTGACGACTGGTACGGACTATCGGCGGTCGCCGACTGGTACGGGCTGTCCGAGGCGACCGATTGGTACGGGCTGTCGGACGGCCTGGTCCCCGAACCGCTCCCGTAGGCGTCCCGTCGGGGGCCGTTCTCGGATTCGGGCGAGCGATCGAAGTCCTCGGGCGGGAGATAGACCCGCTCGCCCGACGCCGACTCGACGACGACCGCGGCGTCGCGGTCGCCCGTGACGACGATCACCGTCCGGCCGTCAGCGATCTCGAGGTCGACGGAGACGGGTCGCTCCGGCCCGCTCGCGCTCTCGCGGTCGTCTCCGGTCGCGTCTGCAGCGTCGGCGGCCGGTCCTCCGTCGCCACCGTCGCGAGCACGGTCAGCGTCGCCACCGTCGCGAGCACGGTCAGCGTCGCCACCGCCGCCAGCGTCGGTAGCGTTGCCAGCGGTGTCAGCGGTCTCGGCGCCGCTGGAATCGCCGTCTCCGTCGTCGGTCGCGTTCCCCTCCATACCGTTGCGATCCCGTGGCGGGCACTTAGCGGTTCCCCGCGACCGGGGGCTCTCCGCATCGGACTGACCGTCGGCGAAAGAGCGAAACCACTACCGCACAAGCGACCTGCCATGGAACATCCGGGACAACCGCGTGTCTGCGCGGCGGGCGAGGCCGTGGAACTCGCGCCGCGCGATCCCGACCCGAGCGTAGCGTACGACTGGAGCGTCGTTACCGCACCGGCCGGCTCGACAGCTGAGACCGGCGACGAGGCCGTCCAGTGGTTCGAGCCCGACGTCCCGGGGCGGTACCTGCTTCGACTCACTGGCGGCGGAGCGACCCACGATCTGACCGTACGGGCGTTCGCCGAGGAGACCAGTCCGAGCGTCGGCGCGGGTCGCTCCGCGAGCGGCGACGCCGGCGGCGACGAGCACGCGGGAGATCAGGCGGACGGAGGGTCCGGGTCCGCGGGCGGGTCCGCGCGGACCCCGGACGGCGTCGGCGGCGGAGCGGAACCAGAACGCCCCCGAATCCGGCTCGAGACCGTCGTCGACGACGCGGAGGTCAGGATCGACGCGCGAGTCGAGCCGGCGTCCGGGACCGGCGTCGAGTTCCTGCTGGACGACCGCGACGCCCTCGACGAGTCCGACGTGACCGTCGAGGGACAGACGCTCACGGTCGCTCGCTCGGCGCTCCCGGAGCGGGTTCGGGTGTACGCCGTCCCCGTCACCGACGACGCGTACGGCGTGCCCGACGCCGTCGACGTGCGGCGGTCGGGCGACGACGTCGTCGTCGACAGACCGTACGACCCGCCGTCGTGGGCGCTCGATTCGACCATCTACGAGGTGTACGTGCGCACGTTCGCGGACGCCGACCGCGACCGCTCGCAGTTCGCGGCGATCTGCGAGCGCCTCGACGAACTCGACGCCTTGGGCATCGACACGCTGTGGCTCACGCCCGTTCTCCAACACGACGGCGCCCCGCACGGCTACAACATCACCGACTTCTTTGCGATCGCGTCGGACCTCGGCGGGCGCGAGGAGTATCAAGCGCTGATCGACGCCGCCCACGACCGTGGCATGCGCGTCCTGTTCGATCTCGTGTGCAACCACTCCGCGCGCGACCACCCGTTCTTCCAAGACGCCTACGGGAGCCCCGACAGCGAGTACTACGACTGGTACGAGTGGCAGGAGAACGGCGAGCCCGGGACGTACTTCGACTGGGAGCTGATCGCCAACTTCGACTTCTCGACGCTCGCCGTGCGTCGCCACCTCCTCGACGCCGTCGACGAGTGGGCGCCGCTGGTCGACGGCTTCCGCTGCGACATGGCGTGGGCGGTCCCGGACGGGTTCTGGCGCGAGGTGCGCGACCGCGTGAAGGCGCACGAGTCGGAGTTCTTCCTGCTGGACGAGACGATCCCGTACATCCCGGACTTTCAGGCCGGGCTCTTCGACATGCACTTCGACTCGACGACCGCGTTCACGCTCCGAGAGGTCGGCGACGGGAATCAGCCCGCCGAGGCCATCCTCGACGCCGTCGACGAGCGTCGCCGGGTCGGCTTCCCGGACCACGCCTCGTTCATGCTGTACCACGAGAACCACGACGAGCCTCGATACCTCGCCTCCTACGGCGAGCCCGCGGCGTTTGCGGCCGCGGGGGCGCTGGCGACGCTGCCGGGCGCACCCATGGTGTACGCCGGTCAAGAGACCGGCCAGCTCGGGCGCCGTGACCGGTTGGACTATGAGAACGCCCGCGAGGACCTCACCGAGCACTACCGCCGACTGCTCGCCGTCCGCGACGAACACCCCGCACTCCAGCACCGCGCGGCGCTGTCGCGCATCGACTACGCAGTCCAAGAGGGCGAGGTGGACTCCGTTGTCGCCTACCGCCGCGAGGGGGCCGACGGTGAGGCGGTCGTCGTCGCGCTCAACTTCGCCTCGGGGGCGGCTACAGTCGACCTCGACGTCGCCGTCGGCGGGGACGACATCGTGACCGGCGAGGCGGTCGGAGCGGACGACGGAACCGTGACCGTCGATGACGTGATCGTCGTCCCCGTCCACGGATAACCACCCCAGCTGTCTTCGGAGCCGACGGCCGTGGTCCGACCGCGGTGGTCTGACGGCCGCGGTCTGACAGTTGCACGTGGCGACAGCCGGACGCTGGCCACCCGGGGAGTGTGGACTGCTCACGTACCGCGGAGACTTTAACCACGCGAGTTGTTTCACGGGTGAATGCGGCTGCGAACGGCACTCAACGACTATAAGCGCGACCGGGAACACGGCTCGGCCGGTACCGCGAGCACCGTCCACGGCGCGCTGTCCGGACGCGGCGAACGATTGGTTCACGTCGCCCCGACGGGCGGTATCCGCGACTTCTCGTCGGCGCTGTCCGGTCTTTCGGGCATCGACCGCTCCCGGTTCGGTATCGAGACCGGCGAACGAACGTACTGGTTCGACGAACTGGAGACGGTCCGCCAACACTACTACCGCGAGACGACGCTCGTCGAGACGGAGTACGACGCCGGCGCGTTCACCGTCCACCAGTACGACCTCACGCTCGGGCGCGAACACGTCACCCACGTCGAACTGCGCGGGTCGATCCCGCCGGAAGCGCACCTGGTCGCCTTCCTCACCCTCGCGCCGGAGGGCCAAGAGACGCGCGTCGGTCGGCTCATCCACGAAGGCGCCGGCCCCGTCGACGGCGACGCGGTGGAGGTGTTCCACCGCGAGGAACACGACTTCGTCACCGCCTCCACGGGCCTCGAGGACGTGCGCGCGCAGATTCCGGAGCGGTTCGAGGAACTCCTGGACCCGGACCCGGTCGCACTCCCCCGCGAGGGCGCGTTGAACCGCTACGAGGACACCCACCTCAGCGGCGACGTGGTGGTCACAGCTCCGCTAGAACGGGCGGGTCGCGGGCTCCGGACGACGGTCGTGACCACGCTGACCGACGGCGACACGGACCGCGAACACGCGCTCGACGAGATCCGCGAATGCGCGATCGACCACGCCGACGCCGACGAGCTTCGGACCGTCGCGCGCGAGCGCGCCGCCGTCTCGGTCGCCGCCGACGGCCCGAGGCGGGGACGGTCCGCGCCGACATGCGGGCGCTGACCCTACTGGAGGCGCCCAGCGGCGGGCGGATCGCCGGCCCGGAGTTCGACCCGTTCTTCCGTAACTCCGGGGGCTACGGCTACACCTGGTTCCGCGATGACGCTCGGATCTCCCAACAGCTACTGGCGGCCGATGAACCGCTCGGGCTGGATCTGGACACCGAGACCCTCGCGAAAAGCGCGCGGTTCTACTGCGAGACACAGCAGTCGGACGGCTCGTGGCCCCACCGTGTGTGGGCCGTCGACGGCTCGCTGGCGCCCGGATGGGCCAACGCGCGCGTCGAGGGGCGCCGCGACTCGGACGAGTACCAGGCCGACCAAACCGCGATCACCGTCGCGTACCTCGCGACGCTGCTGCGCGAGCACGGCGACGCGCTGTCGGCCGACGACGAGCGGCAGATCCGAGAGAGCGTCGCCGCCGGCGTCGACGCGCTCGACGACGCCCGCGACGGAGACGGCCTTCCGCGGCGCTGTCAGAACCTCTGGGAGGACATGTCGGGGCGGTTCGCCCACACCGCCGCGACGTTCGTCGAGGCGTACGCCGCCGTCGCGCGGGCCCCGGTGAGCGACGCGCTCCGCGAGCGCGGGCGGGCGGCCGCCGAGGAGACCTTCGACGCGCTCGACGCGCTGTGGGACGAGGAGCGCGGCACGTACGCGGTCCGACTCGTCGGCGGCGACCAGGACGACCGCTTGGACGCGTCGACGTTCGCGGTCGTCGACGCCCTCGCGGCCGTCGACGCGGTCGACGGGATCCACGTCGCGAGCGACGACGTGGACCGGGTGGCCGACCACGTGCGGTCGTCGCTGGAGGGACTGCACCGCGATCCGAGCGAGTCGGCCGTCGAAGGGCTGATCCGCTACGAGGGCGACGAGTGGCGGACCGACGGGCAGGACGGCGAAAAGGTGTGGACGCTCGCGACCGCGATGGGCGCGGGCGGCGCCGCGACGCTCGGGGCGCTGTTGTGTGACCGCGGCCGCGAGCAGACCGGCGTGTGGCTGCTCGACCGCGCGTCGACGCTGTACGGCCTGCTGGAGGACGGCGGGCCGTTGACGACCCGGATGGGATACCTCCCGGAGCAGTGGTACGACGACGGCACGCCCGACAGCGCGACGCCGTTGGGGTACGCCCACTGCTTCCGCCTGGGCGTGACGGCCACGCTCGCCGAGCGCGACGCCCTGCCCAGCGCGGCGGCGGCGCCGTCGGCGCCCACCGACCGGCCCCGGTGGACGACCGGCGAGAAGTTCGGGGTCGGCACCACCGCAGACCACGGCGAGCCCGACGCCTCGCGCGTCTGGTTCACCCTGACCGAAGGCGCGCTCACGGAGGTCCGGTTCCCCCGCGTGGACCTGATGAACCTGCGCACGCTGGATTTCATCGTCTCGGCGGCGGACGACGACTACACCGTTCGCACGCACGTCGAGGGCCAACGCGACGAGGAGGACACCGTCGAGCGGCGCGTTCGCCCGGTCGCCGACGACGCGCTCGCGTACGAGCACGTGATCGCCGAGACGGGCGACGGTCGCGGCCACGAGTGGGAGCTGCGCGTCGAATACGCAGTCGACCCGGACCACGACGCGCTCGTCGCGGACGTGGACTTCCGCGCCGGCGACGCCGGCGAGTACCACGTGTTCGCGGCCGCGGACGCGGCGCTGACGAACACCGGCACGCGCGACCGCGGGCTGCGACTGGGCCAGCCGGGGAGTCACCACCTCGTCGCACGCGACGCCGGCGCCTACACCGGCGAGCGCGGCGACGAACGCCTCGTCGACGAGGACGGCAACGGCTACTCCGTTGCCGTCGCGATGGCGACGGCCGACCGCTTCGACTGGGCGACGGTCTGCGCCGCCGGCAGCGACGAACTCGCGGCGCTGTTCGCCACCGGGGAAGTGCCGCGGACCCGCTCGTCGATCGACGACGACAACGTCGTCCTCGTGGGTCGCCTCGGCTCCGGCAGGCACGCGAGCGAGACGCTCTCGCTCGGATTCGCGCGGCAGGCAGACGCCTCCGCGGCGCTCGGCGAGGCCGTGGGATCGCTCGCGACCGGGTTCGACGAGGTCGCGGGGGCTTACCGCGAGTCGTGGCAGGCGTTCCTCGCGGACCGACCCCTGCCGGACTCCGTCGCCGGCGACGACGAACTCGCGAACCAGTACCGGACGGCGCTGATGTCGCTGCGCGCCGTCGAAGACAAGACGTACCACGGCGCCTCGGTGGCGTCGCCGTCGGTGCCGTGGGGCGAGGCGGTCCACGCCGACGAACAGAAGGGGTACGGCTACAACTTCGTGTGGGCGCGTGACCTGTATCAGGTGTTCACCGCGTCGCTGCTCACCGGCGATCTCGGGACGGCCGTCAACCAACTGGAGTACATCTACGAGTTCCAACAGGACGAAGACGGGTTCATCCCGCAGAACACCTACCTCAACGGCATCACCCGCTGGGGCGGCGAGCAGATGGACAACATCTCGTTCCCGGCGGTGATGGCCTACCAGCTGTGGGAGGCGGGCGTCGACTTCGAGGACACGCTGTACGACTTCGAGCACGTCCGCCGGTCGGCCGACTACGTCGCCCGCAACGGTCCCGACAGCGGGCAGGAGCGCTGGGAGGAGGAGGCCGGCTACTCGCCGTCGTCGATCGCCGCCGAGATCGCCGGGCTGACGTCCGCGGGGAAACTCGCCATCGAAGCCGGCGACGAAGCGAACGCGCTCGTATGGCTCGCGCTGGCCGACCGCTGGACCGACGAGGTCGAGACGTGGACCGCCACGGAGTCCGGAACCGCCCGCCACACGCACACGCCGTACTACGTCCGCGTCACCCGCGACGGTGACCCCGAGGCGGGTCACCTCCGGACGCTTGCGAACGACGGCCCGCGCCTCGACGAGCGCGACGTCATCGACGCGGGGTTCCTGGAACTCGTGCGTCTGGGGATCAAGCCGTGGGACGACGAGACGGTGCGCAACTCCGTCCGCGAGGTCGACGACACGATCCGCGTCGACCTGCCCGCCGGCGTCGCCTTCTACCGCTACAACGGCGACGGCTACGGCGAGCGCGACGAGGGCGACGTGGGCGCCCCGTGGTCGGTCGAAAACCACGGGAAGGGTCGGCTGTGGCCGCTCCTAACCGGCGAGCGCGGCGAGTACGAACTCCGCGCCGACGCCGCCGAGACGGACCGCGAGCCGGAGTTGGACCCCGAGGCCCTGCTGAGAACGATGCAGCGGTTCGCCAACTCCGGTCGGATGATCGCAGAACAGGTCTGGGACCGCGACTACCGGACCGAGTACGACTGGGGGTACGGCGAAGGGACCGGGAGCGCGACGCCGCTGGCGTGGTCGATGGCGCAGTTCGTCCGCCTCGCACACGGGGTCGACGCCGGTGAGCCCGTCGAGACCCCGGCGTTCGTCCGCGAGCGCTTCCTCGACCGCCGCCTCCACGACAGCGACGCGAAGCCCGCCCTTCGCGTCGACACGAACTTCCAGGGCAACTCCGTCGTCGTCTCCGGCGAGACGACCGGCGCGCGCGTGGCGGTGACGACGCCCGTCGACTCGGCGGTCGTCGCCCCCGAGGACGGCGGCTTCGAGGCGACGCTCGACATCGGGTACGGCGAAAACGACATTACCGTCGCCGCCGCCAGCGACGCCGACCTGGAGACGGCTGCGACCACGGTCACCCGGTTCACCGTCTGAGCGCGCCGGTCCCCGATCTGCGCGCGATAGGTCGGTCCCGGCGACGTAACCGGCCGACTCGGGTGCAGTCGGCTCGCTCGTCGACCGCGGCAGGTGTCGGTTCGGAGAGTCAGTGTACCTAGTACGTCATTATACAACACCAGGGGTACCTTTACCAACGAATTAGCCAACCACGAAACATGACTGGATCGGAGACGACGTACGTCGGGAAGGCGTGCGCGTACATCACCCGCGGCCGTTCCCAGTTGTTGGTGTTCGAGGGTCCCGGACACGACGGGCTTCAGATCCCGAAGGGGACGATCGAAGAGGGCGAACGACCGCGTACGGCTGTGTTTCGCGAGGTGCGCGAGGAGAGCGGGCTGGCGACGCTGGCGAACGTCGACAAAGTGGCGACGGACGTGTGGAACCGGCGCGAGTCGCCGCCGAAGGCGTACGTGCGTCACTTCTTCCACGCTCGCGTCCACGAACCGCGCGACCGCTGGACGCATGTCGTCAGCGACGGCGGGGAGGAGCACGGCAGCGAGTTCGAGTTCTCGTGGATCGACATCGACGAGGCGCGCGACCGGGCGTTCGCGCTGTCGCTCGACGACTACCTCCACAGCCTCCCCGGCCTCGCCGGCGCCCGCGACGTAGCCGAGGCGGCCGACTGACCGGCGAACCGATCGACTGATCGACCGGTCGATCGGCCGGCCGAGTCCGCCGGGACGGCCCGGCTCCGTTGTCGCGTTCCGCAGCCGGCGAACGGATTTATGTGTAATTCGGCCGAACACACGGGTGCATGACACCCATGGACCTCACCTGGTACGGTCACTCCACCTGGCTCGTCGAGATCGAAGACACGACGCTTCTGATCGACCCGTTCTTCGACAACCCGCACACCGACACCGACCCCGAGGAGCTCGACCCCGACCACGTGCTCCTCACGCACGGCCACGCCGACCACATCGCCGACGTGGACCGCTTCCGCGACGCGCACGTCGTCGGGACGCCCGAGGTCACGGGCTACGTGACCGACGAGTACGGCGTCGAGGACACGACGGGGATGAACCTCGGCGGCACCGTGGAACTGGGCGACGCGTTCGTGACGATGGTCCGCGCGGACCACACGAACGGGCTCGACACCGGCTACGGCGCCTCCGGCGGTATGCCCGCGGGCTACGTCGTCTCCGAGACGAAGCCGACCCAGGAGGCCGACCCCGACAGCACGACCTTCTACCACGCCGGCGACACGGCGCTCATGACCGAGATGCGCGACGTGACCGCGCCGTTCCTCGAGCCCGACGCGGCGGCGGTGCCCGTGGGCGATCACTTCACCATGGGCCCGGCGCAGGCGGCCATCGCCGTCGACTGGCTCGACGTCGACTACGCGTTCCCCATGCACTACGACACGTTCCCGCCGATCGAGATCGACACGGACGACTTCGCTCGCGAGGTGCGCGCGACCGGCAGCGACGCCGAGCCGGTCGTCCTCGACGGTGACGAGACGTTCACGATCGGCGAGTAGTCGGCGGCGCCCGACTCGCCATCCGCGTCGCCCAGCGGACGGGGGACAGGGATTCCTCGCTCGCGTTCATCCCGCATGAGTGCGTCGCCGCGCCCGTCGGGCGACCCGTCAGCCGGCGGCGAACATTTTCGTGAGCACTGATCACACACCGCAGTAACAAGGTTTAGGCACCGAGGAGCCGACTGATCGAACGCATATGTCCGACATCGAGACTTCTACCGTCAGCGAAGAGGGCTTCACGAGCACGAGCGAGGTCGGCGACTTCTCGCTGACCATCGACGCGCTGGGCGAAGACGGCCCTGACCCCAACTCGGTACTGGTGGCCGACTACGCCTCCTGCTTCCTGCCCGCCTTCCGCGTGGGCGGACAGCAGCGCGGACACGACGACCTCGGGAAGGTTCAGATCGACGCCGAGGCGGACCTCGACGACGACGACGACCTCGCCGCGATCCGCTTCGACATCCACGTCGAAGCCGAGGTCGACGACGAGACGCTCGACGACATCGTCGAGCGCGCCGAGGGCATCTGTCACGTCCACTCGGCGCTGCGCGAGGGGCTTCACGCCGACATCACGGCGCACGCCGGCGCCTTCTGAGGCCGCGCGGCCGCTCGCGAGCGTTCCGTTTTTTTTTTTTTTTTTCGAACCCGACCGTCTGAGATCGGACGCGACGAGTTCGCGCCGCCTGCGGACTCAGCGACGGATGTCGTCGCCGCGGTAGGATCGGTACGTCATCGCGCGGCCGTCGATGATCACGACCTCTTCGTCGGTCGCGTCGCTGGTCCCCCCCGACGGGGTCGTCCGGCTCGTCACGGAAGACGTACGGTGAGTCGCGCTCTTCCATGCTAACGTGTACCACATCATCGCGTATAAATCTTCGTCAGACAGTACCACACACGATAGCCGCAGCCACTGGCCTCCTCACGGGCTCAGCGGCTCCGCTCTCCGCCAGCACCCGCGTCCCGACCCGGATCCGTAACCGCGTCCGCGCCGACCACGTCAGGGAGATCATCGAGCGACTCGAGCACGTAGTCGGGGGCATACGGCGAGTCGGTTACCTCGTCGCGGTCGGTGACGCCCGTGAGGACGAGCGCGGTTGTCATCCCGGCGTCGGCGCCGAGGGCGATGTCCGTGTCGAGGCGGTCGCCGACGACGAGACAGTCCTCGGGCGCGTGCCCGAGCGCGTCGAGAACCAAGTCGCAGGCGGTCGCGGACGGCTTCCCGAGCACCGCCTCTGGGTCGTGGTCGAGGACGCCACAGACGGCGTTGAGCACCGCGCCGGAACCGGGGACGAACGAGTCGGGCCCGGGGATGACCCGGTCCGGGTCGGTGCCGACGTACGGCGTCCCGTCGTCGAGGACGGCCAACGCTTGCGCGAGGTCGTCGTAGTCGAACGAACGGTCGATTGAGACGACGCCGGCGTCCGCGTCGGTGCGATCGCTCGCCACCGCCAGCCCGGCCGCCTCCAGTTGCTCGATCAGTCCCCGCTCACCGAGGACGTACAGCGCGTCGTCCGAGTGGTGCTCGCGGAGGTACGCGACGGTGCTATCGGCGGCGGTGACCACCTCACCGGCGTCGGCGTCGATACCGGCGGCCGCGAGCCGGTCGACGTACGCCGAGGGCGCCTTCGTCGGGTTGTTCGAGCAGAAGCAGACGTCGACGCCGGCCGCGCGCAGTTGGTTGACGGCCTCCGGCGCACCCGGCAGCGCGTCACGCCCGCGTACGACCGTTCCGTCGACGTCGAGCACGACCCCTCGTCTCACAGTCGTCGGTGGTGCGCAACGGTGTTGAACGCATCGCCCGCCGCGGCGGCGACCTCAACGGTCGCCCGGACGAGCGCGCGTCACAGATCCGGGAACGGTAACGCGTATGTGTCGTCGCCCCTGGGGTTCGGGTACAGTGACCGCCGCGCAGTTGACGCTGGTTCAGATCGACAACTACGGCCCGTGGACCGTGACGCCGGAGCCCCGCCGGGAGATGGATCTCCAGACGCTCCAGTCGCGCCTGTTCGCGGACATGGCACAGTACATCGGCAACCGAGGGGGCTACGTCTTCTTCACCCGGTTCGACAACATGGTCGCGGTGACGAACGGCCTCGACCGCCGGGACCACGAACTCCTCCAAGAGTCCGTGGGGAACCGGTTCCCCGTCACCGTGAGCCTCGGCGTCGGCGTCGACGGGGTGCCGATCGACGCCCTGGAGACGGCGACCGAGCGCGTGCAGGCGGCCGGCTCCGCCCAGTCGTCGGACCGGAGCGAGGCGCTCGCGGGGGAGTTCCGTGACCCCGAGGGCGCCGACGACGGCGACGTTCACATCGCGCACTTCGACGTGAACGACGCGACGGGCAAGTACACCGACCGACTCAACGAGTTCGACTCGTTCATCAACATCGAGCACGGCTACGCCTCGCTCATGAAGTACATGCGCGAGGAGCACGGCGCCCTCTCGTTCTTCGTCGGCGGCGACAACGTCATCGCCGTCTGTCCGGACCTCACCTACGACGAGTACATGGGCGCGATCGATCACGTCGCCGACGACGTGGACGTCCAGCTCAAGGTCGGGGTCGGATCCGGCGAGTCGCCCCATGAGGCCGGCTACGCGGCGAAACACGCCCTCGAGGACTGTCGCTACGAGGGGACGCTCGTCGAATTCGCCTGAGAGACCGTCGCCGATCGCTGGGCCCGGCCCCGCGGCGCTGCGACACGTTTGTCTTCTCGCCCGTCGAACAGTCGACGATGACCAACACGGGATCCGATCGGCCCGGCGACCGGGCGGTCGACTCCCGGGCTCGCGCCCGCGGGTGCCTGCTCGGACTGGCCTGCGGCGACGCGCTCGGCCGACCCGTCGACGGCGACGCCGGCGCCGCCGTCCGCGACCGATACGGCCGCGTGACCGAACAGCTCGGCGCCGACGGTCGACCGGCCGGCACGACCACCGAACCCACAGCGGCGGCTGTCGCCGTCGCCGACCGGCTCCTCCGTCGCGACGACCAGCAGGCGATCAGTACCGGTGCCGCCTCGGGCGGGGCAATTCCGCCAGAGCCGGCCGCTCATCCCGGTACGCTGCTGGCCGCTGCGGTTCCGTACGGACTCGTCGACGCGACCGCCGCCGACCGAGCCGCGCTGGCGGCGGCCGCGACGACCCGTGTCGAGCGTGCGACCGCCGACGACCCGGCGGCGGAGACGTGCGCCGCGCTCGCGACGATTATCGGCGAGCTCATCGGCGGTGCGTCCGTCGAGAACGCGGTATCGACGGCGATGGGCGTCGCGGTGGATCGGGGCTCGCCGGTGGCACTTCGCGAGACGTTGGCCGTCGTGGGCGACCGTGGTGCCGTCACCATCGACGCGCGCGGTGACCAGTCGGCGCTGTTCGAGACGGCCCTACACGAGGCCGTCGCCGCCGCCGACGCGGAGGAAGCCATCGTCTCGGCGGTTAGTCGCGGCGGGCACGCGAGCACGCTCGGCGCGGTCGCGGGTGCGGTCTCGGGAGCTCGCTTCGGTGAGGACGCGATCCCGGCGCGGTGGGTGAACGAACTCGATGAGTCGCCGGATGTCCGTTCGCTCGGGGCTTCGCTCACCGAGATCGCGCGAACCCGCTGACTCGCGAGGTGTCGGAGGTGATCTCCGACGGCACCGCCGACGGTGCTGTCGCTGCCGCCTGCATTGTCGCCGCCGCCTACACCGTCGATTCAGCCGCACGCGACTCCCACACGCCGGTGGCGACACGGGGAACCCTGGCAGGACGCCCGCTCTCCGCCAGCGACGGCTCGGTGGTTCCACCTCGAACTGCCGGCCTCCCCGGCTGAGCGTCCTCGGTGGGGAGCCGTAGCACGGACACAAAACATTCGTGAGGGGACCTGTCGTCTGGGTTGTCGTGAAACACGATTACCACGTCCACTCGACGTACTCCGACGGGATGTTCATCGAGTTCATGGCGCGGGCCGCGGCGGAGGCCGGGCTGTCGGGGCTCGGTATCGCCGACCACTGTATCGTCTCTGCGGAGGACGCGGAGGACCGCTACCGCCGGGAGATGGGATTCAACCTCGATCTCACGTACGAGCGTCGCCGTGACGCGATCGAGCGACTCCGCGACCGCGTCGACGTGCGGCTGTTCGACGCCGTGGAGATGGACTACGAGCCCCGCGACGAGGCCGCGATCGAGGCGTTCCTCGACGAGGCGGCGTTCGACTATGCGATCGGGAGCGTTCACGACCTGGAGGACGTGAACGTGCACACCCGGGAGTACTTCGCGGAGAAGTCCGAATCGAAGCGGCGCGCGCTCGTCGACGAGTACTTCGAGAAGCTCGTCGCGCTCGCCGACTCCGAACTGTTCGAGATCGCGGCCCACCCGGACCTCGTGGAGCGGAACCCCGCCCTGCGCGGGCTGGCGACCGAAGACCACTACGAGCGCGCCGCCGCGGCGTTCGCCGAGTCGCGAACGGTCCCCGAACTCAACGCCGGTCGCGCGCTCGAGGACGGCGGCAGTCTCCACCCGGCGCCCGGGTTCCTCGACGCGCTGGCAGACCACGGCGTCGGCGTCACGGTGGGGACGGACAGCCACCAGCCAGACACCATCGCGCCCTGCGTCGAGCAGATCGAGGCGACGCTGGCAGAGCGAGGGCTGGAGCCGGTGCGAGTGATGGACGAGTAGCTCGAAGAGAGCGGAGAATCCGAGGAGAAGCCGTCGCGGTACCGGTATTAGATGTGGCCTTCTTCGCGGAGCTGCTGGGCGTCGTCGGACTCGTAGCGCCAGACGACCTCGGCCTTCTCGTCTTGCCAGTCCCACGGCTCGGCGATGATGATGTCGCCCTCTTTCACCCACGTTCGGAAGCGCATCCGGCCGGGAATGCGGCCCATGCGCTCCTTGCCGTCTGCACAGCGGAGGGTGACTCGCCGGCCGCCGAGCATGTCGGTGACGGTGGCGAACACCTGGTCGTCGTCGGGCATCCTGAGTGGCTTCCGATTTCCTGTGTCGTCGCTCATGGCCGCCGATTGGTGACCGAGTGGGATAAGTACGTGTATTTGCTCAGCGCCGCGACCGACCGCCGGACGCCGCTGTCGCCCGACCGCCGCGGCCGATCCGTCGATCGCCGTCGCCGATCTGTGAACTGTCGCCGACTCGATCGCGCCGGCGAACGGGACGGTCCGCCACCAAGGCGGGCGGCGGTCAGCGGGTCGGCCGTCGCGTCGCTCGGTTTCTCCGCAGAGACGGACGCTCCGCTTAGGGAGGCTTTTTCCGGCGTGGACCCATACCGTGCAGCGATGACCGCACTCGCGACGACGATTCACGTCGGTGGTGGCCGATGAGGGGTAACGACCAGCAGGCGTACGACCGCGGCACGTCGCTGTTCTCGCCCGACGGTCGGATCTACCAGGTCGAGTACGCCCGGGAGGCCGTCTCTCGGGGCGCTCCCTCCGTCGGCGTCCGCACGAGCGAGGGCGTCGTCCTCGCCGCGCAGGCGCAGGCGTCCTCCAGCCTGATGGAGTCGGAGTCAATCGAGAAGCTCCACAAGCTCGACGACCACGTCGGCACCGCCAGCGCCGGCCACGTCGCCGACGCCCGCCAGCTCATCGACTACGCCCGCCGGATGGCCCAGGGCAACCGCCTGCGGTTCAAGGAGCCTGTCGGGGTCGAGACGCTGACGAAGTACATCACCGACCACATCCAGGAGAACACGCAGCGCGGCGGCACCCGGCCGTACGGCGCTGCCCTCCTCATCGGCGGCTTCGAGAACGGCGAGCCGCGCCTGTTCGGCGCCGACCCCTCGGGGACGCCCCACGAGTGGAAGGCGACCGCCATCGGCGGTTCCCGCCAGGAGATCCAAGAGCTGCTGGAAGACGAGTGGAACGAAGATCTCACGCTCGACGACGGGATCGAGCTCGCGCTGCGCGCGCTGTTCGGGATCAACGACGAGCTCACCGCGAACGACGTCTCGCTCGCGACGGTCTCCGAGGACGGGTACGCGGCGTTCACGGCCGACGAGATCGACGACCTCGTCGAGGGCCTCGATCTGGACGTCGAGGATGCGGCAGACGGGGACGGCGACGACGACGACGCGGAAACCGAAGAGTAACGCGCCCTCGGCGGGCCGACGGCGACGCAGTCCGGCTCGGATTCTCCCGTTTCGATCCGCGCGACGACAGCGACGGCGCCGTTGAATCGCCCTGTCGAGCGCGGCGGCGCGGCCGTCGCCGACCGGTCGATTCAACGGCGCCGCCGTCGTACCCCGGGCCATGACCGACGACGCGGCCGCGACGACGCTCGATCGGATCCGCGTGTTCCCGATCAAGTCGCTCGACGGAGTCGACGTTGAGGCCGCCGCGCTGGCCCCGGACGGCGGGCTCGCCCCGGACCGCGAGTTCGCGCTGCTCGACGCCGACGGCGACTACGTGAACGGAAAGAACGAGCGGCGGATCCACCGCGTGTCCGCGGACGTCGACCTCGGGGCCCGGACCGTCCGGCTCGCGGCCCCGCACGACGTCGACGCGCCCGACGCCGCCCGCTACCATCTCGACGACGACCGGGACGGGATCGAGACGTGGCTGGGGTCGTTTCTCGGGTACGGCGTGTCGCTGGTGAGCGATCGAGACGGCGGCTACCCGGACGACACGGAGCTCCCCGGGCCGACGGTGATTTCGACGGGAACGCTCCGCGAGGTCGCCTCGTGGTTCGACGGCGTGACGGTCGACTCGATGCGCCGGCGCCTCCGCGCGAACGTCGAGCTCGCGAGCGACGAGGCGTTCTTCGAGGACCGCCTCGTCGCCGAACTGGGGGAGCGCGTCCGGTTCCGCGCCGGCGACGCAGAGCTGCTCGGCGTGAACCCCTGTCAGCGCTGCGTGGTCCCCTCGCGCGACCCCGACACCGGGGAGGAGTTCGACGACTTCCGCGCGCGCTTCATCCGGAAGCGCGAGGCGACGATGCCCGACTGGAGCGGCGGGGGGCGCTTCGATCACGGCTTCCGGCTGATGGTGAACACCGTCGTTCCCTCGGACAGCGCGGGCGAGCGCCTTCACGTCGGCGACGGCGTGCGACTCCTCGGCGTCGAACACGAGTAGCCGATCGCCGTCGCGCCGCTGGGACTGTCCCGGCCCTACTCGCGGTGCTCCTCGTACTCCTCGGGCGTGTAGGTCTTGATCTCCAGCGCGTGGACCTCCCGCGTCATCGCGTCGCCGACGGCGTCGTACACCAATTCGTGCTGCTGGACCAGCGACTTCCCCTCGAAGGCGGGGGAGACGACGACGGCCGCGAAGTGGGCGTCCTCGTGGTCGGGATCGGGGGCGCGGGGCGTCGTGACAGTGGCCTCGCAGTCCTCGATGCCGGCCTCGATGGCTGCCTCCACGTCGCCTGGATTCATGCTCATACCCCGGAGTCGGCGTCGCCGCGGCAAAAAGCGGTCGGTGGCGGCCGACACCGCGGCGCCCCGGTGGGCTTACGGCGCGCGGCGCCGACCGGGCGGCCGTGACCGAACCCGGGGGACCTACCGACCCCGAAGCCGTCGTCCGCGAGCGACTGCTGGCCGAACACGGGCCGCTGCTGGACGGCGTCGACGCCGTCGCCGACGCGGTCGCCGACCGGTGGACCGACCGCGAGTCACCGGTCGCCCAGCCGGCGACGGCCGACCGCGACGCCGTCGTTCCCGCGATGCGCGAGGCGCTGGCGGCCGCCGGCGCGCTCGACCATCTGCCCGGACTGCTCGCGACTGCCGCCGACGCGCTGGGTGTCACTCTCCCGGCGTCGCCCGTGGCCGCGCCGCCGTATCTCGTCGTGACCGCGACCGGGCCGGTCGTGCGGGCGACCCTGCCCGACGCGGGGCGACTGGTCGTTTCCCTGCGCGTGTTCGGGGTGGACCGCGCCGGCGAGGCGCCTCGCTATCGTCGGCTTGAGGGCGGCGTTCGCGACGAACTGACCGTCGAGTTCAGATAGCGGACCCGTCGGCGTCATCCACCAGTCGCCCGAACCTCGGCGGACTTTTGCGGGGGGCCACGGAACTACGCGCCATGACCGAGATCGTCGACTTCGAACTGTACGCGGTGCCGCCGCGGTGGCTGTTCCTGAAGCTGGAGTGCGCCGACGGCTCCGTCGGGTGGGGCGAACCGGTCGTCGAGGGGCGCGCGCGCACCGTTCGCGGCGCCGTCGAGGAACTCGTCGAGGAGTACCTGATCGGAGAGGACCCCGCACCCGTCGCGGACCACTGGGAACGACTGTACCGCGGAGGATTCTACCGCGGCGGACCCGTCCTCATGTCTGCCATCGCGGGGATCGACCAGGCGCTGTGGGACCTGAAGGGGAAGCACCTCGGGGCGCCCGTCCACGAACTGCTGGGTGGCCCTGTCAGAGAGCGGGTCCGGGTGTACCAGTGGGTCGGCGGCGACCGCCCCGAGGGCGTCGCGGAGGCGGCCGCCGAGAAGGTCGACGCCGGCTTCACCGCGCTGAAAATGAACGCGACCCCCGAACTGGAGCGCGTCGAGTCCCCGGACACGATCCACCAGGCCGCCGAGCGGCTCCGGACGGTTCGCGAGGCAGTCGGCGACGAGGTCGACATCGGCGTGGACTTCCACGGCCGAGCGACCAAGACTGCGGCCAAACAGCTCGCGGCCGCGCTCGAACCGCACGACCCGTTCTTCATCGAGGAACCGGTGCTGCCCGAGCACAACGACGCGCTCGCCGATATCGCCGCCAGCACCAGCACCCCGATCGCCACCGGCGAGCGCATGTTCCACCGCACCGACTTCAAGGAGATTCTAGAGACGAACGCGGTCGACGTGATCCAGCCGGACCTGAGCCACGCGGGCGGCATCACCGAGTGTCACCGGATCGCGTCGATGGCCGGCGCCTACGACGTGTCGGTCGCGCCCCACTGCCCGCTCGGTCCGGTCGCGCTCGCCTCCTGTCTCCAACTCGACGCCGTCGCGCCGAACGCGCTTATCCAAGAGCAGAGCCTCGACATCCACTACAACGAGACGAGCGACGTGCTCGACTACCTCGCGGACCCCTCCGTCTTCGAGTACGAGGGCGGGTTCGTCCCGGTGCCCGACGGCCCGGGGCTCGGCATCGAGGTCGACGAGGACGTGCTCCGCGAGCGCGACGGTCACGACGACTGGCACAACCCCGTCTGGCGCCGCCCCGACGGGAGCGTCGCCGAGTGGTGAGCGTCCGGGTCGGACGAACGCTCCGTCGATAGCGAGGGTCGCCCGGGCTCCGAATCGCTCGGTGGCGCGTGCCGCCCGGCCTCCGGGCCGGCCGGACGCGCGCGAAGGATGAGGAACACAGCCGAACGGAGTGAGGCGAGTACCGCAGTCGGCTGGGGAGGGGGTGGGACTGCCCTGTCCGATTCTGGGGGGACGTTCGGGCGGTTCGTCACGCTCGTGACGACACCGACCGCGACGCGGACGCGAGTCGACCGTAAACAAATCATCAAGGTACCCGACCGAGACCCCACACACGGATGACCAGCCTCGACACGTCCGCCATCGACGAACTCGACCCGCGAGCGAGACACGAGAGCAGCGTCGCCGTCGTCACCGGCTCCACCCGCGGGATCGGCGCCGGTGTCGCCCGCCGACTCGCGGCCGAAGGGGCGCGGGTCGTCGTCACGGGGCGCAGCGAGGACGCCGGCGCCGAGACTGTCGCCGACATCGAGGAGTTCGGCGGCGACGCGGTCTTCGTCCGCGCGGACATGCGCGATCCGGACGACATCGCCGCGCTGTTCGAGGCCACCGTCGAGGAATTCGGCCGACTCGACGTGCTCGTCAACAACGCCGGCGTCGAGACGTACACGGCCGCCGACGAGGCCGAGTTGGACGACTGGAACTTCGTCCTCGAGACGGACTTCCGCTCGTACTGGCTGTGCGCCAAGCACGCCCGCGAACACATGGACGAGGGCGCCATCGTCAACATGTCCAGCAACCACGCGTTCGCGACGACGCCGAGCATCTTCCCGTACAACGCCGTGAAAGCTGGAATCAACGGGATGACTCGCTCGATGGCGATCGACTTCGGCCCCGACGTGCGGGTCAACACGGTGAACCCCGGCTGGGTCGCCATCGACCGCACCACCGGGCACATGGACGACGAGCGCCGCGAGGAGCTCGCGAGCATCCACCCGACCGGTCGGATCGGGGCCCCCGAAGACGTCGCCGCCGCGGTCGCGTTTCTCGCGAGCGACGAGGCCGGCTTCGTCACCGGCGCGAGCCTCACCGTCGACGGCGGCCGGTCGGCGGTGCTGCAGGACGACTTCCTCCCGGACTACCGAGCGCGCCGCGAGGAGTGAGCCGTCCCGAACAGCCGATGCCCCGGCCGCCGCGCGTGCGACTGTCGCGGACCTGGCTGCCAACGACTCCGGCGGAGGTTTACGCTCGCAGTCCGTCCTCGCGGGTATGACCCCCGACGAAGTCCGCGAGGACTGGGCCGAGCGCGAGGGGGACTTCTCCCCGCGCTACTACGCCGAGAAGGGACCTGACGACACGAGCGAGGCGGTCCGGTCGGCGATCGAGTTCTACGTCGGCGACGACGCGCGAGTGCTCGAACTCGGCTGCGGCTCCGGTCGACATCTCGAACACCTCCGACGCGGCGGCTTCGACCGACTCGCCGGCATCGACATCAACGGCGAGTCGTTCGACGTGATGGGAGAGCACTTCCCCGGGCTCGCGGCGACCGGCGAGTTCCATACGGGCGCCATCGAGGACGTGCTCTCCGAGTTCGACGACGACGCCTTCGACGCGGTGTACTCGGTCGAGACGCTCCAGCACGTCCACCCCGAGGACGCGTGGGTGTTCGAGGAGGTCGTCCGCGTCGCCTCGGACCTGCTCGTCACCGCCGAAAACGAGGGTAACGGCGCCCAGCGGGGCCGCGAGGGCGCCGAGGTGAGCTACGTCAACGACGAGTTCCCGCTGTACCACCGCAACTGGAAGGACGTGTTCTCCGAGTTAGGCGGCGTGCAGGTCGTGAAGGAGCCGACGGAACGGGACACGATCCGGGCGTTCAAACTGGCGTAGGGTCGTTCGGACCGTTCACGAGATCGGCGGTCTCGGTCGTCTCACCGATCTACTGGGCGGAGCGGCACAGGACCGCTCCGCCGCCCGTCCGAGACCTCGTTCGCTCCGCTCACTCGGTCTCGCTTACTTCCCTTCGAACTCGGGCTCCTCGTCGGACATGAACGCCATCACGCCCTCCATGAGGTCGTCGGTGTTCATGAGCTGGCCGAACGCCTGGGCCTCGATCTCCAGCCCCGCGTCGGTGTCGTCGCGGCCGGCGAGCATCGCGCGCTTGGTGTAGCGCTGGGCCACCGGCGGACCGCCGGCCAGGTCCTGCGCGAGCTCCATGGCCGCCTTCTCGAGGTCCTCGTTGGCGACGACCTCGTTGATGAAGCCGTAGTCGGCCATCTCCTCGGCGTCGTAGCGCTCGGCGGTGAAGATGATCTCCTTGGCCCGGCCCTCGCCGACGATGTGGCGAAGGCGCTGTGTTCCGCCCCACCCCGGCAGGAGTCCGAGGTTGTGTTCGGGCTGACCCAGCTCCGAGCGCTCGGAGGCGACGCGCAGGTCGGCGCACGTCGCGAACTCCATCCCGCCGCCGAGACAGAAGCCGTCGATCCCGGCGACGACCGGGAGGTCCGAGGACTCGAACTTCCCGAACGTCGACTGGCCCTTCCGGGAGAGCTCGACCGACTGCAGGGGGTCGCCGCCGCCGGCGGCCATGCTCTGCACGTCGGCGCCGGCGGAGAAGGCGCGCTCGCCCTCGCCGGTGACCAGCACCGCGCGAACGCCGTCGTCGGCCTCCAGCTCCTCGATGGCGACGCCGAGCTCGTCCAGCAGTTCGCCCGAGATGGTGTTCATCCGATGCGGGCGGTCGAGGACGATGTGGCCCACTTTCCCCTCGCGTTCGATCCGGATCGTCTCGAACTCCACGGCGTCGTCATCGTCGCCACCGCCGTAGAAGCCGCGGTCCTCCTTGACGAGTTCGCGGAGGTAATCGACGGCCTCGTAGCGCTCGGCCCCCGTCTCCTCGTGGCGCTCGTCGAGCGTCGAAAGCAGCGCGTCGAGGCCGACCTGGTCGGCCATCTTCGCCGGGCCGTCCGGGAAGCCCGCACCGAGCTTCACCGCCTGATCGATGTCGGCGGCGTCGGCGACGTCGTTGCCGATGAGGCCCGCGACCTCGTTCGCCATCACGGCGAGGAGGGCGTGCTTGACGGCATCGTCGGTCTCGTCCGACGGGACCTCGGCGCCAGGGCCGTCCTCGTAGTCGTAGAAGCCCGCGCCGGTCTTCTTCCCCAGGTTCTCGTTGTCGACCTTCTCGGTCAGCAGCGGGCACGGCTCGTAGGCGTCACCGAGCACCTCGTGCATGTACTCGAGGACGTGGACCCCCACGTCGATGCCGACCTGGTCGGCCAGCTCGAAGCTGCCCATCGGGAGGCCCATGTCGTACTTCGTCGTGGAGTCGACTGCCTCGATCGTCGCCTCGCCCTCGTGGACGAGCCACGCCGCCTCGTTCATCAGCGGGACGAGCACGCGGTTGACGATGAACCCGGGCGAGTCCTTCCGGACGCGCACCGCGGTTTTGCCCATTCGCTCGGCGACGGCCTCGACCAGATCCATCGTCTCCTCGGACGTGTGCGCCCCGGAGATGACCTCGACGAGCTGCATGCGCACCGGCGGATTGAAGAAGTGCATCCCGCAGAAGCGCTCCTCGCGGTCGGTCACCTCCGAGAGCTCGGTGATCGAGAGACTCGACGTGTTCGACGCGAAGACGGTCCGGTCGGGCGCGTGCTCTTCGACATCCGCGTACACGTCCTTCTTGATGTCCATCTTCTCGGGGACCGCCTCGATCACGAGATCCGCGTCGGCGACGGCGTCCTCGACGGGGACGACCGCCGTGACGCGCTCCAGCGCTGCGTCAGCGTCGCCCTCGGATATCTGGTCCTTCTCGGCGAGCTTCCCGAGGGACCACTCGATCTGGTCGTACCCGTTCTGGACGAACTCCTCGTTGATGTCCCGAAGGTTCACGTCGTATCCGGCGAGCGCGGCGACCTCCGCGATGCCGTGGCCCATGTTTCCGGCGCCAAGCACTGCGACCGTCTCTACGTCATCAACGTCCATGTGCATCGCCTCGGAGTCCCCCCGATTCAACGTTTCCCTCCGCCGCGACGCAAACACGACACCAGTTTTCCGGAGTTCTCCTGAGGGCGCTCGCGGACCACCCCGTCTCGCGATGGGTCGTCCCCCGAAAGCCGTTTCTCGCCCGCGCACCCACCGCGAGGTATGCCAGTGGACACAGACGCCGACGCGTTCGACGATCTCGACGCGGCCGACCGCGAGGCGCTGGCGGAACTCAGCGATGACGACCGTCTCGGGCCGGTCATCGACCGACACGGTCCGCTCACGATCGAGCCGGCCGACGACCCCTTCGAACGGCTCGTGGTGTCGATCCTGCGCCAGCAGGTGTCGATGGCCTCGGCGGCGGCGACCCGCGAGCGACTGTTCGACGCCGTCGAGGTGACGCCCGGGGGGCTGCTCGCGGCCGACGAGTCGACGCTGAAAGACGCCGGCCTCTCCAGACAGAAGACCCGGTACGTCCGCAACGTCGCCGAGGCGTTCGCGGACAACGGGTGGGACCACGAGGCGTTCGCCGCGATGAGCGACGGGGAGGTCCGCGAGGAGTTGACCGCGATCACCGGCGTCGGGGAGTGGACCGCGAACATGCAGTTGTTGTTCACGTTGGGACGACCGGACGTGTTCCCGGTCGGCGATCTCGGCGTCCGAAAGGGCATGGAGGAGCTACACGGCCGCGAGATGAGCCGCGCGGAGATGGTCGAGGAGGCCGAGCGATGGGCGCCGTACCGCAGCTACGCGTCGCTGTACCTGTGGCGCGCGAAGGAGGACATCGCCGCCAGCGTCGACGAAGTCGTGGGAGAAGAGTCGTAGCCGCGATCCGTTTTCGGAGTGTGGCGTTGCCACTCCAAGCGGTGAAAAGACGGAGAGATGAGAGTGACCGCCTACAGCTCGACGGCCTGCTTGTTGCCGAGCGATTCGGGCACGCTGAACCGGATACTCGTGGTTGCGCCGGCCATCGTGTTGATCTTGATGGTCACTTCGTCGCCCTCGTTGAGATTACTCCCGGCAATCGGGGTGACTTCAAACACGAGATTCAGGCGGTCGTCAGCGTCGTTGAGAACGTTGTCGGAGTTGTCGGAGTCCTTCACAGCGACGTACGAGAACTTGTCTGTCATCGACGGCCCCTGCGAGTAGTTCTGCGTCGTCGACGTCAGCTGGTAGGTCCCGGTGGGACCGATCCAGGTGACTGTGGCGTTCTGAATGTCGATCTCGCCGGCGCCGGGCGCCTGCGTCACCGTCACGTTCACGATGTCAATTGTATCTCCGCTCACGTTACCCACCGTGGCGACCTCTTGCACGCGGTCACTGACCTGCTTACTACTCTGTTGGCCCGTTTCCTGTGATTTGCTCTGGAGGAAGCCGGCGGTGTTGATCAGGACACCCGCGGCGATCGCCGCCACGAGTACCATCGCGATGAACACGATGAGCGTCCCGATGCCCACCTGCCCGCGCTCTTCCTCCTCGGTGATGAATTCGAACATTGTGGTTGGTTCCGACCCGTCCGCGACGGCGGACCGGGTATGTCTCAAAACGGTGCTCACGATGGTGATATACCTTCGCTGCCAGGTTTCATCTTCGATAACGGGGGCCTGCAGCGTCGCGACTGCGATCAAGAGGTAGTAACGAGTAGAAACGCGTCGTCTCGCGTGGGTCGCCCGCCCAACCGGTCCGAACGGAGTCGGCCGCCTACTCCTCGTCGTCTTCGTCGTCGTCTTTCATCGTCTGGAGCTGCGACACAAGGTCGTCGGTGGAGGCACCCGCCTCGAAGCTCGCCTCGCCCTCGTGTTCGTTCTCGTGGGCGTCGACGGTCGACCCGTCGCCCGCGTCGCCGCCGTCGTTCTGCTGACGCTCCTGCTCGGATTCGTCGTAGCTACCAAAGCCCATACCAACTACTCGTGGCGCGAGTGGGAAAAACAGTCCGGCCTGTCTCGCGCGTGCGAGTCGCTGTCGGGGACGCGAGTTACTCCTCTGTGCCCTCCTCTTCTTCCTCGTCGCTATCGGGGGTGCTCCCCTCGTCGGCGCGGCGCTGGACGTCCACGCGGTAGTGTTCGAGGATGTCGCGCCCGAGGAGGACGGGATACGCCATGTGCGAGCGGTCCTCGACGCTCGCGGTGACGGTGTGCTGTTCGCCGCCGATGCCGACGACGAGGTCGACGACGGGCCGCGCCTTCCCCGACTTGACGGAGCCGGACTTGATCCGAGTCATGCTCTTGATCGGACCGGCGCCGATCTCGGCGGCGAGTTTGGTGTCGATCGACGAGCGCGTCGCGCCGGTGTCGGACTTGGCGAACGCCTGGGTGGACCCCTGGGTGCCGGCGACGCGCACCTCCTCGATGTAGCCGATGATCGGGATCTGCCCGTCGTTGATCCGACGCTGGGGCGGCATACACGAGGGCGTCGAGTCGTCAAGCACCGCAGACAGGTCCTCGACGCGGTCCCCGTCGACGCTTCCGCCGCCGCGCTCGATCGCCACCCGAGCGATGTGCGGCGCGGGCGAGCGGCCGCTGGCGGCGAACAGCCCCTTGAATCCCGCCGTGGGGTTCACCTCCAGGACGTACCAGCCGTCGTACCCCTCCACGAGGTCGACGCCGGCGTAGTCGAGTCCGATCGTCTCGGTCGCCTGCAGCGCCATCTCTCTGGCCTCCTCGTCGAGCGACGCCGTCGCGTCTTCCACGTCGCCGCCGAGCGCGACGTTGGTGCGCCAGTCTCCCTCCGGCGCGTAGCGGTTCATCGCGCCGACGACCTCGCCGCCGACGACGTACACGCGGGTGTCGTGGTGGCGCGAGTCGTCGCGGTCGATGAGTTCCTGGAGGAACGCTTGCCGATTCCCGACCATCGGGTTGACCGGATCGTCGAGGTCGATCTTCCAGGTCCCGCCGCCGTGGGTGCCGATCGCGGTCTTGTACACGCCTTCGGCTCCGAATCGGGCGCGGCCCTCGTTGAGGCGGTCGTTGGACAACGCGAGGAGGGCGTCCGGGACGCGAACCCCGTCCTCCACGAGCGCGACGGCGGAGGCGAACTTGTGCATCGCGGTGAGCACCGCTGACGGCTCGTTGAGAATGGGTCGCGCTCGACCGAACGTGTGGGCCAGTCCGAGCCCCTCGGCCGGTTGTTCGATGTTCGACAGCAGCATTCGATTGGCGATCACGTCGACGCCCGGCTCGATCGTGACCTCGCCGTCTTCGAGGCTGACGGCGGCGTTCTCGCGACGGAGCCACTTCGGTTCGTGTCCCAGCGCCTCGACCGCGTTGCAGATCGCTTTCGTCTCCTTGCTCGTGTGCAGCGAGAGCACGCCGACGCGTACTGGATCTTCAGTCATACAGATCGACTTGTCGGGGCCGTCAAATGTGTCCCGGTCGGTCGAACCGCGTGCCAATCGGGGACACCCGTCGTCGATCCCGGCGACGCGGTACTTTATCACGCTCGGTCGCACACCGGCGATCATGACTGCTGCCGACGCCTTCACGTACAACGGGGGCCGGGTGGACCCGGGGGAGCGACAGAACATCCGGTTCGTGGTGTCGGAGACGTACCTCGGTGACCCCGTCCGGATCCCGGTCACGATCATCAACGGCGAACGGCCGGGACCGACGGCGTTCCTCTCTGCGGCCGCCCACGGCGACGAACTCAACGGGATCGAGGTCGTCAGGGAGGTGGCCTACGAGTGGGATCTCGACGACCTCGCCGGGACGCTCATCTGCCTGCCCGTGTTGAACGTCCCCGGCTTTCTCGCCCAACAGCGATATCTCCCGGTGTACGACCGCGACTTGAACCGCTCGTTCCCCGGGTCGGCTGACTCGACGAGCGCGAAACGGATGGCCGCGCGCATCTACACTAACTTCATCGAGCCCTGCGACTTCGGCCTCGACTTCCACACGTCGACGCGGGGGCGGACGAACATGATCCACGCACGCGCCGACATGGCCGACTCCGACGCCGCCCGACTCGCCCGCGCGTACGGGACGAACGTCATCATCGACAGCGAGGGCTCGTCCGGGATGCTCCGAACGGAGGCGGTGACCGACGGCATCGCGGCGATCACCGTCGAGATGGGCGAGGCACACCGCTTTCAGCGAACGCTCATCGACGAGGCGCTCTCTGGCGTGCGCTCGACGTTCGCCGAGTACGGCATGCTCGACGCCGAGCGTGTTCGGTGGCCCGGCTGGCGGACGGTGATCACCGACGCGCGCGAAAAGACCTGGCTGCGGGCCGACGCTGGCGGGATGGTCGACATGCACTTCGAGCGGGGATCGCTCGTCCACGAAGGAGACACCGTCTGCACCATCACGAACCCGTTCAAGGACGACAACATACTTGTCGAGGCACCGTTCACCGGGCTGCTCGTCGGGATTCTCGAGAACCCGGTCGTGTACCCCGGTAACCCGCTGTGTCATCTCGTCCAACTCGACGACCGGACGCGACGTGTCGTCGAATTGGACCAGAGTCCGTCCGGGACTGTCGAGTAAGGGGAGGACCCAGTAGTCGCGTCCGCGCCGAGACGCGGGTGCCGTTTCTTTGCGTCACGCAACGACCCTGAGGTCGGGAGTCACGACCACCTGCTTGTCGCCGTTCGGTGGCTCGAAGGCGACGGAGCCATCGTCCCGATGACGCGCCCGCCACGAGAGGAACGTCCCGAACCGTCGCCAGGCCCCCTCGCCGTCGGCGGTTCGACCGTCGGTGTGTTCGGCGGCGTCCGACGCGGTTCCGACGGTCTCCGGTCGGGTGCCGACGGCGTCGCCTCCGCCGCCGGCGTCGACACCGTCGGCCGCGGGGTTTCCGAACAACGGGTGAGTGATGCGCCCCCTGCCGCACGTCTCACACACGACCTCCGCGAGGGCGGGATAGGCGGTGTGGCAGTCGGGACAAATCCCGTCGGTCGCGTGGTCGGGACACCGCGTGAGGCGTCCGTCGACGCCGCCGCCGCACTCCAGACATATCCCCTCGATCATGGGTCGAAGCCGGCGTTCGAACACCCGGTGGGCCCGGTGGACCAGCGGTGTCGGGTCCAACCGCTCGACGATCGTCGGCGGCAAGACGATCCCGGAGAGCGTGCCCGACGGGCACTCGTCAGCGCCGAAGAGTCCCTCACACGCCGCACAGCAGGTGAACAGGTGGTGGTCGGTGTAGATCACGTGCACGTCACCTCCGCAACGGGGACACCGAGCATCGACCGGCTCGGCGTCGAGTTCGGCGTCGCCGTCGACGATACCGCGTTCGAGCAGTCGGACCGTCTCCCGACCGGGCTCGCGCAGCCGATAGCCGTTCGGCGTCTTCTCGACGAACCGACCGGTGAGTTTCCCGAGGTGGTAGCTGAACTTCCCGCTGTCTTCCTCACCGACGGTTCGACGGAGATCACTGTACGCCATCGGGTCGGTCCGCGGGCCCGCGCGCGACTCGCGCTCAGCGAGCGCGCGGAGGATCGACAGGCGGAGGTCGTCGCCGAGAAACGAGAACGCGTCGACCGCGCGGTTGGTCGAACGACCGGTCACTATCGCTCCTGCGGCGCGCGCCGATATAACTTTCACGCAGTCGGACACGTTCGACGGCAGCGGCGCTATCGGGGCGTACACGGGTCGAATCGGGCTTCTGTGGACGCGCCGCGGCCTGGCGTTCGGATATCTCACGGCGCCGATCGTCGCGCGGGCGTGCGGGGGCGTCACGTAACTACTATACCCCCATAGGCCGGAGCGACAGACGTATGAGCCAGTCGTATGACAGGGGCCTCGTCGAAGACTTCGGCCGGTGGCGGGAGTTTTCGGCGGGGATGTGGGCCTGGGTGTTCCACAAGTTCACGGGCTGGGTGCTCGTGGGCTACCTGTTCACCCACATCGCCGTGTTGAGCACCGCCATCTCCGCGGCCGGACAGACCCAGCGCATCGCCGCCGAAAACGACGTGTACACCACGGTCATCGTCATGCTGGAGAGTCTGCTGGTCGTCCGTATCCTCGAGGTCGGGCTGCTTGCGGTCGCCGTCTTCCACATCCTGAACGGCTGCCGCCTGCTGCTGGTCGATCTGGGGATCGGACTGGAGAGCCAGGATAAGAGCTTCTACGCGTCGCTGATCTTGACCGGCGCCATCGTCGTCGCGTCCGTCCCGACGTTCCTCGCGGGGGTGTTCGGCTGATGGCCGAGCGCTACTCCTCGTTCGAGAAGGGCGGGCGCCGATGGCTGTGGCAGCGCATCACCGCCGCGTTCCTCGTGGTGGTGCTCGCGTTCCACTTCTTCCTGCTCCACTTCGTCAACCACGCCGACGAGGTTTCGTTCCTCGCGTCGAGCGCGCGGATGACGGACCTCACCTACTACTCGCTGATGGTGCTGTTCCTGATCACCGCGACGTTCCACGGCGTCAACGGCGTCTACAACGCCCTCGAGAACCAGGGACTGACCGGGGCGAAGAAGCAAGCCGTCAAGTACACGCTGATCGCGGCGAGCCTGGTGCTCGTCGTGCAGGGGATCCGCACCGCAAACGCCTGGGCGGGCTTCCCCACCTTCTGATAATGAGTACACAAGTTCCAGAGACGGAGACGGAAACCGAGGCAGAGACCGAGGTTGAGCACAGCGAGCCGCTGGCGCCCGCACAGGAGGAGCGGATGCGCAAGAAGGCCGAGGCCCGCGCCGACCGCGAGGAGCGCGCGCGCCGGGAGGCCGCCGAGCGCGCCGACGGCGACGAGGACACCTTCCACCTCAAGGTGTTCCGCTTCGACCCCGAGGTCGAGGGGAAACAGGAGCCGCGCTTCGACGACTTCCACGTCCCGTACGAGAAGGGGATGACCGTCCTCGACGCGCTCATCTACGCCCGGGACACGTTCGACTCCTCGCTCACGTTCCGGCACTCCTGCCGGCAGGCGATCTGCGGGTCGGACGCGCTGTTCATCAACGGCCGCCAGCGACTCGGCTGCAAGACGCAGCTGTCGGACCTGGACCAGCCGGTTCGCGTCGAGCCGCTCCCGCACGCCGAGGTCGAGAAGGACCTGGTCGTCGACATGGACCACTTCTACGACCAGATGGAGGCGGTCGAGCCGTACTTCGACGCGGACGAACTCCCGGACGGCGAGTTGGACGAGCAGCGCCAGTCGCGGGAGAACCGCGAGAAAGTGAAGATGTCGACGCGCTGTATCTGGTGTGGCGCGTGCATGTCCTCGTGCAACATCGCCGCGGGCAACAACGAGTACCTCGGTCCCGCCGCGATCAACAAGGCGTATCGCTTCGCGATGGACGAGCGCGAGGGCGAGGACCGCAAGCAGCACCGGCTCAACATTCTCGAACAGGAGAACGGCGTCTGGCGGTGTCAGACCCAGTTCTCGTGCACCGAGGTGTGCCCGAAGGACATCCCGCTGACCGAACACATTCAGGAGCTCAAGCGCGAGGCGGTCAAGAGCAACCTGAAGTTCTGGTAGGTTCGCCCCGGTCAGCTACCCGAACCGGCACGCGATTGAAGTAGCCCGAACCCCAAGCGAACTCGACGACGAACCGTGGGGGTTCGGCGAGGACGGACGACCATCGAACGCAGCGACACCGACCGAACGCAGCAACACGGACACAACACACGACACATGTACGAACACGACGTCATCGTGGTCGGCGCCGGCGGCGCGGGACTCCGCGCTGCCATCGCCGCCCAGGAGGAAGGCGCGGACGTGGCAATCGTCTCGAAGCTCCACCCGGTTCGCAGTCACACCGGCGCCGCGGAGGGCGGGATCAACGCCGCCTTGCGCGAGGGAGACTCGTGGGAGGACCACGCCTACGACACGATGAAGGGGTCGGACTACCTCGGCGACGCCCCCGCCATCGAGACGCTCTGTACGGATTCCCCGAAAGAGGTCATCCAGCTCGAACACTGGGGCATGGCGTTCTCCCGCGAGGAAGACGGCCGCGTCTCACAGCGCCCGTTCGGCGGCCTCTCGTTCCCGCGGACGACGTACGCGGGCGCCGAGACGGGCCACCAGCTGCTCCACACGATGTACGAGCAGCTCGTCAAGCGCGGCATCACCGTCTACGACGAGTGGTACGTCTCCGACCTGGCCGTCACCGACGAGGAGCGCCCGGAGGACCGCACCTGCCACGGCGTCGTCGCCTACGACATCCAGAGCGGCGAGCTGTCGGGCTTTCGCGCGACTGAGGGCGTCATCCTCGCGACCGGCGGCCTCGGCCAGGTGTTCAGCCACACCACGAACGCCGTGGCCAATACGGGCGACGGGGTGGCGATGGCCTACCGCGCGGGGGTCCCCATCGAGGACATGGAGTTCATCCAGTTCCACCCGACGAGCCTGCCCAGCACGGGCGTGCTCATCTCCGAAGGCGTCCGCGGTGAGGGCGGCATCCTCTACAACGCCGAAGGAGAGCGCTTCATGTTCGAGTACGGCTACGCGAGCAACGACGGGGAGCTGGCCTCCCGCGACGTCGTCGCCCGCGCGGAGCTGAGCGAAGTCGGCGAAGGGCGCGGCATCGACGACGAGTACGTCCACCTCGACATGCGCCACCTCGGCGAGGAGCGCATCACCGACCGGCTGGAGAACATCCTCCACCTCGCGAAGGACTTCGAGGGCGTCGACGGGCTGGAGGAGCCGATGCCGGTCAAGCCGGGACAACACTACGCGATGGGCGGCATCGAGACGGACGAGAACGGCGAGACGTGCGTCGGCGGGCTGTACGCCGCCGGCGAGTGCGCCTGCGCCTCCGTCCACGGCTCGAACCGCCTCGGCGGCAACGCGCTGCCGGAGCTCATCGTCTTCGGGAAGCGCGCGGGCGCTCACGCCGCCGGTAAGGACTTGGGCACCGCGGAGATCGAGACGGGTCAGCGCGGCGAGTACGAACTCGGCGAGGTCGACACGCCCGTCCAGCCCGGCGAGGTCGAGCCCGCGGGCGGCGACGCGGTCGCCGACGGCGGCGTGGCCGCCGAAACGGGCTCCGGCAACGGCCACAACATCGTCGAACGCGCGGTCACTCGCGAGCGAGAACGCGTGCAGTCGCTCATGGAGAAAGACGAAGGCCTCCAGCACGCCGAAATCCGCTCGGACGTGCAAGAGTCGATGACGGAGTACGTGAACGTCTTCCGCGAGGAGGACGGCCTCAAGCAGGCGCTCGAAGACATCGCGGAGGCGCGCGAGCGCTACCAGGACGTGTTCGTGAAGGACCCCTCGCGCACGTTCAACACCGATCTCATCCAGACGCTGGAGACGCGCAACATCCTCGACCTGGCGGAGGCCATCACCCTCGGCGCGCTCGCTCGCGACGAGTTCCGCGGCGCACACTGGCGCGCTGAGCACCAGGAACGCCGCGACGAGGAGTGGCTCAAGCACACGATGCTGTCGTGGAACGACGGCACGCCGGAACTGTGGTACAAGCCGGTCATCCTCGAGGGCGAGGACAAGAAGTACGAGCCGAAGATCCGCTCGTACTGAGCCGCTCGCCCGTCTTCGGGCTGGTCGTCGCGATCTCTCGATTCCTGGTCCGTTCGATTCGATCCGGTTCTCTCTCGCTCCATAGTCACGTCACAGCACGTCGTAGTCGGTCTCCGACCGCTGCGCGCGCCGACACCTGTTCACTCTCCGGTCCCCTAATCAGAGTGAGGACTCCTCGCCGTCAGGAGTCGAAACGCGGCCCCGATGACACCCAGAATCCGTTCACTCGTATTCCGATACCGTTCGATATCGACCGGTACGGGACGCGATTGAGGTGTTTTCGAGACTTTCGACGAACGTCGTACCACAGTTTTACACGTGTCGAAGTACACGCTGAAATCACGATGACTACGACACACGCCGACGCCACGCCGACGCAGGCAACGACGCCGATGACGCAGCTCCCCGATGGGGTTTCTTCTCCCCGGGCGAAGCTGGTGTATCTGTACCTCGCAACGCACGGTGCAGTTCCCGAAGACGACCTCTGTGACGGGCTGTCGATGAAGCGGATCTCGTTGTACTCCATCCTGAAGACCCTCCGCGAGGCAGGACACGTCGAGAAAGCGAACGATCGCTACGCGCTGGCGTAGGGCCGACCCACGGGACACGAGCGGGGCGATCCGCCTCGGTGTGACACAACTCGCGACCGCGGCCCGCAGGCGTCAGCCGCCGAGGAAGTCCTTGCGAACCTGTTCGTCGTTCAACAGCGCGTCGCCGGAGTCGACGTACGCGTTCTCCCCGTTCACGAGGACGTAGCCGCGGTCACAGCGGCGCAGCGCCTGTTTGGCGTTCTGCTCGACCATGAGGACCGCCGTGCCGTCGTCGTTGATGCGGTCGATGCGGTCGAACATCTCCTGTACCAAGTCGGGGGCGAGTCCGGCGCTCGGTTCGTCCAGCAGCAGGAGGTCGGGATCGAGCATGAGCGCGCGACCCATCGCGAGCATCTGGCGCTGGCCGCCGGACATCGTCCCGGCGCGCTGGTCCGAGCGTTCCCGGAGGATCGGGAATCGGTCGTAGATGACTTCGATCTGGTCCTCCGGCACCTCGTCGAGGATGTACGCGCCCATCTCCAGGTTCTCCCGCACCGAGAGGCTCTCGAACACGTTGTCGTTCTGGGGAACGTAGCCGATCCCCTCGTGGATGATCTCGTCGGGCGAGCGACCCTGGATCTTCTCGCCGTCGAACTCGATGGTGCCGCCCATGTACGACGTCAGCCCGAAGACGGACTTCATGACGGTCGACTTCCCGGCGCCGTTGGGGCCGACGATGGTGACGTACTCGCCGTCGCCGACGTCCATGTCGACGTCCGTGAGGATCTGTAGGTCGCCGTAGCCGGCGTCCAGGTCGCGGACCTGAAGCAGGCTCTCCTCGGGCATCGTCGCGTCTGCGGCCCGCGTCGCGCCCGCAGTGGCGTCGGCGTCGTCGGAGACGATTTCGGCGGCGTCGTCACCCTCGTGGGTCGCCTCGCTCCCCGCAGGGCTCGAGGGCTCGCTTCGCTCGATCTCGCCCTCGCCCTCGCGGCTCATACGTCGCCTCCGAGGTACGCCTCGACGACGCGTTCGTCGCTCGTGATCTGTTCTGGGGTGCCCTCCGCGAGCACCGACCCCTGGTGCATGACGATGACGTGTTCGCAGTTGTTCATGATGACGTCCATGTCGTGTTCGACGAAGAGGAACGTGTTCCCCCTGTCGCGAAGCTCGTGAATCCGGTCGAGCAGCTTCTCCTCCAGCGTCGGATTGACGCCGGCCAGCGGCTCGTCGAGCAACACCATCTCGGGATCGGTCATCAGCGCGCGCGCCATCTCCAGCAGCTTGCGCTGACCACCCGAAAGCGTGCCCGCGTACTCCTGGGCGAGGTGGTCGATCTCGAAGAACTCCAGCTGCTGCCACGCTCGTTCGAGGAGTTCTTTCTCCTGTTCGACGACGCGGTCGCGCAGTCCCGGCACGACCGCGTTGGTGAGCCGCTCGCCGACCTGCCCGTTCGGCGCCAGCATCATGTTCTCCAGCACAGTCATCTCCGGGAGCTCCCGGGCGATCTGGAACGTCCGCACGAGCCCCTGCTGGGCGATAGCGTGGGGCGCCATGCCGGTGATGTCGGTCCCCTGGAACGTCACCCGTCCCGACGTGGGCGTGTGGACGCCCGTGATGCAGTTGAACGTCGTCGATTTGCCGGCGCCGTTCGGGCCGATCAGCCCGGTGAGTGACCCCTCGGCGACGGAGAAGCTCGCGTCGTCGACGGCGGTGATCCCGCCGAACGTCTTGCGGAGGTTCTCGACGACCAGCGGGTGCTCGTCGACGTCGCGTGCGCCCTGTGCGGTCGCCGACGTCGATTCGGCCGCGGTCGCGTCGGCGTCCGTTCCGCCGGCCGCGTCGCCGTCGGCGCTCATCGCGCACCTCCTCGGCGGCGTCGTCACGCCCGCCGTCAGCGACCGCCTCGCCCGCCGTCTTCCCCGCGTCACCCGGGCGGGTGAGCGGGATCGCTGCCGCCTCCTCCTTGCGGTGTCCGAGTAGCCCCTCGGGTCGCCGCTGCATCAGCATCACGAGGATGACGCCGACGAGGATGAACCGAAGCGCAGAGACGTTGTCGAGCAGGAACGCGAGGAACGGGAGCACCTCGCCCTCGAGGAACGGCGCGACCGCCGCCGGGAACGTGCTCGGCGTGTCACCGAAGCTGACGTAGTTGGTGACGACCCGCCGGACGTACACCGGCCCCTCCCAGATGGCGCCTGCAAACAGCGCGCCGCCGAGGACGCTGCCGGTGTTCGAGCCGGCGCCACCGATGATGAGCGCGACCCAGATGTAGAACGTGATGATCGGCCGGAAGGCGCCGGGATTGGTGAACCCCTGGCTCCCCTGCCAGAGGATGCCGCCCAGCCCCATCAGCCCGCAGCCGAACATGAACGCGACGATCTTGAAGCGATTCGTATCCTTCCCGAGCGACTTCGCGACCATCTCGTCTTCGCGGATCGCCTTGAGCACGCGACCGAACGGTGAGTTCCCCGTGCGCACGAGCAGGACGTAGAACAGCCCGACGAACCCGGCGAGCACCACGACGTACGCCCAGTTGTTGATAACCGACGGCTGGATCGCCAGATCGAGGGTGAACGCCGGAAGCGAGACGATCCCGAGCCACGACGATCCCGGCGGGATCAGCTCGATCCGGAGGTCGCCGAACAGCGGAAACAGGATAGACCCCAACAGCGCGGGCTCCGCGCCGGCGCCGAAGCCGTCATAAAAGAGGAGTCGGACCGGATTCCCCGGCATCGTGATGCCGGTCGCGCCGCCGGTGCCGGTCGTCACGCCGGCGATCGTGAACTCTTGGAGCGTCCGGGAGTTGAGCGTGAGCCGGATGATCTCCGAGAGCGCGACGGTGACGATCGCGAAGTAGTCCGCCCGCAACCGGAGCGCCGGG
This sequence comes from Halobaculum halobium, assembly GCF_030127145.1. NCBI lineage: Archaea > Methanobacteriati > Methanobacteriota > Halobacteria > Halobacteriales > Haloferacaceae > Halobaculum > Halobaculum halobium. The sequence continues at coordinate 691,136 of NZ_CP126158.1, forward strand.
AGCGCGGCAAGCAGCCCGACGAACGCGGCGGCGAGCACGCCCCCGAGGATCCCGATCGGGAGCGGAAGCCCCAGTCCGGGAATCGACGTCGCACTGGCCTCCGCCGGCGACGAGAGGATCGCCATCACGTACACGCCGACGGCCATGAAGCCGGCGATGCCGATGTTGAACACCCCAGCGTACCCCCAGTGGAGGTTGAGCGCTAACACCATCATCGCGTACACGGCCGTGAAGAACAGCACCGATCCGAGCGCGCCCATGAGCCCGTTGAACGGGAGTCCCAACGCGACGGCGAACACGAAGAAGACGACGACGACGTGCCCGAGGATGATGAGCAGCTTGTCGGCGTCCGACTCCATCCAGCGGTCCTCAAGCCACGTGACGTAGGGCTCGGCCGGCGGCGCCGTGGCGGCGTACAACACCGCGACGGTGACCGAGAGATAGACGAACCAGACGAGACTCCCGCCGATCGGGAGCGTTCCTAGGTCGAAGCCGGCCACGAGCGCGAACAGAACGCCCCCGACCAGCAGGTGGCCAAGCGCGGTCGCCCACGCGGTGGCTCCGCCCTCGTTCCACTGCCCCCGGAACCACTCGCGGTACGGCGTCCAGCCCGGGATCGCCCGGCTGGAACCGCCGCCGCCCGCGTCGCCGGCCGCTCCGCCTGCGTCGGCGGGCTCCGTCGAGGAACTCACGCCGTCGTCACCCCCGAGAAGAGGCCCTCAGGCTTGAACAGCAGCACGAAGATCATGACGCCGAAGGCGGCGACCGTCGAGAACTCGCTGGGGAGCCACACCAGCGAGATGCTCTGTGCGATGCCGATCGTGACCCCACCGAACATCGCCCCGTAGATGGAGCCGATGCCGCCGAGGATCACGGCCGCGAAGATCAACAGCAGGAGCACCCAGCCGAACTGGAAGTTCATGGTCCCGCGTTCGAGCGCGATGAGGAACCCGCCGGCGCCCGCGAGGCCGCCGCCGATGATCCACGTGAAGCGGACGACCCGCTCGGTCGGGATGCCGGTGACGCGAGCGAGGTCCTCGTTGTCTGCCATCGCGCGCATCGCCTTCCCGAGCTTCGTCGTCTGGAGCAGGAGGTGGACGCCGAGCATCAGGCCGGCTGCGATGACGACGAGCGTGACCTCGTGTCCACCGACGCCGAACCCGCCCGCGATCGCGAGATCGGGCACCGACTGCGCGTCGGTGAGCCCGCGGGTACGCTGCCCGAAGACGATGTAGATCACGTACCGAAGCGCCAGTGCGACCCCGATAGAGGCGATGAGCAGCGAGATACCGCCCTCGTCGCGCATCGGCCTGTACACCAGTCGATCGATGACGAGCGAGAGGACGATTGTCGCGGCGGCCGCGACGACCAGTCCCGCGACGACCGCGAGCGGGGTCGCGAACATCGTCACCCCCAGATCCCGCGTCGACACCGAGCCGATGAACAGCAGCGTCGTCAGGTCGAACTGCCCGGCGCCCGCGAACAGCCACGTCACCGCCCAACCGGCGAACGCGCCGGAGGTGACGTAGTCGCCGTGGCCGAAGTTCGCGAAGTTCAGGATACTGTACGTCATCGAGAGTCCGACGCCCGCGAGCCCGATCGAGAGCCCAACTACGATCCCCTCCCACAGGAATCCGGCGAGTTGCGCGCCCGTGAGGCCTCCCGGCGCCGCGATCTGGCGGCCGAGGTCGAACACCAGGAACGCGATGATGCCGGCGACGATGAGGACGAACGGCCGAGAGGCGGCAAGGTCTCTGCCGCGTGAGTACGTTTCGCTAATGCCCATTGATATTCCTTCTCACGATTCGTGAGGTACCCCAACGCACTTAACCATTCTCTCACCCGCAGGACAGCGTCGTCGAGCCGACACGACTGTCGGCGTCCCCGACACTCGGAGCACAAGGGCCAAGCCAAGTCAGACCCTTCGAACCGGTGGATGCCGGTCGATCCGTCGGACACCGACGCGCGTGATCGCGGGAGGCCCGCCAGCGACGAACGCGAGCCGAACCATGCCGGCGGCGTCACGGTCGAACCGGGCACGATGGACGACGTCGAGACCGTTGCCGACCTCTGGGTTCGTCTCGCGGACGGACAGCGATCCCACGGGACCCACCTCGCCGCCGCCGAGAACCGGCCGGCTGCCGCCGACGCGGCCGCGCGCGCGGTCGTCACCGGCGGCCTCGTCGTCGCTCGGGCGTCGGCCCCGGATCCGGACGAGAGCGGTGCGGACGCCGGCCTCCCGGACGAAGGGTCGAGGGGAGTCGTGGGGTTCGTCACGTTCGGGATCGAGTCGGGCCGCTACGACCTAGACGTGACCCGCGGGGCAGTGTACAACCTGTTCGTTCGCGAGGGGTATCGCGACGGCGGCGTCGGAGCAGAATTACTCGCGGCCGCCGAGTCGGCGCTCGCGGACGAGGGCGTCGACGTGGTCGCGCTCGAGGCGATGGCTGCGAACCGAGACGCGAGGCGATTCTATGAGCGGCACGGCTACGACGCCCACCGCATCGAACTAGAGAAGCCGGTGGACGGCGACGGAAGCGATAGCGATTAAACGGAGGACGCAGTACGACCCCAGTACGCGCCGGGGGAGCATGGGCGGTGCATGCACTCGACTTGTAATCGAGACTTCGCGGGTTCGAATCCCGCCCCCGGCTTCTCCCCTGACGGTTCGAAACCGGGAGCGGCGCGTGAACCGGCGTATTGAACCGAGCTGTCCGCGACCCGAGACCGTCCTCGATCGCGCGTTCACGTCCCGCTCACAGTCGCTATTTCCGCCTGCGTTTACGATTCACGTTCGCTGTTCACTGGCGGTCGCGGACTCGAACCGTCACCGGGCCATCCGGCTGCGTGGTCATCTGCGGCGAGACCGAGAGCGACCCAGTCGCGTCGAGCCGATAGCGCCGGCAGATCGTCGCCAGCGTCGCCTTCAGCTCCAGCTCTGCGAGGTGCCGACCGAGACAGATCCGCGGGCCGCCGCCGAACGGGACGAACGCGTAGCCACGCTCGCGCGGCGTCGTCGACCGCCACCGCGTCGGGTCGAACGTCTCGGGCTCGTCGTACCACCGCGGGTCCCGGTGCAGGCTCCACGTGCTGAGCAGCACCGTCGTGTCCGCGGGGAGAGTGTACCCGCCGACAGAAACCGGTTCCCTGGCGACCCGCGGGATCGCGTGCACCGGCGGGTACAGTCGCATCGTCTCGTGAACCACCCGGTCGAGAACGGACAGTTCGTCGAGGTCCGTCGCCGTCGGCGGTCCGTCGAGTGTCTCGTCGAGTTCCTCGACCACTCGCCGTTCGACCGCGGGGTTGGCGCCGAGCAGGTGGAGCGCGAACGTGAGCGAGAGCGCCGTCGTCTCGTGACCGGCGAACACCATCCCGACGACCTGATCGAGCACCTCCGCCTCGTCAAACCCCGAGTCGGGGTCGTCGCGGAGGGCGGCGAGCCTGGCGAGCAGGCTCCCGTCGTCGGGGCCGCCGTCTTCGCTGGCGAGCAGGGAACGCGCGTGCTCGCGCATCGCCGCGACGCCGCGGCGAAACGATCGACGGGCAGGCGTCGGAACCCACGTCGGCAACACCCACGAGGTCGGTTCGAACCACCGGTTCAGCGCGTGGGCTGTCTCCGCGAGCTCGTCGAGCTCCTCGGCCGGCGGCGCGTCTCCGAGGACGACCTCGAACAGATTCCGGAGCGCGAGCGTTCGCATCTCCTCGTCGACCCGAACCGTCGCCCCGTCCGTCCACCGCTCGGCTCGTTGGCCCGCGAGCGTGACCATCACCTCCGCGTGCTCGCGGACCCGGGATGGGCTGAAGAACGACTCCATGGCGTGACGCTGTCGCCGCCACCGGTCTCCCTCGACCGCGAGCAGCGCGTCACCGAACGCGACCGAGAAGTCGTCGAGCTTCCCGAACGCCTCGCGATTCAGGAGGGCCGACTCTACGTGGTCGGGGTGCGCGAGGATGACCACGTCGGTCCCGGGGAACCGAAGGCGGACCACGTCGCCCGTCGACCGGACGGACTCGCGAACGAACCCGAACGGGTTGCTCGCGAACCCGACGGCGTTTCCGAGCACCGGAAGGCCAGACGGCGTCGGCGGGAGCTCCCCTTGCTTCGACATGGATCCGATCGGCGGCGGACTACTCACAAAGCTGTCGAACGCCGAAATGTGAGGCAAAAATCGGGTGGGTGGGTCGGGCCCACCCGTGGGCCGAATTCGGATCGGCCGCGGGGGATGCGGCCGCAGTCGGGGCGATGCGATCGAGCCGTCGGCGTGGGAACGCCTCCGGCGGCCGAAGCGACATCGGTCGGCGCGTGATCCACAGACGCCGAGCGCGACTCGGCCGGTACTCGCGTCGAGGAAGGCGACGAGCCTCGTCCGCGAGCGAGCGATCCGAGGGTCGACTCGAGTATTGTTATCCGCCGGATATCCTCGACAAGCCACCCCCGTCCAAGCAAATCTCTCTCATCCAAGCAAGCCACCCCCGTCCAAGCAGGTCAACCGGCGTCACGAGAGGCGCCCGGAACCGGTCCGGTCGGTCCGGTACCGCCGCCGAGTCGTCCGTGCTGGGCCCGTCGCGATCGGCGTCGAATCGACCGTCGACGGGTCGATCGCGGGCCGGGATCGCGACGCGTCACCTCGGCCCGCGCGAGCGACCCCGTCGCAACCGACTACCCGCCGTGCTGCGGTCTGAGTTGTACGTAACCCGCTAACTGGGGTGAACCGAGGCTTCGACTGGACGACGACCGGCGCGGGGCGCAACGGTTTTGCCGGTCCGAGTCCCGGCGTCACGCGTGCGACGACTCGTCTACGGCACTGCCGTTCGCGGCGTCGACGTCGGCACCGAGACTCGCTGTGCCCACTACGACGGACCGACGGACGTGATCGCCCTACGGCTCGGCTGCTGTGGGGAGTTCTTCCCGTGTGCAGAGTGCCACGACGCCGTCGCGGGACACGAGCGCGAGCCGTGGCCACGCGACCGCTTCGACGAGCCCGCGGTGCTGTGTGGCGCCTGCGGAGCGACGCTGTCCGTCGACGAGTACCGTGACGCCGCGTTCGCCTGCCCGGCCTGCGACGCCGAGTTCAACCCCGGCTGTGCAGCGCACTACGATCAGTACTTCGAGGGCGTCGACCCAGCCCGATAGGGAACCGACCTCCCCTCTGGCCTCGGCGTCGTCCTCACGCTTGGTGCATCTCGGCGAATTTCTCGCGCACCTTGTCGATCTTCGGTTGGGCGTGCATCGTGCAGTAGGCGTCGTTCGGATTCTTCGCGAAGTAGTCTTGGTGCTTCTCCTCGGCGCGGTAGAACGTCGCCAGCGGTTCGAGTTCGGTGACGACGTCGTCCTCGTATCCGCCTTCCTCGTCGAGTGCCTCGATGTACGACTCGGCCAGCGCGCGCTGCTCGTCGTCGTGATAGAGCACGATCGAACGGTACTGGCTGCCGACGTCGGGCCCCTGGCGGTTCAACTGCGTCGGGTCGTGGACGGTGAAAAACACCTCCAGCAGCTTCTCGTAGGAGACTGCGTCCGGGTCGTACGCGACCTGGACGACCTCCGCGTGCCCCGTCTCGCCCGTACAGACCTCCCGGTAGGACGGGTTCTCGGTGTGGCCACCGGCGTACCCGGAGGTGACGCTCTCGACGCCCTCGATCTCCTCAACCGCAGCCTCGATACACCAGAAGCAGCCGCCGCCGAACGTGGCGTTCTCCGTCATACGTCGATCATGGGCAGCGAGCAGTATGTACCTGCCGTCCGCACGCCTGCGATGCCCTCGGCGGTCGCGGCGCCGACGGTCACCGCGTTCGCCGCGCCCCGACGAGGAACGCCGGGTTCCGCGTCCCGCGACGCTCGAACACCGTGTCGGACACGAACGACAGCTCCCAGCCGCGGTCTGGGCGGAACAGCGCACGGAGGTCCGCCCGCGACAGCGACGCCCACGTCGGGGCGACGCCGTCGTCACGGGCGTCACACAACAGGAAGTAGTCGCCGCCGGGGCGCAGCGTCCGACGGATCGCTTCGGTCGACAGCCGCCGCTCCATCGGGCCGAGACAGTGCAGCATCGCGGAGTCGACGACGGTATCGGCGCCGACGCCGAGGGCGTCGAGTCGAAGCGCGTCCCACACGAGGAAGTGCGCGGGGATGCGTCGCCAGCGCGCCTTCTCGCGCGCCTGTCGGATCGCCGTCGGCGCCACGTCGACGCCGAGCACCTTGTGTCCTCGTCGCGCGAGAAACAGCGACAGTTCGCCCGTGCCGCAGCCGACCTCGATCACCCGCCGACCGATCCGCCCCGCCTCCGCGAGCGCGACGAACGCGCGCTGAGGCCGACCGATGTCCCAGTTGGGTACGTTGTGGTGATAGCTGGCGTCGAAGCCGTAGGCGGCCGCGGGGTTGACGTAGTCGAGTCCCGGATCCGTCGTGGCCGACACACCAGAGCCTCGGCGGCGAGCGGCTTAGTTCCCGGCGGCGACTCCCGCGGGCCCCGTCGAATCCGACTGCGTCAGATCAGACGCCGTCGAGCAGCCGGCGGTCGTCGCCGGCGATCGCACCGGCGTGAGAACGCCCCGAAGGTGCGGGAATCCACCCGGGAAACGAGCGGACTTACAAGGCGCCTCGAAGAAGTGCGGGGACATGAGCGACCGCGACCCCAGCGACGACAGCGAAGACCCGAACGCAGAGGTCCAGTATCACATCGAGGTCGGCTCCGACGACGTGGCCGACACCGTCCTCCTCCCGGGCAACCCCGAGCGCGTCGACAAGGTGACCGCGCTGTGGGACGACCACGAGGAGGTGGGCCAACACCGCGAGTACCGCACCGCGACCGGCGAGTACGACGGCGAGCCGCTGTCGGTCACGTCGACCGGGATCGGCTCCCCCTCGGCGGCGATCGCCGTGGAGGAACTCGCGCGCGTCGGCGCGGACACCTTCATCCGCGTCGGCTCCTGTGGCGCCATCCAGGAGGGGATGGAGGTTGGCGATCTGGTGATCACGTCCGGGGCCGTCCGCCAGGAAGGGACGAGCAAGGAGTACGTCCGGGAGGACTACCCCGCGGCCACCGACCACGAGGTCGTCTCCGCGCTCGTGGCCGCCGCCGAGCGCCTGGGGTACGACTATCACGTCGGGATCACCATGTCGGCCGACTCCTTTTACGCCGGGCAGGGTCGCCCCGGGTTCGAGGGCTTCGAGGCCGCCGGCAGCGACGCGCTCGTCGAGGAACTGCGCGAGGCGAACGTGAAGAACATCGAGATGGAGGCCGCGGCGATCGCGACCATCGCGAACGTGTACGGCCTCCGCGCCGGCGCGGTCTGCACGGTGTACGCCAACCGCGTCACCGGCGAGTTCCGCACGGAAGGCGAGTCGCGCGCGGCTGAGTGCGCCAGCCTCGCGGCGGCGCTTTTGGCGCGGATGGACGAGGTGAAGCGCGAGGCGGGCGTCGACCGCTGGCACGCCGGCCTGTCGCTGGAGTAATCGAGCACTCGCCCGACTCGGCCGCCAGAATCGCCCGTTGCCGGCGGTTTCAACACGCATTTATCCTCCGCCCGGGAACACGCGTCCATGAGCCAACAGGTCGTCGTCGTCGGGGCCGGGTACGCCGGTGCCGGGACGGTGAAAGCGTTCGAAGACGCGATCGAACCGGGTGAGGCCGAACTGACGTGGGTGTCGGACACCGATTACCACCTCGTGCTCCACGAGTCCCACCGGGTCATCCGCAAGCCCGAGGTCGAGTCCAAGGTCGCCATCCCGGTCGAAGAGATCAAAGACGACGACACGGACTTCGTCCGGGGTCGCGTCACCGAGATCGACACCGACGAGCGCGTGATCCACACCCGCGACGGCGACGAGATCGACTACGACTACGCCCTCGTCGCCGTCGGGTCGGCGACGGCGTTCTTCGGCATCGACGGGCTGCGCGAGCACGCGCTCACGCTCAAGACGCTCGACGACGCCCGCGAGATCCACCAGGCGGTCAAGACCGCCGGGCAGGAGGCGACCACCACCGACCCCGCGAAGGTGCTCGTCGGCGGCGCCGGTCTCTCAGGGATCCAGTCGGCCGGCGAGATCGCGGAGTACCGCGACGACCACAAGGCGCCGATCGACATCGAGATCGTCGAGGGGCTCGACTCCGTGTTCCCGAACAACGACCCCGAGGTGCAAGGCGCGATCCAGAAGCGCCTGAACCAGAAGGACATCGCCGTCTCCACCGGCGAGTTCATCTCGAAGGTCGACGAGAACGCGGTTTACCTGGGCGGCGCAGAGTCGGAGTACTACGGCGAGGACGGCGAGGGTGACGCGCCCGAGACCGACGAGATCGACTTCTCGAACGACCTCGTGATGGACTACGACGTGCTGCTGTGGACCGGCGGCATCACGGGCCAGCCCGAGGTCGAGGAGTTCCACCTCGACGCCGACGAGCGATCCAACCGCGTGTACGCCGAGTCCACGTTCGAGACGAGCGACGACCGGGTGTTCGCCATCGGCGACACCGCGCTGGTCGACCAGGGCGACGACGACCTCGCTCCGCCGACCGCCCAGGCCGCCTGGCAGGCCGCAGAAGTCGCCGGCGAGAACCTCGCCCGCGCCGTCCGTGGCGCTCCCCTGAAGTCGTGGCGCCACGAGGACAAGGGGACGCTCATCTCGATCGGCGAGGAGGCGGTCGCCCACGACGTGAAGGCGCCCGGATTCACGATCCCCGTGAACACCTTCGGCGGCCCGGCCGCCAAGGCGCTGAAGAAGGCCGTCGCGAGCCGCTGGATCGCGGACGTCTCCGGGTACGGGCGCGCGCTCAACGCCTGGAACGACATGTGAACCGCCACGAATAGTCTCCGCGGACGCACGGCGCCGTCCGTTCTCACGCTCCGCCTCGTCCGCCAGCCGTGCGTTCGTCGCCGCGGGGCTCGGTCACTCCTCGCGGCCGTCGAGGTGCCGACGCCGGGTGTGACCGCAAAGCGCGTCGGCCACGAACGGTAACCGTTCGCGCTCCCGGAGTCGTGTGTACCCACCGGAGCCGGGTGCTGTTTCCCGGTTCGCGATCAGTGCTCGGGCGGCTCCGAGGGCGCCTCCATCCCGTCGATCTTGAGAATGAGGACGGAGGCGGTGTCGTCTTTCCCGTCGACCGTGCCGTCGATCACTAGTTTCGACAGCGGCGTCGGCCCGACGCTGACGGAGTCGCCCTCGTGGAAGTCGCGCACCGACCCCTGGACGTGGATCTCCGCGCGGCACAGCTCCGGGTGGTGGACCGACGTGAGGTTGATCTCTTGGACGTTCACGTTGTCGAGCCGTTCCCCCTCGTGGAACAGCGGCGTCGACGCGGGCTCGTCCAGGTTCTGGAGGTCCAGCGCCTCGAACGCGTTTGCCGTCGGCTTGTAGCCACCCTTCGGCCCGGGTACCCCCTCCACCAACTGGAGGGCCTTCAGGCTCTGCATCTGGTTGCGGATCGTGCCGGCGTTGCGGCCGACGGCGTCCGCGATCGTCTCTCCCTTGACGGCGTCTTCCTCCTCACGGTAGAGGTTGACCAGTTCGTTGAGGATCTTCCGCTGACTGTCGGTGAGCTCGATGGACGACATTTGTATATAGTCGTCTTGGAACCCGCATAAAACCACGGACCCAGTACACCCGCGAGAGCGATCCCCACACGGCGGGGGGTTCGACCCGGCGGAGCTTCACGTGATCGCCGTACAGCTCCGCTTCGGTCGCGCTCCGAAACGGGACTCCGATCGCCGCTTCGAGCCCTGCCCTCGACCGGCACATCAGCCAACCGACACCGCTTTTTGCGCGGGCGAATCCAGTTCGGACATGAACGACGCACGCGTGCTGGTCACCGGCGGCGCCGGGTTCATCGGTTCGAACCTCGCGAACGCGCTGGCGGCCGCCGGCAACGACGTGATCGCGCTCGACAACGGCTACCTCGGGACGCCGGAGAACCTCTCGGCGGCCGTGGAGTTCGTCGAGGCCGACGTGCTCGACGAGGGGCTCCCGACCGACGTGGACGTTGTCTTCCACCTCGCGGCGCTGTCCTCGCGCCAGATGCTCGAGGAGAACCCCCGGCAGGGCGCCCGCGTCAACATCGAGGGATTCGTCAACGTCGTCGAGCAGGCTCGCGACGACGGCTGCGACACCGTCGTGTACGCGTCGACGTCCTCCGCGTACGGGAGCCGGACGGAACCGAGCCCCGAGGACATGGACCTGGAGGCGTCGACGGGGTACGACGCGTCGATGCTCGGGCGCGAGCGCTACGCGGAGTACTACAACGACTTCTACGACGAGCTGACGTGCGCCGGCGCGCGCTTCTTTTCGGTGTATCAGGGCTACGGCGGCGCCGAGGGCCACAAGGGCGACTACGCCAACACCGTCTCGCAGTTCGCCGACGACATCGCCAACGGGGAGTCGCCGGTGCTGTGGGGTGACGGAACCCAGACGCGCGACTTCACGCACGTCGACGACATCGTCCGCGGTCTGGAGTTGATCGCCGACCACGAACTGGCAGGCGTGTACAACCTCGGCACCGGCGATCCGTACTCGTTCAACGAGATGGTCGAACTCATCAACGACGCGCTCGGCACGGCCGTCGAACCGGAGTACGAGCCGATCCCGTTGGAGAACTACGTCCACGACACCTGCGCCGACATCACGAGGATCCGCGAGGCGACCGGCTGGGAGCCCGAGGTCGACTTCGAGGAGGGCGTTCGCCGCGTGTGTGCGCCGTACCGAACCTCGGCGTAATCTGTCGGTCGCGTAGTCGGCCGGACGCGTAGCCAGCCGGTCGCGTAGTCAGTCGCTCTCGTAGTCAGTCGCTCTCGTCCCCGTCGGAGCCGCCTTCTTCGCTATCGCCGTCCGTCTCTGTAGGCACGGGGTCTGCAGAGGGCTCCGGGTCCGGTTCGTGTCGCGTCTCGGGGTCGTCTCGTCCCTCGTCTCCGTCACTCTCGTGTCCGTCGACGATTGCGTCGTCACCGGCGGACGGGGCTCCGTCGTCGGAGGCCTCGCCACGGCTGTCGAGCGCTCCCGACAAGACCGAGGAGACGATACCCGGATCCGTCGATCCGAGACCCGGCCCGTCGGTCGCGGGCGGGGGGGCTCGATACGTGTACCGGTACTCGTCCGAGACGACGTGAAACGCGTCGCCGTCTGGCTCTTCAAGCACGGCGTTGTCCGTGTCAATCGCGAGGTTCACCAGATCCGCGAGCGAGCCGGCCTCGGCGGTGGGGCGGTCTCTCGCGTCCGGCGGGAGACGGACGGAGACGATCCACTGGTCGAACTCGGATCGGTCGTTCAGATACTCGAGGCGCGCACGCTCGGTGTCCGTCAGCGCCGGTCGCTCTCGCCCCGCGACGTACCCCAGCGCTCCGATCCCGACGAGTCCGACGACGAGTGCGGCCGGCCCGCCGATCGATCGAATCGGGCCGTACTCGCGTTCGACACGCTCGGAGACGGTCCGCTGAACCGGTTCCTCGATGCGTCCGGGGCCGGAGACAGTGTACGTATCTCCGTTCAACGCGATGGGGAGTCGGCTGGAGAACGAGAGCCGGCTGGTCGCCCCGCCGGTGGTCGACCGCTGGATCTCCACGTCGACGACCACCGCGACGGTCGTTTCGCCCGGGGCGGTTCCGACCTCCTCTTCGATCGCCGCGATCCGGTCGGCGACCTCGGAGGTGTTGACCGAGAACGCGACCGAGGCGGGTTCGTCGGCCGACGTGGCCGTTACCGCGTTCAACGGCCGGCTGTCGCTCCAGTAGGTAGTTTCCTCGTCAGTCGACTCGACCAACAGCGCCGTCGAGAGCGCGATCGACGCGTTCCCGTCGATTCCGGGGGTGGCGACCGTGAACCTCCCGTCGAGGACGGGCGTGACCGTGCGGAAGAACGTCGACCGGTTCGTCAGCGTCGTCCCGACCGGGTACAGTGGGTTGTCGCGTGTCACCGTCGCCGAGTGGTCGAACGACCCGGTTGCGGTCCACGCCGTGGTCTGTCGCTCAACGGTCTCCGTCCCGGAGTCGACGTGGGCGGTGTACGTCGCCCAGACGCCGGCGGTTCCGATCGCGAACGAGACGACGAGTAACACCGTGAGCCACGACGACAGCGCCGACCGAACGCGGAGTCGCGTGGCCTCGTCCATTACTCCCTGGTGTGGATGGATCAGTCATATGTCTGTTGGTGGATCTGTTATCGGGTCAACGATCGCCAGACCCTGGCGGTGACCGACCGATCGTGGCGGGAGTCGCGCGAGCGGATCCGCGTTCGGCCGCCGTCGATGAGGAGGAGCCCGAGCCCGTACAGCGTCCCGCCGAGCAGTCCGTCGATCGCGACGATCGGGAGCCACGGGTGCACGAGCGAGAGGTCGCGGATCACCGGCTCGGGGAGCACCGCGAGGTACCGGTGCTCGGCGACGTACCGTCGGTAGTAGCCGGTCTCCGCTGGCGCCGTGAGGGTGATCGATACCCGCGCCTCACCGCGTCCCTCGACGAACACGTGCTCGGGCGAGGTCGCGACGCCGTCGCTGGCCGGGCGGACGTAGCTGTGGACCGGGACGAGCCCGGCGTTGGGGACGCGGTATTCGATCGTGGCGGACTCGCCCTGCCGGATGACGGTCGGGTTCTCGGAGTCGAACTCGGCGCTGACGATCCCGAACTGTTGGGTGCCGGCGGGGACGACCATCGCGGCGGTCGCGGAAACGACGACCATCCCCGCGAGCGCGACGAGGATAAGCCGCGTCGAGACGCCCTGGTCGCGGTCGGTCGACCTCGTTCGGTCGGGACCGCCAGAGTCGCCGCCGCGCAGCAGATCGACGACGTACCCCAGCGCCGAGAGGGCCAAGACGATGTAGGCGATCCCCTGCGTGCCCAGCAGGGATCGGCTGCCGACGGTCGCGGCGACCCACCGTTGGGCACCGGAGAGGAGGCTCTGGATCCCCATAATCGCCGTCCCGAGTTCGGGGATCACGACCACGGCGCCGCCGATTTGCAGGGCGTGCGCGACGATCTGCGCGTCCTTCACCGGCGGTTCGTCGCCGTCTTGGTCGGTGAAGGGGTTGGCGTCACCGCGGGTGACGTAACCGCGGTCGGTCTCCTCGACGATCCGGTGTGTGGTGAGGCCGCCGCCGTTCAGTTCTTCGGCCTCAAAGGTGACCACGTCTCCTCGTTCGGGTTCCCCGGCTATCGCCGACGGAACGGCGATAAAGCCGTCGCCGGGCTCCATCGTCGGCTCCATGCTCCCCGTCTCGACGTAACTGAGGAGGATCGGCTGTCCGAGCACCTGCCCCGCGACCAGCGAGACGACGAAGGCGATCAGTAGGAGTTCGGAAGCGATCGTGAGGAGTCGACGGACGTCCATTCGCGTCGGTGACGTGTTCGTGTCGCTAAGTAAGAAGGCTCGGGTCGCTCGCGGTCCGAACGACTGCCCGCGCCGAACGGCCGTGTGACGGTGAGCGGCCGGTTCACTCGTCGGCCACGGGGACGGCGTCGACGAGCACTGCCACGAAGGCGACGAGGAACGCCAGCGAAAGCCCGAGGAAGTGGACGTACACGTTGACTACGGCGACGCCCGTCCCCAGTTCGGCCGGAAACCCGACGAACGGGTAGCCGAGAACCAGCACCGCTCCGAACGCGAACAACTCGAGCCAGCCCGAACCGCGGGCGGTCGAGTGAAACGCGGTGCCGCGGACATCGACGGCGACCATCGCCGCGTATCCGAGCGCACCGAGAGCGGCCGTCCCCGCCAGTGCCGTCGCCACAGCCGAGTGCGTCGGGAGGAGCACCGACACGAGCGCGAGGAGTGCGAGAAAGCCGACGGGCGCGTGATCGACGCTCACCTCGGGGTGTATTCGCCGCTCGGCGTACGCGGCCAGCAGTATCACGAGCAATCCGACGAACGCCATCGTCACGCCGGAGAAGCCGTAGCCGACGGCGTCGCGCGGGACGGCGAGGTTCAGCGCCGACAACGCCGGCGGGAACGCGAGCAGGTACGTCGCCGTCGCGACGAAAAACAGCCGGCGCGCGTCGGCCAGTACGGCGAGCACGTAGCCCGTCCCCGCGAGTAACGCGTACCCGAACACGTTCGAGAGGAGATGCGAGAGCGAGCGGTGGACGAAGTGAGCGGCGTACGCGGTGAGGAGCGTCGGCCGCTCGTAGGTGAAGACGTATTCCAGCTTGGTCTCCGCAGGCAGGAGAAACACGGCCACGAGCACGGCCGGGACCGCCGCGAGCCCGAGGCAGTCGGCGAGGCGTACCCGCTTCCGGAGCGTCGCTCGGAAGGAGTCGGGTGCGTCGTTCATCTGAGATCCGAGTGCGGGCGCAGGGGAGCGGTCATCGGAGGGCGTTCGTTCGACGTGTCACGCCGAATGGCATAACGGTTCGGTCCGCGAACCCGCCGCGCAGTTACCGAGGAACGCGCCGCGCGAGCACGAGCAGCGCCACGACGGTCGCGGCGACGAACGCGAGGCCGCCGACTTCGACGAGCCCGAGCCCGGCCGGTTCCTCGACGGGAGCCGCCGTGGCCGTGACCGCGGCCGCCGTCTCTCCGCCGGAGTCGGCCGCGGTCCCGACAGCGCCCGACGCGCTCTCGGTCCCGCCGACGGTCAAGATCCCGGCGGCCGTGCCGTCGACGACGACCGCGTACTCGCCGGCCGTCCCGGGCGTCACGTCGAACGTCACGGTCGTCGACTCACCGGCGTCGAGTTCGACCGTCCGCTCGGCGACCGCCTCGCCGTCGAGCGTGAGCGTGATCGTCTTCTCGCCCGGGGCCCGGCCGTCGTTGCCGACGCGGGCGGTCACGGTCGCCGACTCGTTCGCTTCGATCGACTCGGTCGACAGCGACGCCTCGGAGACGCCGATCGACGGGCGCAGCGCCGCGACGGTGAACGTCGAGAAGCCCGGCGTGTCCGCCTCGAAGATGACGCGCTCGCCGGCCGCGTCGACGATCCGGACCGGCAGTGTCGAGGCCTCGCCGGTGCTCGTGCGGGTCACGGTCAGTTCCTCGGGCGCGACGCCGCGGTCCGCGAGGTACGCCCGCGAGACGCTGAATCGGACCGTCGCCGCCGAGACCGACCCCGACTCCGCCTCGGTCACTTCGACCGCACCGAGCGACGAGACGCCGACGGCATCCTCGCTGCCTAGCTCGGCGGTGGCCAACTCAAGCGAGATGGTGCTCCCGTTCGAGGCGGTCACGGCAATCGAGTCGAGCGTGAGGTTCGCCTGTCCCCCGTCGGCAGCGGACTCACCGTCGAGGGGCATCGCGTTCAGGTCGACCGTCGTTCGACCCTCCGTCGGTGCGTTGACGACCGTGACCGAGCGCTCGGTCGGACTCGGCGCGAACACCTGGACGGCCGTCCCGCCGTCGCTCGACGCGGTGTCGGCGTCGTCCTCGCTCGCGTCGCCGCCGGCGTCAGTGCTCGCCACGGATCCACCCCCGTCGGTGCTCGCGCCGTCCACGCCCTCGGGTTCGGCGACCGCCGCGTGCACCTGCACGTCGTCGATCAGGCCGTCGCCGCCGTCGCCGGTGGTGTCGACGAGGACGCCGACCGAGACGGACTGGTTCGGCCCGAGCGTGACGTTGTTCGCCTCCGAGTCGATGGGGTCGCCGTCGACGGTGAACGTCACGGCGTCGGACTCGTCGGTGATCCAGACGTGCGCGTACCGCGAGCCGTTGTAGTGGATCTGAAAGACGTTCGCGAGCGTCGTGACGGCGTCGGGGTTGACGCCCTCGGCTTCGCCCGCGAGGTTCGGGTTCGAGGCGGTGAGGTCGACGACGAGTTCGTCGTTCTCGTCGAGGTAGGCGTAGTCGCCGTTGGGCGTCGTTGTGGGGGCAAGGGAGACGTCTTGGGTGATGGCGTCGGACTGTGAGAGGGCGAACGGCGCCGCGGCTGACGGGAACACGAGCGCTCCCGAGAGGGTGAGTAGGGCGAGGGCGGCGACGAGGCGTTTCATTCGGATTCTCTGGAAGCCCATCGGCGGAGTCGAACCGCCTGAAACCGAAATGGGGAAGAATAATCTAAAAGCGTTCTATA